>DASYAE010000258.1:0-14461 GCA_036501535.1 Actinocrinis sp. | reverse complement strand
CGCCGCCGGACCGCGCCGCCTTCGCCGTTCAGGCGGGTCGACGCAGATTTGACAACGCGTTCCGCCCGGCTGGATGGTGCAAGGACGTCCGCGGACGCCGGTGTCCGCGCAGCGGCGGCGGACGCGGCGCGTCTCGTCCGTCCGCGACTTGTGGGAGTGGCCCGTGCTGGATTCGATCGTCCTGGCCGGCGGAAGCGGCACCCGGCTCTGGCCGCTGTCCCGGGCGGGGAATCCGAAGTTCCTGCATCCCCTCACCGGCACCGACCGCACGCTGCTGCAGGCGACCGTGGACCGGCTCGGCGGGGTCTCCGCGCCGGGGCGGGTCCACGTGGTCACCGGCACGGCGCACGCCGCGGCGGTCAGCCGACAGCTGCCGAAGGTGTCCGAGGCCAACATCCTGGTCGAGCCCAGCCCGCGCGACTCGTGCGCGGCGATCGCGCTGGCGGTCGCGGTGATCGCGCGGCGCGATCCGCAGGCCGTGGTCGGCGTGTTCGCCTCCGATCACCTGATCGGGGATCAGGAACGGTTCACCGAGGTCATCCGGACGGCTGAGTCCGTCGCCCGCGAGGGTTACCTCGTCACGGTGGGCATCCGGCCGATACGCGCCGAGGTGGGCTACGGATACCTGCGCACGGGTGAAGCGCTGGCGGACGGCGCGCGGCTGGTCCGCGAGTTCAAGGAGAAGCCGGCGCACGACGTCGCGCTGGCCTATGTCGAATCCGGCGAATACCTCTGGAACGCGGGGATGTTCGTCTTCACCGCGGCCACGTTCCTGGCCGAGTTGGCCGCGCGCAAACCGGCAATGCGTACGGCGGCGCTCGAGATCGCCGCGGCCTGGGACCGGCCGGACCGGGAGACCGTGCTGGCCGAGCGCTGGCCCGGGCTGGAGAAGATCTCGGTCGACTACGCGGTGATGGAGGGCGCGGCGGCCGACGGCCGGGTCGCCACAGTGCCGGCGGACTTCCCGTGGAGCGACGTCGGCGACTTCAACTCGCTGGGCGAGGCGCTGCCGTGCGACCGGACCGGCAACGTGGTGCTGGGCCGGCCGGAGACCACCCTGGTGCGCGAGGCCAAGTCGTGCGTGGTGGTCTCCGCCTCCGACCGGCTGGTGGCGGCCGTCGGGGTGGAGGACCTGGTGGTGGTCGAGACCGCGGACGCGGTGCTGGTCCTGCCGCGCTCCCGGGCGGCCGGGGTCAAGCAGATCGTGGACGAATTGCACGGGCTCGGCCTGAAAGGCTTCGTGTGACGGGGATTCGTACGACTGTGCTCCATGTGGACTACTTCGAACGGCAGTTTCCAATGTCATTGCTTCATGTGGCAATGCTTTATGGGGTTTGGCGCGCGGCGACCCGCGAGCCGCAGCGGATCGGCGTTGGCTAGGCTCGGCCCGTGCCCCAGGGTCCGCTCGACGGGATCGCCGTCCTCGAATTCGCCTCGCTCGCTCCGGCGCCGTTCGCCTGCACGGTGCTGTCCGACCTGGGCGCCGACGTGCTGCGACTCGACCGGCCGGGCGGCGCCGGGAAACCGGTGCCGGGGCCTCAGCAGGCCCTGGACGGCCCGCCGCCGGAGCCGCTCGGGCGCGGCCGGCGCTCGGTGGGCGTCGACTTGAAGCACCCGGCCGGCGCCGAGGTCGCGCTGCGGCTGGCCGGCCGGGCCGACGTGCTGGTGGAGGGGTTCCGGCCGGGGGTCATGGAGCGGCTCGGGCTCGGCCCGAAGTCCTGCCTGGCCCGCAACCCGCGGCTGGTCTACGCCCGGATGACCGGCTGGGGCCAGGACGGCCCGCTCGCGCCGGCCGCCGGGCACGACATCAACTACCTCGCGCTGTCCGGCGCGCTCGAGCCGCTCGGCCCGGCCGACGGCCCGCCGCTGCCGCCGTCGAACTACGTGGCCGACTTCGGCGGCGGCGGCATGCTGCTGGCCGTGGGCGTGCTGGCGGCGCTGGTCGAGCGGGCGTCGTCGGGCCGGGGCCAGGTGGTGGACGCGGCGATGGCCGAGGGCGCCGCGCTCGTCACGTCCCTGATGCACGGCCTGCGCGCGCAGGGCCTGTGGGAGGAGGACCGCGGCCGGAACCTGTTCGACGGCTCGGCGCCCTTCTACACGACCTACGCGTGCTCCGACGGCCGGTTCGTGGCGATCGGCGCGGTCGAGCCGCAGTTCTACGCCCAGCTGCTCTACGGCCTCGGCCTGACCGGCGAGGTCGATCCCGCGCTGCAGCACGACCGGGCCGGCTGGCCGCGGACCCGGGACAGGTTCGCCGAGATCTTCGCCACGCGGGAGCGCGACGCGTGGGCCGAGCAGTTCGGCGGGACGGATGCCTGCGTCACGCCGGTACTCTCCCCCTGGGAAGCGCACCGGCATCCGCACAATGCGGCGCGCGCGACGTTCACCGAGGTCGCCGGGCTGCGCCAGCCTTCCCCGGCGCCGCGCCTCTCGCGCACGCCCGGTGCGGTGCAGGGCCCGGCGCCGCGTCCCGGCCAGCACACCGCGGCGGCGCTGCGGGACTGGGGGTTCGCCCCCGACGAGATCAGCCGTCTGAGAGCCTCGGGGGCGGTCGGATAGAGGGCGGGGCGGCCGGCCGCACGCCGGACCGCGTAGCATGCGCCGACGCGTGTCGGCTCCAGGAGAACGGGCTTTCGCGCCGCGCCGGCGCGGACGCCGGCAACAGGAAAGGACCCGGCACATGCCGACGGAGATCACCCGGGACGAGTCCCGCGAGCGCGCGCGCCTGATACGCGTCGACGGCTACGATGTCGAACTCGACCTCACCCGGGGCGGGGAGGTCTTCGGCTCCGACACGACCGTGCGGTTCCACTGCGCGCAACCCGGCGGGTCGAGCTTCATCGACCTGATCGCGGACCGGGAGCGGATCCGAGCGATCACGCTGAACGGCGCCGCGCTGGACCCGGCCGCCTGCTTCGCCGACGACCGCATCGCGCTGTCCGATCTCGCCGCGGACAACACCCTGCGGGTCGAGGCCGAGCTGCGCTACGTGAACGACTCGGCCGGCCTGCACCGGGCGGTCGACCCGCTCGACGGCAAGGTGTATCTGTACACGAACCTGGCCCCGGCCGAGGCGCGCAAGGTCTTCGCCCACTTCGAGCAGCCCGACCTCAAGGGCGCCTTCACCATCACCGTGCTGGCTCCGGCCGGGTGGACGGTCATCTCGAACCAGCCGGCGCCCGAGCCCGAGCCGGTTGCAGGGAACCCCGGCGCCGCCCGCTGGTCCTTCGGCGTGACTCCGCCACTGCCCGGCTACATCGTCAACGTCACCGCGGGCGAGTACACCATGCTGCGCGCGAGCCACACGACGCCGCGCGGCCAGATCATCCCGCTCGGCGTGTGCTGCCGGGCGTCGCTGGCCGGCCACCTGGACGCGGACGAGGTCTTCGAGATCACCCGCAGCGGCCTGGACTACTACACCGGCCTGTTCGAGGACGACTTCCCGTTCGCGAAGTACGACCAGGCCTTCGTGCCCGACTTCTCGGCCGGCGCGATGGAGAACGCCGGCGCGGTCACCATCTCCGAGGACTTCCTGTTCCGCTCCAAGGTCACCGACACGATGCGGGAGATGCGCGCGACGGTGATCCTGCACGAGATGGCGCACATGTGGTTCGGCGACCTGGTGACCATGCGGTGGTGGGGCGACCTGTGGCTGAACGAGTCGTTCGCCGAGTTCGCCGGCACCCTGTCCACCGCGGAGGCGACCCGGCACACCGGCGCCTGGACCACGTTCGCCAACAGCCGCAAGGCGTGGGGCTACGGCCAGGACCGGCTGCCGAGCACGCACCCGATCTCGGACGACCTCAAGACGCTGAGCGAGGTGATCAGCAATCTCGACGGGATCAGCTACGCGAAGGGCGCGTCGGTGATCAAGCAGCTGGTCGCCTACGTGGGCCGGGAGCAGTTCTTCGCCGGGGTGCGCGCCTATTTCGCCCGGCACGCCTGGAGCAACGCGGAGCTCGCGGACCTGCTGCGGGAGCTTGAGCGCACCAGCGGCCGGGACCTGTCGGCCTGGTCGCGGGCCTGGCTGGAGAGCACCGGGCCGAACACGCTGCGGGCCGACTTCGAGCTCGACGACGCCGGGGCGTACCGCTCGTTCGCCGTGCTGCAGGAGGCTCCGGACGAGCATCCGACGCTGCGCCCGCACCGGATCGCCATCGGCCTGTACGAGCGGCGCGACGGGGCGCTGCGGCGCTATCACCGGATCGAGGTGGACGTGGACGGGCCGCGCACGCCGGTGCCGGAACTGGCCGGGGTGCGCGGCGCCGACCTGGTCCTGCCGAACGACGACGACCTCGGATACGCCCTGCTCCGATTCGACGAGCGGTCGCTGGCCACCCTGGTCGGGTCGATCGCCGAGTTCGACGAGTCGCTGCCGCGAGCGGTGTGCTGGACGAACGCGCTGGACATGGCACAGCAGGCGGACATGGCGGTGCCGGACTTCGTGCGGATGGTCGTGCGCGGCATGGGCTCGGAACGCTCGGTCTCGGTGCTGCAGAACCTGCACCAGTACACGCTGATGGTGCTGCGCACGCTGGGCGACCCGGCGTGGGCCGCCGAGGGCCACGGCATGCTGGCCGAAGCGGCCGAGCGGCTGCTGCACGAGGCGGCACCGGGCAGCGACCACCAACTGGCCTGGGCACAGCTGCTCGGCCGCACCGCGGTGACGAAGCAGCAGCTCGACATGCTGGCCGGCCTGCTGGACGGCGGCGCCCGGATCCCCGGCCTGGTCGTGGACACCGACCTGCGCTGGTCCCTGCTGCAGCGGCTGGCCTCCACCGGCTGCGTGGACGACACGCGCATCGCGGCGGAGCTGGAACGCGACCCGTCCGACGCCGGCCGCCGCTCGGCGATCGCCTGCCGCGCGGCGATCCCCGACGCCGCGCACAAGGAGGCGGCCTGGGCGCTGCTGACCGGGACGGCCGGGGACTCGGCGGCGCTGAACGTGCAGGGCGTGCACGAGATCGCGCACGCGTTCCGCCAGCCGGAGCAGGCCGAACTGCTCGAGCCCTACACCGAGCGGTACTTCGAGGCGCTGCCGGCGCTGTGGGCGAGCCACGACGGGTTCCTCAAGCACGTGCTGGCGCAGCGGCTCTTCCCCGCTGGCGACACCTCGCCGCGGCTCTTCCTGCTCGCCGAACAGGCCATTGCGAAGCACGCCGACGACGCGGCGCTGGCCCGGATCGTGATCGAGGGGCGCGACGCGGCGCGGCGCGCGGCGAAGTCGCGGGCGCTGCCGGGCGGGTGAAGCGGGGCCGCTGTCAGTTGGTGCTGTGGGTCGGCGCCGCTGTGACTCGGTGCCCGCTGTGAGCCGGCGCCGCTATAACCCGGTGCCGCGCTGAGCCGACGCCGGTCGGCTCAGCAGCGCGCGCCGATTTCGCCGTGCAGCGCGTCCAGCAGCTCGCCGGCGGTCGGCAGGGCGGCCATCTCTGCCGCGAGCCGCTGGGCCGCCCGCCGGTACGACGCGTCGGAGAGCACTGATTCGAGGGCACGGCGGATGCGCGCGGCGTCCGTCGCGACCGGGACGGCGATGCGCCCGTCGGACACGCCGCCGGGCGGCACGGCCAGCCCGGCTCCGGCGGACTCCACCAGCCGGGCGTTGGCCGGCTGGTCGGCGAACATCGGCACGACCACAAGCGGCAGGCCGGCGGCGAGGGTGCCGAAAGTCGTTCCGGAGCCGCCGTGGCAGACCACCGCGGCGGCGCTGGCCAACGCGTCGGCCTGAGCTACCCACGGCTCGACGTGGACATTGGCGGGGATATCGCCGAGCGCGGCGATATCGGTCGCGCGTCCGACAGTCATCAGCACGCGGAAAGGCAGACCAGCCACGGCATCAAGCGCGACACGGTACGCCGCGTCGCCAGCCGGTCTGCCGCCCGCCATCGTGCCGAAGGTGACGTAAACCAGCGGTGCGTCGCTGCCGTGCCACCAGTCCGGTAGCGGCCCGCTCCCGCCAACCCGCTTGCCCTCCAGCAATCCTGCCTCTCCCACTCTGATGAGCCTGTTAATTGCCGCTTCACGGAAGCGCCGTGTCGCAGGGTACGGCGATGGGTCGACCGACGGCGGGAAGCGGGTCAGGTAGCCCGAGGCCTTGAGCCGGCCGGCGATGTGGTCGCCATAGGCGGCGAGGACCGGGCCCGTGTTCGCGAGGACCGCGGCCTCCAGCCGGGCCAGCGAGATCGCGACCTGCAGATGTGGGATGCCGCGCCGGTCCGCGGCCACCACCGACGAGTACTCGCACGGCTCGTGCAGGACCAGGTCCGGCCGCCAGCTGTCGCAGGCCTCCTCCAGTGCGGGCAGCATCGCGGCGGTGCACAGCCGCCCGAAGTACTCGCGGTCGATCATGCCCTCGGCCTCATCGGGCGCAGCCGCCGCCATCCGCTCACGGAAGGCCGCGACCTCGTCCTGCGAGGGCGCCGCACCGATCCGGTAGGCATGGCCGCGCGCCGCGAGCGTCGGCTCGAGCTTCGGCGGACCCACCGCGAGCACCTCGTCGCCGCGCGCGACCGCCGCGTCGATGAACGCCACCAGAGGGTTGAAGTGGCCCATCCCGCTGGTCGAAGCGAAGAGCAGACGCATGCCGCGAGTCTAAGGCCTCGGATGATCACCGCGGCCGGCATCACCGCGCCAGGCCAGGCTCACGTCGGTATCGGCAGCGCGCGCACGGCGGAGGGCCACGCAATCCGCCCACGCGTCAGTCCGGCCGCGGCCAGGATGAAGCCGAGCGCCGCGGCGATCAGGTGGCCGCAGGTGGTGAAGTCCGGGATCGGCGTCAGCTGGCTGGCGCCGAACAGCGGCCAGGCAATCACGAAGACGACCCAGGCCGCCGCCGCGAATCGGCGCAGGCTGAAGGCGAATGCCGCCATAGCCGCCTCCGCGCCGTAGCTGATGCCGAAGTCGTAGGCGTGCCGTACGTCCTGCGCGTACCAGCCACGCGCCAATGCGTATCGGATCACCTGGGAGACGATCAGCGTCGCGCCGATGTGTCCCGTCGCGAAGACGGTATACGCACGCACGCCGCCATAGGTGCGCTCGAGCCACGCGAGCACCACACCTATTCCGAGAACCAGGGTGATAAGCGTGCCGTCAAAGGAGAGCGTGGCGATATGCGTCACGGAGCCGTCGAAGAACAGGGCGCTGCCGAGCAGGCAGCCGACCGGGTCGTGCCGGAGGTTGTCGAGATTGGTGCTCACCGCCATCTCGACACGGTCGGCGGAGGCGGAGCTGAGCACGACGTTGAGCCAGAAATGCAGGATCAGCAGGATGGCGAGATAGACCGCGGTTACCGGGTTGCGACGTGCATATCGGGCCAGGCTGTGTAGGATGCCCCGGGCGCGCTCGATCACCCCGCCATCCAAGCGGTCGGGCAGCTTACGGGCAAGCAGGCCGATCCCGCGCCACCGCGCCTGCTGACGCCGCGTCGTACCGTGCGCGAGCAGGGCGTCATGCATCTGGCAGTACCCCGGGCCCGGGCCGCTCGGGCGTGCGAGCTACCCTCGGGCTGCCACCTAAAGGAGCGCGGCCGGCCACTACAGCCAACGAAGGTGAACAGCCTTGAAGACACCCGCCACTCGCCTCGGTCTGGCGATCCCGCTGGTCGTCGTCGCAGCAGCGACCGCAGCCGTGTGCGCCGTGCTGTTCCTGTGGCCCTCCAGCGCGATCGCCGCGCCGCCGGCCAGCGTCGGCACCCAGCTGAGCGGCGCGCTGCCGGCCAGGATCCTGAACCTGCCGCTGGTGGACGAGAACGGCCGGCCCACCTCGCTGGCCGCCTATAATGGCAAGGTCCTGATGATCTCGGACACCATGACGCTGTGCCAGGAGACCTGCCCGATGGACACCGCCGACCTGGTGCAGACCGCGCGGGAGGCGGACGCGGCCGGCCAGGGCGACCGGGTCGAGTTCCTGACCATCACCATCGACCCGACCCGGGACACCCCGGCCCAGTTGGCCGCGTACCGGCAGCTCTACCAGCCGGTCCCGGCGAACTGGTCGGCGCTGACCGGGTCCGCGGCGAACATCGCGGCGCTGTGGAAGTACTTCGGCGTGGACATCGAGAAGGTGGCCGAGGGCAGCCCGCCGAGCGTGAACTGGCGCACTGGCCAGCCGCTGACCTACGACCTGGACCACTCCGACGAGATCTTCTTCGTTGACGGCCAAGGCGACGAGCGATTCATCATCGACGGCATGGGCTACATCGCGCCGGGCACGCCGGTCCCGGCGAAGATGAAGAGCTACCTGGACGCGCAGGGCCAGCAGAACCTGGCGGCGCCGCAGTCCGAGGACTGGACCGTGCCGCAGGGACTGCAGACGCTGTCGTGGCTGCTGCAGCAGTCCATCACGCCGTCGGGCGGGAGTGGAACCGGGACCGGGACCGGGGCGAGCGGGTCTTGAGCCGTCCCGGCGGCGTGTGACGGTCGTCGGCGCCGAGCCCGCGTTGCGTCGGTATCCGTGTTCTGGCCGTAGCTGTGGTGACTATCGGCGAAGGGTGCGTCGCGTAGCGCAGGACAGCGCCGAGCGCATGCGCGGCAGGCCGATACACGAGTGCGGTGCTTAGACGCGTTCGACGCAGATTGAGCGCATCCGAGGCCCAAGGCGGCAGCAGCGATATCGCACCGCCCATAAGGATGCGGACCGCGGGACGCACGCCGGGGCTCGGGTCGATCGACCGGAAGAACCGCACTGCTTCGAGCGCGGCGTCGGTGACGGCGAGTTCCGGCCGAATGGCGTCGAAGTAGGCGCGCACCTCGGCGGCCGAACGAGGGACGTCGGCCGCTCCCAGCCGTTGCGCGACAGTCGCCGCCTCGCGGAAATAGCTGTCGCGATCGGCACTGGTCAACGCGTCGCCGCGCGGCCCGAAGACCTCGTAGCCACGCAGGAAGCAGGCGGCCTCGGCGACGTGAATCCACGTCAGCAGGCGCGGGTCGCCCGCGGCGTAGGGCCGGCCGTCCGGGGCGGTGCCGCGTATGCCTTCGTGCACGCGGCGTACCCGGGCGATGGCCGCCTCGGCCTCGTGAGTCGAGCCGTAGCTGGTCACGCTGACGAAACGGGCGGTGCGGTTGAGCCGGGCGATCGGGTCGCTCCGGTAGTCGGAGAACTGGTCGACGCCGGCCATCGCGAGCGGATGCAGGGTCTGCAGCATCAGCGCCGCGATGCCGCCCATCAGCATCCCGGGCAGGTCGGCGTGGACGCGCCAGACCACGCTGTCCGGGCCGAACAGACCGGGGTCGCCCGACGGGGCGTCATACAGCGAGAGGCGCAGGGTGTCGCCGTGCACGAGCGCGCTGGCGCGGTCACGGATCAGCGTGCGCGGCGTTCGGTGCATGATCCGGCGCATGATCCTCCGTTGTCGTCGTCAGGGCCGGAGCCGCAGCCTGGGCGGCCGAGGTCCCGTTCACCGCGCCAGCTGGCGAGGCCCAGGATGTCGGCGGCGGCGTCTCCGCAGGGTCCGGCGCCAATCGGGAACCGACCGATCGCCTGCCTACACCATTTCCACTATCGTGCGCCGGGATCGCCGCCGAAAGGCCCCCCTCCTGCCCACCCGCCTCAGGAACGCCAGCCCACACATGGCGCACGCCGCCGTAAACGACCACCACCGTCTCGATCGTCTCCGCCTCCGCGGGCCGGTGCAGCAGCGCGCTTAGCCCGATCACGCCCGCGGCCGGCAGGATGACTGTCGCCGGCAGCTGATAGCGCACCGTGTACTGGAAGAGGTCGGAGACGAAGAGCGGAGCCAGGCCCGCCAGGGTGATCAGGAGGCACACGGGCCGCAGCCCGGACGCCTTGACCCGTTTGGACCAGGAGAAGCAGCACACGACGCCCAGCAGGGTGAACACGCCGAGCAGCGGCCCCGGCGTCGAGCCCCCGTTCAGCTGATAGGCCCGCAGATCCTCGGCGAGCCCGACGTCCATGTGGATCGGGCCCTGTCCGCCGAGCGCGTCGACGACCGCCGCCGTCTGGATGGTGAAGCCCGGCGGATAGACCGGATAGACGGTCTGGAACTGCCAGCGCGAGGCCGGCACGACGGCGGCCGAGACGTGGCTCTGCGGCGAGAAGCTGTGCACGAAGTCGTCGAGGACCGAGCGCGCGAAGGCGCCGAACTGGTGGGCCAGCACCTCGTCCACGAAGCCGGAGGTGGCCTGTGGGACGTCGATGTGCGGCTCGCCGTAGAGCTCGCGGTACTTCTGCTCCATCAGGGGGCTGGTGGGCCCGTTAATGTAGTAGTCGATGCCGATCCGCTGCCCGAGCGGCTGAGTGGGGCAAAGGACCCGCTCCTGCGCGGTCAGCGGGAGCTGTGCGCAGTCGGCCACCATCGCCGCGCGCCCGTAGAGGTTGTTGTAGCCCTGGCCCGCGATCCCCGGCGTCCCGGTCACCGAGTAGTAATAACCCGCATATCCGACGATCGGCACGGCAAAGCCCGCGACTGCGAAGATGACCGCCGTGGCCCTGCGCCGCCAGCCCCGCGCGACCGCCAGCGGAAAGGCCACAGCGCCGAAGAACAGCACCTCGCCGACCGAGCGGACCGGCACGGCCGTCCCAAGCAGCGCGCCGCCGACCGGGTAGATCCACATCGGCGGCTTGCGATACCACGCGAGCACGACGATCCCGGCGACGACCAAGCTCTCGTACAGCGTGTCGGACAGGATGTTCTGCTCGATCTGCACCTGGTACGCGTCGAGCAGCACCGGCGCGACGCCGAGAGCCGCAAGCCACCGCCGGATCCCGTAGCGCCGCAGCAGCGCATAGATCGCGACAGCCATGCAGAGCCCGAGCAGGTGCTGGATCGCGACGACCGTGCTGAGGTTGGCGAACTTGAGCATGACGCGCAGGAACACCGAATAGCCGACGGGGTCGTTACCTGTCGGATCGAGCGTATAGGCCCGCACTATGTAGTCGTACGAGTCTATGTAAAGTATCGATGGATAATAGGCGAGCATCGACGCCAGGCGCAGCAGAAACCCGACGAAAACCAGGACGCTCACCAACCAGTTGCGCCTGATGACCATCCAGCCCGATATGCACGCGGAGTAGAACTCGTCGAGCCGGCCAGGCTCGGGCGGCATAGGCAGGTCCGGCGGAACCGCTCCGGACAGTGTCGCGCTCACCCGACGCGGCCCCCGCTCCGCGCCCCCCACCCGTCACGCACCATGTGAATTCCCTTGCCTGATATGGCTGACCTGCCCGACCGGACAGTTCGAGCCGCCACGATAAGGGTATCGGCTGAACATTGTCTGTAAGTCCCGCACGCCCCGAACCCACGGGCCATGCCGGGTCCCCGAGAACCACCCATCACGCCCCCAGACACTTCAGGCCAAACCAGACCATACTCACCAGACTCAGCCGTACAGATCAAACGCCTTCACGATCTCCGCCCGGTCGGCGCCGCTCGCCAGCAACAGGCGCAGCAGCACCCGCGCCTTGTACGGACCAAGCAGTCCGGCATTGATCAATCCGCGCCGCTGAAGGTCCACCTCCGACCCGATGGCGCCATAGGTATGCCGCAGCACGGATCCGGCCCCGGTCCGCGACGCAAGAACCACCGGCATCACGGCGGCAAGCTCACCGAGCACCGGCGCAAGCCCCGACGGCACATGCCCAACGCCGTAACCCCCAATAACCAGCCCAGCGTGCGTATCGGCAATACCGCGTAGAAGCAGCCCGTCATCCTCAAGTCCGGCGGTATAAAGCGCAACGCGAGCCTCGTCCAAGCGCAAAGCCGACCCGCCGGACCCATCAGCCGACAGAGCCTCCAACGACACGCGGTCCCGCCGCGGCGGCCGGGCCAACACCCGCACACGCCCCTCAATAACCTGCCCGATCGGCCCCACGTTCGGCGAGGCGAACGTAGCCGTGCTCGTGCTGTGGGTCTTGCGCACCCAGCGCGGCGCGTGGATCTCGTCGTTGAACACGACCAGCGCACCAAGCCCCCGCGCCTCGTCCGACGCGGCCGCCAGCACCGAGGCAAGCAGGTTGGCCGGCCCGTCCGCCCCGGCCAGCGTCGGGTTCCGCATGGCCCCGGTGAACAGCAGCGGCTCCTCATGCGCCCACACGAGGTCGGCGAGCCAGGCGGTCTCCTCCAACGTATCAGTCCCCTGCGTGACAACGACACCCCGCGCCCCCTCCCCCACCGCCCGCGACGCAGCCCGCACCACATCGAGCACCTGAGCGAACGTCAGATCGGCACTCGGCACAGCATGCGCGTCCCGCACATCCAACTCGACCCCGGTAGCGCCGAGCCCGGCCACCCCCTGCGCCAACTCCGCCCCCGTAAGCCGGGCCACGACCCCCCGCACCTCACCGCTCCCCTCGGCACCGACGCCACTGCCACCCCGGGCCCCAGCCATCGCAATGGTGCCCCCAAGCGTGAAAAGCACGATCTTCAACCCACAACGCCCTTCCCTCGATCCGACCAGCGAGACACCCCGCCCACATCCAGTCAGCCGCCACCAAACCGCACACACGCCCAGTGCCGACCGATGCACAGTGCAGATCGATGCAGAGCGCCAAGCATGCACAGTGCCAACTAATGCATACGGTATCCGCCGCCCAGCCCCCTCAGCCCGGCCCCCTCCGCCACTCGGCACCACCAGCCCGAACCCCTGCCCGCCGCCCCTCGCCACACCGCCACCCCCACCCTCTCGCCGCGTGCACGAAACCCCGCCGATCTTTGGTATTGTTCTCCGCGTCGGCGGACGACCGGACAAACCGGGAACCTTCGACTCACCCTTGTCCGGGTGGCGGAATGGCAGACGCGCTAGCTTGAGGTGCTAGTGCCCGTTAAGGGCGTGGGGGTTCAAGTCCCCCCTCGGACACCAGTATTACGTAGACGGTCTTGCGTCTCGGGGTTAATGTCACCCGGTTCATCAAGCGGTTCCATCGTCACGGCCACCGCGTTCGCATTTATATCGTACTCCAACCGCAGCCCGAGTCGAGTGTAAAGTTCGATTTTGTCGGCCGGTTGGGCGTCGGCAAGAATTTTGATCATGTCGCCGATCGCGGTCACGATCTCCATGATCTCGTCGGTGGTCATCGCGGTGCGCCCGGCGGCTTCGCGCAGTTTGGCTTGCGCGCCAATGCGTTCGACTTCAACCTCGCGAATCCATCCGGCGACGATGGCGGGGTCTGTGCCCTGATCGAGCAGGGTTCTGTATTGGGCGAGCTTGCGGTCGCACTCGGCGAGTGCCTGGCGGTGGGTGGCGGCCTCGGCGGCGGCTTGGTCGTCCTGGTCGCTGGCGTCGATGAGCGCGGCCACGGTGGCCTCGATGTTGTGCGGGGCGAAGGCTGTGGAGAGCCAGGCGTCGAGTCTGGGTACGACGATGTCCTCGCGCAGGTAGACGCCGCGCGGGTGGGGTATGTGGTTGGCCTTGGCGAACTGGTCGGGGTACAGGCATCGGTAGTAGATGGTGCCGTGGGCGGTGCTCGCCTGCATCTTGCGCTTACAGATCCCGCAGTGCAGACGTCCGCGCAGTTGGTAGTGGCGGGCGGTAGGGCGGTTCTCGCGGGGTAGCCGGGGTCCTTGATGCGCACGGGTGGCCATCAGCGCGGCGGCGGCTTCGAAGTCCTCGACGGTGACGAGGGGTTCGTGGACAATCTGGTCGGACCAGACCCAGTCGCCGGGCTTGTTCCACTTCAGCTTGGTCTCGTAGCCGTCGGCGACGTTGCGGATGTCGATGAGGACTTCGGCTTTGCGCTGCTTGTTCCACACCTGGCGCCCGGTGTAGCGGGGGTTGGTGACGATCACGCGGATGATCGAGGTGTTCCAGGCGATGGTGGTGCGGTGCGGATTGCGGCCGGGGTCGTGGGCGGAGGGGCACAGGATCTGGTCGCGGGTCAGTCCTTCGGCGATGGCCTTGAAGCCGCGCCCGCGCAGGTATTCGGCGAAGATCCGTCGCACGACCGGGGCAGCTACGGGGTCGGGTATGAGGCGGTGCAGGCGTTTGCCGTCGGCGGCTTTGGCGGGGTTGGGGTGCGCTCCGGCGTCGGCGAGCAGGTAGCCGTACGGAGGTCTGCCGCCGAGGAAGCGTCCTTCGATCTTGGCTTGGGAGGCCATGGCCGAGCGCACGCGGATCTTGATGCGGTTGCGTTCGCCCTTGGACATGCCGCCGAACACGCCCATGATCAGGTCGTGGGCTTCGGAGTTCGGGTCGATGGCGCCGCCGACCTCCGGGACCCACAGCCCGACGCCGTAGTGGCTGAACAGCGGCATGGTCAGGGAGTACTGGTTGTCGTAGAAGGCGCGTTGGGGTTCGCCGATGACCACGGCGGTGAAGCCTCGGTTCGGGTTGGCCAGGGCGCAATGCCACGTAGGCTAGTTTGGTCTTGTGGCGGCGCGGGCTGGTCAGCCTTCTGGGTGTCAAATGGCTGCTATGTTGGACTGGGGTCTATCGTGGCGTCATGTCGCAGGTGGTGGGCTCCTCGGAGCGGGTCGCGGTGCCGTCGCAGGTTTCTGTCGGGGTGTTGGCGG
>DASYAE010000257.1:0-42899 GCA_036501535.1 Actinocrinis sp. | reverse complement strand
GGAGTGTGCGCATGAATACCCTGATGAATCGCGCGAGGCCCTGCTGCGCGTGCTCGACTATTACCTGCACAGCGCATACGCCGCGGACCGCCGGCTGTTCCCGGGCCGCGACCCGCTCGACCTGGCCCCGCCGCAGCCGGGCGTCGTCCCGGACTCGCCCCGGGACGAGGCGGAGGCGCTGGACTGGATCGAGCGGGAGTGGGCCGCGCTGCTCGCCGCGGCGGCCGTCGCCGCGGACGAGGGCCTGAACCGGCACGCCTGGCAGATCCCGTGGTCGCTGGCCACCTTCCAGGCGCGGCGCGGGCGCTGGCACGAGTGGCGCGACACGCATCGCCGGGCCCTGACCGTGGCGACGGCCGCGAACGACGCGGCGGGCCGCATCTACGCGCTGCGCGGCCTCGGCCGGGTCGAGTCGAGGATCGGCGACATCGCGTCGGCGGAGCGTCATCTGGCGCAGGCCGTCGAACTGGCCGCCGAGACCGGCGACCGGCTCGGGCTCGCCCGCACGCTGACCACCCGGGCGTGGATGTTCGAGCTGACCGGGAGGCCGCAGGACGCGCTGGCCGCCGCGACCCGGGCGCTCGAGATCTTCGAAGAGCTCGAGCACCCGAACGGCCGGGCCGAGGCCTACAACACGGTCGGCTGGTATCTGGCGCTGAACAAGGACTACGTGCAGGCCCAGGCCATGTGCGCGCGCAGCCTGGAGCTCCTGCGCGCGCTCGGCCACCGCTTCGGCGAGGCCGGGACGCTGGACAGCATCGGCTACATAGCGCACTGCCGCGGAGACTACGACACCGCCGCAGAGGCATATCAGCGCGCGATCGAACTGTTCGCGGACGTCGGCGACCGGACCTACGAGGCGGGCACGATCGTCCGCCTCGGAGACACGCTCGCCGCCGCGGGCGACACCGTCGCGGCCCGCGGGGAGTGGATGCGCGGGCTGCGGATCCTCGAAGAGCTCGATCATCCGGACGTCGAAGACGTGCGCGCCCGCCTCGCCGAGTGACCGTGACCGGTCGCCGCGCCGCCGCCGATCCGCCTGCGGCGCAACGCGATCCGCTACAGTGCCCCGCCACGTCGTAGGGCCCTGAGCGCCGCGGCGTGCTCCGCCGTCTTGCCGGCCGCTTGCTGCTCGACCGCCTCCTGCGGGCTCAGGCCCGCGCCGAGCCAGTCCGCGACCTCCGCGAACGGGATGCCGGCACTCCACCACTCCCGGACGACGTCCCGCGCGGTCTGCTTCGCCTTCTCCAGCAGCGCGGCCTCGTCCGGGTACAGGCCAAGGTCCTTCCACTGCCGGGCGTCCCAGGCGGTGATGCCCTCGCGGGCCCAGCTCACCGCCTCGTCGTCGAACCACTGCAGTTGCAGGTAGCTGCCGATCACGTTGTGCGGAACGCCCGCCTCGCGCAGCTTGTGGATCGACGCGAGGCTCGGGCCGCCGACGCCGGCGGCGCCTGCGCGTCCCGACGCCGCGAACGCCACGCTGCCGCTCAGGTGCGTGCCCCGCTGCTGGCTGAACGCCTGCTCGGGGCCGCGGCCCTGCTTCTTGTACTCCCGGGCCTGCGGCAGGCCGATGCCGAACTCGTGCCAGTGCACCGCCTCGGCCGCGTCGATGCCCGCCTTGCGCCACTCGTCCACCGTCGCCGTGGTGACGCCGGCGGTCTGCCACTGCGCCGCGGTCAGCGCCTCCTCCACCCCGGCCGTGCGCCAGCTCTGGGCCTCGGCCAGGCTGAAGTTCCACCAGCGCCACGCCAGCGCCTCGGTGCGGCGCATGCCGGCGCGCAGCCACGGGGTCAGGTCCTCCGGCGGCCGGCCCTGGTCCCCTTTGTCGGCATAACGGCTCATCAGGTGGTCACCAGCCCGCTCGGATCGATCAACACGTGGCCGGCCCAGTCCGGGACCGAACCGCCCGGGTCCATCAGGCCCACGATCACCCGTGACCGGCGCGGCGGCCGGGCCGGCCACGGCGTGTGGCCGTCGGTGAGCACGATGATCAGGTCGGGGGCCGGTTTCAGCGCCTCGGCCGCGGCGAGCCCGGCGCCCATGTCCGTGCCGCCCCCGCCGAGCAGCAGCACTTCCTTCGCGCTGACCACCCGCTGCGCCTCGAACGCGCGCGCGTCGCAGCACACGACGCTGAGCCGGTCGCGGGCGATCCCCATCCCGGCCAGCAGCCCGCCGATCTCGCCGAGCACCTGCGCGAGCATCCCGTCGCTCATGCTGCCCGAGGTGTCGACGACCACGGCGACGGTCGGCCGGGGCTGGCGCAGGCTGGGCAGGATCACGTCCGGCAGCGCCGACGCGCGGCGCGAGGGCCGCCGGTAGGTGAAGTCGACCCGGCCGGCCACGTCCGCGACGCCGCGGCGCACCGCCGACCGCAGCACCCTGCGCCAGTCGATCACCGGCTCCAGCTGCTCGTCGGCCCAGCGCTTCCAGCCGGCCGGCACGTCGCCGCGCAGCCGGCTGTGCTCCTTGATGCGGCGGGCGACGTCCCGGGCCAGCAGCTTGCGGCCGGTGGCCGACAGGCCGCCGCTCTCGCAGTTCCACGGCCGGCCCTGCCCGTCCGCGCCGGTGCCGCAGTCGCTCGCGTCCGAGGGGAGTTCGTGCGCTGCGCTCGACCCGGGATCGCACAGCGCGTCCCAGTACTGCTCGGCCAGCCAGCCGTCCGGCAGGCCGAGTTTGGCGGGCGTGACCGCCTGCTCGGGCAGCTGCAGCTGATCGGTGTTCAGGTCGTCGTCGATCTCTGCGTCCGCTGCGGCGTTCCAGCGGCGCCGGCTCGGATCGTGGCCGCTCATCGGGGCCGCCGCCGGCGCCGGGGTCTCGGCTCTCGGGTCGGGATAGCGGTTCGCATGGTGCCTGAGCAGGTGGGTGACCTGGTGCAGGAGCCAGAACCCGATCTCCGGCACCTCGGCGCCGTCCACGACGTCCGGGTCCAGATACACGTGCCAGGCGAGATCCGTCGGGAAGGCGGAGAGGTCGAACCGGCCCGACCCGCCGACCACCACCGGGTCCAGCGCGAGCACCGCGGAGGCCAGATACGGAGCCTGCCGCGCGGTCCAGACCCGCGACGCCGCCCACTTCTGGCGCTGGGGCGCGCTCAGCGCGTCGATGCGGTCCCACCGGATCGCCGGGTCCTGATCCGCCACCGGGTCACCGCCCCTCGGCCGGGCCGCGCATCAGGCCCGCGGCGCGCAGCACCGGCGCGAGCTCCAGCACCTGCGAGGGCAGCGCCGCGCCGGGCGGCCGGGCCGCGGCCAGGGACTGCGCGACGAGTGTCGCGACATCCGGAGCCGCCCCGGTCGCGCAGGCTAGCACGCGCCAGGCCGCCGCCCACGAATCGGCGTCCCCGCGCGCGATGGCGACCGACGCCACGGCGGTGAGCACGGCGAAGGCGCGGTCGCTGCGCTCGGGCAGCTCGAAGGAGTCCGGATCGGCGAGCACCGCCTCGGGATCGGGCAGGTCGGCGTTGGCGAGCCAGGACAGGAACTCGATCCCGGCGCCCTCGCCCACCGCCCCGCACACCAGCGCGGCGCGCACGTCCTCGTCGGCGCCGATGCAGTCGCTCGCCCCCAGCAGCACGGCGACCGTCTCCCAGCTGCGCGGGCTCGGCCAGCCGCGCCCGGCCTGCGCCGCGATCTTGGGCACCTGGAGCACGAGCACCGGGCGGACCTTGAGAAACGCGGCGACCGCGGCGCGGGCGGCCGCCATGCGGCCCGGATCGAGCTCCTGCTCGCAGTCGAGATCGGGCGCGGGGAAGCCGACCGCCAGGCCCTCGGCGACCGCCCCGGCGTCCACCGGCCAGTCGAGGTGCACCAGCCGGTTCGCCAGCGGCGCGGCCAGCTCCCAGCCGTCGGCCGCCTCGTCCGGCGGATTCGCGGCGGCCACCACCCGAACCCCCGGCGGGAGCTCGAGGTCTCCGACGACCCGTTCGAGCACGATCCGCAGCATGGCCGCCTGGACCGCGGGGGGCGCGGTGGTCAGCTCGTCCAGGAAGAGCAGCCCCCGCCCGGCCTCGGCGAGCCGCGTGGCCCACGCCGGCGGCGCGAGCCGCACCCCGCCGTCCACGACAATCGGCAGCCCGGCGAAGTCGGTCGGCTCGCGGATGGAGCCGACCACCACCTCCGTCGGCCAGCCGAGCGACTCTCCCAGCGCGCGCACCGCGGAGGTCTTCCCCGTGCCCGGACTGCCCCACAGCACGACGGGCACTCCGGCGGTGACACACACTGTCAGAGCCCTGCGCGCCACGGACATGGATGTGCCTCCTCGCCGCCGATCTCCGACGGCATCCAGTGTGGGCCGGTCCGGCTCCCCGTGCCACCGTCTTAAAAATCTCCATGCCGTCATCGGAGGAAATCGGAGAAAAAACGGCCGGGGCCGCCGGAATCGGCGGCCCCGGCCCCTTCGGGCTGCTTGGCTGCTTTTTGTCAGGCGGCGAAGTCGTGCGCCGCCGGTACGCCCGACGCGGCCTCGGCCGCCGGACGGACCTCGAGCGAGTGCACCACGTGCTCGGCGCTCACCTCGTGCGCGGTCAGGTCGGCCAGCGCGGCGCCCGCGAGGGCGAGCGCGTCGGCGAACACCAGCCAGGTCAGGGCGCTGCCGGAGAAGGCGAGTGCGGCGACCAGCGACCACAGCGCGACGACGGCGAGGACGCTGTGCCCGAACCGCGCCGAGGCGCGCCGGGCGAGCACCGCCGCGGTCGCCGAGGCGAGCGTGAACAGCGCGGAGACGCCGAAGCCGATCCACCCCGCCGTCGCGGCGGAGAAGGACATCGCGGAGACGGCCAGGAAGCCGCCGCCGATCACGGCGAGGGTGTCGAGCGAGAAGCGAGGACTGAGAGCCATGGGTACACCTCCATGCAAACAATGGAAGTGAGTCGCGACAGGGCGCCTTTACGTGCTGGGGCGGCTCGCTTGCCTCCGATTCGTAGGCGGGGGCACGTAAATGGGAACACCGTCCCCGCGGTTCTTATGCCCGACGGATGCCGGTGACGTGGCTCACATCCGCACGCGGCTGACGGTTCGTCAGACGCGGAGCGCGGCGTGGCTACCCGCGTGCGGCTCGAGTCAGAGCTTCCGCCCAATGTATGCGATCCGCAGCGCTCGCTCTTCCGGCACGAGTCGGAAGTGGAGTCGACCGGCGCCCGGAGTCATGCGCGCGTGGAGATCGAAGAGTCGTGTCGCGCCGTCGAGGTCCCCGAAGTCGCACAGTCCCTCCTTCTTGCGACTTTCCGAGTCCGGCGTGATGTGCGATGTGCGCCAATCGGGAAACGGCGATCCCGCCGGATCCCACGCACCTGCTTCAGGCAGGCGCTCTTCGTCCTGGCCTGGTTCCGCGACAACCCGGACGTCGAGCGGCTGGGCGCCGGGTTCGGCCTCGCGCGCGCCACCTCCTACCGGTACCGCGACGAGGGGATCGCGGTCCTCGCGGCTCAAGCCCCTGATCTGCGCGAGGCGCTGGAACGAGCCAAGGGCGAGGGCCTGTCCCACCTGATTCTCGACGGGAAGATCGTGACCAGCGACCGGGTGACCGAGCCGAAGCTCTCGCGCAAGGGCAAGGAAATCGACGCATGGTATTCGGGCAAGACGCACGACTTCGGAGGCCTGGTCCAGGCTCTGATGGACCCGCGCGGCATTCCGCGCTGGGTCTCCGAGGTCCTGCCCGGCAGCGTGCACGACATCACCGCCGCCCGCGACCTGGTGCTCGCGGCGTTGGGCCCGTACACCAAGGACCTGCCGATCCTGGCCGACGCGGGCTACGAAGGCGCGGGCCACGGCGTATACACCCCGGTCAAGCAGCGCAAGGACGGCTACGAGCTCGACCTGGACACCCGCTGCTATAACAAGCTGTTGCGCGCATTGCGGTGCCTGGGGGAACGCGGCTTCGCCCTGCTGGTCGGGCGCTGGAAAACCCTGCGCAATGTCACCATCAGCCCCCGCCGGATCACCGACCTGGCCCGCGCCACACTCGTCCTCACCCAATTCGAACACAAGATGATCGCGTGATTGTCGCTGAGATCAGTTCAGTGTGCCCCGCCTGATCCGGCTCAACAGCAGTGACACCGTGGGAGTTCGAGTCAGGACCTCGATCTGCTCCGGATCGAAGGGCTTGTCGATGGCTTCGCCGGTCTGCTCGGTCTCCACATCCGTGCTCGCGCCCGTGTCGCCGACCTCGAAGGTCAGTTGTCGTGCGCGTGGGTCCGGCTCAGTGGCTCGACTCTTGGACATTGGCAGCGCAAGCCGCCTCTCCTCAGATAGCGCATCCCTTGTTGTCGATGAATCCTATGCGGCTGGCCACACTCGATGATCGAGGCGAGCTGCGAGCCATGTCATCAAATACCGGCTTGGCCGAGGTTCACGCGTCGAAGACCACAGTCACCGGGGCATGATCAGACCAGCGCTCCGGGTGGGTCGCGGCGCGCTCGATCACGGCGGAGACGACGCGCTGCGCGAGGCCGGGCGTGACGATCTGGTAGTCGATGCGCCAGCCCGCGTCGTTGTCGAAGGCGCGGCCGCGGTAGGACCACCAGGTGTACGGGCCCTCCTTCTGGTCCGGGTAATTGGCGCGCACGACGTCGACATAGCCCGCCTCGTCGAAGACGCGGGTGAGCCAGGCGCGCTCCTCGGGGAGGAAGCCGGCGGTCTTTTGGTTCGTCTTCCAGTTCTTCAGGTCCGCCTCGCGGTGCGCGATGTTCCAGTCGCCGCAGACGACCAGCTCGCGGCCGGCCGCCTCCTGGCGGGTGCGGGCCGCCTTGAGGTAGTCGAGGAACTCGGCCATGAAGCGCTCCTTCTCCTCCTGCCGGGCGGTGCCGGTCTCGCCGGAGGGCAGGTAGAGGCTGGCGACCGTCACGCCGGGCTTGCCGTCGTTCGCCGGGAGGTCGATCTCGACGTAGCGGCCGGCGGTGTCGAACTCGGCCGAGCTGAAGCCGATCCGGGTCGCGGTCGGCTCGATCCGGCTGTAGAGGGCCACGCCGGCCCGGCCCTTCGCCGCGGCGGGCGCGAAGAGCGTGTGCCAGCCCTTCGGCTCGCGGACCTCCTCGGGCAGTTCGTGCGGCTCGGCCCTGACCTCCTGGAAGCAGAGCACGTCGGACTTGGTGGCCTGCAGCCACGCGTCGAAGCCCTTGCGGGACGCCGCGCGCAGGCCGTTCACGTTGGCGGTCGAGATCGTGATCACGCTGGTGCTCCGGAAGGCTCGGGCGGACTTTGGTTCGCTGGGTTCGCAGGCCTGTGGCGGGGCCCGGGCAACATTCTTCCCGGCCCCGGTGACAGTCCGTGCAGCCGGGCGGCCGGTGCGCCCGTCTCCTGGCGTGTCGGCCCGAGCGTACCCGCCCGCGGCACCCCGTCATCGGGTTGCCGACGATTTCTGCCGAGGCCCCGAAATGCCCGAACGGCTAGAATCGGCAGTCAGGTACGGCGTCCCGCGCACGGTCCGGCGAGCCGGAGTTCTGCGGCACCGCGGCGGACGGCCGTTCGGGGCGAGCCGAGGAGGCCCGGTCGCAGGTGGCCAGCGTGATCGAGCAGGTCGACGGGCGGCTGCGCGCTTTCGTCGCCGGACAGCCGATGTTCTCCGCCGGGGCCGCGCTGAGCGGGCCGGGCGGATTCACGAATTTCTTATCGAAAGGTCGCCGGGCCTCCTTCGCCGTGCCCGGCCCGCGCCGCCGGGCCGCCCGCCCCCGCGGGGCCCGTGGACAGGCCGTCAGTGTTCTCCGGTTGACATCCGCGCCCGCTCCCCGGCGGCCGCGGAGCTGAATAATTGCTGAATAACCCGTTCGCCGCACCCCGATCCGCCCGGCACCACACGCCGCACGCCGGATTCCCCTCCTGGTAGGTGGGCGATAAAGTGCCCGCGTCGTCTCGTGGAAGGTACGAAATATGTCAGGGAACGACCCTTGGAGCACGGCCGGCGGCCAAAACGGCCCCGGACCAGGCGGCCAGGGCGCGGAGCAGGGCCAGCCGGCGCCCGCGGAAGCCGTTCCGCCTGCGCAGGTCGCGGCCGGACCGGCCGCATCCGGACCGGAGCAGCCCACGCCCGGACCGGCTGCGCCCGTACCGGCGGCCATGCCGGCGGGCGTCGCCGCCGCACAGCCGCTTCCGTACGGGGCGCCGGGCCCCGCGGGATTCTCCGGGAGCCTGCCTGCGGCGCCCTCCTCAGCCAACGCGGGCGCTGTCCTGCGAATAGCCGCCGTAGTGCTCTACGTGATAGCGGCCGCCTCCGCGATCGTCCTGATCACCGCGAACAGCAGCTACGTGGACCCGGCCGTCGACGCGTTCGACGGGCTGCAGGCGGCGGCCTTCATCGTCGCCTCGGTCTTCCTGCTGCTGCGCCGGTTGCGCAACATGGGCGACGGCGTGGCGATGGGCGTCTCGGTGATGGTCGCCGCCCGCTACTTCACCGATGTCGAGCCGAGCAACGTGAGGTTCTACAGCGGGCTGTCGAAGGTCGCCCTGATCGCGAGCTACGCGGCGCCGATCATGGCCGGCGTGCTCGTACTTGTCGCAGTGCTGATCCAGCGGCGCGACAGGGTCGGCCGGCAGCAGCGGCGCTACACGAGCAACGTGCTGGCCTGCGGTGTCGTCGCCGCAGCGCTTTGGCTCGCCGGCGACTGCATGACGTCGATCACCTACAGCGACGGCACCGGCGCGCAGTACCAGTGCTGCTCCTGGTCCATGCTCACCGGCCCTGACCAGGCCTCGATCCTGCTGACCGCGGCGGTGCTGGTGGCCCTGGCGCTGGTCAGCGCGCTGCTGATCAAGTCGAAGGAACTGGCCTCCGGGCTGTTCATCGGCGCCGGCATGCTGATGCTCTGGGAGCTGGCGAACGCGGTGCTGGTGTTCATCTCCCCGGAGCGGCACTTCTACGGCACCGGACCGCTGCCCACCAACGCGCTGAACATCTCCGCCTCGCCGAACGGCGGCTTCTACGCGTCGCTGGCCGGGCTCGCCGCGATCACGATCGCCGCGGTCATGCGCATCCGGCTCGACCGGCCCCAGTCGGCCTACGAGATGGCGCCGGTGGGCATGCCCATGGGCATGCCGATGCCACCCGGATGGCCCATGGCCCCGGGCGCGCCGCAGCAATACGCGCAGCCGCCCGGTTGGCCGGTCGGCACTCCCGGTGCCCCCGGTTGGCCGGGCGGTCAGCCCACAGCGGCCCCCGGTTGGCCGCCGGCCCAGCAGTACGGCGTTACCGGGCAGCAGCCGGTATACGGCTACCCGACGCAGACTGCTTACGGCCAGCCGGGCTACCCGCTGCAGGCATACCCGCAGCCACAGTACCCCGGTTATCCTCAGCAGCCTTATCCGCAGGGCTACCCCCAGCCGGGCTACCCGCAGCAGCAGCCGGTGCAGTACCCGCAGCCGCAGCAAGTACAGCAGCCCCAGCCGCAACCCCAGTTCCAGCCGCAGCAGCCGCAAGCGCCGGCGCCGGTCAACGCCGAGCCGGTCCAGGCCACGGTCCAGCCCCAGCCCGCCGCGCCGCCGCAGGCCCCGACCCCGACTCCGGCCCCACAGCCGGCCTCGCCGCAGGACGTCGCTCCTGCCGCGGCGCCTGCCCCGACCCCGGCGCCCGCGCCGATGCCGGCCGTGCCGCCGGCCGAGATGCCGACCGTGCTGCAGGCGTCCTTGGCATCGCAGGAGACGATGGTCGTGCCGAAGTCCGCCCTGCAGGACGCCGTGCCCGCGCCCTCCGAGAGCGGGAACGGCGCGGCGGCGCAGCAACCCCCGGCCGACGCCCCCACGGAGGTGGCCCACCCGCAGCCCTCGTCCGGGGACTCCGGCTCCGGCACAGGCCAGTGAGCACTGGGATCACCGTGCAGTAGCACCAGGCAGTTACGCGCGACGACGGCATGAGAACCGGCGACAGGCCGACGGCCCCGCACCTTTGGGAAGGTGCGGGGCCGACCGTTTTCATGGAATCTCATTGAGGTGCGGTGCGCCGGATCGGGCGGCTACTACGCGCGCTCTGGTGGCAGTCCCATCCAGGATCCGGACGTTGCCAGACTGTTGCGAGCCTCGTCGTCGCGGGTTGCGTCAAGTAGGGGCACGATGCTGCCATTTTCGGCGAAGCGGAACTTCGCCCAAGTGCTTAGTCGTCCGGTCACAGACTCGTCGGGGTGGTTCTCCAACTCGGTTAGCAGGCGCTGGGCCAAGTCCGGCTTGCTTTGACCTGCGCGGCGGGGCTGTGCGGTGACGGTGAGCAGATAGGCCGTCGCACGCGCGACCGGCCACATGCACGAGTGGTCGGTCTGCTTTTCCGTGACGAGTTGTTCGAGCATCCCGCTGAGCGGGGCGCGCACCTCGCGCGCTGCGGCCTCGGCGCCGCGAGGTCCGAAGCAGTCGCCGACGGCGAAAAGGGCGGCATGCAGTTCCGTGATAGGGGCACGCGGGTTGCTGTCTGGATCTGTCCAGTTAAGTTGCCGGTAGGCGCGCAGGCAGGCGCTGTAAAGGGCTTGCGAGACCTGTCGGTCGCGGCGCTGGACGAAGCCGAGCGCAAACAGCGCCCGGATGCGTAGCCACGACTCATGCTCGTGCTCGAGGTACTCGATGAGCGCGGGCGTGACATGGCTGGCCAGCCCGGCCGCGATCAGCGTTTCGATTGCCTGGCGGCGGTAGACGCCGGCGTTCTGCAGGAGAGCGTGTTCGAACAGAGTGCGCGTGCCTGGCCGCACGCTGGTGGGGATCGGCTCCTGGTCTAGGCTCGCGGCCGCCTGCATGACTCGGTCGAACCAGGGCTCGCTGGTTGTTGGCCAGGTGTTGCACGTGGCAGTGTCTTGCTCTACGCAGTGCTGCAGCGTGGCGGCGGTCCAGCGCAGCCCACTGGCGATATCGGGGCGGTCGTTCGCCTTCCGGAAAGAGGTGACGAGGTCGAGTACGTGCCTGCATACGGTCTCCTTGTCTGGGTCCTCCCCGCTGTGCGCACGCTGCCACAGGCCGAACGCTGCGGTGCCGCGCTCGCGCAGCGTCGCCTCCTGGTTCATGGCCCGCGTGAGCAGCACTTCGCGCACCCAGTTCGTGCCCGCCTCGTCGGTCGACCAGGACGCTGGCACGATGATGGCCAGCTCCATGTCCAGTGATCGGCCCGGGTACAGGCTGCGTGTGCGCAGCCGTTCGGCGTCTTTGAGTTGGGTTTCGACGAACTTGCGCAGGACTGCGGTCTGCGGCAGCGGCTTGTTGGTGCCTTTGGGGGTGTTGAGCAGCACGCTCTTGGTCACCGCTCGCCATACCCGAAAGCCCATCGGCTCGCCCAGTTCCCGCGCCAACTCCTTCTGCATCAGGTCGAAGGTGTAGCCGGCCAGAGTGCCCAGTGGCGGCCAGCCCGATGGGCTGCTCGCAGCTTGGCCACCAGCGCGGTGGCCTGCAGCATGACTCCGAGTTCCTTGGTCGATGGCTCGGCGAGCATCTCCTCGGCCCAGCCCGGGGGGATGTGCGCATCGAGATTGGCCCAGGTGTCGCCACGACCCTGTAGTCGGGTTCCCAGGGCGCTGAGACCGCCCGCGCCCTCCAGGCCGATCGCGCCGAAGGCGTCGTCGAGTTGACGCAACTCGGCATGGGTGAACGCCGACTCCCCATTCAGGCGCCTGACCATCACCGCCGCGTCGATATAGCTAGCTTGCGCGATCTTCGCCTGGGAGACCGGTGGGCTCCAGGCGTTCACCGCTCCGAGTTGCGCGGCAACCGCGAAGCGCACCAGATCGTCTGTGTGAGTTATATCACCGAGGTCGAAGATTCGGATTGCACGGGAAGCGGCTCGCATTGGCCGAATGTAACGCTCGCGTTGAAATTCGCGCCGAAGGTTGTTGCAAATAGAAACGAAACCGTTGTGATCGACCTCACGGCCCTTGCCGATAAATATTCCACTATTGTCATTTCGAGTCCTCGCACATTGGCTCTGACCTGCGAAGACTTAGCTTTTCGCCGTGACTGGGAAGGGGCCTTGGTCGCACTCTAAGGGTGTACACAACACGACCCCTGCGGCCGTAACCCGCAGGGGTCGTGCGAGGAAATTGGCCGCACCGGATTGCCCTCCGGTGCGGTCCCCGCCAGCCACATTAGAGGGGTGATATGGCAGGTCCTTCTATCCACGGTAGCGGCCCGCGGCGCTTCGCGATACCGCTTCCGGGAATTCGGCTCAACGGCGAGAAGCCCTGCGTGGAGGGGCAGGAGGCGACCTTCCACACCCTGATCTTCTTCGTTGGCGCGGGCGGCAACACCCGTGTGCTGCTCAACGTGTTCAACCCCGTGTGCGTATGGGCGTACATCGGCGCCTACGGCGGCTGCGTGCTCGCCGGGTTGGTCATCGGCGCGGTGATCCGCAGCAAGCAGGACGACCGACTCTCGCGGATGTGGGGCGCCGGATTTGCGCTGGCTGGCTTCGTCGCGGTCAGCCTGCTCACCGTGGTGCACAGCCCGCACACGGCGATCAAAGCCGCCAGCTACGCGCCGGTCAGCGCGGCCGCCGTGGTGGTGTCATTCACCATCCTGAGCATGGTCTTGGCCAGGTGCCTGCCAGCCAAGCTGGAGCAGGAGAACGTGACACAGACGTCGGTTCCCAAGCTACCCGGCTCGAAGTAGACGTACTAAGGCAACGCACGTGGTTGTGCGCCCCACCCGGCGGGGTGGGGCGCACAACCACGTAAACCGGGGCTCCATACGCCCCGGGCGAAGTAAAGCTCCGTCGATTGAAGGGCCCGCACCTGCGGGCATAGCCAGGACGCTGCACCCGGCGGCGACCAACGAGAGCCTTGGAAAGGAACGCCATGACCCCCGTCAGGCTGCCACACAACTCGAGGCCCAACTGCGCGCTGGAAGCGTTGACGACCTGGCCGCCACCGCGGCGGTGGACCTCCTCGCCGCGTACGACAGCGCCTACTGGCTACGTCGCTTGGCCGACCCCCACGACCTGGCCGGCGTCGGAAAGCTGATCGAGCCGGACGGCCGGGCCGGAGCACGCGTGCGCTGGCGGGAGCTGGCCCACACTGCAGACTCCGCGTTAGACAATCTCTTCCCCAATGCGGTCGCCCGGGGCGGATTCGAACGGCAGGTCACGCTCCGTCTGGCCTGCTCGCCAGCCTGCCCAGACTACCGTATCAGCCTTCATATGATCGAGCCCAGCATGGGACTGCTGTGCGAGGCCCTGTCCGCCACTCTTGCCCGCCTCGCTGTTGGCCCTGCAACGTTGGTCGGCACCAGGGTCTGACGCTTTCACCTGCGATCCCCTGAACCGACGATCGCGCGTCATCCCCCCAGAAGCACCGCTCAGAAGGAAGCGTGTGTCTACGGCCTCATGCCAGCCTGTCTGCAGCCACGGCGCGGCGGGATTGTCCTCTCGGGTCGGCAAGCCGCAGCATCGCCACGAAATGAATCGCCCCGGCTTCCGGCCAGTGCCTGGCGCAAAGCCGGTGCGGTTCAACAGACCATCACCGGCCGACCCCACCTCGACGACCTACGCCAAGCCCTCCACGCCATCAACCGCGGCACCAGACCTGCGCACTAGGATGGCCCAACTCAGGTTACGCGCGACGACGGCACGAGAATCGGCAACAGGCCGACGGCCCCGCACCTTCCTTCACGAAGGCGCGGGGCCGTCGGCTGTATCAGGGTTCTCGGGAAGATCAGTCCGCGGCGTTGGCGATCAGCCGCTGCAGCGGCTTGGCGTCGAACGGCGCGTCCCAGCCCATGATGAGGTGCGTCGCCCCGGCCTTGAGGTACGCCTCGAAGTCGTCCACCTCGTCCGCGCCGATCGTCACGGTGCGCTCGATCTGCGCCGGGTCCCGGCCGACCTCGGCGCACCACGCGTCCAGCACGGCGTTCTTCTGCGCGAACCGCTCCGGCGGCCCGAAGCCGTTCCACAGGTCGGCCCGCTCGGCGGTGATCCGCAGGGTGACCTTCTCCCCGCCGCCGCCGATCAGCAGCGGGATGCCGGGCGCCGGCGGGTTCAGCCGGGCCAGCCGCGCCTCGATCCGGGGCAGCGCCGCGCGCAGCGCCCGCAGCCGGTCCGGCGCGGTCCCGAATTCGTACCCGTATTCGGTGTAGTCGCGCTCGAACCAGCCCGCGCCCAGGCCCAGGACCAGCCGCCCGCCGCTGATCTTGTCGACCGTGCGGGCCATGTCCGCCAGCAGGTCCGGGTTGCGGTAGCTGTTGCAGGTGACCAGGGCGCCGAACTGCACCCGCTCGGTGTCCGCGGCGATCGCGCCGAGCATGGTCCAGCACTCGTAGTGCTCGCCGTCCGCCGGCGGGTCGAGCGGGAAGAAGTGGTCCCAGTTGAACACGGTGTCGGCGCCGAGTTCCTCGGCGGCCCGCCACGCCTCGCGCAGCTGTCGCATCTCGCAGTGCTGCGGTCGGACCTGGACGCCGACCCTGAATCGTGCCATGGCTGAACGCCTCCGGTGGGCTCCTGACGGGTGTGGGTCGCTCGCATCCCATCACACGGCGGGCCGGGGGCGCACCCCGCGGTCAGTCCCGCGGTCAGTCCCAGACCGGCTCGTCGACCTCGGCCACCTCGCCGTCCGCGCGCAGCAGCACGAAGCGGTCGAACGAGCGGGCGAACCAGCGGTCGTGGGTCACCGCGATCACCGTGCCCTTGAACCCGGCCAGGCCGTCCTCCAGCGCCTGGGCGCTGGCCAGGTCGAGGTTGTCGGTCGGCTCGTCCAGCAGCAGCAGGGTCGCGCCGGACAGCTCGAGCAGCAGCACCAGGAACCGGGCCTGCTGGCCGCCGGAGAGCGTGTCGAACCGCTGGTCCCCCTGCGCCGCCAGCTCGTACCGGTTCAGCACGTGCATCGCCTCGTCCCGGGGCAGGCTCGGCCTGCGCTCGTCGCCCCGCCACAGGATCTCGACCAGGGTGCGGCCGGTCAGGTCCGGCCGGTCGTGCGTCTGCGAGAAATGGCCCGGCACGACGCGGGCGCCGAGCCGGGCGACGCCGGCGTGGGCGACCGGGGCCAGCGGGGCGCCCGCCCAGAGCGCGACCACCGCCGGGTCGGGGTCGGTCCCGCCGCGGCCGAGCAGCCGCAGCAGGTGGGACTTGCCGGTGCCGTTCGCGCCCAGCACGGCCACCCGGTCGCCGTACCAGACCTCGAGGTCGAACGGCAGGGTCAGGTTCTCCAGCTCGACGGCCTCGCAGATCACGGCGCGCTTGCCGGTGCGGCCGCCGTCCAGCCGCATCCGGATGCTCTGGTCCCGCGGCGGCAGCGGGGGCGGGCCCTGCTGCTCGAACTTCGCCAGCCGGGTGCGCGCGGCCTGCAGCCGGGTGGCCATGTCCGAGTTGTGCGAGGCCTTCATCTGGTACATCCGCACCAGCTCCTTGAGCTTGGCGTGCTCCTCGTCCCAGCGCCGCCGGTCCTCCTCGAGCCGCTCGTTGCGGGCCTCGCGGGCCTCGTGCCAGGAGACGAACGAGCCCGGGTGCACCCAGGCCGAGCCGCCCTCGACGGTGACCACCCGGTCGGCGGTGTTGGCCAGCAGCTCGCGGTCGTGCGAGACAAACAGGACCGTCTTCGGCGTCTCGCGCAGCCGCTGCTCCAGCCACCGCTTGCCGGGCACGTCGAGGAAGTTGTCCGGCTCGTCCAGCAGCAGCACCTCGTCCGGCCCGGCGAGCAGCAGCTCGAGGGCGAACCTCTTCTGCTGGCCGCCGGACAGGGTGCGCACCGGCCGCCGGGCGCTTTCGTCCCAGCCGATGCCGAGCACCGCGGTCGAGACGGTGTCGAAGACCACTTCGACGTCGTAGCCGCCGGCGTCGCCCCACGCGGTCAGCGCGTCGGCGTACTTGAGCTGTTCGCGCTCGCCGGCGTCGGCGCGGGCGAGCGCCGCCTCGGCGCGCTCGAGCCGGGCCCCGGCCTCGCGCAGCCGCGGCGCGGCGAGGGAGAGGGCGAACTCGCGCAGCTTCGTCTCGTCGCCGATCATCCCGATGAACTGCCGCATGACGCCGAGGCCGCCGGACCGCGCGACCGCCCCCTCGCGCACCGGCTCGTCCCCGGCGACGAGCCGCAGCAGCGTCGTCTTCCCGGCGCCGTTCGGCCCGACCAGCGCGACCTTGGAGCCCTCGCCGGCGCGGAACGAGACCGCGTCGAACAGCACCCGCCCGTCCGGCAGCGCGTGACGGAGCCCGGAGACGTCGACGTATCCCATGGTTACCGGATAGTGCCGGGTCGCCGGGCGCTTGTCATCCCGATTTCGGGGAGCAGACCGGGCCGGGCCGGCTCCGGCGTCGGCTTCGGCCTCAGCGCTCGCGGAAGCCGCCGAGGAACCGGCGGAAGACGCCGCCCTCGGGGGCCAGCGGCGCGGACGGGGGCGGCGCCGTGCGGCGGGTGCTGGCTATCGGCTGGTCGTAGTCGGTCCGGGCGATCGCGTCGATGGTCTGCGCCTCGTCGAAGTTCTCCGAGCCGTCGATCGCGGGGACGTAGCCGACCAGCATCCCGTCCCGCATGACCTGTGCTTCGAGGCCGGGAGTGTCGTCGGTGTCCCACACCGCCTCGCGGCCGTCGCGCAGGATGATGCGCACGCCGATCTGGTAGACGCCCTCCCGCGCCAAATGGGCGTCGATGCCGCGGCGGCGCAACGCGTCAACAACCCGTAATGCCCTGTTCTCGTCCATATGCAGACACTAACGTCGGCCGCCGCGCCGCAGTTCCCCGGCCCGGCCTCAGCCGACGTCGGCCAGACTGCCCCAGGAGTGCCACTGGTCGATCTCGATCCAGGCGCTGACCCGCTTGCGGTCGCGGATCGGATAGTGGGCGACGCCGTAGTGGGCCGCGACCTTGTCGATCACCGACAGGTCGGGGTCGTCGGAGATCTCGGCGATCCGGCCCTGCACGCTGACGTGGGTGCCCCAGTTGGGCACCTCCAGAACGCTGACCGCGACCAGCGGGTTGGCCCGCATGTAGTCCAGCCGCTTGCGGCTGTCCTGCATGTTCACCAGGATCCGGCCGTCCTCGTACATGTACCAGGTGGGGACGGAGACCGGCTGTCCGTCCGGCTTCACCGTGGCGATCACCGCGGGGTTCGGCTTGGCCAGGAACTCGGCGATCGGCTGGGGGACGGGTGCCTTGGGCATTTCGCTCGCTCTCGCTTCCCTGTCGGGATCGGATGCCGCGTCAGACGGCGTCAACATACGGCGTCGGCAGTCGGCCTCAGTCGTCGTTCGCGCTGCCTGACGATCTTGACGATCTTACCTCTCTGCCCCCGCACCGACGCCGACGCGGAACCGGCGCCGCCGCGGTCACGCGTACGCGGCCGCCTGGAGGTTGTAGAGCTCGGCGTATCGCCCGTCGGCCGCCATCAACTGCTCGTGGTTGCCTGTCTCGACGGCCCTGCCCGCCTCGATGAAGATGATCAGGTCGGCCATCTGCACCGTGGAGAACCGGTGCGAGACCAGCAGCGTGATCGCGCCCTTGCTCGCCGCCGCCTCAGCCGCCGCCTGTGCATAACGCTCGAACAGGGCGTGCTCGGCGGTCGCGTCGAGGCTCGCGGTCGGCTCGTCGAGCACGACCAGCAGCGGCTCCTCGCGGCGCAGCGCCCGGCCGAGGGCCAGCTTCTGCCACTGGCCGCCGGACAGGCCGTGGCCGCCGGTGAACGCGGTGCCGACCTGAGTGTCGAGCCCGTCCGGCAGCTGGCCGGGCAGGTCGCCGGCGCCGGCCCGGTCGAGCGCCCGCGCGGCGGCCGGCCGGTCGTCCATCGCGGGCAGGTCCGCGACGCCGACCGACTCGGCCGCGACCAGGTGGAACTGGGAGAAGTCCTGGAACGCCGCCGTGCAGCAGGCGCGCCACTGCTCCGGGTCGATCTCGCGCAGCGGCACGCCGTCGACCAGGATCTCGCCGCGGTCCGGCCGGTACATGCCGAGCAGCAGCTTGGCCAGCGTGGTCTTGCCCGAGCCGTTCTCGCCGACCACGGCGACGATGGCGCCGGCCGGCAGCTCGATGTCGAAGCCCTCGAACACGGCGCGGTCGGTGCCCGGGTAGCCGAAGCCGACCTGGCGCAGCGTGATTCCCTCGTTCAGCCGATCGGGCGGGTCCGCGCGGCCGGCCAGCGCGGCCTCCTTCTCCGCGTGGTCCTCCAGCCAGAACAGCCGGTCCGCGGTGGTGAGCGTGGCGATGAACGCGCCGGAGTTCGACGCGGCGGACGAGAGCTGGTTGCGGGAGCGGCGGATCAGCGAGACCGACATCAGGACCGTGCCGAGCGACATCGCGCCGTCCGAGGCGCGCAGCGCGACGAAGGCGATCGCGCCCATCAGCATGGTCGCGTAGACCAGCCAGCCGGTGCCCTGGACGAGCAGGACCATCACCGCCTCGCGCGTGCTGCGCCGGTTGATCTCCTCGGCCAGCCGGTGGTGCTCGTCGGCCAGGTGGCCGGCCAGGCCGTAGGCGCGCACCTCGCCGGCCGCGTTCGGGTCCGCGGCCAGCGAGGAGATCATCCCGGCCAGCCGGCGCGAGTGCGCCATCGAGTCCTCCGAGCGCCGGGTGATCTTCTTCGCCAGCCGGTCGCACAGCAGCGGCGGGACCGCGCTGACCGGCAGGAGCAGCAGCCAGGGGGAGACGGTGCCGAGCAGGACCAGCAGTGCGATGATGCGCACGACGCTGGAGACGTTGGACAGCAGCTGGCGCGGGGCGGCGGCGAGCTGGCGCCGCTTGGCGTTGAGCGCCTCGACCTCGGTGAGGTAGTCCGGCCGCTCCAGGTGTTCCAGCCCTGGCACGCCGCTGACCAGGTTGATCAGCTTCGCGGTGCGGTAGACCGAGATCCGGTCGGACAGCGCCATCGACTCGATGCCGCCGACCGCGATGAGCACCCAGCCGATCGAGAGCAGCCCGCCGACGATCGCGATGCCTTCGGCGGCCCGGCCCGGCGAGCCGGCCAGCGCGCCGTCGGCGAGCACCCGGTAGCCCAGCGGATAGCAGGTGCCGGCGATGCTGCCGAGCACCAGCATGACGGTGACTACGCTCATCCAGCCCGGCGCGGCGCGGAAGCCGTCGAAGAACAGCACTTGGGCGAGCCGGACGATCCGGCGCGCGCTCTGGATCGGCGTGCCGCCCGCAGCATGGTCGGCCGACGCGGGATCGGGCGGCGACTTCTCGGGCTGCGGCTGCTCCGGCTGTGCCGGTCCGGTTTTGACCTCGGCCACGCCGGTCAACGCTGCCTCCTGAATCGCTCGGCCTGCATGGCGTACATGCGCGCGTAGGTGCCGTCGAGGGCGACGAGCTCGTCGTGGGTGCCGTGCTCGGTGATCCGGCCGTCGTCCAGGACGCAGATCGCGTCGGCCCGGCGCACCGTGGCGAAGCGGTGCGAGATGACCACGGTGGTCAGGCCGCCGGTGATCTCGAGGAAGTGCTCGTAGAAGCGGGCCTCGCTGCGCACGTCGAGGGCGGCGGTCGGCTCGTCGAGCACCAGCAGCCGGGCGCCGTGCCGGGTGGCGAACAGGGCGCGGGCCAGGGCGAGGCGCTGCCACTGCCCGCCGGACAGGTCGACGCCGCCGGGCAGCTCGCGCGCCAGCACCGTGTCCCAGCCCTCCGGCAGGGTGCCGACCACGTCGAGGAAGCCCGAGGTGCGGGCGGCCTCCTCGACGCCCTCGCGGTCGTCACCGTGCTCCCACGCGCCGAAGGCGACGTTGGCGTAGGCACTGACCGGGTAGCGCACCGGCGCCTGGGGTACGACGGCGACCGCGCGCTGCCACCGGGCCGGGTCGAGGTCGCGCACGTCGACGCCGTCCACGGTGATCCGGCCGCCGGTCGGGTCGCGCAGCCGGGACAGCAGGCTGACCAGGGTCGACTTGCCGGCGCCGTTGACCCCGACGATGGCGGTGGAGGTCCCGGCGGCCAGGGTGAGGCCGAGGCCGGCCAGCACGTCGCGCTGCGCGGCCGGGTAGCGGAAGGCGACGTCCTCGAAGACGACCGCTCGCCGCGGCAGGTCCTCCGGGTCGCGGGCGCCGGCCAGCTCGCCGCGCTTGGCGGTCAGCTCCTGCTCGAGCGAGTCCACGTCCGGCAGCCCGGCCAGGGACCAGGCCAGCATGAGGTCGTTCATGGAGACGCTGCCGGCGGACATGGTCACCGCGAGCATCGGGATGACGGTGGCCAGGGTGCGCAGGTCGATCGTGTGATCGCGGGCCGCCACGGCGATCATCGCCAAGGCGGTGCAGTACCCGGCCAGCACCGCGACCAGGCAGCAGGCGGCGCGCAGGTGCAGTTCGCGCAGCCCTGATACCCCTCCGTCGAGGGCGGCCCGGTACTCGCGCCGGAACAGGCCGCTGATCAGCGTCGGCAGGCCGAAGACCCGCATCTCCTTGCCGTCGCGGGCCTTCGTGCCCACACCGATGAAGTAGCCCGCGCGGCGCATCGTCGTGGTCTGGGTGCGCAGCTGGATCGCCTGGCGCACCACGGCTTTGAGCAGCACCCGCCGCACCGCCAGCCAGATCACCAGCAGCATCAGGCCGAGCCACCAGCGGAAGGCGGCGACGAAGCCGCAGGCGATCACGCCGGAGAGCCGGGTGCCGATGATGCCGACCCAGGTGACCGGGGCGTCGCCGGGGAAGTAGCCGGTCAGCGTGCCCTCGGCGCGGGCGAGCCGGTCGAGCACCGAGGAGTCCTCCAGGTGCGCGACGCCGACCGGGGTGCTGACCGCGTCGAGCAGCCGGCGCTGGAGCCGTCCGGAGATCCGGCTGCGGGCCGCGGTGCCGAGGGCGTTGCCGACCGAGTCGGTGACCAGGGAGAACGCGTAGACGACCGCGGTGATGACCAGGTCGATGATCAGGTCCCTGCCCTGGGGCGCGGAGATCCCGTGCTCGACGGTGCCGGGGATCGCGCCGACCACCGCGCCGAGGCAGACCACGACGAGGGTCGGAATGACCGCGTTGGCCAGGGTCCACGCGACGACGGCCGCCGACAGGGGGCGGCTGGCGCCCCACAGCAGGCCCCAGGCCTGGCGGCCGTTCTTCGGCTGGCCTCGCAGAAACCGCACTATCGGCGCTAATCGCTCGCCGAGCGAGGGGGGTTGCGAGGGCTGCGTCTCGGCTGGCGGAGCTGATACGGCCACGCGGGCAGGGTAACCAGCGCCGCAACTCCTGTCCTGTGATTTTTTCGGAGTACCGGTACTCGGGTCAGGCCACGCACTCCATGTTGGCTGCCTCCAGGTCGGCCGCCTCCAGGTCGGCCGCGGCTTCCGGCGCAGGCGCCTGCGCAGCCGCATGCCGCTTGCCGTGCAGCCGGGTGACGATGATCGCCGGCACCAGGCCCGAGGCCACGAGCAGCGCCGCGACGGCGTTGGGCGAGCCGTATCCGAACCCTGCGGCGATGGCCGCGCCGCCGAGGTAGGCGCCGATCGAGTTGGCGACGTTGAACGCGGCCTGGATCGAGGCGGCGGCCAGGTTGGGCGCGCCGCCGGCCAGGTCGATCACCCGGCCCTGCAGCACGGGCAGGCCGGCCAGGGCCGCCATCGGGAACAGGAAGACGGCGACCGCCGAGGCGTAGCGGTCGTGGTCGGCGACGGTGAAGGCGAGGGCGACCGCGATCTCGAGGGCCAGCGAGCCGAGCAGCGCCGCGCTCGGATGCCGGTCGGAAATGCGGGCGCCGACCAGGTTGCCGACGGTCATGCCGAGCCCGAACAGCACCAGCAGCCAGGTGACGCTCGCGTCGGCGTACCCTGCGACGTGGGTCATCATCGGGGTGATGTAGCTGAAGGTGGCGAACAGGCCGCCGCCGCTGAGCATGGCGACCGCCAGCACCAGCCAGACCTGGGCGCTGCGGAACGTGCGGATCTCGGCGCGCAGCGAGGGCGCCTCGCCGGGCGCGGGCGACGAGGGGACGGCCACGGCTATCAGTCCGACGGCCGCCACCGCGATCAGGCCGACCATCGCGTAGACCGGCCGCCAGCCGAGGTGCTGGCCGAGCACCGTGGTCAGCGGCACGCCGACGATGTTGGCGACGGTCAGCCCGGCGAACATGACGGCTATCGCGCTGTTGCTGCGGGCCCTGTCCACCATCGATCCGGCGGCGACCGCGCCGGCCCCGAAGAACGCGCCGTGCGGCAGGCCGGTGGCGAAGCGGGCGGCCATCACCAGGTCGAAGGACGGTGCGATCGACGAGAGCAGGTTGCCTATCGCGAACCATGACATAAGGACCATCAGGACGGTCTTGCGCGGATAACGCACGCATGCCGCGGTAAGCAGCGGAGCACCGACGACGACGCCGAGCGCGTACGCGGCGATCAGATCGCCGGCCCGTGGGATCGAGACGGACAGGTCCGATGAGACCTGCGGCAGCAGCCCCATCATGACGAATTCGCCGGTGCCGATGGCGAATCCGCCGAGCGAGAGGGCGAGCAGGGCGCGGCGGACGGTGTCGGAGGACACGCGGAAGATCTCCTTCATCGAGGGGGAGTGGATGCGGCCGCGCTGCCGCGAGCACGATACTTGCACACGCGCTATAACCGTTCAAGCTGGTATTATGCGAACGCTGTCAGTAGGCGGGGGCATGCGGTAGGTGTCGGCGCAAGGAGGCGCGCGATGGTCATTGCGGACGACGCGGTCGAGATCAGGGCACAGGGATGGCGGACGCTGGCCGCCCTCTACGGGATGATCGACGGCGAGCTGGAGAAGGCGCTGCAGGCGGAGCACCGGATCTCGGTCGTCGAGTACACGGTGCTCGACGCCCTGTCCCGCCAGTACGGCTGGCACATGCGGATGGCCCAGCTGGCCCGCGCGGCGGCGCTGTCCGGCAGCGCGACGACCCGGCTGGTCACGCGGCTGGAGGATCGCGGCCTACTGATGCGCGTGCTGTGTAAGGACGACCGGCGCGGTATCTACAGCGAGCTGACTGAGGAAGGCCGCGCGCTACTCGAGGCGGCGCGCCCCACGCACGACGGGATTCTCCAGGCGGTTCTGGCCGAAGCGGCCCGCATGCCTGAGCTGGCCTCGCTGGTCGGGGCTCTGGAGCGGCATCCGTCGGGAGCCGTCGCCGGGCAGTGAAGCGCGATGCGTGACCATACGCCGACGAGCTGTGATTTTAGGCTGTCTTTCATCTTGGTTACGCGCGGCACTATTCCCGTGCGGCCGGCTGGACAACACAATCGTTTACGCACGGCTGATCCGCCGCGCCGGGCGGATCAGCCGGCAGTTCGACAGGCCGTCGGCCGGGCTGCTTTCAGCCCGCGCGGCCGCCCGAAACTCCGCTTGCGGCAGGTCGAATGGCAAAAGCTGCGCATCGGGGCGGGCGGATCCTTGACGAATGTTGTGGGCGACCACATACTCCTATTCACCCCACCCGCCTCCGGATCTCCTCGCCGGAGGGCCTGAGTCGGAAACGTTTTCGCAAAGCATCCCGGCCCGGCGTCCTCGCCCAGCGTCTTCGCCCGGTGCCCGCGCACAGCGTCTTCGTGTCCCGGCCGGGACGGGGCGCCGTCGGCAGGCGGAGAAAACGCGGCACGGTCGCTTCGGCGCGGACGACCGGGCGGCTGCCGACGACTGAGAACCATGCCCGGGTCCGCGGGTCCGACCACCGGACCAGGCCGCCCGGGCCGGCCGCCGCCGAGCGGTGCGACCTCGCAACGGGCCGCGGCGCGCAGCGGCGAACTCGAGAGGTCAAAGGCGATGTTTCGAAAACTGGGAACGCGCGCGCCGCGCCTTTCCCGCACGGCCAAGCGCGTGATCGCGGGCTTCGCCGTCATCCCGGCCGGAGCCCTGCTCACGCTGTTCACCGTCGCCACGGTGCCGGCGAACGCGGCCGTGCCGGGCCCGCCGTCCGGCTGGTCGACCGTCTTCAGCGACGACTTCAGCGGCGGCTCGGGCAGCGGAATCGACTCGCAGTGGCAGTACGACACCGGCGAGGGGGTCTGGGGCACCGGCGAGATCGAGAACATGACGAACTCGACCAGCAACGTCCACCAGGACGGCAACGGCAACCTCGACATCACCGCGCTCGGCTCCGGCAGCAACTGGACCTCGGGCCGGGTGCAGACCACCAGCGCGAACGTCGGCGCCCCGGCCGGCGGCGAGCTCGAGGTGACCGCGTCGATCCAGCAGCCGACCGGCGGCCTGGGCTACTGGCCGGCGTTCTGGATGCTGGGCCCGGGCCAGTGGCCGGAGAACGGCGAGATCGACATCATGGAGGACGTCAACTCGCTCTCCGAGCTGTCCGGCACGGTGCACTGCGGCACCGACCCGGGCGGCCCGTGCAACGAGCCGGACGGGATCGGCAGCGGTCTGACCGGGTGCGGCGGCTGCCAGAGCGGCTTCCACACCTACACCATGATCCTCAACCGGACGAACACCTCCGCCGAGTCGATCACGTTCTACCTCGACGGCAACGCGTACTTCACCGTCAACGAGAGCCAGGTCGGCACCAGCACCTGGCAGGCGGCGTTCGACCACAACCTGTCGATCATCCTCGACCTGGCGATCGGCGGCGCCTACCCGAACGGCGTGTGCGGCTGCACCAGTCCGAGCAGCTCGACGGCGTCGGGCGGCACGATGCAGGTCGCTTACGTGGCGGCCTACAGCACGTCGTCCGGCAACAACGGCGGCGGCGGCGGAAGCGGCCAGTGGACCGGCCAGATCACCGGCTACCAGGGCCTGTGCCTGGACGACCGCAGCGCGAGCACCGCGCTGTTCAACCCGGTGCAGGTCTACACCTGCAACGGGACCGGCGCGCAGCAGTGGACCGTGGTCCAGGCCGGCAGCCTCATCAAGGTCTACGGCATGTGCATGGACATCAACGGAGGCGGCACGGCCGACGGCACAGCCGTTGATCTGTATACATGCAACGGCACAGGGGCTCAGGTCTGGGAACCGGAATCGAACGGCGAGCTCTACAATCCACAATCTAATAAGTGCCTTGATGATACAGGGTACGGAGGGTCCGGCACCCAGCTGCAGATCTGGGACTGCGCCGGCACCTCCAACCAGACCTGGAACCTCCCGGCCGGCGCGGTCTGAGCCGGCGGACCAGGGAAGCACAGCGCGACAACCCGGATGAAAGATGACCGTGCCCCCGGCACCGCCGTCCGCGGCGGAGCCGGGGGCACGGCCGCGCTCAGTCCACCAGATGACGGTGTATCAGCTCCGCGCTCTCGGCCAGGTGCGGCAGGCGGGGCACCGGCAGCGGCTGTCCGGAGTCGACGATCGCCGCGGTGCCGATGCTGAAGCGCCAGGGCACGACCGTGGGCAGCACGTCGTTCGCCGCTCGCAGCACCCGGATCCACCACGCCCTCCTCGGATTGAGCAGTGCGAAGAACGCGTGCGGGTACGGGACCCAGCGTTGGATCGTCGCCGTCGCGACGCGCAGGCCGCCGTCGACCGGGGTCGCGATGCTCTCGAGCTGGCCCCTGCGCCGGCTGTACGGCCGCACCACATAAGAGCGCTGCGCGAGATCTTGTATCGGCCTCAGAGAGCATTGATCATTGTGGGAATACGCTGGTACGCACTCGGTGCCCCGATGCCAGGCGGTGACCATCCCGCGACGCCCCGTCGCCTAGTCGAACCGCTGCCGCGCGACCGGCTCCCACGGGGTAGCAACGGGGTCGCAGCCGGGTCGGAACCCTGTTTCGGTGGGGTGGATCGGGGTATTCGGAGCAGGCTCTCTGACCGCCGCGCGGCCGCGGCGGCCGGTTCGTTCGAAAGGAGCCCGTATGTCACCCGCGCTCACTGCGGAAGCACCGCAGGTCGGAACGGTCGCCGTGTCGAGGGTCGAGCCCCCTCAGCGCGGCGCGCGGCTCCGTCAGCGCATCCGGCGAGGCGAGCACTCCGCCCGGCAGTGGCAGGAGCGCGGCTCGTGCCGGACCGCCGATCCGGGGCTCTTCTTCGGGCCGGAGAACGAGAGCGACTCGCGGCGCAAGCGGCGGGTGGCGGCGGCCAAGGCGGTCTGCATGAGCTGCCCGGTGCTCGGCCTGTGCCGGGCCTACGCGGTCGAGAACGGCGAGCGGTACGGGGTCTGGGGCGGCATGTCCGAGTACGAGCGGATGCCCGAGGCCGCGCGGATCCGCAGCTACCAGCGCAGGGCCGCTGCGGAGAACCCGCGCGTGCTCCAGCTGCAGACCGCCATGCAGCGGACCGCCTGAGAGCGCCGGAACCCCGCAGACCGCGTCACTTCTTCACCGGCAGCACGGCCGCCGTCTCGAGGAAGAACGCGTCGATCGTGCGCACCGTCCTGACGAAGTCGTCGAGGCTGACCGGCTTGGTGACGAAGGCGTTGGCGTGCAGCTCGTAGGCGCTGCGGATGTCTTCGGGCGCGCTCGACGTGGTGAGCACCACGACCGGGATCGATTTGAGGTCCTCATCGCCCTTGAGCACTTCGAGCACTTCGGCGCCGTTCATCCGCGGCATGTTCAGGTCGAGCACGATCAGGTCCGGCCGGCGGCAGCTCGGATCGCGCAGCCGTTCCAGCGCCGCGAGACCGTCTTCGGCCTGCGCGACGATCCGCGCCTCCGGGTGATCGCGCAGCGCCTCCCGGATCAGCACCGCGTCGGCGGCGTCGTCCTCGACCAGCAGGATCGCGTATGGGCTCTGAATGAGGTGGGTGCTCAACGCGGGCTCCTGCCTTGCTGAAAGCTTTATGGATGCTGGGGCGGGGAAGCGCTCTCCACGTCCTGCGTATGGGGACTCTAGGAAGGATAAGCTTCCGCTGACAAGAGCGGGGCCGCCGGGCCGCACCAGTGTGCATAAGAGAAGAGGGGAAGGCGCCGTGGCGAGCCAGACCGATCCGCGCGCAGCGGATGCCCCGGTGTCCACCCCGGCGCCTACCGAACCGTCTCCCGGCCAGGTGACGCGCGCGACTTCCGCTTGGACCACGCGGCGCTGGCTATGGGTCGGCACGGTGATCGCGCTGGTCGGCCTCATATGCCTCGGGGCGGTGGCGTCCTGGTCGCTGGCCCGCAGCGAACAGACCACCGACCAGCTGTTCGACCACAACTCCCCGGCCCTGCTCGACGCGGTGCGGCTGGAGAACGCGCTGATCAACCAGGAGACCGGGATCCGCGGCTACGGACTGACCGGCCAGCGGGACTTCCTCGATCCCTATATGCAGGGCCTGGCCGACGAGCGGACCGCGCTCGCCGCGTTGCGCACCGACATCGCCGGCGACCCCGACGCCGAACAGCAGCTCGACAACGTGCTCGCCTCGGCAGGAGCCTGGCAGCGGACGATCGCGATGCCGATCGCCGCGGCCGCTCCCGCCGTCGCGGTCAGGATGGCCGCACAGCAGGCCGAAGCCGGCAAGACGGCCTTCGACCAGGTGCGCACCGACGCCGACGCCGAGCAGCGGCACCTGCAGACCGAGCGCTCCTCGGCCGCCGCCGAGCTGCGCAACGTCTCCAACGAGCGCGACGTGGTGTTCGCGGCGATCGGCGTGATCGTGCTGGCGCTGATGGTCCTCGCCTTCGAGGGTCTGCGGCGCGGCGTGACCGCCCCGCTGGGCCAGCTGGCCGCGGGCGCCGCGCGGGTCTACAGCGGCCAGTTCGACACCCCGATCCGCACGACCGGCCCGGCCGACCTGCGCGAGCTGGCCGACGGCATCGAGGCGATGCGCCGCCGGCTGGTCGACGAGCTCGCCGTCGCCGAGCAGACCCGCGCCCTGCTCGCCGTGCAGGCCGAGGAGCTGCGCCGGTCCAACACGGAGCTGGAGCAGTTCGCCTACGTCGCCTCGCACGACCTACAGGAGCCGCTGCGCAAGGTGGCCAGCTTCTGCCAGCTGCTGCAGCGCCGCTACGGCGGCCGGCTCGACGCGCAGGCCGACCAGTACATCTCGTTCGCCGTGGACGGGGCGACCCGGATGCAGCGGCTCATCAGCGACCTGCTGGAGTTATCCCGGGTCGGCCGGCTCGACGTCCACCTCACTGAAGTCGACCTGAACCGGCTGTTCGAGACCGCGGTCGATCCGCTGAGCCTGGCGATCGAGGAGGCCGGCGCCGAGCTCGAGCACGACCCGCTGCCGACCGTCCCGGGCGACCCGACCCAGCTCAGCCTGCTGATCCAGAACCTGCTGTCCAACTCGCTGAAGTTCCACGATCCCAAGCGCCCGCTGCGGATCCGGCTCACCGCCGAGCCGGACGGGGCGAAGTGGCGGTTCGCCTTCAGCGACAACGGGATCGGCATAGAGCCCGAATACACCGAACGTGTGTTCGCGATTTTCCAGCGCCTACACTCCCGGGATGCCTATCCGGGCACCGGGATCGGGCTCGCACTGTGCCGCAAGATCGTCGAATACCATGGGGGGACCATAGAAATCGACCCGGACCATCGCCCGGGCGCGCGTGTGATATTCACTCTGCCGGGTGAACCCGGCGACGGTTCCGGACGGGAGAGCGGCGGGTGAGTGAGGGACCGGTGCCGCAGCCTCTGGAGATCGCGCACGACTGGATCGGCACCCCGGCCGGGGCGACGGACCCGGAGGAGTACCGGATCTTCCTGCTCGAGGACGACCCGGGGGACGCGCTGCTCGTGCGCGAGCTGCTGATCGACACCGGGCTGCGGCACCGGCTGCAGTGGGCGCAGACCCTGGCCGACGCGATCGCGCAGCTCGGCCGGGACGTGCCGGACTGCGTCCTGATGGACCTCCACCTGCCCGACGCGTCGGGTATCGAGGCCGTGCAGGAGCTGCAGCAGGCCTGCTCGCCGGCCGGCGTGATCGTGCTGACCGGCCTGTCCGAGTCCCGCACGGCCATCGCCGCGGTCCTCGGCGGCGCCCAGGACTACCTCGTCAAGGACCAGGTCGACGCGGACCAGCTGGGCCGGGCGATCCGCTACGCGGTGCACCGCAAGCGCGCCGAGCTCGCCGCCGTCGAGCTGGCCGCGAACCGGGTGCGGGCCCAGGAGAACGCCCGGCTCGAGCACGGCCTGCTGCCCCAGCCGATGCTGACCTCGGACGCGCTGCGGGTCACCAGCCGGTACCTGCCCAGCCGGGACCAGGCCCAGCTCGGCGGGGACTTCCTCGACGTGGTGCAGACCGGGCCGGACGTCGTGCACGCGATCATCGGCGACGTGAGCGGGCACGGTCCGGACGAGGCGGCGCTCGGTGTCAGCCTGCGGATATCCTGGAGGGCGCTGGTGCTGGCCGGCCACACCGGGATCGACGCGCTCGACCACCTGGAGCAGATCCTGGTGGCGGAGCGCACCGAGCCCGAGGTGTTCACCACCTGCAGCACCCTGACGATCGACCTGGCCCGGCACACCGCGCAGGTGCTGCTGGCCGGCCATCATGAGCCGCTGCTGCTGGACGGCGGCGCGTCCCTGGCGCGCGCTACGTTCGGCGCCGCGCTCGGCATCTCGCCCGGGCGCCGCCGCTGGACGCCCACGACGATCGACCTGCCCGAGAGCGGCGCGCTGGTGCTCTACACCGACGGGCTGATCGAGGGTCACGACGGGTCGCCGGAGGCCGAAGGGCACATCCCCGGCCGGCTCGGCGTCGAGGGGCTGCTCAAGCTGATCTCGGCCGCGCCGCGCGGCGAGCCCGGCGCGCTGCTGGACCACCTGGTGACCACCGCGCAGGCGCTGGACGGCGGCCGGCACGAGGACGACCTGGCCATCCTGCACCTCAGCTGGGGCGCCGGGGCGGATCCGCGGCCGAGCCTGTAAGCAGGGTTCGAACGCGCGACGATTCCGTTTGGGCGGCCGCGTCCGGGGCACGCGGCGCCGGGGGATTTCAAGCGTGGAGGGACTCCATGAGCCAGACAGTACGTGACGTGATGACCCGGGCGCCGATCACCGTGGCGCCCACCGCGAGCGCCGGCCAGGTGGCCGAGCTGATGCGGGACGCGGACGTGGGCGTCGTGCTGGTGACCGACGGGCTGGAACTCAAGGGCCTGATCACCGACCGCGACCTGGTGGTCAGGGTGCTGGCCCGCGGGCGCGGGCCGCTGGACGAGATCGGCGGCGCCTGCAGCAGCGAGCTGACGTTCGTCTCGCCGGAGGACGACGTCGCCACGGCGATCGACCTGATGCGCACCCGCGCGATCCGTCGGCTGCCGGTGCTCGAGGACGGCCAGCCGGTCGGCATCGTCAGCATCGGCGACCTCGCCGTCTCGCTCGGCGGCGGATCAGTGCTCGGCGACATCAGCGAGGCGCCGTCGAACTGGTGACCGCGCCCGGCCCGGCGTGCGGCAAGGCCACAGCGTGCGGCAAGGTCACAGCGTGCTGCGAACCAGCGCGGCGGCCAGGTTCGGCAGCTCGTCCGGCGCGACCAGCGCGGCGAGCCGGTCCGGGTCCCGCGGCAGCGAGTTGTCCGCGGCGCCGGTCAGGGCCCTACGGTCGAAGGAGGGCCGCAGCTCGGACCAGACGCCCTGCGCCTCGCGGCAGAAGATCTCGGCGCCGACCGGGCCGATCCGCGGGAACTCCTGCAGCAGTTCCCTGACGCGGGCGGGGCTGCCATCGGCCTCGGCGCGCAGCCTGCGCAGGTCGCCGTGCCACCGGTCGAGCAGCAGTTGCGCGCCGTCGCCGAGGGCGGTCGCGGTGCTCTCGTCGTAGCGCTTGTAGTGCGCCCGGCCGAGCGCGTCCACCCGCTCCTGCCATAAGGCCCGCACCACCGCCCGCCCGGTTCGGGGCGCGCAATCGCGCGGCGGCCGCGAGCATGGCCATGACGAGCGAGGGTAGCCGTGCGAGCGTGGGACCAGGATCGGATGTGTGAGATGACCGACAAGACGCACGGCGGGAGTACGCGGACGCTGCGGTTCGGGACGCGCAGCGTTCAGCTTTCCCGCCTGGACAAGGTGCTCTTCCCGGACGACGGGATCACCAAGGGCGAGCTGGTCGACTACCACGCGGCCGTCGCCGAGGCGATGCTGCCGCAGCTGCACGACCGGCCGCTGGCGTTCGCGCGCTACCCGGACGGGATCGGCGGCGAGACGTTCTTCCAGCAGGCCGCGCCGCAGTACTTCCCCGACTGGATCAAACGGGTGAGCGTGACCAAGCAGGACGGACGTGGCGAGATCAGCCATGCGCTGTGCCAGGACCGGGCGACCCTGGCGTACCTGGCCGGGCAGGCCGCGATCACGCTGCACACGTGGCTGGCCAAGGCGGACCGCCCGGATCGCCCGGACCAGGTGCTGTTCGACCTGGATCCGCCGACCGGCCGGTTCGACGAGGTGCGGCTCGCCGCGCGGACCCTGCACGGGCTGCTGGACGAGCTCGGCCTGCCGTGCGTGGTCAAGACGACCGGCGGCCGCGGACTGCACGTGAGCGTGCCGGTGGCCCGGCGCGAGGACGCCGACGCTCTGCGGGACTTCGCGCGGGACGTGGCGGGGGTGCTGGCGGCGCGCGAGCCGGAGCGGTTCACCACCGAGGTGCGCAAGGCGCAGCGCGGCGGTCGGCTGTATCTGGATATCTCGCGCAACGCGTACGCCCAATTGGCCGTGGCGCCTTACACCGTGCGGGCTAGGGCGGGTGCGCCGGTGGCTACTCCATTGGCCTGGAGCGAGCTGGACGACGGCGATCTGACGCCCGATCAGTTCACCGTGCGGACGGTCCCGGCGAGGCTGGAAAAGGGCGAGGATCCGTGGAAGACCGTGCCTGCGCCGGTCACGTCGCTGGCCGATGCGCGCCGCCGCATCCACGAACTCGCGGTGGAGGCGGACTCGACTTCGACCGCCTGAATTCGCCCTCGGCGACACGAAGCGGCGGCCCGCGGTCAGTCCTTCACGACGACGTAGATGCCGTAGATGACGCCGGGGATGTGCCCGAGCAGCTGAAGCAGGAAGGCCCACAGGACCTTGAGGCTCGGTCCCTCCTTGAGCAGCACGGCCAGGAATGGCAGGAACAGGCAGAGGATCACCAGCAGGGTCTTGTACACGGCGAACGCGCTCCGTCTCATCCGGTCGGCGGGGTGTTCCGCGCCTGGTCGGCGCTTGCGTCCGGGTTACCCGGACCCGGTGGTCCAAACCAGTGGATCAGCGCGGTCGGCGGGTCAGCGCGGGGTGGAACCGTTCAGGCGACGCTCCGGCCGCCGGCCGTAGGCGGGAGGACGCTTGAAGTCGTACGCGACGGCGACGAACAGCGCGCGGCGCAGCCGCAGCAGCCGATGGGAGCGGCGGTGCGGCCGACGGGCCGGTGTCCACGCGGCGTCCGGCAGGGAGCGCGCGGCGTGGTTGGCGGAACCCGGGATGTTCATCGGCTGCTCTCTATCGGCGGGGCGGTCGGGCGGCGGAGCGTGCCGCACCCGGCCCGGGCTCGGCCCGCTGCATCTATCCGTCCTGATCGGATTGAAACACCGGTGGCTGGAACTTCGCTCGAACGGCGATCGAACGAAAGGCGAGGAATGCGTCGCCTTTCGTTATCAGTTATCCGCCACCGACCTTGAGCCGGCCTTATGCGCCCTTCAGGCGTCCGGCCGCGGAGTCGGCCGGATCGTGTCGGGCCTGCTTGCGGGCCTGGGGAATCGTGGCCGAGAAGCGGCTGTGCGCCCGTCGGCGGGACGAGGACCGGGCGAGCGACGGCAGACCGTCGAAGCGGGCCGCGGCCGCGAGTTCGTCGAGCTGCCGCGCCTCGTCGACCAGTTGCTCGACGTCGAGGTCGAGCTGCCCCTGGTGCAGCGTCACCGGACCGGTCAGGGCGGCGATCTCCTCGGCGATCAGCGCATCCCGCTCCCGGGCGCTGGCCAGGTCGAGCGTCGGGTCCTCGGCGGCCAGCAGGCGCGCGGTGTCCAGGTCCCGGCAGGTGGCGTCCATCCGGGTGATGCGCTCGGCGTACGACTCCATGGCCGCCACCCGTTCCTCGAGCGCGGCTTCGGCCGCCTCGAAGGCCGACGCGCGCGGGGCCAGCACCGCCCGGGTGATCGGCCCGGCGTGCCGGACCTCGGCGACCGCGGCGTGCTGCCGGGTCAGCTCGGCCAGTTCCCGGGCCAGGTCCCAGATCAGCTGCGGCAGCACCGCGTTGTGCGAGCCCTGATCGATCACGCCGTGCGCGTAAGCATCCGAACGAGTGATCGTGGCGCAGGCGGTGCGGGCCCGGCGAAGCAGTGCCCTGCTGTGCTCGTCGAGGTCGTCGGCGACCAGGATGTAGTGCTCGCGCAGGTCCGCCGCGAGCTCCACCGCGCGCAGCTGCTGAGCGTGCGCCCGGTGCCGCCCTATCAGCAGCCAGATAAGCATCAGCGTGCCGGTGAGCAGTATCCCGGCGGCGCAGAACGCGAACCATCCGACCAGCCGGGGCACGATGGCGATGAAGCTGGCCGCCTTCTGGGCGCCGACCAGTCCGATCACGCCGAGCAGGCTCAGGCAGCCGGTCAGCCCTGTCAGCACCACGATCGCCTTGGCATAGTCGCCGGCTTCGCTGTCCTGCGGCAGGCGCCACAACGGTGTCCCGCTGCGGACCGCGGTGAGCGCCTCGGGGTGGCGTAGCAGTTCGCGCCGCTCGGCCTCGCCGACCACGGGGTCGAATACGGGTTCGGCCGCGCGGTCCGCCGACCAGACCGGAAGGCCGCGCCCACCCTGATGACTGGCCCTGGTCATGGCCGACCGACCTCCCATGCTGCGCCGGGGACGAGTCCCGGCCGGGAACCGCTCGGTCGGGACGGCGATACCGGGGCGGAGGTGCGATAAGAAGCCTGCAGGACCGGCCCGAGGCCCCCAAGTGCCCCGCCCGCCGGAAATCACACCGGATCGGCGGTGCTTTCCGGCGGCGTCGCCACGGCGTTTCCGCGGGCGGGCCCGGCTGTGTCGGACGGTTCGGATGAGGCGTCTGAGTCGCCTGCGCGATCCGCTTCGTCCGCCGCATCGCCGGCTGCGTCGCCGTCGCCGTCGGGATCGTCGGGTTCAGTGGGATCATCGGCCGCCAGGGTGCCATCGTCCTCGGCGGCGTCCGGTGGACTCTCGCCGGTGCGCAGCTCGCGGAAGACCGCATACGCTATCGAGACCAGCGGCACCGCGGCCACGGCGCCGGGCAGCCCGGCGATCAGCGTTCCGGCGGCCACCGAGACGGCGACGGCCACCGGGTGCAGGCGCACCGACCAGCCCATCACGAACGGCTGCAGGATGTGGCCCTCGATCTGGCCGAACACCACGATCAGGATCAGCACGACCAGCGCCGTGGTGACCCCGCGCCCGGCCAGCGCGACCAGGGTCGCCACGCTCATCGCGATCGGCGAGCCGGCCAGCGGGATGAAGCTGGCCAGGAACTCCAGGATGGTCAGCGGCAGGGCGAGCGGGACGTGCAGGATCCACAGCGCGATCCCGACCATCGCCGCGTTCGCCGCGGAGACCATGATGACGCCGCGGGTGTACCCGGAGAAACTCTGCCATGCGGCCCGGCCGCAGCGGTCCCAGGTCGGCCTCGAGCCCTCCGGGACCATGCCGGTGAACCAGCGCCACATCCGGCCGCCGGAATAGGTGAAGTAGATGGCGCAGAACAGGGCCAGGGCCAGCGCGGTCAGCGCCTCCACGGCAACGCTCGCCCCGTTGACGGCCTGTGAGATCAGGGTCGAGCGGTGCTGGTCGATGTAGGAGACGATCTTGTTCTGCAGGTTCGAGGCGTCGGTCCTGTTGACGTGGAACGGCGGGCCCTCGAGCCAGTTCTCGATCCGGGTCAGGCCGCTGCGGAACTCGTTGACCAGGCTGGCCGACTGGTCCGAGACCGAGACGGCGACGAGCCAGAACACGCCCGCTATCAGGGCCAGGCTGCCGATGGTCGCGATCAGCACGGACAGGCCGCGCGGCAGGTAGCGGTTGATCGCGTCGGTGAGCGGGTGCAGGACCGAGGTGAACACCAGCGCCAGGAACAGCGCGATCAGCACCAGCTCGACCCGCAGCAGGGCGAGGTAGACCACGTAGATGACGGCGCCGATGACCAGCAGCCGCCAGGCGTAGTCCGAGGCGGCCACGAACGGCCGCCGCTCGCGCGCTCGTGCGCTGCCGGGGGGATGGGCGCGGCTCGCCGCGCCGAGGCCGGTGCCGGCCGGCCGGGCCCCGTTCAGCCCGGACCCGCGCGACCCGCCGGCCGCCCCCGCGGAGCCCGGGGCGCCCGCCCCGGTCCCGGCGGACCGCCGTCTTCCAGCCCTGATGCGGCCGTTGCCCCGCCGCTTCGCCGCGTCAGCCATCGAATCGTCTCGCCGTGTTCGCCGTCACTCCGGGCCGCTGCCGGTCAGGCTTCGGATCCGGGCGCGATCCACACGGTGGTCGCGTTGCAGAACTCTCTGATGCCCAGCGCGGACAGCTCGCGGCCGTAGCCGGAGCGCTTGATCCCGCCGAACGGCAGCGCCGGATGCGAGGCGGTCATGCCGTTGAAGAACACCGCGCCGGCCTCCAGGTCGCGCACCAGCCGCTCCCGCTCGCCCTCGTCCCGGGTCCACGCGTTCGAACTCAGTCCGAACGGGACGTCGTTGGCCACCGCGATCGCCTCGTCCAGGTCGGCCACCTTGAACAGCGCGGCGACCGGGCCGAACGCCTCCTCGCGGTAGATCCGCATCTGCTCGGTCACGTCTGCGAGCACCGTGGGCAGGTAGTACGAGCCCGCGGCGAGCGCGGGGTCGGCCGGCCGCCCGGCGCCGCAGAGCACCTTCGCGCCCTTCGAAACCGCGTCCTCGACCAGCGCCTCCAGGTCCGCCCTGGCCTGCTCGCCGGCTACCGGCCCGACCTCGGTCGACTCCTGCTGCGGATCGCCGACCCGAAGCTGCGCCATGGCCCGGGTGAACAGGTCGGTGAACTCGTCGTAGACGGCCTCGTGCACGATGAAGCGCTTGGCCGCGATGCAGGACTGCCCGTTGTTCTGCACCCGCGCGGTCACCGCGACCTTGGCCGCCGCCGGGATGTCGGCCGAGGGCAGCACCAGGAACGGGTCGCTGCCGCCGAGCTCCAGCACGGTCTTCTTCACCTCGTCGCCGGCGACCGAGGCCACCGCGCGCCCGGCGCCCTCGCTGCCGGTGACGGTCGCCGCGGCCACCCGCGGGTCGCGCAGGATCCCCTCGATCCGGTCCGAGCCGACCAGCAGGGTCTGGAAAACCGCTTCCGGCAGGCGCCCGCCAGCTAGGTTCTGCCCTGCGCGGGCGAACAGGTCCTCGAGGTACTGCGCGGTCTGCGGCACGTTCGAGGCGTGCTTGAGCAGGCAGGCGTTGCCGGCCATCAGCGCCGGCGCGGCGAATCTGATCACCTGCCACATCGGGAAGTTCCACGGCATCACCGCGAGCACGACGCCCAGCGGCCGGTAGCGCACCAGCGCCTCGGCCGCGCCGGTGGCCGCGACGTCGTCGGCCGGGAAGCGCTCGTCGGCCAGGTACTGCCCGGCGCGGGCGGCGAACCACCGCATCGCCTTCGCGCACTTGACCGCCTCGGCGCGCGCCTGCGCGACCGGCTTGCCCATCTCGGCGGTCATCATCTGGGCGGCCGCGTCCTGGTCCTGCTCGAGCAGCTCGGCCGCGCGCTCGAGCCACTGCGCGCGCCGGCCGAAGTCGGTGGTGCGGTACGAGGCGAAGGCCGCGGCGGCGCGGGCCAGCCTGGTCTCGATCTGCTCCGGGCCGAGCGCCTCGAAGGAGGCGAGCGTGGCGCCGGTCGCCGGGTTGACGGTCCTGATCGTCGATGACATGCCCGCTCTGCCCTCTGCTCTCTGGTCTGGCTTGGCTCTCTCGCCTGGCTTGCTCGTCTGGCTTGCTCGTCCGCGGCCTATTCACCATCATGCCTGCACGGGACCGCCGTATGCGCTGTTCGCCGTTCCTGCCCAGTCTTTCCTGTGATCGGGCTTCGTGGTAGTGCCCGCCGCCGCAGGCTGGACGGCGTCCGGCTACCCGGCTTCACCGGGTTGAACCGGCCGCCGCGCCGGCTGCGCCGGCCGGCCGTGCCAGTCTGCCGCGGATCGCATCTACCACTGCACATTCGGTTTAGGGCGCCCCGAGCGGGTAATTCGATTGGCGTAATCCGCTCTCCCTGCCGGTGCCCCATACCTGCCGCTATGGCGCAACGACCGTGTGAGCCCGCGAGAGGTGTTCTCGAGGAGGCGCGCATGGCGCAGATCTGGCCCGGCCGTAGTCACCCACTCGGCGCCGCGTTCGACGGCGCGGGCACGAACTTCGCCGTGTTCTCCGAGTCCGCGACGCGTGTCGAGCTGTGCCTGTTCGACGAGCGCGGCACCGAGGAGCGCGTGCAGCTGCGTGAGGCGGACGGGTTCGTGTACCACTGCTACCTGCCCGGCGTCGGCCCCGGGCAGCGCTACGGCCTGCGCGTGAACGGGGCGTGGGACCCCGCCCGCGGACTGTGGTCGAACCCGGACAAGCTGCTGCTCGACCCATATGCACAAGCGATCGAGGGTGAGGTGGACTGGGACCCGGCGGTGTTCGGGTACGAGTTCGGCTCCCCGGACACCCGGTCGAGCAAGGACAGTGCGCCCTACGCGATGCGGTCGGTCGTGGTGAGCCCATATTTCGACTGGGACGCCGGCACCGGCGCGGACCGCCGGCTGCACACGCCATACCACGAGACCGTGATCTACGAAGCCCACGTCAAAGGCCTGACGATCAACCACCCGGAGCTGCCGCCGGAGATCCGCGGCACCTACGCAGGTCTCGGACACCCGGCGGTGATCGGGCACCTGAAATCGCTCGGCGTGACCGCGGTCGAGCTGATGCCGGTGCACCAGTTCGTGCACGACCACCGGCTCGTCTCGGCCGGGCTGCGCAACTACTGGGGCTACAACACCATCGGATTCTTCGCGCCGCACAACGACTACAGCGCCAGCGGGCATCGCGGCCAGCAGGTCCAGGAGTTCAAGGCGATGGTGCGCGCCCTGCACCAGGCCGGCATCGAGGTGATCCTCGACGTGGTCTACAACCACACCGCGGAGGGCAACCATCTCGGTCCCATGTTCTCCTTCCGCGGCATCGACAACACCGCGTATTACCGCCTCGCCGATGACGATCCGCGGTACTACACGGACACCACGGGCACCGGGAACAGCCTGCTGATGCGCAACCCGCACGTACTGCAGCTGATCATGGACTCGCTGCGGTACTGGGTCACCGAGATGCACGTGGACGGCTTCCGGTTCGACCTGGCGGCCACGCTGGCCCGGCAGTTCCACGAGGTGGACCGGCTCTCCGCGTTCTTCGACCTGGTCCAGCAGGACCCGGTGGTCTCGCGGGCCAAGCTGATCGCCGAGCCCTGGGACCTGGGCGAGGGCGGCTACCAGGTGGGCAACTTCCCGGCCGGCTGGGTCGAGTGGAACGGCCGCTACCGGGACACCGTGCGCGACTACTGGCGCGGACAGCCGGCCACGCTGGCCGAGTTCGGCTCCCGGCTGACCGGCTCCTCGGACCTCTACCAGGACGACGGGCGCCGCCCGAACGCCTCGGTCAACTTCGTCACCGCGCACGACGGCTTCACTCTGCACGACCTGGTCTCCTACAACGACAAGCACAACGAGGCCAACGGCGAGGACAACCGGGACGGCACCGACGACAACCGGTCCTGGAACTGCGGCGCCGAGGGCGAGACCGCCGACCTCGGGATCGTGGCGCTGCGCGAGCGGCAGAAGCGCAACCTCGTCGCCACGCTGCTGCTGTCGCAGGGCGTTCCGATGCTCGCGCACGGCGACGAGATCGCCCGCACCCAGCGCGGCAACAACAACGCCTACTGCCATGACAGCGAGCTGACCTGGGTCGACTGGGCGCGCGGCCGGGACCACTGGTCGCTGCTCGAGTTCACCCAGAAGGTGGTCAGGCTGCGCGCGCAGCACCCGGTGTTCCGGCGCCGCCGCTTCTTCCGCGGCGGACCGGTGCCGGCCGACGGGAGCGCGCTGCCGGACATCGTCTGGCTGACCCCCGGCGGCGGCCCGATGACCGACCGGGACTGGCAGGCCGGGCACGCCCGCTCGCTCACCGTCTACCTGAACGGCCGGGCCATCGCGGAGCCGGACGAGCGCGGCGGGCGGGTCACCGACGACTGCTTCCTGCTGATGTTCAACGCCTACTACGGCAAGCTGTCGTTCACCCTGCCGCCGGCCGCCTACGGGGAGATCTGGGAGAGCGTGCTGGACACGGCGATGCCGGTGTTCAGCGATCGGCCGCGGCTGAAGCCGGGCGCTGCGACGGTGCTGGAGGGCCGCTCGGTCCTGGTGTTGCGGCGGGCCGCATAGCCTGAGCGAATCTGAGCGAATCAGCGCCCGGTGACCATGACGGTCACTGCGACTTCGGGCAGCGCGGCGCGAAGTGCCGCGACCCGCGTGTCGTCGGCCGGGTCCCAGACGGTCAGCGCGGCGAGCTGGGGCAGCTTCTGCAGCTGCGCGATCTCCTCGTCGTGCGGGACGTCGCGGCAGGCCAGGGACTCGAGCCCGCGCCAGCGCTCGACGCCGCGCAGGTCGCGGTCCTGCGGGAGGTTGTCCAGGGCGAGGCGGCGCAGCGGGAGCTCGGCCGGGACGATGTGTAGGCCGCGGGCGAGCCGGCGGTCCCGGATCGTCAGGTCGCTGATCTGCGCGCCGGCCAGCGAGGTCAGGTCGCAGTGCTCCATCAGGTGCAGGCTCAGCGATTCGACGGTGCACTCGACCAGCGGCGTGTAGCTCTGGACCAGCTTGCACGCGGTCAGATGCAGGGTGTGCAGCCTCTGGAAGCGGCGCAGCGGGGACAGGTCGCGCAGCACGGTGCACCAGACGAGGTGCAGCGACTCCAGGGCCGGCGCGTCGGCGAGCGGGGACAGGTCGCGCAGGACCAGGTTGTTGTCCAGCGTCAGCCTTCTGAGCTGAGGCAGGCCACTGATCGGGGTGAGCGGGGTGAAGTCCCCGACGCAGCGCAGGCTGCGCAGCTTCGTCAGGTGGTCGGCGTACTGGAGCCGGTGCCAGCCGCGCAGGGTGACCTCGGGGTCGCCGAACTCGATCTCGGCCAGCACGGTGCGGGCGTACTCCTCCGGCGCGGCCGCCACCCGCCAGGCCCGCATCAGCTCATCGATCACCATGGGCTGATTCACCTCGGCGAACCGGCCGAGCCGGTCCAGCGACTCGGTGCCGCCGATCATCGCGATGGTGCGCACCACGCAGGCCGCCTCGTGCTCGGTCAGCCCCTGCGGTCCGGGCAGCAGGTCCAGCACGAAGCGGCCGGCCCGGGCCAGGTACTCCGCGTCCTCGAAGGTGGTCGGCGGGATCAGCCGGGCCGCGGCGGCCTCGACCGTGCCGCGCATCCCGTCGCTCTGCATCACGCTGGCCTGGTCGAGGCAGGCGGCCGCGAGCAGGTGCAGCCGGTCGCGCACCCGCGGGTCGCCGTGCGCGGCCGCGCTCGAGCCGGAGATCAGCCGGCCGAGCACCTCCTCGCGCTCGGCCGGGCGGGCGTGCGCCACCGCCATGATCAGCACCTCGTGCCACTGGTCGAGGTGCGCGTGCTCGACCAGGTGGCCCAGGAAGCCGGACTCGACCGCCTCCTTCGCGGCCAGGTAGTCGCGGAAGGTGCGGTGCACGAACTGGACCTGGCCGTCGCCCGGCTCCTGCAGCAGGCCGGTGCGCTCGAGCAGGTGCATCAGTACCTTGTCGGGTGTCAGGCCGCGGGATCTCAGGCCGCGCATCGCGTGCTCGATCCGGCGGACCGCGTCGGCGTCCGCGACGACCTGCTCCTGGTTGAGCACCATCGAGTAGGCCAGCCGCTGCAGCAGCGCGATCTGCTCCTCCAGGTCGAGCTGCACGTCGCCCTCGAGGCGCACGCCGCGCTGCTGGTCCCAGCGCTCCAGCAGCAGCTTGAGCGCCTCGTCGAACAGGCTCTTGCGATCCCGCGGCAGTTCCATGTCGCGGTCCTGGTACAGCGCACAGAGCAGGCCGCACAGCAGCGGGCTCTCGGCCAGCCGGCGCAGCTCCGTGCGGGTGGACATCAGCACTGCGAGATTCGCCTCGCACTGGTCCAGCCACTGCTGCGTCTCCGAGTCCTGACCGTACTCGCGCCGGGCCGCGTCGTGCCAGCAGGCCAGGAAGTCCCGGATGCCCTTGGGGCTCAGCGGCAGCAGGTCGAAGGGCTCGAACCTGGCGTCGGCGAGCCAGTCCCGCGGGACCGCGAAGGGCCGCACGGTGACGACGTAGCGGGCCTCCGGATAGGCCAGCGCCAGGCTTTCGAGCCAGTCGTGCACCTGCTGGCGCTGCTCGGCCGGCACCTCGTCGACCCCGTCGATCAGCAGCAGCGCCGCGCCGGTCAGGAACTTCGCGGTGGCCCAGCCCGGCGGCCGCTCCCCGGCGATGGCCGGCGCAGTGGCAGCGGGCAATTGCTCGACCTCGGGCAGCTGCCGGCCGGCGAAGTCGCGCAGCCGGATGAGGAAGGGCACGCACTCGCCCCACGAGTCCGGCTCGCCGCGCAGCTGGCAGGCCGAACGGTCGGCGGCGATCCACTGCAGCAGCGTCGTCTTGCCGATGCCTGCGCTGCCGCGCAGCAGCACCCTGCGGAAGTCGGCGAACGCGCTGAGCGCGCCGAGTCCGGCGCCGGTCAGCTCGTCATCGTAGTCAGGGCCCTGCGCGCTGCCGCCGGCCCGGGCCACCGCAGGGCTCACATACGCGTCGCGGAAGGTCTGCTTGCGCGGCGCCCGCCCCCGCACCACGCCGAACAGCTCGAACCGGCCGAGGAACTCGGCCACGTGTTCGTGGTGCCGGCGCTCGTAGCGGGCCGCGGCGGCCGCCCAGCCGCGGGCGTCCGACCCGGCGATCTCCCGCAGCGAGCGGTGCACCGCGACGGTCTGCAGGAAGGTCGCCTCGATCAGCTGGAGCTGGAATTGCGGCAGCCGGCGCAACTCCTCCATCAGCGCTCCGCTGATCTGGCCGAGCAGCAGGTCGAATACCCGCTCGACCGCGTCGCCGGGCTCGGTGCCGCGCGGGTGCCGCCCGGCCCGCTCCCGGATGATCTGCTCGAGATCGGCGTGCCGAAGCCCGGCCGCGATCACCTCGTCCACGGTGAGCGGCGCGGCGGCAGCAAGGCACGCGCGCACCTCCTCAGCCGCGGCACGGATGTCCTGCTCGTCGATGCCTGCGAACGCGTCGGAAGGCAGCTCGCGCACGCCGCGCTTGATCGCGGCGGCCAGCGCTGTGTCCGGAGTGGCGACGTCCACCGATCTGGCCCGGCGGCCGAGCGCCTCGAGCACGCGGGCCACCAGCTCGCCGAGGACGTTCTCGATGATGTTGATGATGAACTCGACGACCGGATCCACGCTGCGCCCCCATCGGCTCGGATCGACTCGGTCGGCCCGCCCGCCCCCCGAGGGCGGGTTTTCCGTGCCGCGGCTCTCACGGTCCGTGACCACCGGTCCGCTATCAGCGTCATTATAGCCCTGGACGTTCATGAGAGGTCGTCAGAGGACCGACACCAGCTGCTCAGCCGCCCCACCCGCCACACCCGACGCTGCCAATGTCACGTCCCGGGCCGCTACTCTGTCCCGTTCACGCCGCGGGCCAAGGCGACCCGCGAAAAACGGAGGTCTGAATGTGAACATCGCGCTGTGGATCGTGCAAGGGCTGCTCGCCGCGGTCTTTCTCTACTCCGGGACGGCAAAGCTGACCTGGCCGAAGGAGCGCATGCTCGCCTCCGGCCAGACCGGCGTGGGCCCCATCCCCCTGCCGGTGATCCGCCTCACCGCCGCAGCCGAACTGATCGCAGTGGTCGGCCTGATCATGCCAAGGGCGACCGGAATCGCCCCGAGCCTGACCGCAGCCGCGGCGATAGGACTGATGGTCGTCATGATCGGCGCGATGACCAGTCACAGCACACTGCTGCGCGCGGATCTGAACGCAGGCCGAGGCTCGCGAGAGGCCCGCAACATCGCGCTGAACGCGACGATCCTGGCACTCTGCATCTTCGTCGCGGTCGGGCGGATCTAACGCCGCTGGAACGCAGCCTTCTAACAAAACTCAGCCGCGCACTCTCCCCACGCTGGGACTCGGCCACGGCAGCGCGTTCGCTGGAACTCGAGGCGACCGCGGGGCCTGCTTGGCCACTTGAGTACAGCGCAAGGTGACCGCGGTAACCGGTCCGTGGTGATCCGTCGCGTGACCCGAAGTAGTCCAGAACACGTGGTCGCGGCGGATTGCCA
>DASYAE010000256.1:0-52418 GCA_036501535.1 Actinocrinis sp. | reverse complement strand
CCACCGCGTTCCTGCGCGACCCCGGCCTCGCACCGCACCGGCTGCTGTGCGCCGCGGCCCGGATCGGGCCGCTTCCGGCCGCCCGGCTGGCCGCCGCTCTGCTGCGTGGCGAGCCGACCGACGGCGACATCCGGTGCGCCTACCGGGCGGCGCTGCGCCTGTGGGCCGGCGAATCCGAGGACGAACTCGCCCGGCACGCCGAACGCGTCTTCTCCGGGCAGCTGGCCGCCCGGCTGCGGCCCGGGGCCTGGTCGCTGGTCAAAGCCCATCAGCGGCGCGGCCATATTGTCGCGATCGTCACGGCCGCCGCGCGCTGGCAGGTCGCCCCGATGGCCGCGCGGCTCGGCGTCGAGCACGTCCTGTGCGGCGAGCCGCAGATCGAGGAGGGCCGGCTCACCGGCGCGCTGCCCGAGCCGATCCTGCGCGGCGGCGCGAAGGCCGCGGCAGTGCTCGACTTCGCCCGCGCGCACGGGATCGACCCGGCCGCCAGCCACGCCTACGCGGACAGCATCGACGACCTGCCGTTCCTCGAGTCGGTCGGCGCGCCGTGCGCGCTCTGCCCGAGCACCGCGCTCGCCGCGGCGGCGCGCGCACGCGGCTGGGACGTGCTGCGCCTCGATCGCCGGGGGGCCGTCGGCCCGGTGACCGCCGCGCGTTCGGCCGCGGTGTGGAGCGGGATCCTGACCGGCATCGGCGCAGGGCTCGGCCTCGCCGCGGTCGGCATGGACCGGCGCGAGGCTGCGGAACTCGGCACGGCGGTGGCCAGCCGGGCCGCCCTGGAACTTGGCGGCGTGCAGGTGCGCGTGCAGGGCGGCGCGCACCTCGCCGTGCGACCCGCCGTCTTCCTGTTCAATCACCAGAGCTGGCTCGACGGGGCCGTCCTGGCCCGGTTGCTCGGCCGGGACTACACCGGCTTCGCAAAGGCCGAGCTGGCCCGGGTGCCGGGCCTGGGCCGGTTCGGGCGGCTGCTGGACGTCGTGTTCGTCGACCGGGGCGCCGACGGGGCCGCGGACTGCTTCCGCCCGGCGCTCGACCTGCTCGCCCGCGGCGTGTCCCTGGCCGTCGCCCCGGAAGGTACGCGGTCTGCGACGCCCGCGCCGGGCCCGTTCCACAAGGGGGCGTTCCTGATCGCCCGCGCGGCGCGCGTCCCGGTCGTGCCGGTGGTGATCCGCAACACGGGCCGGCTGATGCCGCGCACGGCCAGGACGGTGCGGGCCGGCCGGATCGACGTCGTGGTGCACCCGCCGCTGGACGTGGCCGCCTGGCGGATCGCAGAGCTCGGCGACCGGATCGAGGATGTCAGGCGCCTGTATGTCGACACGCTCATGACCGGGAGGGCGGGTGAGGGCGTCGCAGCAGTTCGGTGAGCGGGCCTGGGGCGCGCCGCGTCGGCTCAACGCGCTGGACACCTTCATGTGGCGCTGCGAGCAGGATCCGCGGCTGCGCTCCGGCCTGGTGATGCTCTACCTGCTCGACCGCCCGCCGGACCCGCAGCGCTTCGCCGCAGGGCACGAATGGGCGACCCGGATGGTCCCGCGGCTGCGCGAGCGGCCGGTGGCCCCGCTGCTGGCGCCGACCGTGCCGGTGTGGACGCCCGACCCGCGCTTCGACGTCGCCGCGCACCTGCGCCGGGCCGCCCTGCCGCGTCCCGCCGGGCGCCGCGAACTGCTCGACCTGGCCGAGGACCTGGCCGCAGCGCCGTTCGCCCCGGATCGCCCGCCCTGGCAGAGCGTGCTGGTCGAGGACCTGTGCTGGGAGCCCGAGGGGTACCGCGCGGCCTGGCTGCTCAAGTTCCACCACGCCCTGGGCGACGGGTCGCTCGTCGCGTCCTGGCTCGCGACGCTGCTGGGCCGGGGCCGCGAGCCGCGCGCGGACAAGCCCCGGCCCCCGGCCCCCGCGCTGCTGCTCGACTCGGTCGCGCAGCGGCTGGTCGGCCCGTTGGCCGGTGAGGCCGGCCCGGCCGTGCGGCGGATCGCGGGCGCCGCGCTGCGAACCGCCCGCACGCCCCTGCGCACCACGGCCGAAGTCGGCAGGGCGACACGCACCCTGATCGAGACGACGACGCGGCCGGTCGGCAGGCCTTCGCCGCTGTTGCGCGCCCGCGGCACGACCCGCCGGTTCGAGGCTGTGACGGCCGATCTCAATGGGCTGCGTTCCGCGGCGCGGGCCGTCGGCGTCTCCACCAACGCAGCACTCTGCGCCGGGCTGCTGGCCGGCTTCCGGCTCTACCACGATGCGCACCGCGTCACCGCCTCGACGCTGCCGTTCGCGATGACCGTGCCGGGGCCGGGGCCGGTGTCGGCGCGGGACACCGGTCGGCCGGGCGGGAACCGGTTCAGCGGCGTCAAGCTCGCCGGCCCGCTCGACGAGCGGGACCCGGTCGCGCTGTGCCGGACCGTCGGGCGCCTGCTCTCGTCCGCCGCGGCGCCGTTCTCGCCCGCGGCCCTGGACGCGGTGCTGGCCTGCGTGAATCAGCTGCCGACGACGCTGCTGACCGGCCTGGCCGCGAGCCTCGGCCACAGCTACGACCTCCAGGTGAGCCACGTCGTCGCGCCGGCCCGCGGCGCCTACGTCTCCGGGGCGCGCATCGAGCTGGGGTACTGCTTCGGCCCGGTGCCGGGGTGCGCCGTCATGGCCCTGATGGTCTCGCAGCGCGGCCGGGGTGCGCTCGCCCTCACCGTGGACACCGCCGCGGTCCCGGATCCGCCGGTCCTGACGGCGTGCATCGAGAGCGGTTTCGCGGACGTCATCGGCGGTTGCGCCGCCGCCTCGCAGCGCGGCTCCTCCCTATGAGGGATTGCGCCTGAATTGCACCGGTAGATAGCTTCTATACCAAGTGCGGCGAGCAGGGGAGGTCAGCTCAGGTGGAGTCTGTCGAGGTCAGCCCTCCGGCGGATCGCGAGGCGGTCGGCGCCGCGGCCCGCGGCCTGCTGCAGGAGGCCGCCGTCTGCCTCGACGGCCTCGCGCGGGCCGTGCGCGGCCTCGAAGAGCTCTTCGACGCAGCGCGCGGATCCTCGGCCGGTACGCCGGAATCGAGCGGCGGCGGGAACTTCGCCCGGCTCATCGCCCGCTCGCGCCTCACCCACCGCGAGGCCGAGGTGCTGCACCTGCTGCTGGAGGGCTTCTCGAACCGGCGCATCTCGCGGACGCTGCAGATCTCCGAGCCGACCGTGAAAAACCACATGCACGCGATCTTCCTGAAGCTCGACGTGAGCGACCGGACCCAGGCGATCGCCAAGGCGCACCGGCTGATGCCGGCCGACTGACCGCGCCACACCGCGTCAGAAATATGGCTCCCATAAGACATTAATACGCGAAGCCTTCAGCCCCTTGCCGCCCGCACCGCTCCTTTGTAACGTTCCCGTTGCCGCATACGTCCCACAGGCGTAATCCCCGTCAGTACACAGAAGCACGTCGCATGACGTGCCATATCGCTGTGCCCTGATGAGGTGAAGCGCGCGGCGTTCTCACTCGGGTCACTGGAGTTTGAGTGTACATTAGACGTAAATCATCGCGGCAACCGAAGCTGCTGGTCGCCCTGACCGCCGTCAGTGCCGTGGCCGCCGCCGTGTGCGGCGGGACGGCCTCCGCCTCCGCCCGCCCGGCCCCGGCGCCGGTGGTCACCGGCGACGCGCGGGTGGACCGGCTGCTGGGCGAGATGACGCTGGACGAGAAGCTGTCCATGATCGAGGGAGAGGCCGAGGTCGCCAACTCCGCCGACCAGTACCAGGCCGGATACCTGCCGGGAGTGCCGCGTCTGGGCATCCCCTCGCTCAAGCTGTCCGACGGCCCGCCCGGCGTCATCACGAAGCAGGACTCGACCGGGATGACCTCGACCATGGGCGTGGCCGCGACCTTCAGCCAGGCCGACGCGCAGGCCAACGGCAAGGTGATCGGGAGCGACGCGAAGTCGCTGGGCATGGACGTCGTGCTCGAGCCGTTCGTCAACATGGACCGCGACACCAGCTGGGGCCGGGGGTTCAACACCTTCGGCGAGGACCCGCTGCTGACCGGCCAGACCGGCGCCGCGGAGATCACCGGTATCCAGAGCCAGGGCGAGATGGCCCAGGTCAAGCGCTTCATCGCGTACGACGGCGGGAACGACGTCGAGGTCGACTCGCAGACCCTGCAGGAGATCTACCTGGAGCCGTTCGCCGACGCGGTGCAGGCCGGCGTCTCCTCGGTGATGTGCTCCTACAACCAGATCAACGGCTACCAGGCCTGCGGCAACTCCACCACCCTGACCCAGATCCTGCGCAACGAGCTGGGCTTCCAGGGCTTCGTGACCTCCGACTGGGGGGCCAACCACGGCACCACGTACATCAACGCAGGCCTCGACCTCGAGATGCCCGGCGGCGGCGGACCCTCCGGGGTCGGCCTGCCGAGCTACTTCACCTCCACCGCGATGAAGGCGGCCATCGCCTCCGGCGCGGTGCAGATCTCGACCCTCGACAAGGCCGTCGGCAGCATCCTGCTCGAGATGGACCGCTTCGGTCTTCTCACCGGCGCATCGAAGCACACGGTCACGCCGGAGAACACCGCGGCCGATGAGCAGACGGTCCTGGCCACCGCGCAGGACTCTGCGACGCTGCTGCAGAACGAGGGCAACGCGCTGCCGCTGTCCACCGCCGAACTCTCCTCGCTCGCGCTGATCGGCCCCGGCGCCGGGCAGACGATCGCGACCAACAGCGGCGGAGAGGCCGCCGGCGGCCTGCTCAGCCAGCAGACCAGCGCCCTGAGCGCGCTGACCGCGGACACCAAGGGCACCGGCGCGAACATCACGTACTCGGTCGCCGACGACCTGACCGGCACCCCGGTACCGGCCTCGGCCCTCTCGCACGGCGGATCGCCGGGCCTGCTGCGCACCACCGGCGGATCGGGCAAGACGAGCGTGGACCCGCAGCTGGACTCCACCACCGCCGGCGGCAACGCGCTGCCCGAAGACAGCACCCAGACATGGACCGGAACGCTGACGGTGCCGGCCTCCGGGCAGTACTGGCTCGACATCCAGGCGCTCGGCGGCACCGCGGGCCTCACCGTCGACGGCACGACCCTCGCGACGGTCGGCGCCGGCTTCGGCACCTCGCCGCGCTACGGCGTGGTCCACGCGACCGACGGCAGCGCGCCCACCGCCACCGCCGACGGCCTGGCCAACGACAGGACCCTGGTCCAGCTGTCGGCCGGCGCGCACACCCTCTCGGTCGCCGAGAACCCGGACGTCTCCGGCAGCCCGGTGCAGGTGCGCCTGAACTGGGTCACCCCGGCGCAGCAGCAGGCGAACACCGCCGCCGCCGTCGCCGCGGCCGAGAAGGCGAAGACCGCGGTCGTGTTCGCCTGGGACACCGGCTCCGGCGACCTGTCCACCCCTCTGCCCGACGGCCAGGACCAGCTGATCGAGGCCGTCGCGGCGGCCAACCCGAACACTGTCGTGGTGCTCCAGGCCAACCAGCCGGTCACGATGCCGTGGCTCGGCAGCGTCAAGGCGGTCCTGGACACCTACTTCGGCGGCGACCAGGCCGGCGTCGCAGCGGCGGACCTCCTGCTCGGCCGGACCGACCCCAGCGGGCACCTGCCGTTCACCTGGCCCACGTCGATCACCCAGGAGGTCGCGCACAACCCCGCCCACCCGGAGCGCTCGAGCTACGGCGTGGACCCCAGCGGGCAGCCGTGCAGCGCCTCCACACCGTCCACGACCGTGTGTACGACCACGTACTCAGAGGGTCTGGACATCGGCTACCGCTACTTCGACGCGACCGATGAGACGCCGCTCTATCCCTTCGGCTACGGCCTGTCGTACACGAACTTCGCGTACTCCGGCATGCACACGGCGAAGGCGGGCGACGGCGGCTTGGACGTCACGTTCTCCGTCCGCAACACCGGCACGGCCGCAGGCACCGCGGTGCCGCAGGTCTACCTCGGCGCGCCGTCCGCCATCCCGAGCGTCGTGCAGTTCGCGGACAAGGCATTGGCCGCGTACGGGCGCGTCACGCTCGCGCCCGGCCAGAGCAAGACCCTGACACTGCACGTGCCGCTGCGCCAGCTGCAGTACTGGACCGACGTGTCCGGCTGGGTCACCGCGACCGGGACCCGCCCGGTCATCGTCGGCGACTCGGAGCGCAGTACACAGCTCTCTGCGACGGTGACCATCAGCTGACCGACGCACATCGCATTGCACGAGCCACCGCACCGCGGCGCCGGGACGTCGCCGCGGGAACGGTGAACAGCGCGGGGCCCGGACCGGAGGCGGTCGGTCCGGACCCCGCGCACGACCGTCCGCCGAGCTGACCCGTAGGATTGCGCAATGGCCGGCACCCGTGGGCCCCGCTCCTCGTCTGCGCTGCTCGAGCGCGTGGTCCTCGGCGTGTTCGACGGTTCCGCAGCGCTCACCAGGCCGCAGCTCATGGAGGCCACCGGCCTGTCCCGCCCGACGGTGGCCGCCGTCGTGGCCGCGCTCGTAGCCCGCGGCGATCTGACCGAGCTCGCCGAACCCGCCGCCACCGGCACCCGCGGCCGCCCCTCGCTGACCTACCGCCGCACCGCGCTGGCCGCACCGGTCGCACTGGTCAGGCTCACCCACCGCGAGCCGACCCGGGTCAGCCTGGTCGGCGACGACGGACCCGGCACGGCCGTGGACACCGGCGTCTCCTGGACGAAGCCCTGGGCCGAGTGGGCCCCGCCGATACGCGCGGCCCTGGCAGAGCTCGAATCCGCCGTGCCCGTGCCCGCCCGCCGCGTGGTGATCGCCGCTCCCTTCCCGGTGCGCGAGGGCCACGGCGCGCCGGAGCTGCACCCGCGCGCCGCGCCGCACCCCGCCAACCAGAGCGCCTCCGCGCCGGACTGGCCGGCCCCGCACATCGCCGACTGGCTCGCCCACGACCCCCGCCCCGCCGTCGCGGAACTGCTCGGCCGCCCGGTGAGCCTGATCAACGATGCGAATCTCGCGGCGCTCGGCGAGGCGCGCTACGGAGCGGCCCGGGGCGCGCACTCGGTCGTGCACCTCTCGATCCGGCACGGCGTCGGCGCGGGCCTGGTGATCGGCGGCACGCTGGTGCCCGGCGCCCACGGCATGGCGGGGGAGATCGGCCACGTACAGGTCGCCGACGACGGGCCCTACTGCCTGTGCGGCAACCGCGGCTGCCTGGTCACCCAGAGCTTCGACCCGTTCAAGATCGACGCCCTGATCGGCCGCTACGGCGGCGCCGCCGACTTCCGCGACATCGAGGGCCTCGTCGCCCACGGGGACGCGGTGGCCCTGCGGTTCTTCCGCGACCTCGGCGCACTGCTCGCCAAGCCCCTGTCCACCCTCGCCGTGATGCTCGACCCCGACATGGTCGTCATCGACGCCGAACTCGGCCGCACCGTGGACCCGCTGATCGCCGGCCTCAAAGCAGAACTCGCCCGCCGTTGCTCGCCCCAGCAGGCGGACGATCTCAGCGTCCTGCGCGGTGAGCTCGCCGACGCCGTCGGCTACGGCGCACTGGCCGCCGCCAACAACGCGAGCGCGGCGCCGCGTGCGTAGGGCATGGGGCTGTGTTCTAGCCCTCGAATCACTCGAACGAGTGTCGGACGAGCTGAACAAACGGATCAAATCCATGGCATCGGCGCACTAATCTCTATGCGTGCCATATCGGTGAACCTTGCCGTCCCCAGTCGGCCTACCCGCCAGCCACCCGCCAGAAGGATCAACATCGCTGATGACCGCGCTCGGGATCTGACACCCTTCGCGCGCGACCGCGGCCGGCGCGTGGCGGCAGCGTTCGAAGGCGGCGATGTGCGGCTGGTGGCGCACCCGGGCCTGACCGTCGTCGACGACGCGGCCGCGCTGCTCACGAAGGCAGGCGAGCCCTACAGCCGATTCACGCCGTTTTATCGTGCTTGGGAGGCCGCGCCCCGGCGGAAGATGCTGCCGAGCCCGCGCACCCTGCCACCGTGCCCGCGCACGGATTCGGCGCCGCTGCCGAAGCTCGCCGAACTCGGCCTGGAGCAGGAGGTCACGCATCCGCTGCTCGGCGGTGAAGCGGCGGGACTCGAACGGATGGAATGGTTCCTGGACGGTCCGGTGAAGCACTACGACCGGGACCATGACGCGGTCGATGTGGACGGCACCTCGAAACTCGGCGCGTACCTGCACTTCGGCTGCATCTCGCCGCGCGCGCTGGAGGCCGACGTCCCCGGTGACGGCGCGGGCGCGGCAGCCTTCCGCCGGCAGCTGTGCTGGCGGGATTTCTACCATCACGTGCACTTCCACCGTCCCGAGAACGCGCTGCTGGAGCATCAGGAGCGGTACCGCGGCACGCTGGCGTGGCCGGGCGAGGAGGGTCTGTTCGCCGCGTGGTGCGCCGGAGCGACGGGGTATCCGCTGGTCGACGCGGCGATGCGGCAGCTGCGGCGGGAAGGCTGGATGCACAACAGGGCCCGCATGGTCGTCGCCTGCTTCCTGACCAAGCATCTCGGCATCGACTGGCGCCGCGGCGAGGGCTTCTTCATGCGCCTGCTGCTGGACGGCGACCAGGCCAACAACAACGGCAACTGGCAGTGGGCCGCCTCCGTGGGCGTCGATCCGCAGCCGGTGTTCCGCCGGCTCTACAACCCGACGCTGCACCGCGACCGTTACGACCCCGCGGGCCGGTACGTGCGCGAATACGTGCCCGAACTGCGCTCGGTGCCCGACAAGCACCTCTCCGAGCCGTGGCTGATGCCGGCCGAGGTGCAGGAATCCTCCGGGTGCGTGATCGGCCGGGACTATCCGGCGCCGATCATCGACCTGCGCGAAGCACGCGAGCAGGCCCTGGCCCGCTACGCCGCCGCCAAGGCCTGACCTTTCTCATCACCACCCCGTCACCAGCGGCGATCACCACCGCGTAGCATGTGGACCGGTACCACGTGCATTACACGACGCTGCGCCGGACGGAGCCGCGATGAGCACCTCGGACGGCGCCGTGACGCCGCCGCGCCCTCGCCGGCCCGAGCCGCCGGCCGATGGGGGAGCGGTCGGGCAGCGCGTGTCCATACCGCTGGCGCTGCTGGTCGCCGGGGCGTTCTTCATGGAGAACCTGGACGGCACGATCATCGCCACCGCCGCCCCGAAGATGGCCGGCGCCTTCTCGGTCGCGCCCGCGGACATCGGGATCACCATGACGGCGTACCTCGTCACGGTCGCCGCGCTGATCCCCGTGTCGGGCTGGGCGGCCGAGCGCTGGGGCGCGCGCCGCACGTTCACCCTCGCGCTGGTCGGGTTCACGGCCGCCTCGGCGTGGTGCGCCGCGAGTACGTCGCTGCCGGAGCTCACCGGCGTCAGGATCCTGCAGGGCGCCGCGGGCGCGATGATGGTCCCGGTCGGACGACTCGTGGTGCTGCGCCTGACGGGCAAGAGCGACCTGATCCGGGTGATCGCGTATCTGACGTGGCCGGGGCTGGTGGCGTCGGTCGCCGCGCCGGTGCTCGGCGGGGTGTTCGCCACCTACCTGTCCTGGCGCTGGATCTTCCTGGTGAACCTGCCGCTCGGCGTGATCGCCGTGGCCGTGGCGCTGCGCATCGTCCCACGGGTCCCGGGGCGGCGCGGCGCGGGCCTGGACCGCACGGGCTTCGTCCTGGTCGGCACGGCCCTGGCAGCGGTGATGTACGCCGCGAGTCTGCTGGGCGAGGACCGCACGCCCTGGCCGTTGTGCGGGGGCTGCGCCGTGATGGGTGCGGCGCTGGCCGCTTGGGGATTGCGGCATCTGATACGCACGCCGCGTCCGCTGGTCGACCTGACGGCCTTCCGGGTGCGCACCTTCCGGGTCGCGCACGCGGGCGGCTCGCTCTACCGCGGGGCGGTGTTCGCCGTGCCGTTCCTGCTCCCGCTGATGTTCCAGGACGCCTTCGGCTGGACGCCGCTGCGGGCCGGGTCGATGGTCGTGTTCGTCTTCGTCGGCAACCTCGCGATCAAGCCCGCGACCGGCCCGCTGCTACGGCGCCTGGGATTCCGCGCCGTCCTGGTCGCCTCCGCCACCGCGCTGGCCGTGGCGACGGCACTGATCGGCCTGCTGACCGCGCACACCGCGCCCGTGCTGATCGCGCTGCTCCTCGTCGCGGGCGGGGCGTTCCGCTCGATCGGCTTCACCGGCTACAACACCATCGCCTTCGCGGACATCGCCCCGGAGTCGATGACCCACGCGAACACGCTGTCGAGCACCGTGCAGCAACTCGCCCAGGGGCTCGGCGTCGCGGTCGGCGGCCTGCTGCTGCGCGCGGGGGAGGCCGTCTCCGGGCCGTCCTCGCTTGCCGCGTACCGGCTGGCTTTCGCGATGCTCGCAGTGTTCGCGCTCCTCGCCGCCGCCGAGGCCGCCGCCCTGCCGCGCGACGCGGGCGCGCACCTGGGAGCGGCGAGCGCGGCGGGCCCGGTGCGGGCCAGAAGGTCCTGACGCGACCCCGGCCGGAGTGGTAATCAACATATTGATTTCGCATAGCAGAGCATGCCGGACCACGGGAGCTCTCGCCATGGATGCACTCTTGGCGCTAAGTTGACCTGGTAAATCGATAAAGATGACCCTGAGCTGCAGCGATGTCTCCCGCGGGGCGGCCGCGGCGGCCGGGCAACGCTGGTCGCAGCCAGGGCCGGCGGCGAGCGGGAGGCTTGCATGCACGATGACAGGCATTTGATCGACAGGCGCGTCCGGCGCGTTCTCGACGAGCGCATCAGGCCGGCCGTCTACGGCGCGCGCGTCCCGCTCAGCGTGGCGGCGTGGCTGGTTCCCGGCGAGCCGGTGCCCGCCGCCGAGGGCCTGGCCGCCGAGTACGGGCCCTTCCAGACCGGCGGCGCGTGGGGACGGCCGTGGTCGACCACCTGGTTCCGGTTCGACGGCGTGGTGCCGGCCGAGTGGGCCGGCCTCGAGGTCGAGGCCGTCATCGACCTCGGATTCGCCCCGGAGCAGGACGGGTTCACCTGCGAGGGCCTGGCCTTCGACGGTGACGGCCGGATCGTCAAGGGCCTGCAGCCGCGCAGCCGCTACCTGCCGGTCCCGACCGGCGACGGAATCCCGGCCTCCGGCCTGCCGGTGCGCTACTTCGTCGAGGCGGCCGCCAATCCGGACCTGGGCAGCAGCCAGGTGCCGAGCCCGCTCGGCGACCCGCGCACCGCGGGCGAGGCACCGCTGTTCACGCTGCGCGGCGCCGACCTGGCCGTGCTGAACCGCGCGGTGCTCGACCTCGTGGCGGACGTGGAGCTGCTGGCCGGGCTCGCCGCCGAGCTTCCGGCCGACGAACCGCGCCTGCACATGATCATGCGGGCGCTCGAGCGCATGCTCGACCGGCTCGACCTGCAGGACGTCGCGGGCTCGGCCGGGGACGCCGCGAAGGAGCTCGCCGACGTGCTCGCGCAGCCGGCCTCGGCCAGCGCGCACAGCCTGTCCGCGATCGGCAACGCGCACATCGACACCGCGTGGCTGTGGCCGCTGCGCGAGACGCGCCGGAAGGTCGCCCGGACCGTGGCCAACGCGCTCGCCCTGGCGCAGACCGATCCCGCGCATCTGTTCGCCTTCAGCCAGGCGCAGCAGCTCGCCTGGCTCAAGCAGGACAAGCCGGAGCTCTACGAGCGGCTGCGCGAGGCCGTCGCGGCCGGCCGGGTCGTGCCGGTCGGCGGCCTGTGGGTCGAGCCGGACGGCAACCTGCCCGGCGGCGAGGCGATGGCCCGGCAGATGATCTACGGCAAGCGCTTCTTCCTCGACGAGTTCGGGATCGAGACCCGCGTGGTGTGGATGCCGGACTCCTTCGGCTACAACGCGGCGATGCCCCAGCTGGCCCGGCTGGCCGGCAACTCCTGGATGCTGACCCAGAAGCTGTCGTGGAACCAGACCGACCGCTTCCCGCACCACACCTTCTGGTGGGAGGGCATCGACGGGTCCCGCGTCTTCACCCACTTCCCGCCGGTCGACACCTACAACGCGAAGATGTCGCCGCGCGAGCTGCTGCACGCCTCGCGCACCTACGCCGAGCACGGCCGCGGCACCCGCTCGCTCGTCCCGTTCGGCTACGGCGACGGCGGCGGCGGCCCGGTGCGGGAGATGCTGGCCGCCATCCGCCGCTCGGCCGACCTCGAGGGCCTGCCCAAGGTGCGGATCGAGCCCCCGGAGGCGTTCTTCGAGCAGGCGCAGGCGGAATATCCGGACGCCCCGGTCTGGTCCGGCGAGCTGTATCTGGAGCTGCACCGCGGCACGTTCACCTCCCAGGCGCGCTCGAAGGCCGCGAACCGGCACAGCGAGCACCTGATGCGCGAGGCCGAGCTGTGGGCCTCGGCGGCCTGGCTCCAGGCGGGCGCCGAGTACCCCTACGAAGAGCTCGAACAGCTGTGGAAGGACGTGCTGCTGCTGCAGTTCCACGACATCCTGCCGGGCAGCTCGATCGGCTGGGTGTATCAGGAATCGGAGATTATCTACGCGCGGATCACCGCCGGCGCCGAGCAGATCATCGCCGCCTCGCTGGCCGCCCTCGCGGGACAGGGCACGCGGCAGATCGCGTTCAACGCGGCCCCGCACGCCCGCGACGGGATTCCCGCGATCGGCTCGCTGCCGCAAGAGCAGGTCTCGCGGCCGGAAGTGCAGGCGACGGCGACAGCGACCGCGGCGGCGTCCGGCGGCGGTTTCGTCCTCGACAACGGCCTGATCCGCGTCGCGATCGACGGCGCCGGCCTGGTCACCTCCGTCCGGGACCTGGGATGCGACCGCGAGGTCCTGGCCCCGGGCGCGACCGGCAACCTGCTGCAGCTGCACCCCGACTTCCCGTACCACTTCGACGCCTGGGACGTCGACCCCTGGTACCGCAACACCCGGCAGGACCTGACCGGCGCCGACGAGGTCGCCCTGGTCGAGGGCGGCGGCGAGCAGGCCGCGGTGCGCGTGGTGCGCACCTTCGGCTCCTCGCGGATCGAGCAGACGCTGCGCGTCGTCGCCGGAAGCAGGGCCCTCGCCATCGAGACCGACGTCGACTGGCACGAGCGGGAGAAGTTCCTCAAGGCCGCGTTCCCGCTCGACGTGCACGCCGACCGCGGGACCTCGGAGATCCCGTTCGGCCACGTGCACCGCCCGACGCACGCGAACACCTCGTGGGACGCGGCCCGCTTCGAGGTCCCGGCACACCGGTGGGTGCACGTCGGCGAGCCCGGCTTCGGCGTCGCGGTCACCAGCACCGCGACATACGGGCACGACATCGCGCGGGATACCCGCGAGGACGGCGGGACGACCACCACGCTGCGGCTCAGCCTGCTGCGAGCGCCGCGCTACCCGGACCCCGAGGCCGACCAGGGGCGGCACCGGTTCACCTACGTCCTGCATCCGGGTGCTGACATCGCGGACGCGGTCGCCGAGGGATACCGCACCAACCTGCCGGTCCGCCGGGTCGCCGGCGACCACGCCGCGCCGGCCCTCCTCGCGCTCGAACCCGCCGGCTCGCCGGGGATCGTGATCGAGGCCGTCAAGGCCGCCGACGACCGGTCCGGCGACCTCGTCGTCCGGCTCTACGAATCGCTCGGCGCCCGCGCCGCGGCACGGCTGACAGCGTCCTTCGACCTGGCCGGCGCCGTCGAGGCCGATCTGCTCGAGCGGCCGCTGGACGCGGGCGGCGACCAGGCCGGCAGCGCGGTCGGTGCGGTCGGCGCGGTCGCGGCCGACAACAGCGTCACCCTGCGGCTGCGCCCGTTCCAGATCGTGACCGTGCGCCTGAGCCCTAGAAGCTAAGGGGCAACCTCGCCGTCCGGATCCCGGTCGCCTTCCGCGGATCCGGACAGCTCGTCGACCAGCCTGCCGTCCCGGTAGACGAGCGCCTCCACGGCCCTGACCTCGACCTGCTCGGACAGGGCGAGTGAGGGCTCGATGTAAGCCCTCAGCTCGCCCACCGGCGTGTCGACGATCACTTCGTCGAAGTGGCCGCGGGTGCTGCGCCGGGTGAGCCGGCCGGCGGCCCAGCCGTCGTCCGCGGCCTCGTTCGCAGCGTTCGCAGGGGCCGGATCCGCGCTGTCCGTCCGGGCCCTGACACGCAGGTTCTCCGGTCGCACGCCGACCTGCAGATCACCGCCGGGACCGCCCGGGACCGCCGCCGTCGAGGCCTCGTACGGCAGCCGGCCGCCGTCCTCGGCGACCACGCCGTGCGCCTCGAGCCGGCCGCCGATCCAGTTGATCCGCCCCACGAATCCGGCGACGAACGCGGTCGCCGGCCGGCTGTAGAGCCGCGCCCCGGTGGCCAGCTGCTCGAGCCGGCCGTCCCGCATGACCGCGATCCGGTCCGCGATCGAGAGCGCCTCGTCCTGGTCGTGCGTGACGAAGACCATGGTGACGGAGGTGCGCTGCTGGATCGCCAGCAGCTCCTCACGCACGTGCAGCCGAAGTTGGGCATCGAGGTTCGACAACGGCTCGTCCATCAGAAGCAGTTTCGGCTCGAGCACCAGCGCGCGCGCCAGCGCCACGCGCTGCTGCTCGCCGCCGGAGAGCTGCCCGGGGCGCCGATCGCCTTTGCCCGCAAGGCCGACCAGGTCGAGCATCTCGCCGACCCGCCTGCGGATCTCATCCTTTTGGGCGTGCCGCACCCGCAGTCCGTAGCCGATGTTCGTCGCGGCCGTCATGTGCGGCCACAGCGCGTAGTTCTGGAAGACCATGCTCGTCGGGCGGCGTTCGGGGCCGACGCCGGTCACGTCGGCGCCGTCGATGAACACCCGCCCCCCGTCGGCCTGCTCGAAGCCGCCGATCATGCGCAGCGTCGTGGTCTTCCCGCAGCCGGAGGGACCCAGAACACAGATCAACTCGCCGGGCGCGATGTCCATCGACACGTCGTCGACGACCTTGCGCGAACCGTATTGCTTGGTCAGGTGGTCGAGACGTAGCATCGGCACCCGGGGAGATGCGTTCAACTGAGTAGGCCGGGATTCTGATCCCGCGTCCACTTGATCGATAAAGGACATAGTTCGAGAGACTAGGCGTCTTGTCGACACGGCGGAAAGGGGTGGGCAGACGCAATTTGAACGCAGGGTGAAGGCTGGCAGCGTGGCCGGCCGACAGCGGGGACCCGGAGGGCCATCAACCCCGACCCCGTCAGCGGCCCGCCGGCGCCGCGGTCGTCTTCCTGACCACGAGGCGCGTCCTGGACCGCGGTCCGGGCCGCGGCGCCGTGCCCGACTCGATCCAGGCCATGATCGCCGCCGCCCCCGCCGCGCCGCGCGCTGCGAGCCGGTGGTCGACCGTGGTCAGCGGCGGCTCGGCGAACTGCGCTGCGGGTACGTCGTCGAAGCCGGTCACCGAGAGGTCGTGCGGGACCGCGAGCCCCAGCGAGCGCGTGGCGTGCAGGACGCCGAGCGCGAGCTGGTCGGTGAACGCGAGGATCGCGGTCGGCCGCTTGGGCCAGCGCAGCAGCGCCATGGCGGCCTGCGACCCGGCCGGCTGGGTGTTGCTCGCGGCCTCGATCACCGTGATCCCGGCCCAGTCGAGCCCCGCGGCCTGCACCGCGGCGCGCACTCCGGCCAGCCGCCGGGCCGTGCTGCCGGCGTGTGCCTGGGCCTGCCGCTCGGCGTCCGCGGGCCCGTGCCGGCCGTCCCGGCGGAACTCGGTCGAGACCACGCCGATCTCGGTGTGGCCCAGATCGAGCAGGTGCTTGGCGATCGCGCGCATCCCGCTCTCGTCGTCGGGCGCGAACACCGGGAGCCCGGCGTCGTCCGGCTGGTCGAGCACCACGATCGGCTGCTGCCGCGCCCTGATCGCCGGCCACAGCGGATCCTGCTCGCCGAGCGCGTACGCGAGCCAGCCATCGACGACGGCTGACTCGACCAGCCGCTTGTCGGCGGCGGCGGAGGCCGTGGACGGTATCAGCAGCATCGCGGTCCCGTGCTCGTGGAACGTCGTGGCCACGCCGTCGAACAGCTGCACCGACGCGGGATCCGAGAAGGCGAAGGACAGCGGCTGGCCCAGCAGCACGCCGACGGCGCCGACCCGGCCGCGGCGCAGCGAGCGGCCGGCCGGGCTGGGCCCGGCGAAGCCGATCTCCGCGGCCCGCGCCAGGATCCGGTTGCGCAGGGCCGACGAGAGCTGGTCGGGCCTGTTGTAGGCGTTCGACACGGTTGTCGCCGAGATTCCGAGATCGGCGGCGAGCGTGGAGAGGGTCACCCGGCGCCCGGTGGCTCGACCCACTGTTCACTCCTAATTCAATCTTCAATATCTTTAACGATACAGAAGGTCGTTACGGTCACAATCATGCAGATCAGCAGCCTGCAAGACAATATTTCGCACAGGCCCGCGCCGCGCGTCAAGCGTCGCAGGCCGCTTGTAGCGGCGATCGGCGCGGCGGCGCTCGTGGCCGCCGGCGCCGGTGCCTGCAGCGGCACCAGCACCTCCGGGAGCTCCGGGACGCAGACCGTCAATGTCTTCACCACCCTCTCCAACGTGATCCCGGGCACCAACGAGCTGCCCTGGCAGGAGTGGTCGGCCGCGTTCGAGAAGGCCAACCCCACGATCAAGCTCAAGGTCACCACCGGCACCGCCAGCTCCGCGGCGCAGATGTACGCCAGCGTGGTGGCCGCCAAGAAGGACGGCAAGAACCCGCCGATCGACATCCTCGACGACAGCGGCTACATCCCGCAGCTCGAGGCGGACGGGGCGCTGCAGGTCCTGACCCAGGCCGAGGTGCCGAACATCTCCGAGGTCGAGCCGAGCGTCCTGGCGACGTACAAGGACGAGGCGATACCGTACCGCGGCTCGTCCGTGGTCCTGGCTTACAACGGCAGCGACGTCTCCAAGCCGCCCACCACGCTGGCCGGCGTGCTGGCCTGGATCAAGCAGAACCCGGGCAAGTTCGCCTACAACGTGCCCAGCGGCGGCGGGTCCGGCCAGGCCTTCGCCGAGGCCGTGGTGAAGTCGCAGATCCCCGCGTCGGTGGCGCCGAAGTTCGTCACCGGCTACAACGCCTCGCTCGAGTCCTACTGGCAGCCGGGCCTGGCCGAGCTGCACAGCCTGACCCCGGACCTGTACGGCGGCACCGACTATCCGGCCTCGAACAACGCCACCCTGCAGGACCTGGCCAACGGCTCGATCGAGATGGGCCCGGTCTGGTCGGACGGCGCCAACGCCGCGCTCAAGAACGGCGAGCTGCCCAAGACGATCAAGTTCGTGCAGATCACCCCGCCGTTCTACGGCGGCCCGTCGTACCTGGTCGTGATGAAGAACAGCCCGCACGCCGCGGCGGCCGAGAAGGTGATCGACTTCATGCTCAGCCAGAGCGCGCAGGCACTCGTGGTGTCCGGCATGAACGGCTATCCGGGCGTGGAGCTCAAGTACGAGCCGTCCTCGGTGCAGAAGGAGTTCGCCGGCATCGACACCAGCTGGGCCCAGGGCTGGTACAACAGCTTCTCCTCGGACCTGAACAGCGCTTGGCAGCAGAGTGTCGGCTGAGACCGCCCTGCCGGGACGGGCGCCGCGGCGGCGCGGCGGGCTCACGGGCCTGCTCGCCGCCGCGGCGCCCGCCGTCGCGGGACTGCTCCCGGTCCTGGTGACCCTGGTCTTCGTCGGCCTGCCGGTGGTGCTCGCCGTGCTCTACACGCTCGGCTACACCGGCGGGCTGAACCAGCCGGAGAGCCAGCTGGCGACGCACCAGATCGTCGCGCAGCACGGGCTGACCCTGGGCGCCTGGCAGCACATCTTCGGCGAGCCGGGCTTCCTGGAGAACCTGTGGACCACGGCGTGGGTCACCGTCGCCGCCACGGTCGCGCTGGTGGTCGTGGCGTGGGCCATCGCGCTGTACATCCGCTTCGCGACGGGCTTCGGCAAGCGGATCGTCAGCAGCCTGTTCGTGGTGCCGATCTTCGTGCCCGGCGTGATCTCCTCGTACGCGCTGGTGACCTTCTGGCAGAACCACGGCCGGCTGGCCGGGATCCTCTACGCGCTCGGCCTGCACACCGTCAGCCTGCCCGGCGGGACGAACGTGTCCGTGGTGCTCGGCCTGGTGTGGACCAACATCCCGTTCGGGGTGCTGCTGATCGCGGCGGGCCTGCAGAGCGTGCCGCAGCCGTACGTCGACGCGGCGCGTGACGCGTCGGCCTCCTGGTTCATGATCGTGCGCACGGTGCTGTTCCCGCTGGCGAAACTGCCCACGCTCGTGGTCGTGACCTTCATCGCGGTCGGGACGCTGGGCACTTACACCATCCCGGAGATCATGGGGCCGACCTCGCCGCAGATGCTCGGCGTGAACATGGCCAACGCCTACACCAGCTACGGGCAGCCGCAGGACGCCGAGATCATGGCCGTGCTGGTCTTCTTGATGGCCATCGTGTTCAGCGTCATGTACGTGCGCGCGAACACCGCCGAGGTACGGAGGCTGGAACGCCGATGACCACCACGACTGCGGAATCTGAGACGCTGTCCGGTCCGCCGGCCGGCTCGCTGTTCGGCGAGTCGGCCCCGCGGCGGCGCGCGGAGGTCGTCGCGCGCAGAGCCCTCAGGTTCGCGGGCCGGAACGCGGGGATCGTCCTGCTCGGCCTGTTCATCCTCGCGCCGCTGGCCACCCTGGCGATCGGCGCCTTCGCCGAGACCTGGTTCTACCCGTCGGCGCTGCCCTCCCAGTGGTCGCTGTCGTGGTGGGGCCAGGTGCTGACCACTCAGGGCCTGAGCCGCTCGATCGAGCTGAGCATCATGTTCGCGGTGGTGTCCACATTGGTCTCCGCCGTGCTGTGCCTTCCCGCGGCCTACGCGTTCGGCCGCCGGCGCTTCCGGGGCAAGACCGCGATGATGATGACCATCTTCGCGGTCAACGCGTTCCCCAAGATCGGGCTCTACATCGCGCTGGCCAGCCTGCTGTACGCGGCCAACCTGATGGGCACCTTCGCCGGCGTGGTCGTCGTCCAGTCGCTGACCACGATCGTGACCATGACCTGGATCCCGGCCGGGTCCTTCGCCGCGGTGCCCAAGCCGCTGGAGGAGGCCGCCCGCGACACCGGCGCGAGCAGCTGGCGGGTGTTCCGGACCGTGACCCTCCCGCTGGCCCGGCCCGGAATCCTGGTCGCGGTGATCCTGTCGTTCCTCTCCTGCATGGACGAGGCACAGGGCACGCTGCTGGTCGGCGTCCCGAACTACGTGACGATGCCAGTCCAGATGTACACGCTGATCGACAGCTTCCCCGGACCGGCCACGGCCGTGTTCTCCGTCCTGCTCACCCTGCCGTCCGTGGTGCTGCTGCTCGTGGCGCGCCGCTACCTGTTCGACGGCACCCTCGCGGCTGGATACCAACTGCGTTGAGTACACACACCCTCTCCGGCCGCTGGACCCGCGAGGACCGCCTCGCCTCCCGCTATCAGGAGCTTGCCTTCGAGGTCGGCCCCGGCGCGGCCGCGGTGGCGGTCGAGCTCGAATTCGACCGCAGCGGCGATGCGGTGGTCGATTTAGGCTGCCTCGGGCCTGAGGGCGCTTTTCGCGGATGGTCCGGCGGCGCGCGCGACCGCTTCGTCATCCTGCCCGACGCGGCGACGCCGGGTTACCTGCCCGGCCCGCTGGAGCCGGGCACCTGGAAGGCGCTGCTCGGCCTACACCGCGTGCCCGAGGCCGGGGTGGCGTGGCGGGTGACTGTGACCGTCTCGACTGTCCGGCCCGAGGCGGACCTCGGACATCAGGGTGCGCCGATCGACGCCCTGCTCGACCCGGCCCGCAACGCTTCCGGCACGCTGCGGCCCCAGGGTCTCGGAGTGTCGCGCGGCTTCCCGGCGCCACCCGGCATGCGCTGGATCGCCGGGGACCTGCACAGCCACACCGTGCACAGCGACGGGGTGCTCGGCGTGGAGGGGATCGCGCGCGTCGCCGCGGCGCGGGGCTTGGACTACCTCGCCGTCACCGACCACAACACCGTCAGTCATCATCCCTTCCTGGAGCAGGCCGGGAAGTCCGCGGGCATCGTCCTGGTGCCGGGCCAGGAGGTCACCTCGCTGCGGGGCCACGCCAACGCGTTCGGCGCGATCGGGCGGATTGAGTTCCGCGAGTCCCCGGGTCTGTGGGGCCGCCGCGTGGCCGCCGCCGGCGGGCTGTTCTCGGTCAACCACCCGCTGGGCGGCGACTGCTCATGGCGCGAGCCGGTAGACGAGGCCCTGCCGCTGGCAGAGGTCTGGCACTCCGAGTGGCGCGCATACCCGCGCCACGCCGGCCCGCTGGCCTGGTGGATCACCGCGCCGTCGCAGAGCACGGCGATCGGCGGTTCCGACTTCCACCGCCCCGAGGACAACGCCGAGCCGGGGGAGCCGACGACCTGGCTGCTGGTAGAGGAGCCGACCGTGGACGGGATCATCCACGCCCTGGCACAGGGCCGCGCCGCTGTGTCCGCCGACCCGCTGGGCCCGGTGCTGCTGCGCATGGACGGCGACTTGGTCGCCCTCGGCGCCGAGGGCCTGGTGCTCACCGGCCCGGGCCGGCCTTCGATCCCGGTTCGCTCGGACCGCGCCTCATGGCCGGCCGACCCCGGGAAGTACTGGCTGGAGACGCACGACGGCGTGGTGATGGCACTGACGAGCTGAGCGCGACCGCAACTCTCCGTCCCGTCTCGATTCCTTTGTCGATCCTTTTGTCGATCCGGCCGCCGTCCGTTCGTATAGAGAGCAGACCGCCGGATCAACCGAGACCTGGCCGGCCAGACGGGAGAGACGCGCGATGACCGAACCGAGGGTTCTGCTGGACGGCCTGGGGATTCCCGAGTCTCCGCGATGGCACGACGGGCGGCTGTGGTTCTGCAACTGGATCGACCGGCAGGTCGTGGCGGCTGACCTCGACGGCACGGCGCAGGTCATGGTCACCCGCGACCCGGCCGGCCATCCGATGGGGTACTCCATCGACTGGCTGCCCGACGGCACGCTGTTGACGACCGGCGACAAGATCCGCAGCCACGGGCCCGACGGGTCGACGGCCGTCTACGCGGAGCAGCCGGCGAACGAGATCGTCGTGGACGCGCGCGGCAACACCTACGTCAATGGTGCGGTTTTCGACGGCTTCGTCTCCGCCGGCAAGCCGCCCGAGCCGGGCTACATCAAGCTCATCACGCCGGACGGCCGGCTGCGGCAGGTCGCCGACGATATCCACTTCCCCAACGGTATGGCGGTCAGCCCCGACGGTCGGACGCTGATCGCCGCCGAGTCGTTCGCCGGCCGGCTGACCGCGTTCGACATCGGCGCCGACGGCGGGCTGTCCCGGCGGCGGGTGTTCGCCGAGGGCATCGGGCCGGACGGCATCTGCATGGACGCCGAGGGCGCGATCTGGACGGGCCTCGGCGGATTCTCGGTCGGCCGTGTCGCCGAGGGCGGCAAGGTCCTGCAACGTGTCGACCTCGCGCAGAACCGGGCGCCGTTCGCGCTCATGCTCGGCGGCCCGGACCGGCGGACGCTGTTCATCTGCACCGCAGAGTGGCACCTGGCCGACGGCGTGCACGTCAACCTCGCCCGGCTGACCGAGGGCCCGCGCACAGGAGAGATCCTCGCCCTGCCGGTCGACGTGCCGGGCACCGCTCGGCCGTGACGTTGAGGGACCTGCGATCCGGTCCGGTCCGGTAGGCGAGTCGTCGCGCCGACGACTCACCTACCGGAGAGCTCGCACATACGTACCCTGTCTCAACGGACCCTGCTTCAGGCGGCCACCTGCGGGAAGGCGACGGGGCTGCGGTGGCCGGCCTTGTCGACCGCCCGGATTCCGAACTGCACGTTGTCCTTCGCGATGTCGAGCGTGACCGCGGTGACGTTGCCGACGTCGATCGCGGAGGTCCAGTCGGCCGCGGTGGTCTCCCGCATGACGACCTCGTACCCGACCAGGTCGGCCTCGGGGTTGGCGGTCCAGCTCAGCATGGTGAGATTGGTGCCGGACAGCGTGCCCGGCGGTGTCGTGTGGATCTCCAGGCCCTTCGGCGTGCTCGGCGCCGTGGCCAGCGCCCACAGCGCCGCGCCGTTCACCTTCGCCACCCGGGCCATGTAGTCGAAGTCGACGAACTCGATCAGGTCGCCGAACTGCACGCCGTCGACGACCTGGGTGTTCTGGTGCTCGTGGTCGAAGTTCTCGCGCGGCTCGGTGAACCTGGCCGCCGGGTATCCCTGCTGCTGGAACGAGATGTGGTCGCTGCCGCGCAGGTAGCGGTCCCGGCGCCAGACCACCCGGACGTCGATCCCGGTCAGGTCGGCCGGGGCGGACGCCGCGACGAACCGGGCCAGCTGGTGGGTCGCGCCGTCGTTCTCGCCGCCGACCGATTGCATGGTGGCGATGTCCGACGCGGTCGCCGCGGTCGGGATCCCCTCCACGAACAGCCGCAGGCCGTGCGGGTCCGGCTGGGTGCCGTCCCAGGCCTGGCTCGCCCCGACGATGTCGTTGCTGAACATGCCCTGCACGTCGGCGCCGGCCGCGCTCATCTGCTGCGCCATGAAGGCCGAGCCGTAGAGCCCCTGCTCCTCGCCGGCGACCGTCGCGAACACCACCGTGCCGGGGAACTGGTGACCGGCGAAGAGCCGGGCGAGTTCGAGCACGACGGCCACGCCCGAGCCATCGTCGTCGGCGCCGGGGGCGTCGCTGGTGAAGTCGAGCACGTCGGTCACCCGGGAGTCCAGGTGCCCGGTGATGACGTAGAACCGCTCAGGGGAGGCGGTGCCCTGCAGCGTGGCTATGCAGTTGGTGATCGTGGTGGGAACCGGTATGCGCGAGGAGACCGGCTGGACGAACGTCTGCCGCTGCACGGTCATTGCGCCGTTCGAGGTGGCCGCGATCGCCTCCATCTGTGCGATCACCCAGTCGGTGGCCGCGCCGATGCCGCGCACCGGGTCGGTCTGGCTGGAGGCGGTGTGCCGGGTGCCGAACTGGGTCAGCCGCAGCACGGTGGCGTGCAGCCGGTCCGGGTCGATCTGGCGCAGCAGGGCCTTCAGCGCGTCATCTGGTTCCTGGCGGTTCAACGAGGACGCACCGGGACTTGCGGCGGCGTACGCCGCCGTCCCCACGGCCAGTGGTGCCGCCGCGACCGCAGTGGCGGCCGAGGCGGTCAAGAACGCACGCCGGGTGGGTCCGGTGTGCCGTGAATCAGTACTCCTACCTTCCATCTTCGCATCACCCACCCATGGAACGGATTTGTCAACCGGACCGGTTCAACGAGTGGAGTACACCGCGGACGCGTCGCGGCGATTAGTTTCGGCGGTGTGATCAGTCAAGGAGGTAGCCGGATAGCATCGAGGCCAATCGGAGGTGCAGGACATGCGAAAGATCGTCGCGTACGAGCTGTTGTCCCTGGACGGGGTCGCCGAGGACCCGGACGGCTTCGTCACCGAGTGGGACGAGGCCATGGACGCCAACCTCGGCGCCGTGATCGGGACCCAGGACGCAGTCGTGCTCGGCCGCCGCAGCTACGCCGACTGGGCGCAGTTCTGGCCGAGCAGCAAGATCCAGCCGTTCGCTGACTTCATCAACACGGTCCCGAAGCATGTCGCGACATCGACGCCCCTCGACCTCGATTGGGCCAATGCGACGGCGATCGACGGCGGGCTGGTCGAGTTCGTCCGGGACCTCAAGCAGCAGCAGGGCGGCGATGTCGGCGTCCACGCGAGCATCTCGGTCGTGCAGGCGCTGCTCGCCGCCGACGTCCTCGACGAGCTCAGGCTCGTGATAGCGCCGAGGATCGCCGGCCGCGGACGACGGCTGCTGGACGGCCTGCCGTCGATTCAGCTCGAGGTGATCCGGGGCGAGATCTCGCCGGCCGGCTATCAGCTCGTCGACTATCGCGTTGTTCGGCAGAGTTCGAAGACAGACTGAAGGCGCCGGGCGGGGTCACGGCTGAAGCAGCACCTTGATCGCCCGGCGCCTTCTCGTCGAGGTCGACGGCAGGTGGCGCGTCGCCAACAAGGCCTGTCACCGACGCCGGTAAGGCTTCAGTCCTCGGCCATGTGCCTCATGGTGACACTGTCCTACGAGGGTGCGATCGCGACTACAGCCTCACGAAGATCTGAGGACTGGGCGCCTCGGCCCTGGACCGCTTCGCCGCCCGCTCGCCCCACCGGGTCGCAGCCAGCATGGCGACGCCGCTGAGGAAGGACAGCGCGGCCGCCGCGACGCCCATGTAGCAGCCGGCGCCGGGCTGCGGGGTGGCCGGCCAGTGGCTCTGGTCGCCGTTGAGGAACAGCACCCACTGGGCCGCCCGGCCGATCAGATCGAGCGTGCAGGCCAGCCCGAAGACGATGGCGCAGCGCGCGAGCGCGGTCCCGCGGTCCGGCGGCATCAGCACGGTGGCGAAGGCGGCGAGGCCGAGCGCCATCAGCACCGCGGCGGGAGCCCAGCACAGAGGGGTGTTGTTCCAGGCGTCGATCAGTGCGGTCTGGCCGGGGCCGCGGCTCGCGCATTGCACGTTGAGATACGTCATCTGACACGTTGATGCGTTGTGCAGCACGACGAAGGGCTCGAAGGCGTACAGCCCGCCGAAGACGCCCGCCGCGATCAGGCACAGCCGGGTGCTGTAGTAGGCCAGGAGCCGCAGGGTGACGCTGACCAGGGCAAGCACGCGGCGCCGGTTCAGGATCGGCTTCCGGGCGGGGCGCGGTCTCGGCGGAGTCTGAGGCACGACGGGTGCTGCGGGCGCGGGCGGCGCCTTTTTCGCCACGGGCGCGGCTGGAGCCTCGGGCGCCGGTGGCGGCAGTTCGACGAGCGTCGCGCCAAGCGGAGCCGGGATCTCGACCTTGGTCGGCGCGAGCACTGCGATCGCCGGTGCCGCTGGCTCCATAACCGCGATCGGCACCAGTGGATCAGTGCCCACCAACTCGGGCGCGGGCGCAGGCGCAGACCAGGGCTCAACCGCTCGGCCGCCGATGAACCCGTTGGCAGCGCCTAATCCGCGCTTAATCACCCCGCCGTTATCCGGCGACTGTACCGAACTTGTCCCGATAAGAGCGGTAGCCGACTGAATGGTGCCGCGCTTGGCCGGGTCCTTCACCAGCAGCGCCTGCAGCAGACCGGTCAGCGGTCCGGCGTGCGGCGCGGGCGGAACCGGGTCGGCCAGCACCGACGAGAACAGCGCTTCCATCGTCGCGCCGGTGAACGGGGGAGTGCCCTCCACAGCAGCGAACAGGGTCGCCCCGAGCGACCACAGGTCAGCCGCCGCCGTCGCCTCCTGACCTTCCAACAGTTCCGGCGCGAGATACGCCGGCGTGCCGATCAGAGTCCCAGCCGCAGTCAGCGTAGAGACCGCGCCGCCGAGCGACCGGGCGATGCCGAAGTCGGTGAGCACGCAGCGATTCCCGCTCAACAGGATGTTGTCCGGCTTCAGGTCACGGTGCACGATGTCCGCCGCGTGCGCATGGCGCAGCGCGGCCAGCAGACGGCCGGCCAGCGAGACCGCGCTCGCGGCCGGGATCGGCCCGTCCCGCCGGATCCGGACGGCCAGCGACTCGCCGGGGACGAACTCCATGACGATCGCCGGACTGCCGTTGTGCCCCACGATGTCGTACACCCGCACGATGCCCGGGTGGTTCAGCCGGGCCACCAGCCGCGCCTCGCGCTTGATCCGCTCCGCAAGGCGCTTGCGGCCGGCCGTACCGATCCCGGCCGGAAGGGTGACCTCCTTGAGCGCGACGTCCCGGTCGAGCGTCTCGTCCCGGGCGTGCCACACGCGGCCCATGCCGCCCTCGCCAACCAGCCGAAGCAACCTATATCGGCTGCCCACCACCCCGTCAGCAGCAGTCTGTGTCACAACAATAAGCGTAGGGCGGCGCAGCGGCGTGTGCGTCGTATTCACCGATGCGATGCACCCGACGCCATGACGATTGCGCGACGCGGCCACGCTTATAGCGCCGCTCGAGGCCGTCGTGCTGCCCGCCCGATAACGTCGAATGGGGCAACCCGACAAGCCGAGCTGCGCGGAGGCGGACAGACGATGACGAACGCGTCTCGTAGGGAATTCGTGGGCTGTGTCACTCGACGCGCCGGCTGTCGGTAACCGATGAAGACGGCCCTCGTCCTCGGCGGCAGCATCGCCGGCATGATCGCGGCCCGCGTCCTGGCCGACCACGCCGACGAGGTGTGGATCGTGGAGCCGGACCTCCTGGAGGACGCGCCGGCGATCCGCCGCGGCGCACCGCACAGCAGCCAGGCCCACAACCTGCTCGGCAAGGGCCGCACGATCATCGAGCAGCTGCTGCCCGGGATCCTGCGCCAGATGGTGCGCGAGGGCGGCCAGCTGATCAACAGCGGCCCGGGCGGCGCGCAGTGGTTCCTCAACGGCCGGCCCAAGGTCCCGGTGCCCGGCGGCAGCGTGCTGAGCGTGTCGCGCCCGTTCCTGGAGTGGCACATCCGGCGCCGGGTGCTCGCCCTGTCGAACGTGGCCCTGGTCAAGGGCACGGCGACCGGGCTCACCGCGACCGGCGACCGAATCGACGGCGCGCTGGTCCGCCCGCCGGGAGCGACGGACGCCATACGGTATCCGGCCGACCTCGTTGTGGACGCCACCGGACGGTCCAGCCGGCTCGGCGACTGGCTCGGCCAGCACGGATATCAGGCCCCGGAAAAGCATCGGATGGCCCTGGACCTGGGCTACGCCACCTGCCTCTTCCGCCGCACTCCGGGCCAACGCCTGGCCGGCCACGTCGCGGCCTACTCGTTCTTCACGCCCGGCAAGGCGCGCATCGGGCCCAGCTCGATGACACCGATCGAGGGCGACCGCTGGCTGACCCTGGTCAGCGGCTACGGCGCCAGCCGCCCGGGACGTGACATCGACGAGTTCAAGGCGCGCTGCCGGACGAACCCCGCCGTCCCACTACAGCTGCTGCCCGACGAAAGCGAGCCGACCAGCGAGGTATGGGTGCACCGCTTCCCGGACAGCATCCGGCGCGACTTCCACGCACTGCCCCGGTTCCCGGCCGGACTGGTCGCGATAGGCGACGCGGTGGCCTCGTTCAATCCGACCTACGGCCAGGGAATTTCGGTGGCCGCCCTGGACGCCGTCGCGCTAGGCGAATGGCTGAGCGAGCCGGATGCAGTGGACAGCCCTGCGTACCCTTACTTCCGACGGGTCGGCGAGGTGGTAAGCAACGCATGGCGTTTCAACGCGGCGCAGGACTGCTACCTGCCGCACGTCAACGCCCCGAAGCCGTTCGGCTGGCGCCTGCGCCGAGGCTTCGGTGAGGCAGTGCAGTCCGCCACTGTCACGGACCAGGTGGTGCACCGCACCTTCCTGGAAGTCGTCAACATGACGGCCACGCCGGACCGGCTTCGCCAGCCGGACATCCTGCGAAGGGTCGGCGCCAACGCTTTGCGCCGCCGAACCGAGCCTGCGGCGTAGCGCTGACGCGAGATCGCTGGAATGCGACCATCTCAACATGATCCGGCCGTGCGTTGGGGTCCACACCCCGCCCAGGCGCCGGCCGACCGCCGCCGTCAGCAGCGGGCCGTGCAGGTCCACAACCTCGTCGTATGTATGGGCCCAGCTCGGTGTGACATTGGATCGCGGCGTCCACGTGGTTGTCACAATCTCCATGACGGGGCCTGGCTGGACCTTGTTGCCGCATCCCCGATCCACGAACAAATAACGATCGTTACCGGGACCGGGTGCGCCTGACATCCCGGCCGATTGGCAGTACTGATACAGGCGTCTGTCCAGAAAGCGTCCGCGCCGCCCGGAGCGGGCGACGCGGACGCATCCCGGTCTGCCGGGAGGGCCGTTGTCAGCTCCGGCCGCTCAACTGCCCATGCACGTCGTCTGCCATCTCGACGACGCTCTGTCCGCCCAGCATCTTGGCGATCGGCAGCAGCGTGCCCAGGTCGCGCTGGACCCGGGTGCGGACCTCGACCGCCATCAGCGAGTCGATACCCTGCTTCATGAGCGGCCGCTGCGGGTGGACCTGGTCCGGCGGCAGGCCCATGATGTCTGCCAGAACCCTGGTGAGGTAGCGCTCCACCGAGGCCGGGTCGGTCAGTGCGACGGACGGCGACAGTCCGGGGCTTCCGGGGGCGGCCTGTCGGGGCGTCGCAGGGCTCGGCGTCGCGGTCGGCGTGAGTGTCGCGGCCGGAACTGGAGCCACCGGTACCGGCCTCGCCGGCATCAGGGGGACCGGCGCAGGTGGGACCGGCGAAGCGAAGACGGGCGCCGCGACGGGCACGGCGGGCACGGTAGCCGCGACAGGCGTACCCAGCACGGTGGGATTGACAGATGTTGCCAGCTCTGCCCGCCCTGCCGACCCTCTCGACACTGCCGACCCTCTCGACGCTGCCGACTCCGCCGCCGACGCACCGTAGACCGGTGCCCCTCCGACGAGGTTCTGCAGCAGCGGCGAGTCGGCCGCATCCTTGTGCGCGGCGGCCCACTGCGGCCAGTCCGCCGGGAGCACCATGGTGTTCGTGGCGTCCTGGGCCAGCAGCCTCCGCATCGCCTCGATGCCCTCCCGAGGGGCGAACGTGTCGATCCCGGCGGGAGTGATGTCCCGACCCGGTACCCACCCGGTCCTCGTCGGCATGCCGATCGTCCAGAAGCCCCAGTTCACGCTGAGCGCGGTCTGCCCCCGCAGCCGGCGCCGGTGCGCGAGTGCGTCCAGGAAGGCGTTCGCCGCCGCGTACGAGCCGAGCATCGGGGAGCTCAGCACCCCCGAGCCGGAGGAGAACAGCACGAAGAAGTCCAGCGCCCGCTCGGCGAACAGCCGGTCGAGCACCAGCGCGCCGACCGTTTTCGGGCGCAGGACGTCCGACAGGACCTTGGCGTCCAGATCGGCCACGGCGCAGTACTCGAGGACGCCGGCCATGTGCACCGTGCCCCGGATCGGCGCGCGCTCCTGCTCGAAGTGCCGCACGACCGCCCGCATCGCCTCCTCGTCGGACACGTCTACGGTCTCGTACACCGCCTGCACACCGTGCCGCCGCAGGTCCGCCAGCCACTCGGCGGCCCCCGTCTCGGCGAGCGGCCGGCGGCCGGTCAGCAGCAGATGCCGGGCGCCCTCGCGCACCAGCCAGTCGACGACCACCTTTCCGAGATCGCCGAGCCCGCCGGTGACCAGGTAGCCGGCCTGCGGGTCCACCCGGACCGGCCGGCTCGGGGCCGGTTCGGGCTTCGGCTCCCGCGCAGTCAGCTCCGCCGCCGATATCAGAACCTTGCCGATTTGCTTGGACTGGGCCATGTGCCGGTACGCGCCGACCAGGTCGTCGGCCGGGAAGACCCGGTGCGGCAGCGGCTGCAGCACGCCGGCCTGGACCAGCGCCAGCGTCTCCTGCATGATCGCGCCGAGCCTCCGGGGCTCGTTGATGGCCATGTCCACCAAGTCCACCACGAAGAACGACGCGCTGCGTGCCAACAGCCGCATGTCCAGCGCGGTGCCGTCGATCAGGTCCCGCCGGGTCAGCTCCACGTACCGGCCGCGGTCGGCGAGCAGGCCCACGCCCTTGAGCAGCGCCTCGCCGGACTGCGTGTTGAGCACCATATCCACGCCCTCGCCGCGGGTGTCCTCCCGGATCTGCTCGGCGAAGTCGGTGGTGCGCGAGTCGTAGACGTGCTTGATGCCCATCATCTGCAGCATCGAGCGCTTCTCTGGACTGCCCGCGGTGGCGTACACCTCGGCGCCGCGCCACCGGGCCAGCTGGATCGCGGCCATGCCGATCCCGCCGGTCCCGTGGTGGATCAGGATACGTTCACCGGCCCGCAGCCGGCCCAGCTCGATCAGCGAGTGCCAGGCCGTCGCCAGGACGAACCCCAGACTCGCCGCCTCCGGCGCGGTGAGACGCGCCGGCCGGTGGCATACCAGACTCGCCGGGACGTACATGTACGTCGCAGCGGCGGCTTTGGGCGAGATGGCCACCACCTCGTCGCCCGGCCGCAGCCCGGCCACGCCCAAGCCGACCCGGGTCACCGTGCCGGCGCACTCGCCGAGGATGAGCCCGGGCTTGCCCGGCAGGGCGGCGAAACGGTCCATGGCGACCAGCAGGTCGCGGTAGTTCAGCGCGAGGCAGTCGGCGCGCACCTCCACCTCGCCCGGACCGGGCTCGCGCCGCGGAAGGGGCCCCCAGCGCATCCCGTCGAGCATGCCAGGCGTGGCGGCCTGCACCGCGAGGACGATCTCGTCGTCCTCGCGGCGGCCGTCCTGCGCGCAGCGCATCAGCCGCGCGGCGTACCGGTCGTCCCCGCGCAGCGCCAGCTGGTCCTCCGGCCCGGGGTCGGCCAGCTGCCGGCGCAGCGCGGCGGCGAGCGCCTCCGCGGGACCGTCAGGGGCCAGATCCACCAGGGTGCATCGCAGCTCCCGGTGTTCGTGGGCGACGACGCGGCCCAGACCCCACACCGGCGCCTGCCAGATCGCAGAAGTCTGATCGGTGTCCACCACCCGGCAGGCGCCGCGCGTCACCAGCGTCAGCCGGGGCGGCCGCGGCAGGCCCGCGCTGCACAGCGACTGAATCAGACGCAGCACGCTGGCGGTGCCGACGCGCTCGGCCTCCCGCGCCAGGTCCTGCGCCGGGGCCGACGGGTCGGCCGGGTCCGCGTCCAGCGACCACAGGTGGACCACGTCGCCCGGGAACTGGCCGTCGAACTCCGCCTTCACCTCGGCGACCAGCCGCCGGTAGTGGCTCGGCGCGCCCGGGTCGATCTCGTATCTGCCGGGCGCCAGCCGCCGGTAGCCGTCCCCGGCGAAGACCACCGCATCCGCGCCCAGGGCCGCACCGACGCCGGAGCGGTCCGCGAACACCAGGCGCTGTCCGCCCGGCTCCGGCGCCGGCTCGCCGCGCAGCGCCGGAAGCGGCTGCCAGCGCAGCTCGTGGAACCAGCTCTCCGGGTCGCGCACCGAGTCCGGCGGCTGCAGGAACCGCAGGCGCAGGCCCTTCATCTCGACGGCCACCCGCCCTTCGGCGTCGGCGGCCACGACATCGCCGCAGAACGAGTCGGACCGCCAGGCAGGCAGCGAGACCGCATGCGCCCAGGCGGGCACGCCGGCATCCGCGTGGACGACGAACTCGTCGATGCTGCCGGCCACGAACGCGGCCGACCTGTCCTCGGCCGGGATCAGCGAGGCGAGGAACTGCCCGCACGAGTCGAGCAGCGCCGGATGGCAGGCGTACGCAGACGGATCCACGCCCGCCCGCACCCCGATACGGCCCACCCCCTGTCCGTCGCCGAACCAGTGCTCTTCGATGCCCTGGAACACGCCGAGCCATTCGTTGCCGCGCGCCGCGAACCGCTGGTAGAACCCTGAGCCCTCGTGCCGGTCCGGGCACGCCGCCCGCAGCTCGTCCACCGGCAGCCGGCGCTGCGGTGCCGGGGCGTCGGCGATGACGGTGCCGGTGACGTGCACGGTCGGCGTGTCGGTGTCCTGCGTCGCCGGGCTCGTCACCGCGAAGTCCCAGGTGTCCGCCGAGCGCAGGGTGAACTCGATCGACAGCGTGACCGCCTCGTGGTCCGGCCGGAAGAACAGCGCGCTGAGGTACTGGATGTCGCGCAGCACGGGCTGCCGGCCTGGGGCGAGCTGCGTGGCGACGGCGGTATGCACCATCTCGGCATACGCGACGCCGGGGAGCACCACTGTGCCCTGCACCTGGTGGTCGCGCAGATACGGCTCACGGGTCAGGTCGACCACCCGCTCGATGCGTCGCACCGGCGCGGTGCCCGCCGCGGCGGGCGCGGTCGCCGCCGGGGTGAACCAGTACCGTCGGCGCTGCCACGGATAGGACGGCAGTCGCACATAGCGGGCCGTCGGCTCGCCGAGCACCCGGCTCCAGTCGACCGGGCACCCGGCCCGGTGCAGCGCGCCGACCGTGTCCAGCAGGCTGGCGCGTTCCGGCTCGTCCCGGCGCAGGCAGCCGGTGGCCGTGCCCTCGGTGCCGGACAGCGTCAGACACTCCTGAATGGCCGGCAGCAGGATCGGGTGCGGGCTGATCTCCACGAACACCGTGGCGCCCTGTTCGGCCAGATGAGTGATGGCGGCGCCGAACCGCACCCGATCGCGCAGGTTGTCCACCCAGTAGCCGGCGTCCAGCTCGGCTCCGGTCAGCAGCGCGTCGTTCACCGTCGAGTAGAACGGGATCTCGCCAGTGCGCGGTGCCAGCTCGCCGAGACTCGCCAGCAGCTCCTCGCGCAACGGGTCCATCTGCGGGCTGTGCGACGCGACGTCCACCTTGACCTGCCGGCAGAAGATCCCGCGCTCGTCCAGGCCCTTGACGATCGTGTCCAGCGCCACCGGATCGCCGGCGATCACGGTCGAGGTGGGGCTGTTGCTCACCGCGACGGACACCAGGTCCTCGTGCCCGGCCAGCGCCGCCTCCGCGTCGGCGACGGACAGCTCCACCGAGTACATCGCGCCCTGCCCGGCGACGGTTCTCAGCAGCCTGCTGCGCCGGCAGATGATCGCGCCCGCGTCCTCGATGCCGAGCGCTCCGGCGGCGCACGCCGCGGCCGCCTCGCCCATGCTGTGTCCGACCACGTAGTCGGGCTCGATGCCCCAGTCCCGCAGCACCGCGCACAGCCCGATCTCCACCGCCCACAGGGTCGGCTGGACCGTGTCGATGGTCGCCGCGGTGTCGTCCGCACCGGTCAGACGGTCCAGCAGGGACCAGCCGGTCTCGGCCCGGACCACCTGGTCGCACCGGGCCAGCGTCTCGCGGAAGACCGCTGATTCGGCCAGCAGCTCCCGGGCCATGCCGTCCCACTGCGAGCCCTGGCCCGGGAAGACGAAGACCGTGCGGGGGCGGGCGGCGTCCACCGGCGTGTAGGCGGTGCTGCCCAGCCCGGGCCGGGACTCGCCCGCCACGTGGGCCCGCAGCCGTTCGGCCAGCTCGTCCGGTGTGGCCCCGACGGCGGTCAGCCGGCTCTCCTGGTGCTCTCGGCGGGTCGCGGCGCTGAAGCAGACGTCGCGCACCGCAGCCTGCCTGCCGTCGCCGCCCAGCTCGAGGAATTCGGCGTATCGGGTGGCGAGCGCGGCGAGTCCGGCGGGATCGGGCGCGGAGAGCGTCAGCAACTCGGCTCGCGCCGCGCCGCCCCCGGCGGATTCGGGGGTTGGCTCGAGCTGCGCCGGCGCGTCCGCCCGGTATTCGCCGACGACGACGTGCGCGTTCGTGCCCGAGATGCCGAACGAGCTGACCCCGGCCAGGGCCGGGCGGCCGGTCTGCGGCCACTCGGTGCCCTCGCGGACCAGCCGCAGCCGCAGCGCGTCCCAGTCGACCTTGTCGGTCAGCGTGTCGGCGTGCAGGCTGGGCGGTATCCGCCGGTGTTGCAGGGACAGCACGACCTTGATGAAGCCGGCCAGCCCGGATGCCGCCTCGGTGTGTCCGATGTTGGATTTGACCGAGCCCACCAGGCACGGGCCCGACTCGTCCCGCCCGGCGCCGAGCACGGAGCCCAGAGCGCCGAGCTCCGCCGGGTCGCCGGCCGGGGTGCCGGTCCCGTGCGCCTCGACGTAGTCGACCCGGCCGGCCGGCACGCCCGCGTCGGCGTAGGCCGCTCGCAGCGTCTCCGCCTGGCCGAGGCGGGACGGCGTCATGAGGTAGCCCTCCGACTGGCCGTCGTTGCCCATGGCGGAGCCGTAGATCACCGCGTGGATCGCGTCGCCGTCCGCCTCGGCCTGTGCCAGGGGCTTGAGAACCACTACCGCGACGCCCTCGCTGCGCACGTAGCCGTCGCCGTCGGCGCTGCCGAACTTGCACCGGCCGTCCGGGGCGAGCATGCCGGCCTGGGAGAACGGGATGGTCTCCGCCGGCGTGGTGACCACGTTCACCCCGCCGGCCACAGCCAGCGCGGACTCGCCCGTGCGCACGCTCTGGTACGCCAGGTGAAGCGCGGCCAGGCCGGAGGAGCAGGCGCTGTCCAGCGTCACGCTCGGCCCACGCAGGTCGAAGGCGTAGGACACCCGGCCGGAAATGAAGCTGCGCGCGCCGCCGACTGCCGCATACAGGTCCTGGATTCCCGCATCCTCGAGCATGTGCAGGTACGACGATGACATGCCGCCGATGTAGACGCCGGTGCGCAGCGCCGAGAGCCGCTCACGGGTCAAGCCGGCGTCGGCGAGCGCCTCGGCCGTGGTCTCCAGGAGCAGGCGCTGCTGCGGGTCCATCCGCTCGGCCTCGCGCGGCGTCACCCCGAAGTATCCGGCGTCGAACCCGTCGATCTGGTCCAGGAAGCCCCCGTACCGGGTGACGATGCGGTCGGGCGTGCCCGGCCGCGGATCATAGTAGGCCTCGATGTCGAAACGGCTGGCCGGCACCTCGGTGATCGCGTCGCCGCCCTCGCTCAGCAGCTGCCAGAGCTCGGCCGGTCCGTTCGCGCCGGGGAAACGGCAGCCGATGCCTATGACGGCAACGGGTGTGCCCCCGGGAATTTGGGCAGCAGCATTGGGTTGTGCAGCGGTGCGCCGTCTGGCCATGATGCTCCATATCTCGGGTTCGGCTTCGCGGTGTCCTGGTTTCAGTCTCTCGGGCCGGCGAGGAAATCCGCTCGAGGAAGGTCTGACGCCGACGGGGAAAACGGCTCGTGAACGGCCCGGACAACGAGCGCCGCCAGGCATGGGTCGCGGAGTGCTGACACGGTTGATCAACAGTAAGAAGACTGATCCACTGGGTATCGGGGGTCACCTGGAGATCGTGGTCCCCGGACCGCTCGCGCTCAGCGGGGGCGCCGCCCGCCGATCCGGCGCACCAGGCCCTCCTGAGCCGCCGTCAGCACCAGCCGGCCGTCCGCCGTGTGCATGCGGCCGGTCGCCAGGCCCCGGCCGGCCGAGGCCCAGGGGCTCTGGAGGTCCCACAGCAGCCAGTCGTCAGCGCGGCAGGGCCGGTGGAACCAGATCGTGTGGTCGATGCTGACGCCGGCGTAGCCGCCCGGTCCCCAGGTCTCGCCGTGCTCTACGAGCACTGAGTCCAGGAGGCCGAGATCCGAGAGGTACGCCATCGCGGCGGCGTGGATCAGCGGGTCGTCGGGCAGCTTGCCGGCCACCCGCAGCCAGGCCCGGTGCGGCGCGTCGTCGTCCGCACGCACACCGCGCGTCCAGCGCGGATTGCCCATGTAACGCATATCCACGGGGGAGCGCGTAAAGACACCGAGTTCGTCCGGCACCTCGGCCAGCCGTTGCGCCAGGGTCGCCACGGCGTCGGGCGGCGGGGCCTGCGGCGGCGACGGCTGGTGGTCCAGTCCGGTGTCCGGGTCGTGGAACGAGGCGGTCAGGAAGAAGATCGGCGCGCCGCCCTGGACCGCGACGGTGCGGCGGGTGGAGATGGAGTTGCCGTCGCGCAGGTTCTCCACGCGCAGGGTGATCGGCGTGCGCTCATTGCCGCGTCGCGTGAAGTATCCGTGCAGCGAGTGCACCGGCCGGCCCGGCGCCACGGTGCGGCCGGCTGCGGTGAGCGCCTGGCCGATGATGAGACCGCCGTACATGCGTCTCACGGCCGGGATGCCGGCCGCGGCCCGACCCTGGAAAACGCCGGCCAGGCCGATCAGCGGGTCCGCCGCGGACGATCCGTCGTCGGGCTCTGTCACTGCCGTCACGTCGAGCAGCTCGACGAGTTCGTCGACTGCGGCCTGATCGTCCGTCGGCAGCGGATCCGCGCCGGCCGCGGCAACCGTATCCGTGTACTGCATCGCTGTCACCTCACCCGGCGCCGTGCGCGGCCCAGTGCGCGCGCAGGTGGACCACCAGCTCCTCGGCGCGCTCGTCGGGGAAGAACACCCGGCCGCCCTCGATGGTCACCACCTCGGTCGCGCCGCGAATGGCGTCCCGCAGCCGTTGCGCGTGCCGTACGTCGAAGAAGACGTCGTCGTCTCCCCAGACCAGCAGCGTCGGCACGTCGAGCTTGCGCAGCGCGGGCTCGACGGCGGCCAGGTCGCGGTCGTGCAGCGAGGCGATCCAGCGCTGGTTCTCTCTGGCCAGCTCCTTCGTGCCGATCGTCGGTTCCAGGTACGCCTTCACCACATCCAGCGGCAGCCGCTCGACGTCCTGGTATCCCTTGGCGTACAGGCGTTTGCGGGCAGCCGGCAGGTTGCGCAGCAGGCGCGGTCCGACCACCGGTGTGAGCAGGCCGGCCCGCGCCAGCAGCACCACCGGCTTGAACGCGCGCGGCGGGACGTTTCCCTGCGTTTCGCAGTTGGTCAGCGTGAAGGTGGCCAGCCGCTGCGGCTGATGGGCCGCCACGATCTGCGCGACCGCGCCACCGCTGTCGTTGGCCACCAGGTCGATCCCGGTCAGGTCGAGCGCGGCGCAGAAGTCCTCGACGACCTTGGCCAGCCCGGTCAGCGACAGGTCCTGGCCGGGCCCGACCGGTGTGCGGCCGTGCAGCGGCAGGTCCACGGCGATGCAGCGCCGCTCGCGGTCCGGCTCCTGCGCCAGCAGCGCGCTGATGGCGTTGCGCCACAGCAGCGCGCCGGTGCCGATGCCGTGCACGAACAACGCCGGCCGCCCGGAGCCGATGTCGACGCAGCCGACCGGGCCGGACTCCGTCTCGACCACGCGTCGGTGGCTGTCGAACTGCGCGAGGCTCATCCCTGTGCTCACTGCGTCCCTCTCAACGCGACTTCGACGGGGACGCCATGGTGACGGCCGGCTTGGTCACAATCGTCATCGTCATCGTCACAGTCACCGTCATCGTGCGATCCCTCCAGCTGCGTCGGTGGACGCGGCCAGGTCCTTCTGGTCCTCCAACTCCGCCAGACGCGCCGTCAGCGCCTTGTGGATCAGCCGGTACGCGTCGCTGCCCAACGTGAGCCGCAGCGGTGCGGCCGGATCGGTGGCGGCGCCGAGGATCGCGGCGACCATCTTCGCCAGGTCGCCCGGGAAGCGGTTGAGTCCGGACTCGACCATGCGGCGCACGAGCCCGGCCGGGGTGCCCCGGTAGGCGGGCAGCGGGGAAGTCAGCTGCTTGTTACGGCCGAGGAAGTCGGTGCGCACCGTGCCGGGCTCGACGATCGTCACGCCGATCCCGAAGCCCTTCACCTCGGCGGCCAGTGATTCGAAGAAGCCTTCGACGCCCCACTTGGAGGCGTTGTAGAGCGCCGTGCCGGGCGCCGTGCACTGGCCGCCGACGCTGGAGATCTGCACGATCCGCCCGGAGCCCTGCGCGCGCAGGTGCGGCAGCAGCGCCCGGGCCAGGTGGATCGGGCCGGTCAGATTCGTGCTGATCTGCCGCTCGATCTGCTCGCCGGTGGCCTCCTCGGCCGCGCCGAACAGGCCGTACCCGGCATTGCTGATCGCCACATCGATCCGGCCCAGGTCGGCCGCCGCGCCGTCGACCACCTGCCGGATCTGCTCCGGGTCGGTGACGTCGAGCCGTGCGATCCACGGCCGCCCGCCCGACGGCGTGCGCAGGTCCGCGAGCGCGTCGGGGTTCCGCGCGGTCGCGGCCACGGTCTCGCCGCGGGCGAGCAGCTCGGCAGCCAGCGCCCGGCCGAGCCCGGCCGAACTCCCGGTGACGAACCAGGTCCGGGGCCGTCCGGTCACGCCAGCGCCCACTCGGGGACCTCCAGGATCTCCAGCACCGCGGCGGCCACCATGGCCGGCCCCCCGCCGGCCACCAGCACGTGGTCGCCGGCCTGGAGCTGGCCGGTGACCAGCAGGTGGTTGAGCGACAGCGGCTGGTCGTTCGCACCGCAGTGCCCGAGGCCGCGGCCGAAGTCCCAGGTGGTCCGCTCCATCGGGATGCCCAGAGGCTCGAGCAGCTGCTGGTGCATGACGAAGCTCGCCGCGTTCATGTAGACCACCCGGGCTATGTCGTCGAGCGAGCGCTCCGCCTCGTCCAGGGTCTGCTCGATCACCTTGACCAGCGACCGGGCGATTATCTCGTTGGCTTCGGCCAGCGCCATGACGTTCTCCCGGAAGTACGTCACCCGCGGCCGCATATCAGGCTTCTCGCCCGGCGACAGCGTCGGCGGCCACAATGGCTCTCCGCCGCGGTACAGCTGTTCCACCTCGGAGACGGTGATGCAGCCCAGGGCGCGCAGCCGGGCGAAGCCGGCGTTCCGGTCCAACAGCAGCGCGCTGCCGGCGTCGCCCTGGATGTACCCGGGTAGCGCGTTCCACCGGTCGACCAGCTGCGTGCCGAAGTTCTCGGCCGTGGTCACGAGAACCGTCTCGTCCGAGCCCGGCCCGTCGAGGCGGGGAGCGGCGAGCTCCAGCGCGGCGAACAGGCCGCCGCAGCCGACCCGGATCTCGAACGCCGGGATCGTGCCGCCGACGACGTTCTTCTGGATGTAGGCCGCGGCGTTCCAGCCCTCAGGCCCCTGCCAATGCATGGCCGTGTGCAGCAGCAGACCGACCCGGCCGGGATCGTCGCCGGCCCGGGACAGCGCCTGGCGACCGGCCTGCACGGCCATCTCCACCGGTGGCACGTCGCCCGCGACGCAGAGTCCGGTGAACTTGTTCTCCTGGTAGAAGCCGGGATGGTACTCGCCGCGCCGGGCAGCCTCTCTGGTATCCACCGTCGGGGGCTGATAGACGCCCAGTCCGGACAGATAGACGTTGGTGAGTTTCATCGCGCCTCCCGATGATCCGAACACGGACGTCGCATCATGTGACCAAACGTACTATTCGGATTACATTTCGTGGTCCAGCCTGTCTCGAGCCGGGATCCAGAAGCGCCTGAACGCCGGGCGCCGCATTGCCCGAGGGTCCGGTCAGCCGATCTCCGCGACCGCCTGGCGTTCGAGTGCGTACACGGGCAGGGACCGGTTGCGCGGTCGCAGGTACCGCTTCTCGTAGTCCTCGGCGCCGATGTCCTCGACGAGGTCGAGGCCGCGTTCGGCGAACAGCCCGGCCAACTGCTCCGGATCGAACCCGCTGAGCCACTCGTACCGCTCGACCGCCTTTGCGAGCCGAGCGCTCTCGAACACGCTCTGCAGGAAGTACGTGAAGACGAACCGGCTGCCGGCAGCCATCGTGCCGGCGAAGGCGAGGATCTGCTCGACCGCGTCGCGCGGCAGGTACATGCTGACCCCCTCGCATAGCAGCAGGGTCTGCACGTCGGGGTCGAAACCGTCGGCGGCCAGCGCCTCGGCCAGCGTCCCGGCAGTCAGATCGACCGACAGATAGCGCACGTTCCCCGGCACCCGGCCGAGCGCCCGCGTCAGCGAGGCCCTCTTCGCCGCAAGCACGTCCGGGACGTCCAGCTCCCAGACGGTCACGCCACTCATCTGCGCCAGCCGGTACGGGCGCGTGTCCATGCCCGCGCCGAGGACGACGATCTGCGTCGCACCCGCGGCGATCGCTTCACAGGTCGCCTCGTCGATGGCGCGGGTGCGGCAGACGACCCCGCCGCAGACGCCCGGCGCATAGGCCTCGAGGACCCGCGCGGCGATCCGGCGCGCCAGGCCGTTGCGCGCCACGAGCCCGTACACGCCGCTGAGCAAGTGCTCGATGACCGGATCGTCGAACAGCCGCGTCTGTGCCGGCAACCGGTGCTCCCAGGCCCGGTACACACCGACGGCCAGCGCGGTGTTCTGTACACGCTTGGATATCACTCGTACCTCGCAGGCTTGGGCGCGCCACCGGATTCGACGCGCTTATGAGAACCCTCAGAATCAACGTAACCGCCGGACAGCGGGATCGCGTGCAGAGCACCTGGAGGCATGGCCAGAGGACTGCTAGAAGGCCGATTCGGCTCCCATTCATTCTCGGATCGATGCCTGTCGCGCTTCAGTAGCGTTCAGAGAGCGGTGCCCGGAGCGTTTGACGATCTGCGCAGGCGGTACGAGCGCCGGTCTGCGTCGGGCGCAGGTGTTCAGCGCCCGGTCACTGCGCTCGTTGCAGGCTATTTGAGGACACGGAAGTGCAGTGTGGTCACGGATCCCGAGCGAGTGGTGTCCACTGGTTGCAGGTTGGTTCGAGGTGATCCGGCAGGAGAGAACGGCGTACCCTCGCCGAGCAGCAGTGGCACGATGTGCACGAGGATCATGTCGACGAGCCCGTGCTCGAGGGCTTGTCGTGTGACATCGGAACCGAAGATCTCAAGGTTCTTGCCGTGTGCGGCGTTCCGGGCGGTGGCGACGGCGGATTCGATGTCGTCGGTCAGGAACGTCACGTCGGGGCCCGGGTCCTGCGGCGGCCTGTGCGTCAGGACGAACTGGGGCCCCGACCATGCGCCGCCGTAGGCCTCGCCGGTCGCCTTGTCCGCGTCTCGCCTGCCAACGTCGTAGGTGCGCCGTCCGGCAAGGATCGCACCGGTCGCCGTGATGATCTCCGGGAAGTCGTCGGGCGCCAGGTAGCCGAAGACCCAATCCATTGCGTGGTCGGGTCCAGCGATGAATCCGTCGACTGACATCGACCTGTGTACGAGGACGACGCCGTCCTGCGTGCTCGTCTGATTCATCGTGCGTCTCCGTTCGTGCTGTCGGTGCTGTGGTTGCGCCTGCGGTGCAGCGCGTCCAACTTGGCGAACGAGCTTTCCCAACCGCCGCGTGCGCCCGTGCCGAGCCACGCGGTGGTGAATGGTCCCTGGCTGAGTTCGAGCCTGGTCCTGCCACCGCCTTCGTCGTGGAACTCGAACCTGAGGCGCATGCGTAACGGTGCTTTTTCGCCGGGCACTGCGGTGGCTTCCATATCGCCGGCCAGCAGCTGATTCTCGACCACCTCGGTGAACACGATCTCGACGGAACTGTCCACGCCAGGGCCGGTCATCGTGAACCGGAGATGTCCGCCCACCCGCGGATCGATCGCGATGCTCTCGCGCGCGACTGTGCAGTCGTCGGGCCCGAACCACTGAACGAGCCGGTCCGGGTCGGTGAAGGCCTGGTACACCTGCTCAGGCGGAGCATTGAACACACGTGCGATGTAGATGTCTTGACTCAACGTGCTTCCTCTGGCGGTGCGGCCTGGCGCAGGTGCCCGTCGAGGCGGTCGAAGCTGGCGGCCCAGAACCGGCGGTACTGCTCCATCCACTCGGTCGCCTCTCGCAGCGGGGCGGCTTGCAGCGTGCTGGACAGGCGCTGGCTGTGGCGGCTGCGCGAGATGAGTCCGGCGCGTTCCAACACCTTCAGGTGCCGCGAGATCGCCGGCATGCTGATCGCGACGGGGGCCGCGATCTCGGTCACCGTCGCCTCCCCGTCGGCGAGCCTCGTGAGTATCGCTCGTCGGGTCGGGTCCGCCAGCGCTCCGAAAATCACACTGAGCCGGTCGTCCGCCACGCTACTTAACCATTCTGTTAATTAACGAATGGGTTGAACGTAGCTGCACGAGGCGTCAACCGTCAAGGCCCGCGCGAAGACCCGTTCCCCGCTCAGAATCTGACGCTTGACGTCGATGCCCGACGCCCGATGCCCGAGCCGTGACCGTCACACGCCGTCATCCCAGGCCGGATCCTCCCCCGACCGCGACCGCAGCTGTGGGTCGCGGCCCGGGAGGATCCGGCGTCCCAGCGGCCTAACGCGGTGCGTAGTCGTTGATGACCGGCAGGGCCTTGTCGCTGTAGTCGAACATCGCCTGGTTCTCCCAGCCGTCGCCGGCCGACGGGTCGGTCGGGTCCCATCCGTTGCCCTTCACGACCGTCCACGTCGGCTCCCAGTAGAAGGCGCCGAGGCCGAGGCCGCCCGGGACCGCCTGGACGATGCTCTGCGTGTCGCGGAACATCGCCGCCTGGCCGGCCGGGGTGGCGGGGTAGCCGGTCTCCAGCTCGCTCGGGTCGCTGAAGCTCAGGGTCGCGGTCGGGTCTCCGCTGGCGAGTGTCCATGGGTAGGCGGTCTCGGCGAGGATGATCGGCTTGCCGTACCTGGCCGCGGTGTTGTCCAGGGTCGACTGGAGCTCGTCGAGGTATCCGTGCCAGTACGAGTAGTACGACAGGGCGATGACGTCGAAGGGGACGCCCTGGGCGAGCGCGTTGTCGTAGAACCACTCGACGCCGCCCCAGTCGGCCGCGTTGGCGATGTGCAGGGCGATCAGAGTGCGCGGGTCGGCCGACTTCACGCCCGCGATCGCCGACTTGAGCAGCGCGCCGAAGGTGGTCCAGGCGTCGGTCGAGCCGTAGTCCAGGCCGGTCGGCCAGAGGAAGCCGCCGTTGACCTCGTTGCCGGTCTGCACCATATCCGGCGGGGTGCCCTGGCGGACCAGGTCCCTCACGACCTTCGCCGAGTAGCTGTAGATCTGCGCCTCGAGCTGGCTGAGCGTGTCGTTCGCCCACGCGGCCGGAGTGGCCTGGTGGCCCGGGTCGGCCCAGGTGTCGGAGTAGTGGAAGTCGAGCAGCAGCTTCATGTGATGGGCCTTCGCCTGCCGCGCGCCTTCAAGCAGCTGCTGCTCGTTGTCGAAGCCGTCCTCCGGGTTGACCCAGACGCGCAGCCGGACGTAGTTCATGCCCGCGTCGCCGAGGATCTGCAACGCGTTCTGCTGCTGCCCCTCGGCGTTGTAGTAGACGCCGCCGTCCTGCTCGCCGCGCACCAGGCTCGACACGTCGCCGCCGCGGATCGGCAGGGAGGCGTATCCGGGGGCGAGGGTGATGAGGCCGTAGTTGGTCCAGTCGCCGGCTGCGCTGTCCGAGACCAGGCGGATCGTGGCTTCGTGCCCTGTCACACGCACCGACGTGACGATGTGGAGCCAGCTGCCGTCGGAGATCACCGGAACGGCGGTCCGGTTCTCGGCGCGGCCGGACTGGAGCTCGATGTAGTTCGCCGTGTCGCCGCCGCCGGACTTCACCCACGCTCCGAGCGTGTAGTCACCGTCGGCGAGGCCTGTCACGCGCTGGGAGGTGGCGACGTCGTACGCTGAGGCGGACCAGTGCGTGAGCTGATACGCGTCGCCGTTGTAGCCGTAGCCGGTGGCCTCGGTGAACGACGCGCCCGGCGTGCCGGAGGCGGTCCAGCCGGTCGGGGTGGCCGTGCCGGTCCCGTCGAGGTCGAATCCGGCATTGACCACCTGGCCGGTGCCCGCGCCCGGCCGGCTCCCCGAGTCTTGTGCGTGCGCCGCCGTCGGGAAGGCGGCCAAGGCGAGGGCGGCGACGCCCGCGCAGATCCCTCGCGTCCGTGTTCGTGATCTCCTGTACATCTGCGCATCACCCCAAGATCAGGCTTGCCGGTACGAGTTGTTGGGATCGTTCACAGCCTCGCTGGGAAGAGATACCACTGCTGTATCGAGTAGTCGAGATCTAGCAGGATATTCTTTGCCGTGAATGCCGTGAGCGCTCCCAGTCACGACGCTCCTCGTGGTAACGACCTGCGTGATCCGGCACGCCCCGGCACCCCCGGCTTTTTCGGTACGCCGACGATACGCTCCGGCTCGTAGCATCGAGATCATGCGTGTCTTGGTCGTCGAGGACGAGCCGTACATGGCAGAGGCCATCCGCGATGGGCTGCGTCTGGAGGCGATCGCCTCGGACATCGCCGGCGACGGCGCCGCCGCTCTGGAGATGCTGAGCGTCAACGCCTACGACATCGCCGTTCTCGACCGCGACATCCCCGGCCCCTCCGGCGACGAGGTCGCCCGGCGGATCGTCGCCTCCGGCAGCGGCATGCCGATCCTCATGCTCACGGCCGCGGACCGGCTCGACGACAAGGCCTCCGGCTTCGAGCTCGGCGCCGACGACTACCTCACGAAGCCCTTCGAGCTGCAGGAACTCGTGCTGCGTCTGCGAGCGCTCGATCGCAGGCGCGTCCACAGCAGGCCGCCGGTGCGAGAGATCGCGGGCCTGCGCCTGGATCCGTTCCGCCGCGAGGTCTACCGCGACGGCCGCTACGTCGCGCTCACCCGCAAGCAGTTCGCCGTCCTCGAAGTCCTCGTCGCCGCCGAAGGCGGTGTCGTCAGTGCCGAGGAGCTGCTGGAACGGGCTTGGGACGAGAACGCGGACCCGTTCACCAACGCCGTGCGCATCACGGTCTCGGCACTGCGCAGACGGCTCGGCGAACCCCGGATCATCGCCACCGTGGCCGGCGTCGGGTATCGCATCGACCCGGCGCCCGGCACCGGACCTGTGGGAGGAAACCGTGGATAGAGACCCCGGCTGGAGTGTCCGCCTCAAACTCACCCTCAGCTACGCCGGCTTCATCATGCTCGCAGGAGCCTTATTGCTCGGCGTCGTGTGGATGTTCCTCCTGCGCTATGTACCGGACAACAGTCTCATCATCGCGCACGGCGGCAACCGGGGGCCCGGCCACGAATCGCCCGGCCGCCTCGCCCTGCTGCACAAGTTCGGCCCGGCTGTGGCCGTCGTGCTGCCGTCGCTACTGGTGTTCGGCCTGGTGGGAGGGTGGATCCTGGCCGGCCGCATGCTGGCTCCGCTCACCCGTATCACCGACGCCACCCGCAAGGCCGCAACCGGGTCGCTCTCCCACCGGATCCGGCTCCCGGGCCGCGCGGACGAGTTCCGCGAGCTCGCCGACGCCGTCGACACCATGCTCGCCCGGCTCGAAGCGCACGTCGCCGAGCAGCAGCGGTTCGCGGCGAACGCCTCCCACGAACTGCGCACCCCGCTGGCGATCACGCGGACACTCCTCGACGCGGCCCGCAGCGATCCGGACCGCGGCACCGGCGAGCTCGTCGACCGCCTCCACGTCGTCAACACCCGGGCGATCGACCTCACCGAGGCCCTGCTCCTGCTCAGCCGCGCCGGCCGGCGGTCCTTCCCCCGAGAGCAGGTGGACATGTCCCTGATCGCGGAGGAAGCCGCGGAAACTCTGCTGCCCTTCGCGGAGAAGCGCGGCGTCACCATCGAGACCTCCGGCGGCATCACGCCCGCCACCGGCTCACCCACGCTCCTGCTGCAGCTGAGCACGAACCTCGTGCACAACGCGATCGTCCACAATCTGCCCGAACGGGGCGCCGTGTGGGTCACGACCGACGTCCGCCCCGACAGTGCGGTGCTCACCGTCGAGAACACCGGCGAGGAGCTGAGCCCGCAGCTGGTTTCCACGCTCGACGAGCCGTTTCGCCGCGGCGCCGAACGCATACGCACCGACCACGCAGGTGTCGGCCTCGGGCTGGCGATCGTCAAGAGCATCGCCGAAGCACACGACGGAACCCTCACCCTTGCCCCTCGCGCCGCCGGCGGCCTCCGTGTCACGGTGCACCTGCCCGCCGCGCCACCGCACCACTTCACACCGGCAGGTGACTACGAGACGGGGAAGTCGAAATAAATATCCGGATAGGGCTCGTCCGTCAGCGTGTAGTGCCACCACTCGCAGTCGTACGAGTCGAAACCGCAGGTCTCCATGACGCGGCGCAGGTGCCGCCGGTTTCCCGCCTCGACCTGCGAGACCCCCGCTGCTCCGTGATGCGAGACCGAGTCCATCAGATCGTGGCCGCCGCCCATGGCGGCAAGCTCGCCGGTGGTCAGGTGATACAGCGTCAGGTCGACCGTGCTGCCTCGGCTGTGGCCCGACTTGGCGGCCACATATCCCTTCTCGAACATCTCGGCCCTGCCGATGTTCGGATAGTGCCTCGGCTTCGTCCGGCCGTCCTCCGGCTGCTTCGACCAGCGTAGGAAGCAGTCCACGGCGCGTTGCGGGCGGTAGCCGTCCCAGAGCAGCAGGCCGAAGCCGAGGGACGCGGCCTCTTCCCGCGCTCTTCCCAGGGCCGCGCACAACGCCCTCGTGCCGATGATCCGATTCACCGCGTACCCGTCGACCGGCTTGCCGACGAAGTTGTCCCACGTGGCGTACTTGGCGTCCCAGCGTATTCCGGACACGAGCTCGTCCACGAAGGCGAAGTCATCTCTCATCGTCTCGGCCCGTCAGTGTCACCGCGACCATCCGGTCGATCACATCGGCGAACGGCAGTCCGGCGGCCGCCATCATGCGCGGATACCGGCTGTACGAGGTCATGCCGGGCAGCGTGTTGACCTCGTTGAGCACGACTTCGCTGTCGTCCTTGAGGAACATGTCCACCCGCGAGAGCCCTCTGCACCCGAGAGCGCGGTACAAGGTCTTCGCCGTCTCCTGGACGCGGAGGCGCGACTCTGCCGGGATGTCGGCGGGGACGATGAACGTCGCGTTCTCGGAACCGCTCTCCGGCGCGCTCTCCTGGTGGATCTTGAAGAAGCCGTGGGACAGCGAGATCTGATCCACCTCGCCGACGATCAAGTCCGTGCCGTTCCCCAGGATGGCGCAGGCGACCTCGCTGCCGGCTACGGCCTTCTCGATCAGCACCTTCGAGTCGTACTCCCGTGCGGCCTCCACCGCGCTCGGCAACTCCTCCTTCCGCAGAACCTTGCTGACGCCGAAGGACGAGCCCGAACGGGCCGGTTTCACGAAGACGGGGTAGGTGAACCTTTCGGCGTCGACGGTCTCGTCCGGCATGACGGTCCAGAAGGTCGGCGTGGCGACTCCCGCGTCGCGGGCGACGAGGTAAGTGAGGGCCTTGTCCATGCACAGGGCGGAGGTCTGAACATCGCAGCCCACGTAGGGGATGCCGGAGAGCTCCAGCAGGCCCTGCATCGCACCGTCCTCGCCGAGTCTGCCGTGCAGGACGGGGAACACCAGGTCCAGACGGACCGTCTCGTAGATCGCCTGTCCCAGGACGAGCAGTCCGCGGACGCTCCGGTCGGGCGAGAGCACGGCCGGCCGGCTGCTGCCGTTCTCCCAGTTCGCGTCGGGACCGTCGCAGAGCCTCCACGCGCCGCTCCTCGTGATCCCGATGTAGAACGGTTCGTACTTCGCGGTGTCGAGGTTCTTCGCGACCTCCTGCGCGGATTTGACGGAGACCGGATGCTCCTCGGAACTGCCCCCGAAGATGATCCCGATCCTCAGCCTATCCATGCCGCCTCCTGCTCTCGAATTTCAGACAGTTGATGATTGAGTTCTCGACGGTGTCGTTCAGGGCGTGCTCCGTGTAATAGGCGGTGTGCGGACTGATGAGCACGTTCGGCAGTTTGTGCAGCCGCAGCAGCAGGTCGCTCTCGAGGGGGCGGTCCCTGCAGTCGGCGTAGAAGATCCCTTCCTCTCCCTCGAGGACGTCCAGCGCCGCACCGCCCAGCTCGCCGCTCTCCAACGCCGGAATGAGCGCCTCGGTGTCAATTAGCGGGCCGCGACCGGTATTGACGACAAACGCGCCGCGCCTCATCTGCTGGATGCGTTGACGATTCAGGAGGTGGTATGTATCCGCATTGAGGGGTGTATGGAGCGTCACAATGTCGCTCTGCTGCAGCAGCTCATCGAGGGGAACATAATCGGCAGCGGCCTCGTGGCGGCTGTCATAGGCCAATATGCGGCAGCCGAAACCACGCAGCCTGTCGATGACTCCTGCGCCGATGCGCCCGGTTCCGATCACCCCGACGGTCAGGTCGCGTAGTTCTTTCCCGCGCACGTCATTCAGCCTGTAGTCGTGAACGTCCACGCGGCTGATGACGGACTTCGCGTTTCGTACCGCCATCAGCATCAGCATCAGCGTGTAGTCGGCCACGCTGTCGGGCGAGTAGACGACATTTTCCACGGAAATACCGACGCTCTCCGCGTACGTCACATCGACGTGGTTGTGTCCGATGCTTCTCGTGGAGATGTACTGCACGCCGGCCCGGCTGAGCGCGAGGAGGGTGGAATCGGCGATCCGGGTCTTGTGACCGACGCTGATGCATCGATTTCCCCGTGCGAGCTCGATATTGGCCTCGGCTACCGCTGCGGCCGTGAGGGTCGGCACGACGCCGAAGCGGGGCGCCATCTCGCGGAACAGTGCGGCCTCGTCCTGCCCGCATCCGTAGACGGTGAGTCCCGTGCTGTCGGTCATGCCCCCAGTCAAGGCGGCGTGCTGTTGCCGGCGCGTATCCGGTTTCCGATATGCCGACGATAAGCTACCGGCCGGTAACACGTTAGTGCGCCGAACGGTGACATACCGCCGACATATCGAAATACAGATACGCGCCGGCAACAGCACGCCGCCTTGACTGGGGGCATGATCCCGATCAGCCTCAGCGAGACCGCCGCGGTCGTCGGCGGGACGGTCGAAGGCGACGGCGCCGTGACGGTGACCGCCCCGGCCGAGCTCGACGGCCGGAAGGCCGAGCCGGGTGGCCTCTTCGTCGCCTTCGCCGGCGAGCACGTCGACGGCCACGAATACGCCGGCCAGGCCGGCCGGGCCGGCGCAGTGGCCGTACTCGGCTCCCGGCCCACGCTGCTGCCTACCATCGTCGTCAAGGACGCTCAGGCCGCGCTGCAGATGCTCGCCGCCCACGTCGTGGCCCGGCTGCGCAACCGGCTGACCGTCGTCGCGCTGACCGGCTCCCAGGGCAAGACCAGCACCAAGGACCTGCTGGCGGCCGTGCTGGCGAGCGCCGCGCCGACGGTCGCCACGATCGGCTCGCTCAACAACGAGCTCGGCGTGCCGCTCACCATGCTGCGCGCGGATCCGGCCACCCGGTTCCTCGCGCTCGAGATGGGAGCCCGCGGCGTCGGCCAGATCGCCGAGCTCACCGGCCTGGTCGCGCCCGACGCCGCTGTCGTCCTCAACGTCGGGGTCGCCCACCTCGGCGAATTCGGGTCGCGCGACGCCATCGCCACGGCGAAGGGCGAACTGGTGCAGGGCCTGGCGCCCGGCGGCACCGCCGTCCTCAACGCCGGCGATCCCCGGGTGGCCGCGATGCGCTACCTCACCGACGGCCCGGTGCTGACCTTCGGCCACGCGGAGCACGCCGACGTGCGGGTTCTCCACCTGGCGCTGGACCGGCGCGGCCGGCCGTCCTTCACGCTGCGGACCGCCGACGGCTCGGCTCGCGTCGCGCTGCCGCTCGTGGGCGCCCACTTCGCGGTCAACGCGTCGGCCGCCGCGGCGGCTGGACTGGCCGTCGGCGTACCCCTCGACGCGGCCGCGGCTGCGCTGGCCACCGCCTCGATCTCGAAATGGCGCATGGAACAGCGCGACCTCGCCTGCGGCGCGACGCTGCTTAACGACTCCTACAACGCCAACCCCGATTCGACCCGCGCCGGCTTGGACGCGCTGGCGGCGGTCGAGGCCGGGCGCCGCATCACAGTCCTCGGCGAGATGCTCGAACTCGGCGATGCCAGCGAAGCCGAGCACCGCGCCGTCGGGCGGTACGCCGCCTCCCGGGCTGATGTAGTGGTCGTGGTCGGCGAGGCGGCCCGGCCGATCGCCGACGGCGCGGGGGAGCACGCGGTGGTGCTGCCCGACAACGACGCGGCCGTCGACTGGCTGCGCGGCCACCTCGGCGCCGGGGACGTCGTGCTCATCAAGGCCTCTCGCGGGGCGCGCTTCGACGAGGTGGCCGCCGCGCTCGCGTAGCGGCGCTGTCGGCCCGGGACTGTACTGTGTGCCCGTGCCCTGATACCGGGCCGTTCGCGCGGCCGCCGGGGCATGTCGACCTGCACCTTTGGCTCCCCGACGAATCGGAGTTCCCGACGTGACACTCGACCCGACCGCCGCCGTCCCCGCGGCCGACGAAACTTGGATAAGGCAGCTGACCCAGGGCTTCGGGGCGCTGCTCGGCCGTGCGCTTTCCGAGTACGACCCCGACGCCGTGTACGCCGCGTACTTCGGCGGGAACTTCATCAGCGAGATCGAATACGCGCACGACGATGCCTGGGTGGATCCCGAGGCACTGGCCGGGCGCCGCGCCGTCGAGGACACGCCGCTGTCGATGTACGACATGGGGGAGCCCCCGCTGGTGTTCGACGCGAGCGAGTCGATCTTCGAGCTGCGTCCGTCCGAACTGCCGGACGCCCTCGCCGCGGACGTGCCCGGGGTGACCTTCTCGGAGCCGGATTCCCCCTATCCGCTTGTGCGCGGCCGAGATCTGGGCGAGCTGCTGGCCCGGCACGGCGTGGATCTGACCGACCCGGATCTCGCCGAGGGCTGGACGGTGTGCCACGCGCGGATCGCCTCGGACGGAAGCCTTCTCAGTGCTCTGTGCGCGGCGACCGGCATCGGCCTGGCCGAGCGCTATCTCGTCGCGTTCGCAGACGAGCCCGCCGAGGAGTGGGAGCAGGCCTTGGAGGCGGTCGAGAACCTGGAGCTGCGTGCGCACCTGGCCCTGGGCTGCCGGGAGTCATACGAGAGCGAGGGCCTGAGCTTCTCCCGGGGCGGCCCGGATGTCATGCCCCTGCTGCGCGACGAGGGCTGCGCGACGATCGCCGCCTGGGAGGAGTGCCAGGGCCAGGTCGAGATCGCGGTCGTCCGGCTCGCCGACGCCGTGGCCGGCCGCGGCGCCCGGAAATCCGACGAGGATGTCAGCGCTCATTGATCTGCCGGCCGAGGCGGGCGAGCGGTGAGAGCGCGATCAGCACCGGGGAGAGCAGCGCGCCGACCGCGGCGGCCAGCAGCGCGGCGCGCAGCCCCCAGTGCTGGCCGAGGTAGCCGCCGAGCAGGGAGCCGAGCGGGGTCAGGCCCATGCCGGCGAAGGTGATCGTCGCGGCGGCGCGCCCCTGCATGCCGTGCGCAGCGATCGTCTGGCGCACGGCCATGAGCGTCACGTCCACGAGCTGACTGCACACGCCGAAGACGAAGTTGACGGCCAGCAGCGCGGCAATCGTGGCGGCGGAAGGACCGTGCAGCGCGGGTAAGCACAGGAATACCCCGTCGCCGAGCGCCGCCGCCGAGACGAGCACCGCACCGTGGCCGAAGCGGCCGGGCAGGCGCGCCGCCAGCAGCGAGCCGAGCACCGCGCCCGGCCCGGTCGCCGCGAGCGCGAGGCCGACCACGGCGCCCGAGGCGTGCAGTTCACGCGGAAGGAACAGCAGGTAGACGGTCATCAGGGCGGCGAAGGAAAACTGGAACGCCGCCGAGGCCAGGCAGATCGTGCGCAGCCGGGAGTCGGCCAGCACGAGGCGCAGCCCCTGGCGGATCTGCCGTCCGATGGCGCGCTGCCGGGGCGCGTGGTGCGCTGACGGATTCGCGGGCAGCGGCTCGTGCCGGCTCATCCGGCGCAACGAGACGAAGGACACTGCGAAGGACACGGCGCACAGGCCCGCTCCGGCCGGCGCGCGGAAGACGGACATCAGCGTGCCGCCGAGGGCGGGCCCCGCGCTCTGGGCCGCCGAGCGGCTGCCTTCGAGCGCGCTGGTGGCCTGCATGAGCAGGTCGCGGTCCACCCGCCGCACGAGACACGCCTGATACGAGACGTCAAAGAGCACTGACAGGGCGCCGAGGCCGAACGAGGCGCCCAGCAGCATCGGCACATCCAGAACACCGAACAGGCCGATCGCCGCCACAGCGCCGAGGATCACGCACCGGCAGGCGTCCGCGAGCATCGTGACGCCGCGTGTGTCGTTCCGGTCGACCCATACGCCGGCAGGCAAGGTGAGCAGCAGCAGCGGAGCCTGGCCCACGGCGCGCAGAAGGCCGAGCCCGCCGGCATCCACGTGCAGCGTCAGGACCGCGATCAGCGGCAGGACCACGGAGCCGGCCTGCTCGGCGAGCTGGGATGCGCTCTGGCCGATCCAGAGATTGCGGAACTCGCGGTCACGCCACAGGCGCGGCGCAACGGGACGCGGGGATTCGGGGGCGGGTGAGGGGGAAGCCGAAGCTGCCGGGGGCACAAGAACCTCGATGGGTAGCCGGGCACGAAGGCCCCGCTCCAGGCGTCACCTGGCGCCCCGCGGTTCACGGGGCGGGCGGGACCGGATTCGCTGTGCCGCGCATCGAGGGCAGCACGCGATGACAAGCCGCAGAGGGCTCACACGTCAACGCGTGCCCGTGCACCGGGCATGTCTCGACTCCCTTGCCGTCACTTCAGATTGCTTCCGCCTGTGGACGATAGCCCAGAGCGCAGCCGCGCGAAACGCAATATCGCGGTCCCGCGGCCGACCTTGATGCGGCTACGCGGGCGTGGGAGCGTCCACCAATCCGAGGCCGGCCAAGCCGGTCAAGGTCTCGCCGACCATCTTGTCCAGCCACTCGGCGAACGTGCCGACCTGCTCCTCCGGGAGGCTGTCCTCGACGTACCAGACCTGGGGCTCACCGGTCCCGGTACCGTCCGGTTCGTCGGCGGCCGGCCAGAACGCCCAGCCGCACCCGTCGGCGGCGTCGAACGCTGCGAACATCACGTACTCCCAGCGATATTCGCCACGCTCGCGCTCCGCCCGCACGTCAACCCACTGCCGACCGGGATGGCCCATCGTGCCGGTCGCCCATCGCATCGCGTGGTACGGCAGGAATTCGAAGGAGTCCACGGCGTCGCCGAGCCCGTCCGGCGCTTCCCCTTCCTCCGCGAGATGCCAGGGCTCGATCGCCGGGCAGTCGCCTCGTCCTGGATCGGCGGCGTCGAGGGCGAGACTCATGAGCCGCGCGACGGCGGCGCCCCCGACCTGGGCCTCCTGCGACGCGTACTTGCGGATCATGTAGTCGAGCAGGTCGACGCGCAGTTGGGCGAATTCCCCGTGCGCGTCCGAATGCGGATCCTCGGCGGCCGCCAGGAACTCGGTCCACCACGGCAGCACCGTGGCGAGCAGCCCGGGGTCGGCCGGGGACAGGCCGAGCACGGCGGTCACCGCCGCACCGATCTGCGCCGTGGACGGGACGGGCGCGGTGATCTGGCCCTCGATCATGCGGGTGATCACGGTGTTGCCCTCGAGCCCGGCGGGCGGCACGACCGGCGGCGCGCTCGTGTCTGCGGCGGCGGGCTGCAGCTGCG
>DASYAE010000255.1:0-47942 GCA_036501535.1 Actinocrinis sp. | reverse complement strand
CGGGTCGGGAAGCCCGTCTGGGCCAGCAGCTCGGACCGGTGCCGGCAGATCGCGTCGTAGCCGGTCCGGAATCCCTCCAGCATCGCGGCCCGGAAGTCGGCCCGGCCGGACGGGCGGCTGCCGGCCAGCGGCTGGTTCTGGCCCGCGGGGGCCGGGCCGCAGACCGGACGGCGGACCGCCCGCATCTCGTCGGTCCCCGCGCCCTCCCAGCACAGCGCGTCGCTGGGGTATGACCCGCCCTCGGTCCGGCCGATTGCCGAGACGTCCAGCGCGCCGTGGTCTCCGATCAGCAGGTACGGCAGCAGACCGGTGCGGTATACCGAGGCCTGCAGCGCCTCCGCGGCCGGATCGGCGCCGGCCGTCGTGGCGAAGGGCAGCCCGGAGTGCAGCAGGGTCTCGGCGTCGACCAGCAGCGGCTGGTCGCCGCAGGCGATCAGGTTCTCGTAGTGCACGTCGGTGCCGTCGATCGCGTACAGCAGGGCGAGCAGCGCGCCCTGGTGCCAGTAGAACCGGTCGGCCTCGGTGACCGACTCGCACAGCCGGTGCTCGATGAACTCCAGCCACCCGTAACCCTCGCTGCGGACCGTGCGCGGCGTGCGCAGGCCGAGACCGGCGACCTTGGCGTTCAGCCAGCTGACCGCCTCGTCCAGCAGGGCGTGCTGGTCCAGCGGCCGGGGCTTGTAGACCACGCTGCCGGCGGCGAAGTGCAGGATGGCGACGGACCGGTTGCCCTGGTGCGCATCGCCGCAGCCCAGTTCCAGCCGCGTCAGGACGCCGGGATCGACGCCCCCGAACAGCTCGGCGGCCAGCCGCTCGCGGTCCGCGTGCAGCCTGTCGGCCAACTCGACCATGGCCTCGACGGCGTACACGGCGGTCTGACCTAGCATCCGGCCCAGCACCGGATAGCGGGTGAACAGGAGGGCGAGTCCCTGCCGGGTGCCGAGCGACGCGGTGAACGCGGCGAACCGCTCCTGCGCGGTGGCTCCGTTCAGCCGTCCCGCGACGCGTTCCCGGTTCAGCTCCTTGACCAGGGTGCGGGCGGACAGCCGGGTCAGCCGGCCGCCGAGCCGCGTCTCGAACGCGCTGCGCACGGCATCGTGCTCGGACTCCGGCAGCGGAAGCCGTGCGGCGACCCCGGCCCAGGCGGGGGCGATCAGCGGGCGCAGCGCCGGCAGGAAGACCGCGGCGCCCTCGGCGTCCCGTCCGGTGCCCTCGCGGGTCTCGCTCTTCTCCAGCGCCTCCTCGGGGGCCGCGGCCACCGCCATCTCGATGTAGTGCGCCCAGCCCGGCTTGGGCGCACGGGCGCCGAGCCGCTCGGGAAGCTCGTCCCCGAGCGCGGAGGCCAGATCGTCGCTCAGCGCCATGTCGGCCAGCCGCGCCGCGAACCCGGCCCGGTCTCCCAGAGACCACCGGCCCGAGCGGATACCTCCGCCGACCCGGTCGGCGGCCGGCGGCCGGGGGGCGTCGATCCGCTCGCGCAGGTTGAGGCCCCGGGCCCACCACCACAGGGGCAGGGCCGTCACGGGGGCGCCGTCTGGAGCGGCTCGATCACTCACGAGCCCAACTTCGCAGACCTCCCCACCCCTCGCATGGGGGCCGATCCCCCATATTCCGCTTTCGGGCTACCCCTGATCCCGCAATCTGCACCCCAGGCGTTACGCCGTATGCCGGCTCCGGGGCCGTAGTACACCGAACGGATCGGGCGCCCGCCCCGCCCGACGGCCCGGCCCGCGGCGGCGACGCGTGCCGGCGCGGGCCGCCGCAAATATGGGGAGTGCGACCCGATGCCCGACCAGCGCGTTCGGACGACCGTGGACAACAGGGTTCATAGATACACCGACCGAAGGAGTTTCGATGGGTGAGCCCGTGCGCGTGAGTGTCATCGCACTGGATCCGATTCTCGAAGCCGGCGCGACGAGCGCGCTGAACGACTGCCCGGACGTCGCCGTGGTGCCGCCGCAGGATCCTGCGGCCGTCTCGGTCATGATCGTCGACAAGATGGTGGATCAGGCCTTCGACATGTTGCGGGCGCTGCGCGACCAGCCCCGCCGGCCCGAGGTGGTGATCGCCGCCGCGGACCTGGCGCCCGCGGAGGCGCTGCACGCCATCGCGGCCGGCGCCCGCGGCCTGCTGCGCCGCCGCGAGACCGGTACGGCCGGCCTGGCGCGCGCCGTGCTCGCGGTCGCCGGCGGCGACTGCACCGTCCCGCCGGACATGCTCGCGCAGCTGTTCGAACGAGGTCCGCGCAGCCTGAAGGCCAGGGATCTGGGGCCGTGGTCCGGTTTCAGCACCGGTTCCGGTCTGAGCGACCGCGAACGCGCCGTGCTCGCGCTGATCGCGGACGGCCGCGAGACCGACGAGATCGCGCGGGAGCTGTGCTACTCGCCGCGCACGGTCGTCGGCGTCGTCCACGACATCACCCACCGCTTCCGCCTGCGCAACCGCGCTCACGCGGTGGCATACGCGATGCGGGCAGGCTTACTGTGACCGGAGCGCTCGCGGGTGTGTACACGCGGGAGCCGCTGCGTGCATACGTGAACGCGACCAACATCGAGGCGCGGATAGAACTCCTCACCCTCCTGCGGCGCGGCGGGATCGTGCCGACCGCCGAACTCGACGGGTCCGCGGACACGGTGGTGGTCGCCGCGGGGAGCACGGTGGACGAGGCGATGGATGCATGCCCTGAGGCGTGCCTGTCGAGCCGACACCCGCTCCTCCTGGTCGCCGACTCGTTTCCGCCGACCGGGGTGATGCGCGCCGTGAAGGCCGGAGTGCGCGCGATGTTCTGGTTCAGCCGGGCGACCCCGGAGCAGCTCGCGGCAGCAGTGCAGGCGGCCCACCTCGGTGAGTGCCGCATACCGCAGGAGGCCATGGTGCGCCTTCTCGGGGGCGTGGTGGTCCCCGGCAAGCCGGCCCCGCGGCCCGCGAGCGCCGCGGTGACGATGCCGCTGACGCCCCGGCAGACAGCCGTGCTCGAACTGATGGCCGAAGGACACGGCAACGCGGCGATCGCCCACACGCTGCTGTGCTCGGAGCACACCGTCAAGAACGTCATCTACGACATGGCGGCCAGGCTCCAGGTGCGCAACCGGGCCCAGGCCGTGGCCTACGCCGTGACCGAGGGTCTGATCTGACCGCCGACGCAGCCGCCGCACACCTCCGCGCCCGCGGATCAGGATGTGCGGCGGCTGCGTCGTTGTGCGGGCTTCTTCAGGCCCGGCCCAGACCCGGCTCGCCGCGGTCCGGACGAAGCACGATCGGCCGTGCGGCGGATGCCGCACGGCCGATCGGGGGGATCAGCGCATCAGTACTGCGCCGCCTCCACCGCGACATTGTCGCAGAGCTCTGCGACCTCGCCGAAGTGGGCCGCCACCCAGGCGTCGTTGTAGATCGTGTCGAGGTACCGCTCGCCGCTGTCCGGCAGGATCAGCACGCAGTTCGCCCCGGCGGGGATGGTGTCCTGAAGCCGGAACAGGGCGCTGACCGCCGCTCCGGACGAGCCGCCGGCCAGGATCGCCTCCCGCCCGACCAGCCGCCGGCAGCCGACCAGGCACTCCTCGTCGCTGACGTGGACGACCTGGTCGGCGAGCCCGGGCCGGTACAGCGCCGGGCGTATCGGCGCGCCGTGGCCGGGGATCAGCCGCCGGCCGGTCGCCGGACGGATGATCGCGCTGGCTTCCGCGTCGACGGCCACGATGTTCACCGGGACGCCCGCCTCCCGCGCATACTCCGCGCACCCGCGCAGCGTGCCGCAGGAGCTGATCGAGCAGAGCAGGTAGTCGAGCCGTCCGTCGAGTGCCTCCACGATCTCCCGCATCGTGGTGCGGTGCGCCCACGCGTTGCGAGGGTTCGAATACTGGTCCGGGCAGTACGCGTAAGGCAGGCTCGCAACCAGCTCGCGCACGCGCCGTTTGCGCACCGGCAGATACTCCCCGGTGACCGGGTCCCGGTCGGTGACCGTCTGGACCTGCGCGCCGTAGGCTCGCATGATCGCGACGTTCTGCGCGTTCGTGCGGGGGTCGACCACGCAGATGAACTGCAGGTCGAAGTAACGGCACGCCTGCGCGAGCCCGATTCCGAGATTCCCGGAGCTGGACTCGACGACGACCGACCGGCCCGGGACCACCAGGCCGGTGTCGATCGCGGCGGCCAGCATCGCGTACGCGGACCGGTCCTTGATGCTGCCGCCCGGATTGGCCGCCTCCAGCTTCGCGAACGTCCGGAAGGCGCTGCCGGGCAGCAGCCGGTCCAGACCCACCAGCGGCGTCGCGCCGATCGTCGCGAGCACCCCGGCGTCAGCACCGTATACGCTCATCGGCCGTTCGTCTCCCTCGGTTTGCGTCGCGATACGACAACGTGCGCGGGCTGGGCCAACCGGCAGCTGCAGGCCGCGTCAGACCGCGCCACTCACCCGCTCCGTCTGCTCCATGTGGCGGCGGAGGCTGGCCGGGCGCATATCCGTCCAGATCCGTCCGATGTGCTCGAGGCACTCGGGCTTCGATCCCTCGGTGCCCTCTGCGAACCAGCCGAGGGGCAGCTCCCGGTCGGCGGCCCAGATCGAGTACTGCTCTTCGTCGTTGTATACGACGCGATATACGCCCTGGTCGACGTCGTCACTCATGGAGGCTCCTCTGCTCATTGCGATGCCGTCTGGCTCTGCGAGTGTGGCTCGTGTGCCGGACGCCGCCCCAGAGGCGAACGCGCAACAGGATCCGCGATCGATGCCTGCGGCTCCTTCCCTGGCAGGTCGGGCGCGCATCCGGCATCCTTCGTAGCGTCGGGACGCTACGACGGGGGGTGCTGTGGCGGGGACGACGGCTCGGCCATCGCCACGGCGATCTTGCGCGGGCCGGTGAACGACTCCCGGCCGTGCGCGGACAGCATGTTGTCGACGAGCAGGACGTCGTCGCGCCGCCAGTCGAAGCGGCGCCGGGCGGCCCGGTAGCAGTCGCGCAGGTGTGCCATGACCTCGTCCGGCACGCGTCCGCCGTCCCCGTAGTAGGTGTTGGTCGGCAGGTCCGCCTCGTCGAACATCTCCCGCAGACCCTCGCAGTCCTCTTCGGGCAGCGTGGTCACATGGAAGAACGTGAGGTGGTTGAACCACACGGCCTCGCCGGTCACCGGGTGCTCGTGGACCGCGAGGCGCCGCGCCGTCGTGCGCAGGCCGTTGCGGCCGACCCACTCGGCCTTCACACCGGTGCGCGCGCAGTAGGCCTCGACCTCGGCGCGGTCCTCGGTGTTGAACGCCTGCTGCCACGGCACGCCGAGGTTGTCGGTGAAGTTCCGCACCACGGTCCAGCCGCGCCGGGCGAACTCCTCGCGCACGGCCGGGTCTATCGATCGCAGGACCCGCCTGGTGTCGGCGAGCGGGGTCGCGCCCCGGGCGTCCGGCGGGGTGATGCAGTAGAAGAACAGCGTCAGCGGCCAGGCCGCCTGGTAGGAGTTCTCGTTGTGCAGGAAGATCTCCTCACCCGGCGGGTAGTCCGTCGACGTGTAAATCCGGCCCTTGATGGCACTGCGCGGTGACGAGCGCTCGGCGTAGGTCAGCGGCGTTCCGGACACGGCGCGCACGACGCGGTCGAACCCGTCGACGCCGCCGATCTCGAAGCCGCGCAGCAGCACCGCGCCGTGCTCGTGGAGCCGCCGGCGGATCGTGTCGCGAGAGCTTGCGAGAAAGGCAGCCGTCTCCATGCCGGTGGCGGCCGCGGACATGACGTAGGGCAGCGGCGGCTCGGTGTCGGACGCCGCCGACTTGAGTTGGACAGGGAGAGTCGCGTTCACGCCGTCCAGGCTCGGCCGGCGGAGCGCCGCCCGCGAGAGAACAATCGGCAGACCTGTGCGTGCGCCTGCGACGTCGCTGGTTCTGCCTGTTCGTCCCTGCGTCTGCGGCGCCGCCACGAGGCAGGCTCGTAAGGCGCGCCCTCCCACCCGCCACGAAGCAACGTCATCGGAGGGCGCACCCGAGATGGAGGCGGCACGATGTTGATCCTGGGAGCGGGTGAGGTCCGCGCGGTCCTCGACGGCGCGGAGCGCAACGTGTTGTCCGCGGTGCGCGAGGCCTACGAGCTGCACGCGCTGGGCCGGACCACGGTTCCCCACTCGCTGTTCCTGCGCTTCCCGGCCGACGACCGCAACCGGATCATCGCACTGCCGGCCTACCTGGGCACCGAGCCCCCGGTCTCCGGCGTGAAGTGGGTCTCGTCCTTCCCCGGCAACGTCCCGCGGGGCCTGGACCGCGCGTCGGCGGCCATGATCCTGAACTCGACGGCGACCGGCGCGCCGGAGGTCCTCCTGGAGGCGTCGGCGATCTCCGCCCGGCGCACGGCGGCGAGCGCGGCGCTGGCCGCCTCGACCCTCGCGTCATCGAGCCCTGAAACCGGGGTGACGCTGCTGGGCTGCGGCCTGATCAACTTCGAGATCCTGACCTATCTCCGGATCGTCTTCGAGTCCGTCGACACGGTCACGCTGTACGACCTCGACCAGGACAGGGCGCGGTCCTTCGCGGCCAAGGTCCGCGCGGCGTGGCCGTCGCTGAAGGTCGAGGTGGCCGGGAGCGCACAGGACGCGCTGGCGAAGAACAAGCTGGTGTCCCTGGCGACGACGGCGGCCGTCCCGCATCTGGACGCGGAGCGCTGCCGCCCGGGAACGCTGGTGCTCCACGTGTCCCTGCGCGACCTCACCGTGGAGACGATCCTCTCCAGCATCAACATCGTCGACGACGCGGACCACGTGTGCCGGGCCGCGACGTCGTTGCACCTAGCTGAGCAGAGGACCGGCGCCCGCTCCTTCATCGCGTCGTCCCTGGGCGAGATCCTCGTGTCCGGCGCGCCGTACACAAGGGACGACAAGGCCCTGACGGTGTTCTCCCCGTTCGGGCTGGGCTGCCTGGATCTCGCGGTGGCCGGCCTGGTCCGGCGCGAGGCGTCCGCACGCGGCCTGGGCACCTCGCTGGACGACTTCCTGCCGGCCGGACAGCAGGTGTTCGCGTGACCCGGCGGTGCCCGGCGCGACCGCCCTCGCCCGGACACCGCTGACCGGTGCGCCACCGAGCCGGACCGCAGCCGCGGACGGACTCCACAAGATTCCCCGTGATGCCCCGGGAGGCAAGCGATGGAAACCAGCGAGGGCCACGACCCGCTGTCGTTCGAGCAGGAACAGATGTGGTTCCTCGACCAGCTCCGGTCCGGCGCCAAGGAGTACCTGCTGTACTGGCAGTTCCGTCTGCGCGGTCCGTTGGACCGGGATGCGCTGGCGGCCGCGTTCGACGAGATCTGCGCCCGGCACGAAGTGCTGCGCGCCCGCTACGAGACGGTCGACGGGCACCCGGTCCAGGTCGTCGACGAGCCGGCGCGGTCCGCCCTCAGGGTCGTGGACCTGACCGCGCTCCCGCCCGACGAGGCGGACCGGCGGGTGCGCGAGATCGGCGACGCCGAGGCGTGCACGCCCATCGACCTGCGCACCGAGTCGCCGTGGCGGCTCACCCTGGTCCGGCTCTCGGCGCAGGACGCGGTCCTGATGATCGCCGTGCACCACATCGCCTTCGACAACTCGTCGCTGGGCATCCTGGCCGCGGAACTGCGCCAGCTGTACGCCGCGTACGCCGCGGGCGATCCGTCGCCGCTGGAGCCGCTGCCGGCCCAGTACGCCGACATCGCCTGGTGGCAGCGGGAGCGCTGGGCCGCGCCCGACGAGGCGCTCACCCGGAAGTTCGACCACTGGCGCGACCGGCTCGCCGGGCTGGCGCCGCTCGACCTGCCCACGGACCGGCCGCGCCCGGCCGACTGGGACCCGGCCGGCGACCTCGTGGCGTTCGCCGTTCCCGCCGAGCTGTCCGCGAGGCTCGCCGCCGTCGCGCGGGCGTCGAGGGCGACGCCGTTCATGGTGTTCCTGGCCGCGTTCGACCTCCTGCTCAGCCGCTACTCGGGCCAGCGCGACATCGCCGTCGGGGTGCCGATGACCTCGCGCGGCCAGGCCGAGCCGGAGCGGCAGCAGCTGATCGGGCTGTTCGTCGACACGGTGGTGCTGCGCACCGACCTGTCCGGCGACCCCGCCTTCACCGAACTGCTCGCCCGGGTCCGGAACACGACGCTGGACTCGTTCGCGCACCAGGACGTGCCGTTCCGGCTCCTGGCCGCCGAGCTCGCGGCGGACCGCGACCGGTCCCGCAACCCGCTGTTCCAGGCGTCGTTCGTCGTGCACAACGCCCAGGGCGAGCGGATGAGCCTGCCGGGCCTCACCGTCGAACGGGTGATGCAGGATTCGATGAGCGCGACGCTCGACCTGTCCCTGAACATGTCCGAACAGCGGGACGGCTCGTGGAAGGGCCTGGCGCTGTATCCGACCGCCATGTTCGACCGCGACCGGATCGAACGGATGATCGCGAACTACATCGGGCTGCTGGCGGCTGTCACAGACACGCCGGACGTCCCGTGCAGCCGGCTGCCGACCGTGACGGACGCGGAGCGCCGGCAGCTGTTCGGGTGGAACCCGGCCGCCGCCGAGGCGCCGGACGCGCTGCTGCCGGACCTGTTCCGCGCGCAGGCGCAGGCCACCCCGGATGCGGTGGCCGTGGTGTCCGAAAGCGCTCAGCTCACTTACGCGCAGCTGATGGACAAGGTGGACGCCCTGGCCGGATTCCTGCGCGTCAGGGGCGTCACCGCCGAGACACCGGTCGGCGTGGCGATGTACCGCGGGACCGAGTTGGTGACGGCCCTGCTGGCCGTGCTCGCCGCCGGCGGAACCTACGTCCCCCTGTCGCCGGACCTGCCGCCCGAGCGGCTCCGGTTCATCCTCGCCGACTCCGGTGCCGGGCTCGTGCTCACCCAGGCGGCGCTGCGGGGATGGCTGCCCGGACAGGCTCGCGCCGTGGCCGTCGACTCGCAGTGGGACGAGATCGTCGGGAGCGCGCCGACGGACCCTGCGTCGATCAATGCCGCGATCAGTGCGGCGAACGCGGCGTACGTCATGTACACCTCCGGGTCCACCGGCAGTCCCAAGGGGGTCGTGGTTCCCCATGGCGCGATCCGCAACCGGGTGCTCTGGTCGGTCGGGCAGCACCGGCTGACCGGCGCCGACCGGGTGCTGCAGAAGACGACCATCGGCTTCGACGCGTCGATGTGGGAGTTCCTGGCGCCCCTGGTGTCCGGCGGCGCCGTCGTGACGGCGCCCGAGGACGCGCACCGCAACCCGGCCGCGATGCTGCGCGCCGTCGCAGAGCACGAGGTCACCGTGCTCCAGCTCGTCCCGTCCGTCCTGCGGATGGTGGTCGAGGAGCCGGGGCTGGCCGCCTGCGCCGCGCTGCGGCTGGTGTGCTCGGCGGGCGAGCCGCTGCCGGCCGCGCTGTGCGAGCAGCTGCTCGGCGTGGTCGACGTGGAGCTCTACAACACCTACGGCCCGACCGAGTGCTCGATCGACTCGACCGCCTGGCGCTACCGGCGTGGCCGGTCCGAGGGCATCGTCTCGATCGGCGCCGCGCTGCCGAACGTCGAGGTCTTCGTGGTGGACGCGGCCGACCGGCTGGTGCCCGTCGGCGTGCCGGGCGAGCTGTGCATCGGCGGTGCCGGCCTCGCCCGCGGCTACGCCGGCCGCGGCGACCTCACCGCCGAGCGGTTCCGGCCGCATCCCTTCGGCTCCGAGCCGGGCGCGCGGTGGTACCGCACGGGAGACCTGGCCCGGTGGCGCGGCGACGGGACGCTGGAGTTCATCGGCCGCCTCGACGCGCAGGTCAAGGTGCGCGGCGTGCGGGTCGAGCCGGGCGAGGTCGAGGCCGCCCTGCGCGCGCACCGGTCGGTCTCGGCGGCCCTGGTCTCCACCTATCGGTCCGCCGACGGGGACCTGGAGCTCGCGGGCTACGTCGTACCGGCCGACGGAGCCCCGATACCGCTCGACGATCTGCGGGCCCATCTCGAGGTCCGGCTGCCGTCCGCGATGATCCCCTCCGCCGTCATCGAGATCGACGCCATCCCGCTGCTGCCCAACGGAAAGGCCGACCGGTCGGCGCTGCCGTCCCCGGACGGCCGGGGCCGCGCCGGCGGCCGGGAGCACGTCGCGCCGCGCACCGCGACCGAGCAGGTCGTCGCCGAGGTCGTCGGCGAGCTGACCGGGGTCGAGCGGGTCGGCGCCGAGGACGACTTCTTCGCGCTCGGCGGCCACTCGCTGCTCGCCATCCGGCTCGCCCACCGGCTGCGCCGCAGGTTCGGCACCGAGGTGAGCCTCGGAGCGCTGTTCGACGGGCGGACCGTGCAGCGGATCGCCGCACTGATCGACGCGGGCACCGCACCGGGAGACGCCCCGGCGATCGTGCCCGTCCCGCGCGGCGGCGCGCTGCCCACCTCGTTCGGGCAGCAGCGGCTGTGGTTCCTCGACCAACTGGAGCCGAACAGCGCCGAGTACCTGATCCCGCTGGCGTTCCGGCTGAGCGGACCGTTGGACAGCACGACGTTCCGCGACGCGGTGGAGTACGTCGTCGCCCGGCACGAGGTGCTGCGCACCCGCTATGTCGGCGACGGCGGGGTACCGCTGCAGGTCGTGGACCCGCCCGGCCCCGTCGAGTTCGAGGTCGTGGACTTGGCGGGCGTCCCGGACGCCGAGTCGCGTGCGACGGCGATCGTCGACGCGGCTACCTCCCGGTCGTTCGACCTGGCCCTTGAGCACCCGCTGCGGGTCACGATCGTGCGCACGGCAGCCGGGCAGCACGTGGTCGCGATCACCTTGCACCACATAGCCTTCGACGGCTGGTCCACGGGCGTCTTCCTGCGCGAGCTGGACGAGGCTTACACGGCGAGCGCGGCCGGCGCCGCGCCGTCCGCGCGGCCGCTGCAGATCCAGTACGCCGACTTCGCCGGGTGGCAGCGGGACCAGCAGGCCGACGGGGCGCTCGCCGGCCAGCTCGACTACTGGCGCGGCCGGCTCGCCGGGCTCTCGCCGGTGGAGCTGACCACGGACCGGCCCCGCCCGACGGCGCGCGACCTGCGCGGCGACACCGTGGTCGTCGAGGTGCCGGCCGCCGTCCGGGAGGCGCTGCGCGAGCTCGGCGCCCGGACCGGCGCGACGCCGTTCATGGTCATGCTCGCCGCGTTCAAGGTGCTGCTGTGCCGCTACACCGGGCGCACCGACATCGCGGTCGGCACCTCGGTGGCCGGGCGGACCAGGCAGGAGACCGAGGACCTGCTCGGGTTCTTCGTCAACAACCTGGTCATGCGCACCGATCTCGGCGGGAACCCGTCCTTCGTCGCGCTGCTCGACCGGGTGCGGAAGATCACGCTCGAGGCGTTCGCCAACCAGGACGTGCCGTTCGAGCACCTCGTCGACGCGCTGCAGCCGGGCCGCGACCTGTCCCGCAACCCGCTGTTCCAGGTCATGTTCGACCTGCAGTACATGGCCGGGATGCTGCCGGACACGCTCGCCGGGTGCGACCTGGCCGGGGTGCACACCGGAGCGCAGGTGGCGAAGTTCGACCTCACGCTGTCGGTGAAGGAACGCGCGGACGGGCGGCTGCGCTGCTTGTTCGAGTACGCGACCGCGCTGTTCGACCGGCCGACGATCGAGCGCCTGGCCGGCCACTACGTCCGGCTGCTGGAGAGCATCGTGCAGCGCCCGGACGCCGCGCTGGGAGACCTCGACCTGCTCTCGGCCGCCGAGCACCGCACGATCCTGCACGACTGGCCGAGCCCGGCGGCCGACCGGCTTGACCTGCTCGACCCGCCGGACGAGCGCCACCTCACCGTGCCGGAGCTGTTCGAGCGGCAGGCGGCCCGCATCCCGGACGCGACCGCCGTGGTGTTCAAGGAGCAGCAGGTCGGCTTCGCCGAGCTCAACGTGCGGGCGAACCGCCTCGCGCACCGCCTTCGCTCGATGGGCGTCGGCCCGGAGACGATCGTCGGCTCGTGCCTGGAGCGCGGCGTCGAACCGGTCGTCGTGCTGCTGGCGGTGCTCAAAGCGGGCGGCGTATACGTGCCCTTCGACCCAGAGCACCCGGCGGAGCGGCTCGGCTTCATGCTCGCCGACGCCAGGGCGCAGGTGGTCGTCACGACGCGGAAGTTCGCCGACCGGCTGCGCCACGAGGACCGCAGGGTGCTGGTCGTCGACGACGGGGAGGGGCTCGGCGACGCCCCCGCGACCAACCCCGAGACCGTCGTCCGACCCGCCAATCTCGCCTACATCATCTACACCTCCGGTTCGTCCGGCCGCCCGAAGGGCGTGATGGTCGCCCACCGGTCGTACGCGCACCACTGCCGGGTGATCGCCGACTACTACGGCATCGGCCCGGGCGAGCGGGTGATCCTGCTCTCGGCGCTCACGTTCGACCTCGCGATGGACCAGATCGCGGTCACCCTGACCGCCGGCGGCACGCTCGTGGTGAGCGACCCGGTGTTCTGGACGCCGGGCGAGCTGCCGGACAAGCTCGCCGAACACGGGGTCTCGGTCATGGAGATCACCCCGGCGTACTACCGGGAGATGCTCGAGTCCGACGTGCACAAGCTGGCCGGCATGAAGCTCATGAACGTCGGCGCCGACGTGGTCACCGTCGCGGACGCCCAGCGGTGGGCGGCGACCGGGCTGCCCGGCCGGTTCCTATGCAACTACGGGCCGACCGAGGCGACCATCACCTGCATGCTGAACCCGGTGCAGGGCGACCTCGCCGGAGAGCGCGGGACGGCCACGCTGCACATCGGCCGCCCGGTCGCGGGCACCCGGGTGCACGTCCTGGACGCCCGCCTCGGCCCCGTCCCGGTCGGGGTGCCCGGCGAGCTGTGCATCGGCGGCGTGCGCCTGGCCCGCGGGTACTACGAGCGGCCCGGGCTCACCGCCGAGAAGTTCGTGCCCGACCCGTACGGGGCCGAGCCGGGAGCGCGGCTCTACCGCACCGGCGACCTCGTCCGGTACCGGCCGGACGGCACGGTCGAGTTCCTCGGCCGCCTCGACCACCAGGTGAAGATCCGCGGGTTCCGGATCGAGCTGCCGGAGATCGATGCCGCGCTGGCCAAGCACCCCGCCGTGTCCGCGGCCGCCGTCGTGGCCAAAGAGGTCGCGCCGGGGGACAAACGGCTCGTCGCGTACCTCGAATGGCGCAGCGACGAGGAGCCCGACATCGCGGAGCTGCGCGCCCACCTGCGTGAGCTGCTGCCCGAATACATGATCCCGTCGGCCTGGGCGACCGTCCCGGCGCTGCCGCTGAACTCGAACAAGAAGGTCGACCGCGCGGCGCTGCCCGAGCTGACGCCGTCTCAGCTGGACGGCTCGCGCGAATATGTGGCGCCGCGCGATCCGACCGAGCAGATCATCGCCGAGATCTGGGCCGCGATCCTCGGGGTCGACCGGGTCGGCGTGCACGACGACTTCTTCGGGCTCGGCGGGCACTCGCTGCTGGCCACCCGTGTCCTGGCCCGGCTGCGGCAGACCTTCGCGGTCGAGCTTCCGCTGCGCTGCCTGTTCGAGGCGACGACCGTGGCCGACCTGGCCGAGGTGACGACCGGCTTCATCGCGGCGCAGATCGACGAGATGACCGACGACCAGATGCGCGAGCTGCTCTCCAGAGAAGGTGTGCGATGACTGAAATCCTCGACCGCGCCGCCCTTCGCGCGGAGCTGCTGCAACGGCGGCTGCGCGGCGACGCGACCACAGCGCCCGACAACAGGATCGACCGGGCGCCGCGCGATACCCCGCTCGAGCTGTCCTTCGCCCAGCGCCGCATGTGGATACTCGAACAGCTTCGCGCGGGCGGCACCGAATACCTCGCGACCACCGCGCTGCGACTGTTCGGACCGCTCGACACCCGCGCGCTGCGCACGGCGCTGGACGGGATCGTGGCCCGGCACGAGGTGCTGCGCACCCGGTACCCGGTGATCGACGGCGAGCCCGTCCAGGCGATCGACGAGCCGGGCCGGGTCCCGGTCACCGAGGTGGACCTGCGCGGCCTCGGCCGGGCGGCCCAGAACGGGCGGCTCGCCGGCTGGACGTCGCACGACCGGCGGCCCGTCGACCTGGCGGCCGGGCGGATCATGACCGCCACGCTCGCCCGGCTGGCGGACGAGGAGCACGCGCTGCTGGTGACGCTGCATCACATCGCCTTCGACGAGTGGTCCGAGCAGGTGCTGTGGCACGAGCTCGACCAGCGGTACACCGCCGCGCTGGCGGGCGAGGCGGTCAGGCTCGCCCCCCTGCCCGTGCAGTACGCGGACTTCGCCGAGTGGCAGCGCAAGGCCATGTCCGGCGCGGCCCTGGACCGTCAGCTCGGCTATTGGCGCGACAAGCTGAGCGGCGCGGCCAAGCTCGAGCTGCCGACCGACCGGCCGCGCCCGCCGGTGCGCGACAGCTCCGGCGACCACGTCCCGTTCACGGTGCCTGCGTCCGTCGCCGGCAAGCTGGCCGGGATCACCCGCCAGGGCGGCGCGACGCCGTTCATGACGCTGCTCTCCGCGTTCATGATCCTGCTCTCCCGCTACAGCAGGCAGACCGACGTGACGGTCGGCACCCCGGTCGCCGGCCGGGACCGGGCGGAGGTGCAGGACCTGATCGGGCTGTTCCTCAACACGCTGGTGCTGCGGGTCGACCTGTCCGGCGATCCGTCCTTCGCCGAGGTTCTGCGGCGCGTTAGGCACACGGCGCTGGAGGCCTATGCGCACCAGGAACTCCCGTTCGAACGGCTGGTGGAGGAGTTGGCTCCCGAGCGCGATCCCTCCGCGACGCCGCTCTTCTCCAGCATGTTCCTGTGGGGGAGCGCCGCAGGTGGCCGACAACTGCTCGGCGGACTGCGCACCGAGTCGCTGCCGATCGGCGCGAGCGACGCCAAGTTCGACCTGACGCTGGGGGTCGCGGAGCGGCCCGACGGCTCGCTCGGCGGTGCGGTGACCTACGCCACCGCGCTCTTCGACCGCGACACCGTCGAGCGGTTCGCCGCCCAGTTCGTGGAGCTGGTCACCAGCATCGCCCGCACGCCGGACGCTCCGGTCAGCCGGCTGTCCGTGCTCCCCGCCGCCGAGCGGCGCCGCGTGGTGGAGGAGTGGAACGACACCGCCGTGGCCTATCCGACCGGGACGCTGCCGGCGCTGTTCGAGCGTCAGGTGGAGCGCACCCCGGACGCCCCCGCCGTCTCGTTCGAGGGCGAGAGTGTGACCTACGCCGAGCTGAACGCGCGGGCCAACCGGCTGGCGCACCACCTGATCGGCGCCGGTGTCGGGCCCGAGTCGATCGTGGGCGTGCGCCGGCAGCGCAGTATCGAGCTCGTGGTGGCGCTGCTGGCGATCCTGAAGTCCGGCGGTGCGTACCTGCCGCTCGATCCGGACTACCCGGCCGACCGCCTGACGTACATGTGCGACGACGCCGGCGCCACAATCGTGCTCACCGACATCGAACCGTCGCTCACGGACGGCGAGTCGGCGGAAAACCCCGCCGTCGCAACGCGTCTGGACCACCCGGCCTACGTGATCTACACATCCGGCTCCACCGGTCGGCCCAAGGGCGTGGTGGTCTCCCACCGCTCGATAGTCAACCGGCTGTGCTGGATGCAGGACGCTTACGGACTGGACGGCACCGACCGGGTGCTGCAGAAGACCCCGTTCAGCTTCGACGTCTCGGTGTGGGAGTTCTTCTGGCCGCTGCTCACCGGCGCCGCGCTGGTGGTCGCCCGGCCCGGCGGCCACCGCGACCCGCAATACCTCGCCGGGCTGATCGCGGCCGAGCAGGTCACCACTCTGCACTTCGTGCCGTCCATGCTGCGCGCCTTCCTGGCCGAGCCGCTCGAGCCGCTGCCGTCGGTGCGCAGGATGATCTGCAGCGGCGAGGCGCTGCCCGCCGACCTCGTCGCCAGGGCGCACGAGCGGATCGGCTGCGAGCTGCACAACCTCTACGGGCCCACCGAGGCCGCCGTGGACGTCACCGCCGCGCTCTGCGCGCCGGGCGCGCCGGTCACGATCGGCCGGCCGATCGCCAACACGCGGACCTACATCGTCGACTCCGCCCTGCGACCGGTCCCGATCGGCGTGCCGGGAGAGCTGCTGCTCGGCGGCGTGCAACTCGCCCGCGGCTACCTCAACAGGCCCGCGCTGACCTCAGAGCGGTTCGTGCCCGACCCGTTCAGCCGGTCGGGCGGACAACGGCTGTACCGCACCGGCGACCTCGCGCGCTACCTGCCGGACGGCAGCATCGACTACCTCGGCCGGCTCGACCACCAGGTGAAGATCCGCGGCAACCGGATCGAGCTCGGCGAGATCGAGGCGGTGCTGGGCGAGCAGCCGAGCGTGTCCGCGGCCGCCGTCTCGGTGCACGAAGGGCAGCTTGTCGGCTACCTCGTCGCCGGGACCGGTACCGAGGTCGCCGCGGCCGACCTCGCCTCGTTCCTGTGCGACCGGCTGCCCGAGTCGATGATCCCGAGCCACTGGGTGGTCCTCGACGCGCTGCCGCTGACCACCAGCGGCAAGATCGACCGCAACGCGCTGCCGGCCCCCGAGCGTACGCGCCCGGAAATGAACGGCCAGTACGCCGCGCCGCGCACGCAGATCGAGCAGACGGTCGCCGACGCGTTCGCCTCCGCCCTGGGCGTGGCCCGGGTCGGCGTGAACGACCGGTTCTTCGATCTGGGCGGCGACTCGATCCGGGCCATCCGCGCGATCGGCGCGCTGCGTGCCGAGCGGCTGAACCTGTCCGTCCAGGACATATTCACCCACCCGACCGCGGCCGGGCTGGCGGCGCTGGCCGACCGCGCGGCCGGCGAGGCGCAGGACACCCTCGTCGGCCGGTTCGAGCAGGTCGGCCCGGCCGACCGGGACCGCCTCCCGGCCGGGCTGGTGGACGCCTACCCGATGGGCCAGGTGCAGGCCGGCATGGTCTACGAGATGCTGGCCGGCACCGAGCACCCGGCATACCAGAACGTGACCAGCTTCGACATCGCCGACGACGGCCCGTTCTCGCTGGACGCGCTGCGCGAGGCGGGGCGGCTGGTGGTCGACCGGCACGAGATCCTGCGCACCACGTTCGAGATGGCCGCCTACAGCGAGCCCATGCAGCTCGTCCACGAGACCGCGAGCGCCGAGATCGGCTACGACGACCTGCGCGGGCTGCCCGAGGCCGACCAGCAGGCGGCGATCGCCGCCTACCGGCGTACCATGCAGTCCACGCCGCTGGACATCGGGCATGCTCCTCAGCTGCGGTGGCACGTGCACCGCATCGGCGAGCGGGAGTGGGTGCTGACCCACACCGAGTGCCACGCCATCCTGGACGGTTGGAGCCACCACTCGCTGATCGGCGAGCTGCGCTCCACCTACGCGGCGGTCCGTGACGGGAACACCGACGTGCTCGGGGCTGTGTCCCAGGTGCGCTACGCCGACTTCGTCGCCGCGGAGAAGCGGTCCCTCGCGTCCGCCGAGGACCGGGAGTTCTGGAAGGAGCGCGTCTGCGGCTTCGACCGGCTCGCGCTGCCGGCGGCCACCGCCCCGGCCGGCCACGGCGCGGTCGAGGAGCTGCGGGTCTCCTGGCGGCACCTCGAACCCGAGCTGCGCGACCTCGCCGCGCGCACTCGGACCTCGCTCAAGAGCGTGCTGCACACCGCGCACCTGGCGATGCTGGGCGCGATCACCGGCCAGCGCCGGTTCTTCGGCGGCCTCGTGTGCAACGGCCGGGTCGAGCTGTTGCGCGGCGACGAGGTGATCGGCATGCATCTCAATACGCTGCCGTTCGCGGTGGACCTGCGCGCCGCGAGCTGGCGCGACCTGCTGAAGTCGGTGTTCGCCGAGGAGCTGGCGCAGTGGCCGTACCGCCGCTATCCGCTGCCCGCGATGCAGCGGGAGTGGGGGCGGGGAGCGCCGCTGATCGGCGTCATCTTCTCCTACCTGGACTTCCACGTGCTGGACGGGCAGAAGGAGGTGTTCGGCGCGGTCGTCGACGACAGCCCGAACGAGTTCACCCTGAACGTGGTGACCTTCCCCGGCGAGCTGCGTCTGGAGTGCCGGGCCGGCTGGGCCACCCGGGAGCGGCTGGAAGCCCTCGCGGCGACCTACCTTCACGTGCTCGGCGCGATGATCGCCAACGGCGGCGCGAACCCGGTCGATCTTCGGTCGACCCCGGCCGACAAGCTCACCGTGCCGCCGCCGGCCTGGCAGCCGCTGCCCGACGCGTGCCTGACCGACCTGTTCGCGGCGCAGGCCGCGGCGCGGCCGGATGCCGTCGCCGTGGAGTGCGTCGATGCGAGCATCACCTACCGCGAGCTCGACGCCCGGGCCAACCAGTTGGCGTGGGCGCTGCGCGAGCGCGGTGTCGGCCCGGACACGCCGGTCGCGGTTTGCATGGATCGCGGGATCGACGTCGTGGTCGCGCTGCTCGGCGTCATGAAGGCCGGCGGGTGCTACCTGCCGCTCGAACCGAAGTACCCTGACACCCGTATCGAGTACATCCTGGACGACGCCCGCGCCCGGGTCGTGCTCACCCAGCCGGAGCACGCCCACCGCTTCGAGGCGCGCGAAGGGCTCACGACGTTCCGGCTGGACCCGGGCTGGTCCTCGTTCACCGGTCAGCCGACCAGCGCGCCCGCGGTGCCGCTCGCGCCGGACAATCTCGCGTACATCACCTACACCTCGGGATCGACCGGGCGTCCGAAGGGCGTGCTGGTGCCGCACCGCGGGGTCGTGCGGCTGGTGAACCACCCGAACTTCACCGCCCTGGACGAGGACCAGGTCCTCCTCCTGCTCAGCACGCTCGCCTTCGACGTCTCGACGTTCGAGCTCTGGGGCGCGCTGTGCAACGGGGCGAAGCTCGCCGTCTGCCCGCCGGGCACGCCGACGGCCGCCGAGCTCGAGGAGGTCCTGCGCCGGCACGGGGTGACCGTGCTCTGGCTCACCTCGGGCCTGTTCAACACCATGGTGGACGTGCGGCCCGAGTCGCTGGCCGGCGTCCGGCAGCTGCTGGTCGGCGGCGAGGCGCTGTCCCCGCCGCACGTGCGCAGGGCGATCGAGCACGGGGTCCCCGTGGGCAACGGGTACGGCCCGACGGAGGGCACCACCTTCGCCAGCGCGCACCCGCGCGTCTCGCTGCTCGAGACGACGACCTCCATCCCGATCGGCACGCCGATCTCCCACACCTACGTCCGGGTCGTCGACGACGACCTCGATCCGGTCCCCTTCGGCGTGCCGGGCGAGCTGCTGCTCGGCGGCCCCGGCGTGGTGCGCGGCTATCAGGGCCGGCCCGACCTGACCGCCGAGCGCTTCGTGCCGGACCCGGCCGGGACCCGGCCCGGAGCGCGGCTCTACCGCACCGGGGACATCGTGCGCCAGGACCCCGACGGCACCCTCCACTACATCGGCCGGCAAGACCACCAGGTGAAGATCCGCGGTCACCGGGTCGAGCTCGGCGAGGTGGAGGCGGCGATCTGCGAGCTGCCCCCGGTGCGCACCGCCGCGGCCGCGGCATACCAGGGTCCTGACGGCGTGAAGCAGCTCGTCGGATACGTCGTGCTGGACCAGGACGGTCCGGCCGACCTCGCCCGGCTCGGCGACCTGATGCGCCGGCAGGTGCCCGACTTCCTCGTGCCGACCGCCTGGGTGCGGCTGGACGAGCTGCCGATGAACAGCAACGCGAAGCTCGACCGGGCCGCGCTGCCGCTGCCGACCGGGGCCGCGCGCACCCGGCGGTTCAGCGCGCCGCGCACGCCGGCGGAAAGGGCCGTGGCGGACGTCTGGGCCGAGGTGTTCGGCCTGCCCCGGGTCGGCCGCGGCGACGACTTCTTCGACCTCGGCGGTCACTCCCTGATGATCCTGCGGATCATCGCGCTGCTGCGGGAGCGGCACGGCATCGAGACCACGGTCCGGTCCTTCCTCGAGCACCGCACGGTCGAGGCGCTCGCCGAGTCGATCGACAGCGGGGACCTGCCGACCAAGGCGCTGCTGTGGCTCAACCGCGCCGGGGACCGGGTCCCGCTGGTCTGCGTCCATCCCGGCGGCGGCAGCGCGCACTGGTACCAGCGGCTCGTCGCGCACCTCGACCCGGACCTGCCGGTCGTCGCGTTCGAATGGCCCGGCCTGCAGCGGCCGGCCGGCTCGGTGCCGAGCACCGAGGACATGGCGGCCCGGTACGTCGCCGAGCTGCGCGAGGCCGTCCCGCGCGGCCCCTACCGGATCTTCAGCTGGTGCGGCGGGAGCGGCGTGGCCAGCGAGATCGTGCACCGGCTGGCCGCGGACGGCGAGGACGTCACCTTCATCCTGCTGGACCCGGCGCTGGATGCGGCCGGGAAGGAGCACCTCTGGAGCGAGTTCGCGCTGATCAAGCAGTGCGTCGTCAACCTGGAGGGGCTGGCCGCCGCGCCGCCGGACCGGGACACCTCGCAGCTGCGCGGCGAGACCCTCGCGCTGCTCGAGCACCTGGTCGACGACGTCGTCGGCAACGACGGCATCACCCTGCCCGAACACGGCGCCGGGGAGATGTGGCTCCCGGCCGCGCGGATGTGGGAGGAGGTCATGGAGATGATGCTGTCCTACCGGCACCGCCCCCTCGCCGGCCCGCTGCACCTGATCGCCAGCGACGAACTCGCGCAGGGCGAGCACGAGGTCGTGGACGCCGGGCAGAGCTTCGCCCAATACCTCGACCGGTGGCGGGAGCTGGCGTCCGCCGTGGAGGTGCGGCGGATGACCGGAGACCACTTCTCGGTCATGAAGGAGCACGTCGCGATGCTCGCCGAGATCGTCATGGAGCTGATCGGCGACAGAGTCTGACCGTCCCGCGGTGCGCCCGGTCCCTGCGTGGGGCCGGGCGTACCGCCATGCGCCGTACCGGTGGCGCGCAGCGTGCCTGACAGCGGGTTTCAGGGCACAGGGACAAACGCGCAGCGGCGTGAGCGATCCACCCCTGCCGCTGCTTCCCTGTCGGCGGACCCCCTCTGAACAGCACTCTGGGATACGACCGCCGGCAAGGTGGCGGCAGGACGCACCGAGTCGTGGGAGAACCGAAGTGCGAAACGCGGATGTCTCGGAAGAATCCGAACCTACCGGTGCCAGCCGGTCGCTGCGCGCGGTGTACGTCGCCGGCGGAACGTCGATCTTCGGCACCCAGATGACCCTGCTCGCGCTGCCCTGGCTGGTCCTGGAGAGCAGCGGCTCGGCGACCCGGACCGGTCTGGTCTTCGCCGTCCAGGTGCTTCCCATGGCGTTGCTGGGGCTCGTCGGGAGCGAGGTGATCCACCGGCTCGGCGCCCGCCGCACCATGGTGGTCGCCGACGCCGCCCGGGCCGTGGCCATCGGGCTCGTCCCGGCCCTGTCCGCGGCCGGCGTGCTCAGCCTCGGCGCCCTGCTGGCGATCGTCGCCGTGGTCGGCGTGCTCGGGGTCCCCTACTTCGCCGCCCAGCGGCTGCTGGCCACCGAGCTCTCCGGCCCGGACCCGCGCCGGCTCACCCGGACGAACAGCGTGCTGGAGGGCGGGTTCAACTTCGCCATGTTCGCCGGCCCGGCCGCGGCCGGCGTGCTGATCGCGCTGATCGGCGCGCCGCAGGTGCTGTGGTTCGACGCCGTGTCGTACGCGTTCTCCTGCCTGCTGCTGAGCGTGTTCGTCCCGCGCGGCGTGGGATCCGCGCAGCCCGCAGCCACCGTCCGGTCGGGGATCCTGGCCGGCCTGAGTGCACTGCGCGCCGACGACTTCATGCGGCCGGTGATGATCTCCACCATCACGTTCGGCTTCCTTCTGCGGATCCTGACCCTCTCGCTGCCGCTGCTGGCGTTCGAGCGCTTCGGGCGCGACGCCAGGGTCGGCGGCCTGCTCGTCGCCGGCTTCGGCGCCGGCGCGCTGATCGGATCGTTCGTCAGCTACCTGATCGCGAACCGGCTCTCGCCGGCCCGGCTGATGGGCCTGTCGGTCGTGCAGCTGGTACTCCCGCTGTGGGTGCTGGCGACCCCCGCGCCGGTCTGGCTCCTGGTCGCGGCCCTCGCCGTGGCCGCGGCGGGGCTGCCGCTGAACAACGCCCCGTTCTTCAGCATCCTGGCCACCCGGTTCCCGGACGAGGTCCGCACCAAGGTGGTCCAGTCGGTGGTGACCCTGAGCAACATCGCCGGCCCGCTGGGCTACCTGGCCGGGGGCGTGGCGATGCAGAGCCTCGGCGTCACGCCGGTCCTGTTCGCCGTCGCGGGGTTGTCCAGCCTCGCCGCGGCCAATCTGCTGCGCGCGGTCCGGCGGCTCGAGCGGCCCGTCGAGCCCGCGGGCCTCATGGAGAGGCAGCCGAGTCATGTCTGAACAGTGTCTGCACGACCTTTTCGCACGGCACGCGGACGCCGCGCCGGACGCGGTCGCCGCGGTGCAGGGCAGTGAGGCGATCACCTACGGGGAACTGCGTGAGCAGTCCCGGTCGCTGGCCGCGGCGCTGCGCGAGCAGGGCGTCGGCCCGGACGTCGTGGTCGGCCTGCACGTACCGCGATCCATCGGCATGCTCGTGGGGATCCTGGGCATCCTCGAGGCCGGCGGGGCATATCTGCCGCTGTGGGTCGGCCATCCCGCGGACCGGCTCCAGTTCATGCTCGCCCACTCCGGAGCGACGGTCCTGGTCACCTCCGACGCGACGAGCGGGGAGCTGCCGCAGTTCGACGGCACCCGGGTCCCGGTGACCGCCCGGCCGGCCGGCGCCGCAGCCGGTACCCGCATCGACACCGACACTGACACCGCGCAGCGCGCCACGCCGGACAACCTCGCCTACGTCATCTACACGTCCGGGACGACCGGGACCCCGAAGGGCGTCGCCGTGCCGCACCGCGCCGCCGAGCGCATCGTGCGGTCCGGGATCTACGGGACGTTCGACGCCGCCGAGACCTTCCTGCAGTCGTGCCCGCTGTCCTTCGACGCCTCGGTCTTCGAGATCTTCGGGTGCCTGGCCAACGGCGGCCGGCTGGCGCTGCTGCCCGGCCAGCGGGTCTCCGCGGAGCTGATCGTCGAGACGGTGCGCCGCTTCGGGGTCACCACGCTGTGGCTGACTCCGACGCTGTTCAACCGGATGGTCGACGAGGGGCTGCTCGACGGTACGGGCGTGCGCCAGGTCGTGGTCGGCGGCGAGGTCCTGTCCAGCCCGCACATCGCCCGCGCGATGCGCTCGGTCGGCGCCCGGTTCTCGAACGGATACGGCCCGACCGAGGCCGGAGTGTTCGTCTGCTGCCACCCCTTCGAAGGGGCGGACCTGGTGTGCTCGCCGCCGCCGGTCGGCCGGCCGCTGCCCGGCACCGAGATCCGCGTCGTCGATGCGCAGTCGCGCCTCGTGTCCGACGGCCAGCCGGGTGAGCTCTACCTTGGCGGCGACGCGCTGGCCCGCGGGTACCACAACCAGCCCGACCTCACGGCCGCGGCGTTCGTGCCGGACCCGTCCGGCGCCCGGCCCGGCGCCCGGCTGTACCGCTCGGGCGACCTCGCGCGGGTGCTGCCCGGCGGCCTGGTCCAGGTGCTCGGCCGGACCGACGACCAGGTGAAGGTCCGCGGCAACCGGGTCGAGCTCGGCGAGGTCGAGTCGGCGCTGGCGCGGCTGCCGCAGATTCGGCAGGCCGCCGTGGTCGACCGCGCCCGCGGCGCCGAACGGCTCCTGGCCGCCTACCTCGTCCCGGCCGGCGCCGCGCCGACCGTCGCCGAGCTGCGCAAGCGGCTGGCCGCGTACCTGCCGGACTACATGATCCCGTCCGAGTACTACCGGCTCGACCGCCTTCCGCTCACCGCGCACGGCAAGCTCGACCGCAGCGCGCTGCGCGCCGACATCGGCGCCGTGAAGCTCAGCCTGGGCATCCGGTACGCGGCCGCGGACTCCGAGCTGGAGTCCCTGATCGCGGCCGTGTGGACCGACCTGCTCGACCTGCCCGCGGTGGGCCTGGACGACAACTACTTCGACCTGGGCGGCACCTCGATGTCCGCGGCCACGCTGCAACACCGGCTCCAGCACGAACTGGGCGCCCGGCTGCCGGCGACGGCGCTCTACGAATACCCGACCGTCCGCACTCTGGCCGCGTCGATCGCGAACCCGGGGGTGGCACGATGACGGGCCGGGAGCCGGTAGCCGTCATCGGCATGGCGGCCACGATGCCCGGGGCGAGCGGCCTCGACGAGTTCTGGGCCAACCTGCGTGCCGGGCGCGAGTCGATCACGTTCGGGCCGCAGACCGTCGTCGAGGACGCGGCGGCCGGCCGGCAGTGGGTCCACGCCCGCGGCGTCCTCGCGGACGTGCGGCGCTTCGACTTCGAGTTCTTCGGCATCCCCCGCCGGGAGGCCGAGATCCTCGACCCCCAGCACCGCGTCCTGCTCGAACACGCGTGGAGCGCGATGGAGGAGGCCGGCTACGACCCCGACCGGCTGACCGAGAAGGTCGCCGTCTACGCCACGGCCGGCCCCAACACGTACCGCGAGGGCCGCGAGTTCGACGCCCACTCGGCCGCCGAGCGGCTGCTCGTCGAGCTGTCGAACGCTCCGGACACGCTGGCCACCCGCATCTCCTACAAGCTCGGCCTGAACGGCGAAAGCCTCAGCGTGCGCACGGCCTGCTCATCGTCGCTGGTCGCCGTGCACCTGGCCGCCGAAGCCGTGAGCACCGGCCGGGTCGGCCTCGCGCTCGCCGGCGCGGTCAACATCCGGTGCCGCGACACCCTCGCCTACGAGCGGCAGGACGGGTTCATCCTGTCGGCGGACGGCCACACGCGCGCCTACGAGCACCGCGGCACCGGCTACGTGGAGGGCGACGGCGTCGGCGTGGTCGTACTGCGCAGACTCTCCGACGCGCTCGCCGCCGGCGATCACATCCACGCGGTCATCCGGTCCGGCGCGATGAACAACGACGGCAAGGCCAAGGCGGGCTTCTCCGCGCCCGGTGTCGAGGGGCAGGCGGCGGCGATCAGCGCCGCGCTCGCCGGTTCCGGCGTGCCGGCGGAGTCGATCCACATGCTGGAGGGGCACGGCACCGGCACGGCGGTCGGCGACCCGATCGAGGTCCGCGCGCTGACCCGGGCCTATCGCGAGCACACCGGCGAGAGCGGATTCTGCGCGCTCACCTCGGTGAAGGCGAACGTCGGGCACCTCGGCTACGCCTCCGGCATGGCCGGCCTGCTCAAGGCGGTCCTGTCGGTCGAGCACGGCGAGTTGCCGCCGGCGCCGGACTTCGACGAGCCCAACCCGGAGATCGACTTCGCGGACTCCCCGTTCTACGTCAACCGCACGCTGCGGCCGTGGCCGCAGGGCCCGCGGCGGGCCGGGGTCAGCTCCTTCGGCATGGGCGGCACGAACGTCCACCTCATCGTGGAGCAGCCGCCCGAGCCGGAGCCCGCACCGCCGCGCGCGCCCGCCGACTACGCGGTGCTGCTGTCCGCGCGCACCGAGGACGCGTTGCAGACGATGCGCGACCGGCTGCTCGCCTGGCTGGAGGACCGGCCCGGGGTGCAGCTGGCGGACCTCGCGTTCACGCTGGCGACCGGTCGCCGGCCGCAGCGGCGCCGTTGGGCGGCCGTCGTCTCCTCGACCGCCGAGCTCGCGGCCGCGCTGGCCGGTACGGATTCCTTCGAGTCGCGCGACGGCGAACTCGCCGGGATCGCCGGCGAATGGGTCGGCGGAGCGGCAGTGGACTGGGCCGCGTACTACGCGGGCCAGCAGTGCCGCCGTCTGTCGTTGCCCACATATCCGTGGCAGGGCGAGGAGCTGTGGGTGCCGGCCACCGAGTCAGGGCCCGAATCCGGCGACGCCCTCGCGCGCGAGCCGGAGGAACAGGAGCAGGCCGATCGGTGGCTGTACCGGCAGACGTGGACGAGGACGGCGCTGCCCCGGCCCCATCACCGAGGCGACTTGGAGCGGACCGACGGCGTGTGCCTGGTCCTCGGCGACCGTGGCGCGTTGACCGGGGCCGTGCGCACCGGGCTCGCCGCGGCAGGTCTGACGGTCGTCCCGGTCGAGCTGTCCACCGAGTTCGAGGTGACGCCCGACGGCGTGATCCGGGTACGCGCGGGAGACCCCACCGACCTTGCCCGCGCGGTGGAGTACGCGGTGGCCGAGATCGGTCCCATCACCCGGCTTGTGCACCTTTGGGCTTATGGTGCTCCCGCCGAGCAGACAATGTCGGTGGGTGTCATGGGCACGCTGTCGTTGGTGCAGGCGCTCGCTGCGGCCAACCAGACCCCGGAGCTGTGGATTCTGACCGACGGCGCCCTGCCCGTCGGCACCGCTGCGGCACTGCGCCCGGAGGCCGCGGCTCTGCTCGGCCTATGCCACGTGATCCCCCAGGAGCATTCCGACCTGCGCTGCCATAGCGTGGATTTCGCATCCGACTGCGCTCCGGCAGAGGTGACGGCCCGTCTGCTGGCGGAGATGGCGAGCCCGCCGGACGAGCCGGAGGTCGCTTACCGTGACAGCGACCGGCACATCTCGGCACTCGAGCGGCTCGAGACCGGGGTCGGGGTCGCCATGCCGATCCGGCCCGGCGGGGTCTACCTGGTCGCCGGCGGGTCGGGCCGGATGGGTCTGGCGATCGCCGAGCACCTCGCTGCGTCCGGCGCCACCCGCATCGCACTGGTGTCCCGCCGAGGCTCGCCGCCCGCGCAGGACGCCGCCCGGCGGCTGCGCGAACTCGGCGCCGACGTGCTCGCGCTGCGCGCCGACATCGCCGACGAACGGCGCATGGCCGACGTGGTGGCCGAGATCAACGGCACATGGGGCCCGATCAGCGGCGTGGTGCACGCGGCCGGGATCGAGGGCGGCGGCGCCGGCTCCGCGTTCATCGCCGACACGTCTCCCGAGCAGGCGCAGGACCAGCTGCGGCCCAAGACCGCCGGCATCGCCGTCCTCGACCGCGTCACCCGATCGCAGCCGCTGGACTTCTGCATCGTCTGCTCGAGCCTGAGCGCGGTCCTCGGCGGCATCACCTTCGGCGTCTACACGGCGGCCAACCGGTACCTGGACGCCTACGCGGAATGGCGGCGCGCGAACGGCGCGCCGTGGGTGAGCGTCGACTGGGACGTCTGGCGGTTCGACGACGCGGCCGCGGTCCTCGGCGCCGCCGTCACCCGGACGGCGATGAGCGTGGCTCAGGCGACCGGCCTGCTCGGCTCGATCGCAGCCGCCGAATACCCCCGGCTCGCGGTGTCCACCGTGCCGCTCGCCGCACGCGTCGAGCGTGTCCGGACGCTGCTACAGCGCCGGGAAACCGGCGCGCAGGACGGCACGGGACCGGCCGCGGCCTCCCGCGACGAGCTGTGCGAACACCTCAAGCAGGTCGTCGGAGACCTGGTCGGCCTGAGCGACCTGGAGGACGACGACGAGCTGCTGGCGGTCGGCTGCGACTCGCTGACCTTCCTGGAGGCGCTGGCCCGCTGGGAGGGCCGCATCCGGGCGAAGGTGCCGATCGCGCGGCTGTGGGGCTGCCGGACGTTCGCCGACCTGGCCGAGGTCGGCTGGCAGGTGGTCAACGAAGGACGAACTGCCGAGCGCGACGTCGGCCGTCGCGCGCTCCGCTACCTGGCCGGTTAGACGCAACGATGTGTCGAGGGTGAGTAGAGATGGATATCAACCTTTCGCTTGCAAGGGCGGACACGCCCGGCGTGAAACACGTCGCCCACCTGAACAACGCCGGCGCCAGTCTTCCGCCGAAGCCGGTGATCGACGCGGTGACGGATCACCTGCGGCTGGAGTCCGAGCTGGGCCCGTACGAGGCCGCCGAGCGGGCCCAGGTCGCCGTCGAGCGCGGTCGCGGCGCGGTCGCCGACCTGATCAACTGCCACGGCGACGAGCTCGCGATGTTCGAGAGCGCCACGCGGGCCTGGGGCGCCGCGCTGTCCAGCATCCCGCTGGGCCCGGGCGACCGGGTGCTCATCTCGCCGATGGAGTACGGCAGCAGCTACCTCGCGTTCCTGCACCTCGCCCATCGCACCGGGTCCCGCGTCGAGGTGCTGCCCGTAGACGCCGACGGCCTGGTGAGCGCCGCGGACCTGCGGGACCGGGTCGACGAGCGGGTGAAGCTGATCGCCATGACCCACGTCCCGATGCACGACGGACTGATCTACCCGGTGGCCTCGATCGGCAGGGTCGCGCGCGAGTTCGAGATCCCCTACCTGGTGGACGCCAGCCAGTCGGTCGGGCAGCTGCCCGTCGACGTCCGGGAGATCGGCTGCGACATGCTGGTCGGCTGCGGCCGGAAGTTCCTGCGCGGCCCTCGCGGCACCGGATTCCTCTACGCGAGACGGGCGTTCGCCGAGCACCTGTCGCCGGGCGCGGTCGGGCTGGACGGCGTCGAGTGGGACGGGGCCGGATACCGGTTCGCCCGCGCCGCCCGCCGGTTCGACACGTGGGAGACGAACTACGCGACCCGCATCGGGCTCGGCGTCGCCGTCGACTACGCGCTGTCCTGGGGGATCGAGAACACCTGGCGCCGGATCCGGGGCCTGGCCGCGGACCTGCGCCGGGACCTCGCGGGCATCTCGGGGATCACCGTGGAGGACCGGGGCCGGGAGCGCTGCGGCACGATCGCGCTGACCGTGCACGGCCACACCGCGCACCGGGTACGCGCGGAGTTGCAGAGGGCCGGGATCAACTCGTGGGTGTGCCTGTCCAACGCCGCGTGCGTTGACATGCAACGGCGCGGGCTCGACAGCCTGCTGCGGGTTTCCGTGCACTACTACAACTCGGTCGAGGAACTGGCCCGGCTGTGCAACGTCCTCGAGTCGCTGCCCGTGATCGAGGCCGTGGGGGCGATGTCATGACCGCGTCGCGGTGGATCAGGCGCCCCCGGCCCGTGCCGGACGCCCGAATCAGACTGCTCTGCATACCGCACGCCGGTGGGGGTCCGTCGTTCTTCGCCCGCTGGCTGACCGAGGTGTCACCTGCGGTCGAGGTGTGCCTGGTGCACCTGCCGGGGCGTGAGGCGCGGTTCGACGAGCCGCCGATCGACGACCTCGAGCTGATCGCCAAGCAGGTGGCCGCGGCCACCGTTCCCCTGCTCGACCGGCCGCTCGCGCTGTTCGGCCACAGCATGGGCGCGCTCATCGCCTACGAGGTCGCCAACCGCCTTCCCCGGGGACCGATGCACCTGTTCGTCTCCGGATCCCAGCCGCCGCACCAGCAGGCCGTCGCGCCGTCCATCGCCCACCTGCCCGACGGCCCGTTCCTGCAGCGGGTCCGGGACGGTTACGGCGGCATCCCGGACTCGCTCTGGGACAACGAGGAACTGCTGCGTCTGGTGCTTCCGGTGCTGCGGGCCGACTTCGCCGCGTGCGAGCAGTACGAGTGGCCCGGGCACCCGCCGCTGCGGTGCGACATCTCCGCGCTGGCCGGCGAAGGGGACTACTACGTGCCGCAGAGCGCCCTGGCCGGCTGGGGCGAGCTCACCAGCGGCGTCTGCACCCCCAGCGTGGTCGGTCGGGGCCACTTCAACCTCGCCTCCGACCGGGCCGCGGTCCAGGAACTGGTCCGGGAGCGGCTCGGACTCGTCCCGGCCATGGAAGGAGCCCGTCGTGGCTGAACTGTCGACCAGCGTGGCCACGCGCCCGGCGGAGCTGCTGGTATGGTCCGCCGACACCGCGGACGAGCTGTCCGCGGCACGGCATGCCGTCCTCGCACGGCTGGAGGCCTCGCCGGAATCCCTGCCGGAGCTGGCCTGCGAACTGCAGCGCGCCGCACACGGCGCGTACCGCGGAGCACTCGTCTGCGGCGACGCCGAGTCCGCCGTCGCCGCGCTGCGGCACGGCCGGGGCCTGGAGAGCAGGTCGCCAGCGGTCGACCCGCCGCTGGCGATCCTGTTCAGCGGTGTCGGCGACCAGTACCCGGGCATGGGCGCCGACCTGTACGAGTCCGAGCCGGTGTTCCGCGACACCGTCGACCTCTGCTGCGCCGTGCTCGACGCCGAGGGGTGCGATCTGCGCGACCTGCTGGTCCGGCCGGCGGAGCCGGGCCCGGCGCCCGCGCGCGACCTGCGCTCGATGCTGCAGGCCAGGACGGTGCCGCAGGGGCCGCTGGCGACGACGCGGCTCGGCCAGCCGAGCGTCTTCGTTATCGAATACGCGCTGGCCTGCCTCCTGCGAAGCTGGGGCGTCGAGCCCGCGGTCATGATCGGTTACAGCCTCGGCGAGTACGTCGCAGCCTGCCTCGCCGGCGTGATGTCCCTGGTGGACGCGCTGCGGCTGGTGTGGTGGCGGGCGCAGCGGATCGAGGGGCTCGAGCCCGGCGCCATGCTGGCGGTGGCGGTCGCGCGGGACGAGGTCGGCCGGTGGCTGGGCGCCGACCTCGACGTGGCCACCGTGACCAGTCCCTTCCAGACGGTGGTCGGCGGTCGTCGCGCCGCGGTGGCAGACCTCGAACGGAGGTTGGCCGACGCCGGCGTCGCCTTCCAGCGGGTGGGCGCGCACCACGGATTCCACACGCGCACGATGGAGCCGCTCGGCGTCGAGCTCACTGCGTGGGTGAACTCGAACATCAGCCTCCGAGAGCCCGACATCCCCTACGTCTCCAACGTCACGGGGACCTGGATCGCCAACGGCCAGGCCACCGACCCGGCGTACTGGGCGCAGCACCTGACCCGCACGGTCGAGCTGATGTCGGGCCTCGGCGCCCTGTGGCGGGACGTGGACCCGGTGGCGATCGAACTGGGTCCGGGCGAGGGCCTGTCCTCCCACGCCCGCCACCACCCCGCCTGCGACCGCGCCCGGCTCGCCCGGGTCCAGCCGGGCCTGGCCGCGGCGTTCGCGGGCGGCTCGGAGCGCGCCGGACTGCTCACCTCGCTCGGCCGGCTGTGGACGGCCGGCCTCGAGGTCGACTGGACGCGCCTGGCCAATCACGAGACGAGGAGCGGTTCATGATCGGCGTGGTCGGTGCCGGCACCATCGGGACGGGCGTGGCACAGAGCCTGTCCCAGGCCGGGCACAAGGTCGTCCTGGTCGACACCTCGGCCGACGCACTGGAGCGGGCGGGCGCGGAGATCGGCCGCGCCGTGCGTTTCCAGCGGCTGGTCGCCCCGGACCTGCCCGTGTACGAGCCCGGGGAGGTGCTCGACCGGATCATCTTCACCCGCGACCTCGAGGAGCTCGCCGCGGCGAGCGTGGTGGTCGAGAACGTCTCGGAGCGGTGGTCGGCCAAGGAGCCGGTGTACCGCGCCCTGGACCGGATCTGCGAGCCCGCGTGCGTCTTCGTGGTCAACACCTCCTGCTTCCCGATCACCGACGTCGCGGCTCTCACCGCCCGGCCGGAGCAGGTCGTCGGCGTGCACTTCATGAACCCCGTGCCGCTGAAGCCGGTGGTGGAGCTCATTCCCGGCTGGCACACGGCGCCCGCCACGATCGAGGCGGTTCGGTCCCTGCTCGCGTCGATGGGCAAGCGGTCCATCGCGGTGAAGGACTCGCCGGGCTTCGTCTCGAACCGGGTCCTCATGCTGACCATCAACGAGGCCGTGTTCTGCCGGGCGGAGGGCATCGCGTCCGCCGAGGCGATCGACGACCTGTTCAAGGGCTGCTTCGGCCACGAGATGGGCCCGCTGGAGACGGCGGACCTGATCGGCGTGGACACGATCCTGCACAGCCTCGAGGTGCTGCACGAGCGCTTCGGCGACTCGAAGTACCGACCCTGCCCGCTGCTGCGGACCATGGTGTCCGCCGGCCTGCTGGGCCGCAAGAGCGGCGAGGGCTTCCACCACTACGGGACCGCCGGCGAGCGGCGGCCCTCGCCCCAAGGAGTCTGAGATGGACACGGTTTCCGAGACGGACACGAGGACCAGGATCAGGGACTTCATCGGCCCGCGCTGGCCCGGCGAGCTGCGCGACGACGACGACATCTTCGCGGCCGGACTGGTGAACTCGCTGTTCGCCATGCAGCTGGTCGTCTTCGTGGAGAAGGAGTTCGAGATCCGGATCGGCAACGAGGAGCTGGAGCGGGACAACTTCCGGACCGTCGACTCGATCGCCAGGCTGGTCGATCGCCATGCCGGCTGACCTGCCGACGCTCGCGCCGCCCGGCCGCGCCGCGGACACGGAGGGCTTCCGCGGGTTCGTGGACCGGATCGTCGCGCCGCGGGCGGCCGAGATCGACCGTGAGGGGGCGGTGCCCGCCGACCTGATCCGGGCGCTGGCCGCCGAGGGCTACCTCAGTGCGGGCGTGGCCGTGGAGCACGGCGGCAGCGGCTTCGACGCCGTCCGGCTGGGGATCCTGCACGAGGAGATCGGCCGGGGCTGCTCGTCCGTGCGCACCCTGCTGACCGTGCACGGCATGGTCGGCGACGCGATCGAGCGCTGGGGCACCGACGCTCAGCGTGCCGAGCTGCCCCGGCTGTCCCGGGGCGAGATCCTCGGCGCGTTCGCCCTGAGCGAGCCGGCCGCCGGCAGCGACCCGGGCCGGCTGGAGGCCACGGCCGAGCTGGTGCCCGACGGCGGGTACGTGCTGAACGGCACCAAACGGTGGATCAGCATGGCCCAGATCGCCGACGTCCTGCTGGTCTTCGCCCGCACCCGGGGCGGGATCGCGGCCTTCCTGGCGCCCCGCGACACCCCCGGCCTTCACGTGGTGCCCGTCGACAACGTGCTCGGCACCCGCGGCGGCCTGATGGGCGAGGTGTGGCTCGAAGACTGCCGGCTGCCGGCCGGCGCCGTGCTCGGCCCGGTGGACCGCGGCTTCATGACCGTGGGGGCGACCGCGCTGGAGTTCGGCAGATACAGCGTCGCGTGCGGTTGCGTCGGCATCGCGCAGGCGTGCCTGGACGCGTCTCTGGAGCACACCGGGCAGCGACGGCAGGGCGGCGCCCTCATCAAGGACCACCAGCTGATCCGCCGGCTGGTCACCGACATGGCGACGGAGGTGGCCGCGGCGCGGCTGCTGTGCCGCCAGGCGGGCGCGCTGCGCGCGGCCGACGACCTGGCCGCGCCGCTGGCCACCTGGATGGCCAAGTACTTCAGCGCCGCCGCGGCGAACCGCGCCGCCCGGGAGACGGTGCAGATCCACGGAGCCGCCGGCTGCCTCGACGGCCACCTGGCCGCGCGCTGCTTCCGGGACGCGAAGGTCATGGAGATCATCGAGGGCAGCACCCAGATCCAGCAGGTCGTCATCGCGGACCTGGTCCGCCAGGACCGGCGCCGGTTCCCGAAGCTGGCCGACGCACTGACATCCGCGGAGCGCTGAGCCATGAATTCGAACACAGATACCAAGCCCGTGAAATGCGTGGTCTGGGACCTCGACGACACCGTCTGGGACGGCGTCCTGCTCGAGGATCCGCAGGTGCGCCCGCGCCCCGAGGTGATCGAGGTGCTCCGCGCGCTGGACGGCCGGGGGATCCTGAACTCGATCGCCAGCCGCAACGACTCCGCGGCCGCGCTCGCCAAGCTCGCCGAGCTGGGCATCGCCGACCTGTTCCTCTACCCGCAGATCACCTGGGGCTCCAAGGCGCAGTCCGTCGCGGCGATCGCGCAGCGGCTCAACCTCGCCCCGGACGCGTTCGCGTTCGTGGACGACCAGGCCTTCGAGCGCGAGGAGGTCAACTCCCGGTTCCCGGACGTGCGGTGCTTCGACGCCGCGCGGGCCGCCGAGCTCCCCTCGCTGCCGGCCTTCCGGCCCCGGTTCGTGACCGACGAGTCCCGGCAGCGCCGGCACATGTACCGCGCCGACATCGAGCGCGACCAGGCCGCCGGGGAGTTCGCCGGCACGTCTGAGGAGTTCCTGGCCACGCTGGGCATGGTGTTCACCATCGCGCCCGCGCAGCCGGACGACCTCAAGCGGGCCGAGGAGCTGACCGTCCGGACCCACCAGCTGAACACCACCGGCCGGACGTACTCCTACGCCGAGCTCGAGCAGCTCCAGCGCTCCGAGGACCACCTGCTGCTGACGGCGGAGCTGACCGACCGGTTCGGCTCCTACGGCAAGATCGGCCTGGCGCTGGTGGAGCTGGGCCCGCGGGCCTGGCGCGTCAAGCTGCTGCTGATGTCCTGCCGGGTGATGTCGCGGGGCGTCGGGACGGTGCTGCTCGGCGAGATCCAGCGGCTCGCGGCCGACGCCGGCGTGCGGCTCCAGGCGGACTTCGTGGTCACCGACCGCAATCGCGTGATGTACGTGACCTATCGGATGAACGGCTTCCGGGAGGTGCAGCGCGACGGCGACGAGGTCGTCCTCGAGGGCCCCGGCGGAGACGTCCCGCCGCACCCGGCCCACCTGATCGTCCGCAGCTCGGGACGACCCGCACACGCGGTGCCGAGCTGACGGAACGCCACGCCGCTCCGGGCCGGCCGCCGCTTCCGGCCGGCCCGGAGCGGCGGGATCACCGGGCGTGCCCAGAATCGAGAGGAGGAGCTTTGTCCTTACGGAGTTCTCTTTGGTACGGCGGCCAGGACCGCAACTCTTACATCCACCGCGCGTGGATGCGCCGCGGCGCACCGGACGACGCGTTCACCGGGCGGCCGCAGATCGCGATCGCCAACTCGGCATCCGATCTCACCCCCTGCAACAGCCATCTCGACGAGGTCGCCAAGAGCGTCGGGCAGGGCGTCTGGGACGCCGGCGGGGTTCCGCTGAACCTCCCGGTGGTCTCGCTCGGCGAGACGAACATGCGGCCGACCGCGATGCTGTGGCGCAACATGGCGGCGATGGCGACCGAGGAGATGCTGCGCGCCAACCCGGTCGACGGCGTGGTGCTGCTCGGCGGCTGCGACAAGACGATCCCCTCGCTGCTGATGGCCGCCGCGTCGGTGGACCTGCCGGCCGTCGTCGTGCCGGGCGGCCCGATGCTGACCGGCACGTTCCGCGGAGTCCCGCTCGGCTGCGGCACCGACGTGTGGCGGCTGAGCGAGGAGGTCCGGGCCGGCGCGATGTCGGAGCAGGAGTTCCTGCAGTCCGAGTCGTCGATGATCCGCAGCCGCGGGCACTGCAACACGATGGGCACCGCGTCCACGATGGGCCTGCTTGCCGAGGCGCTCGGCACGACCCTGCCGGGCACCGCCGGCATCCCGGCCGTGGACAGCCGGCTGCTGGCCTGCGCGCACGAGACCGGCCGGCTGGCCGTCGAGATGGTCGGCGCCGGCCGCCGGCCGAGCGGGGTGCTGACCGCCGGCTCGTTCCACAACGCGATCGTGACGCTGGCCGCGATCGGCGGCTCGACCAACGCCGTCGTGCACCTGCTCGCGATCGCCCGGCGGGTCGGCGTGCCGCTGTCCCTCGACGACTTCGACCGGATCGGGGCGGACGTGCCCCTGCTGGTCGACCTGCAGCCGGCCGGCCGGTTCCTCATGGAGGACCTGCACCGGGCCGGCGGGCTGGCCGCCGTGCTGAACCAGGTCGCGGACCTGCTCGACCCGGACGCGCTCACGGTCACCGGCAAGCCGTTCGCCGAGTACGTGGCCGGCTCGGCCATCTGGGATCCGGAGGTGATCCGCACCCGGGACGCACCGCTGCGTCCGAACGCCGGGATCGCCGTGCTGCGCGGCAACCTCGCCCCCGACGGCGCGATCGTCAAGCCCGCCGCGGCGTCGGACGAGCTGCTGGTCCATCGTGGCCGGGCCGTCGTGTTCGACTCAGTCGAGGACGTACACGCCCGCATCGACGACCCCGGTCTCGACGTCGACGCCGACTCGGTGCTGGTGCTGCGCGGCTGCGGCCCGCGCGGGTACCCGGGGATGCCGGAGGTGGCGAACCTGCCGCTGCCGTCGAAGCTGCTGCGCGCCGGCGTCCGCGACATGGTCCGCGTCTGCGACGGCCGGATGAGCGGCACCGCCTACGGGACCGTCGTCCTGCACGTCGCCCCGGAGGCCGCGGTCGGCGGGCCGTTCGCGAAGATCCGCACCGGCGACTGGATCAGGCTCGACGTTCCGAACCGCCGTCTGGACGTCGAGTTGTCGGACGACGAGCTGGCCGGGCGGGAGCCGTCCGCGGCGCTGCAGGACTCGCTCGCCCGGCCGCGCCGCGGCTGGGAGCAGCTCTACGTCAACACCGTCACCGGTGCCGACACCGGTGCCGACCTGGACTTCCTGGCCGGCGCCAGCGGCGACGCGATCGCCCGCGAGTCGTACTGAGGGCCCTGCTGAAACGAGCCTGCCGACGGCTCGGGGTCCGTCCGGGACGGGAATCCCCGCCCGGACGGACCCGGGGTGCCGAGCCGAGAACCGGCGCGGAGCCGTCAGCGCGAAGCGGCGATCTCGTCGTAGGACGGGAACCTCGCGGAGATCCCGTTGCCGGTGAAGTCGCCGACCCAGCCGTCCTCGTCGTGGAAGAACCGGATCGCGGTGAAGTCCGGGTCGGTGCCCATGTCGAACCAGTGGGCGGTGCCGGCCGGGACGGACAGCAGGTCGCCCGCCTCGCAGAGCACTGCGTACACTCTGCCGCCCGCGTGCAGATAGAAGATCCCCGAGCCGGAGACGAAGAACCGGTCCTCGTCGTCGTCGTGCCGGTGCTCGTCCAGGAACTTGGCCCGCGCGGCGGCGGCCCGGTGCGGCCAGGCCTCGTCGTCGCCCGGATGCAGCTGGGCGACGTCGATCAGGACGTAGCCCTCGTGCTCGAGCACCGCGTCGACGCGGTCCCGGTAGGCGGCCAGCACCTCGTCCTGGGTCGGGGCCGCGCCGAGCCCGGCGAGCTCCCAGCGCTCGAACCGGACGCCGATGTCCTTGAGGGCGGCGGAGATCCGCTCGAAGTCCTCCGTCCTGGTCTCGGCGGTCGACGCGTCGGACTCGGGCCACACGGTCAGCAGGGTCATGATCACTCCTCGGGGAGCCGCGGGTGGATTGAGAGGTCTGAGACGAGGGGGAGGCCGGCCGGCCCGGCGGTCGCCAGGTGGAACCGCAGCAGCCAGTCGACGATCTCGGTGTGGTGCCGGGCCTGGGCCAGGTCACGGCCCCACGCGTAGAGGCCGTGCCGCCCGACCAGGAGGACCGGGACCGGTGCCGCGCGGTCGTACGCCTTCTCGAAGGCATCGCCGAGCACCCGCATGTCCTGGTCGTTGCCGACGACCGGCAGGCGCACGTCCTCGCCGTGCGCGGCGCGGCCGATGCCCTTGAGCATCTCCAGGTTGCGCAGCACCACACCGTCCGGCCAGTAGTGTGCGGCGAGCACGGCGGGCAGCGTGTGCACGTGGACGACCGCGCCCGCACCGGTGTGCGCTGCGATGCGGGCGTGCAGGCCGGCTTCGGCCGACGGGACCTGGCCGGGGCGCGGCTGGTCCGGCACCGCGCGTCCGCCTTCGTCCACGACCACCACGTCCCGGCTGGTCAGCTCGCCCTTGTCGGCGCCGCTGACGGTCACCGCGAGGTGCAGCGGGTCGGTGGACAGGACGGCGGAGAGGTTGCCGGAGGTGCCGCGCATCCAGCCGAGCCCGGCGAAGCGCGCGGACTCGGCGGCAAGGGCGCGACCCGCCTGTTCGAGTGCGGCGCCGGCGAACGGGACGGTGCTCGTATTCGCGCGGTTCGCGGCGGTCGCGGTGCTCACTGTGCTCACGGTGGGCTGACCTCCAGTCGGTCGAAGCCGGACACGACGCGGCGGTCGGCGAAGCCCGCCGCCGCGTGCGGCTCTCCGGCGCGGCGCACGGCCGCGGTCAGCCAGCCGGCCTCGGCGGCGGCGGTGATCTCGTCCGGGTGGTCGGAGAGGAAGAGCAGCCGGTCACCGGCGGCGCCCAGCGCGGCCGCGATGGTCCGGTACGAGGCGGCGAGCTTCTTGGGCCCAGCCGTCGCGGTGTCGAAGAACCCGTCGATCAGCGGGGTGAGGTCGCCGTCGGGGGAGTGGGCGAACCACGAGCGCTGAGCCGCGACGGAGCCGGACGAGAAGACCGCGAGCCGCACGCCGGCCGCGGTCCAGGCCCGAAGCGCGGGGATCACGTCCCGGAAGAAGTGCGCGGTCAGCTCGCCGCGCTCGAAGCCGTCGGCCCAGATCCGGCCCTGCAGGGTCTTCAGCGGTGTGGCCTTGACGTCGTCGGCCATCCACGCGTGAAGCGCCGCGGCCACGGCCGCAATCGGCGCGCCCTGCGGCAGAGCGGCGGCCTGCTCGACCTGCCTGACCGCTGCGGCGGTCTCCGGGTCGTCACGGTGGGCCTCGATCCATGGGCCGAGCCTGGGCCCGGCGTAGCGGTAGAGGCCGCCGACGATGGCCTCGGCGGCGCTGGTGGTGCCCTCGATGTCGAGGACGACGAAGCGGGCGGTCAGCTGCTCGACGACGGCTGCCGGGGTCGGGGCGGCGGTCATCACACCGCCGCTTTCCGCTCGGCGCCGGGCGCGGGCCGCTCGCCGTGCACCGAACCGTCCCGGCCGAAGTAGTCGGCCATCGCCGTGGGGGCGAAGGGCCCGCGGTCGGTGACGACGAACGTGGTGTATTGGGGCGGAGTGATGTCGAACGCGGGATAGTGAGCCCGGCTGACCAGCGGCGAAGCGGTCCGTACGCCTTGGGTGTAGAGGACTTCGGTGCCGTCGCGCTCCTCCACGACCACGTCCGCGGCGGTCGGCGCCTTCGGGTCGGGGGCCTGGATCAGCGCGTAGTACGGCACGCCGAACGCGTGCGCCGCCACCGCCGCGCCCAGCGTGCCGACCTTGTTGAATACGTGCCCGTCCATGCTGACCCGGTCGGCGGCGGTGACCAGCGCGTCGATCCTGCCGAGCGTGCCGTGGGGGCTCAGCACCGCGGCGGCCATCCCGTCGGTCACCAGCGTCACCTGCTGCCCCATCTCGGCCAGGGTGTGCGCGGTCAGCCGCGCGCCCTGCAGATAGGGGCGGGTCTCCGTGGCCACGTAGCGGAACCGCTTGCCCGCTCGGCGCGCCGCGCGCACCAGCTCGATCAGGTAGGTGTCCATCCAGCAGTGGGTCAGGATGCGGGCACCGTCGTCGAGCAGCATGACGGCGTGCTCGGCGAGGGCGCGGCTGCGCTCGCGGTACGACTCGTCCTGTCTCGCGGCGCCCCGCTCGACGATGCCGACTATCCGCGGCGTGTCCGCGTATTCGGCGACGCCGAGGAGATCGGACAGGACTGCGGTCACCGCGTCGCGCACGCTGTTGTTGGTGGGGCGTGCGGCAATCAGCCGGATGCCCGCCAGACGTATCGCGGCGACGGCGCGCTGCGGGTCGTCGGCAGCGTGCTGGCGGGCGGTCAGGACGAGTGCGGCGAGCGCGGCGTAGGTCGGACCGGAGCTCTGGGTGACCATCTGCCGGATCGCCTCGGCCACCTCGGTGTCCGAGCGCGCCTCGACCCAGGACTCGCGGTGCGGGAAGACCCGCCGGTCCAGGATGCGCAACGCGTCGTCGTCGAGCCGGACGCTGCGGTCGAGCACTGGATGGTCGGAGACGGGGTCCGGGGCCGCAGGAGCCTGCGCGGGGGCGGCACTCGGTGTGATGGTCATGATCGGGAACCTTCCGCCGATATGCGCCGGCCGGCGGTCTCAGACCGCGCTCAGCTGCTGCGTCTGCTCCATGTGCCGCCGCAGGCTCGCCGGGCGCATGTCCGTCCAGATCCGCCCGATGTGGTCGAGGCACGCGGACCGGGTGCCTTCGGTGCCCTCGGCGTACCAGCCGAGCGGCAGGTCCCGGTCGGCCGACCAGATCGAGTACTGCTCCTCGTCGTTGTGGACGACCCGGTACGTGCCGGTGTCGGCGTCGTCGGTCATCGCATGCTCCTCGGCTTGTCGCGTGTGCCCTCTGACCAGCCGAGTCTGCTCCGGACGCGGCGCCGCGCCGTAGAGACGAACGCGCAACAGGAGCCGCGATCGACGTCTGCGGCTCCTTCCCTGGTCGGAGGCGGTGCCGTCCCGGCAGTGTTCTTATCACCCGACGGCACGAGGGAGGAGCCACGTGAACCGTCCCATCTTCGATCTCTGCGGCGCGCGCAACGAGGTCGTCGGACCCCTGCCGCGGCCGGCCGTCCCGCAAGCGTCCCTCGGCCCCTGGGAAGAACCGATGTCACCCGTGAACGGTGCAGTGCGCCATCTCATCTCCGTCGACGACCTCGACGACGACGCCATCGACTGGATCGTGCGACGCGGCCGCGAATACGCCGAGGGCCGCCTCGAGACCGCGCAGCCGTTGCGTGGCCGCGTCGTCGGCGTGCTGTTCCGCAAGACCTCCACGCGCACCAGGACTGCCTTCTCGGCCGGCGCCCTGCGCCTCGGCGCCCAGCTGGTCACCTACGGACCGGACGATCTCCAGGAGAACACCGGCGAGACGGTCGCGGACACCGGCGCGGTGCTCTCCCGGATGCTCGACGTGCTCGTCGCGCGCACGGCGGGGCCGACCGGGGAACTGCGCGACTATGCGGCGCAGAACCGCATGACCGTGATAAACGCCATGAGCGCGGCCGAGCATCCAACCCAGGCGCTGACCGACCTGACGACCCTGTTGAGCCGCTTCGACCGGATCAAGGGGCTGCGCGTGCTCTACGTCGGCGAGGGCAACAACACCGCCTCGGCGCTGGCGCTCGCGCTGTCCCGGTATTCCGGCACGGCTCTGTATCTGCGCACTCCACCCGGCTACGGCGTCGCAGGGGACTTCATCGAGCGCGCCGAGGCCCGTGCCGCGCGCGCCGGCGCGGTGGTCGAGCAGCGTCACGACATGGACCGGCTGCCGGAGGTGGACGTCGTCTACACCACCCGCTGGCAGACCACCGGGACCGCGAAGGCCGACCCCGCGTGGCGCGAGGCCTTCGCGCCGTTCCAGGCGAACGCGGCGGTGATGGCCGGGAGCCCCGGCGCGGTGTTCATGCACGACCTGCCCGCCCACCGCGGCGAGGAGGTCACCGCCGAGGTGCTCGACGGCCCCCGCAGCATCGCGTTCGAGCAGGCCGAGAACAAGTATCACAGCGCCAGAGCCGTTCTGGAGTGGTGTGCCGGCGCGGGCGCCGAGCCCGTGCGGGCCGACCGGGAGGTGACTGCCCGATGAACGACGAGAGGATCGAGCTGGGTGGCGGCGAATGGCGGCTCTGGTCGCAGTTCGCGCTGCGCGGGCCGGGCTTCCCTGCCTCCGGGGTGCTGCGGATGGTGCCGGAGGGGCTGGCCGATGAGGCGGCGCGGTTCACCGGGCGCGAGATGCGGACGGCCGAGGGCTGGAAGGCGTTCGAGGCGCGGTTCGACGCCGCGATGATCGACGCGACGCGCACGCTGCAGGAGATCTCTGCGCAGCCCCTCTTCCGCGCCGCCGTCGCCTGGCAGAACCGCCCCCTGCTCGGCCGCGCCGTCGAGCCGCTCTCCCGGTGGGAGCCGAGCCGCGGCCGCACGAGCGAGGTGCGGCAGCGCGAGGAGCTGGTGGCGCACTACTGGCAGCGGTTCTGCGTCAAGAACGACACGATCGGCTTCTTCGGCCCGGTCGGCTGGGGCACCTGGGACGCCGACGTGCGGGGAGTCGAGATCGAGCCCGGCGAGCAGGTCATCGCCGAATCAGAGGTCTACTTCTCGAGCTGGGCCGTCGACACGCTCGCCCGGCATCTGGAGACCGACCCCGGCCTGAGGCCCTGGGCCGCGCCGCGCCGCGTGCCCTACCTCGGCATCGGCGGCGGCACCGTCCGCATGCCGGCCCGGCCGCCGGAGACGGTCGACCCGGTCGTGCACACGATCCTCGAACTCTGTGACGGTGTCCGCGGCGTGGCGGTGCTCGCACGTGACGCCTCCCGGCTGACCGGCCGGGACCTGACCGCCGCGGACGTCACCGCCGTGCTCGAGACCATGGTGCGCAAGCGCTGGATCGTGTGGCGGCTCGAGGTGCCGTCGGGTCCCCATCCCGACCAGGAGTTGCGCGCCGTGCTCGAGCGCGTCGGCGACGCCGCCGTGCGTGAGCGCGCGCTGGAGAAGCTGGCCGTGCTCGAGCACGGCCGCGAGCGGGTCCGCGCGGCCTTCGGCGACGCCGGGGAGCTCGTCGCGGCGCTGACGGCGCTCGAGGACGACTTCGCCGCGATCACCAGCACCGCCGCGCAGCGCGACAAGGGCGAGCGCACCGCGCCGTGCCGCAGCCTGGTCTACTCGGACTGCCGCCGCGCCTCGACCGCGCGCATCGGCGCGACCCTGCTCGACCAGCTCGCCCCGCTCGAGCTCTGCCTGATCTCCGCCCGCTGGATGACCGCCCGATTCGCGGAGTCCATGGGCGCTCGCATCCGCGACGTGTACGAGCGGCTGCGCGAGCGCAACGGCGCCGTCGACCTGGCCAGCCTCTGGTTCGCCACGCTGCCGGCGCCGCACGTCGACTCGCTGGCCGAGGCGGAGCGCATCGCGGGGGAGATGCGCGAGCGGTGGGCGCGGATCATCGACGCTCCGCCCGGCGCCCGGCGCGTGCAGCTGCGCAGCCCCGACATCGCCGAACAGGTCCGCGAGCAGTTCGGCGAACCGGGCCCGAGCTGGTGGCTCGCCCGCTACTTCTGCCCCGACCTGCTGATCGTCGCCGACAGCTCGGACGCGGTCGCCCGCGGCGAGTTCGAGCTCGTCCTCGGCGAGCTGCACAGCGCGATGAACACCGTCGCCTACTCGCTCTGGGTGATGCAGCATCAGGACATCAAGGAGCTGCTCGACGAGACCACGGTCGACTTCCCCGGCCCGCGGGTCACCCCGATGCTGCCGAACGAGCTGCCGCGGCGCTGGTCCTCGCGCAGCCGCATGGCCCTCGTGCGGGACGAGGACTACTACGTCGCGATCGTGGACCACACCATCGACCCGCGGCGGCCGCGCACCGCGATGAGCGCCGACGTGCTCGTGGAGGACCGCGGCGGGAACCTGGTCGTGGTACTGCCCGACGGCGCCGAGTTCGACCTGCTCGACGTGTACGGCCACGCCCTGAGCAACCGGGTCCTGGACAAGTTCACCCTGGGCTCCGACGCGGAGCACTCGCCGCGGATCACCGTGGACCGGATGGTCCTGGCCCGCGAGACCTGGCGGTTCGCGGCCGGCGGCGCGGACATGGCGTTCGCCGCGGAGAAGAACGAGGCGCGCCGCTTCGTGCGCACCGCGCGGTGGCGCCGCGAGCGCGACCTGCCGCGCTTCGTGTTCGTGGTCTCGCCGACCGAGCCGCGGCCGTTCTACGTGGACTTCGAAAGCCCGATATACGTCAATATCTTCACCAAGGCGGTGCGGCGGCTGGCCCGGGAGAAGCCCGAGGCGAGCCTGAAGATCAGCGAGATGCTGCCGTCGCCGGAGCAGACGTGGTTGACGGACCATCACGGCGAGCGCTACACATCCGAGTTGCGCCTCATCGTGGTCGCCGGGGACCGGACTGACGGGAGCGAGCGATGACCGCCGCCGCCCGCACGGTCGTCGACGACATCCGCGACCACGCCGCGCGGGACCCTGATGCGACCGCCCTCGTCACCCCCGCGGGCACCGTCTCGTACGGGAGTTTCGCGGAGCGGATCGAACGGCTCGCCCGCGTCCTCGTGGCCGCCGGCGTGCGGCCCGATGACTGCTGCGTGGTGGCCCTCGCGCCCGGCGCCGACGCCGTCGTGGCGATGAACGCCGTACTGCGTGCCGGCGGTGCGTTCGTCACCCTCGGCATCGAGCAGCCGGTCCGGAGCCTGGCCGTGATGGTCCGCGGCGCCCGCGCGCGGTTCCAGGTGACCACGACCGCGCTCGCCGAGCGGCTCGCGCTCCCGGTCGACGGCCCCGCGATCCTGATCGACCGGCTGGACGGCCTGGCCGAGGCCGAACCGCCCGCCGAGATCCTGCCGCGCCACCTGGCCTACGCCAGCCACACCTCCGGATCGACCGGCGACCCGCGGGCCGTGCTGATCGAGCACCGGGGCTTCTATCCCTTCCTGCGGTTCGTGGCGCGCGACTGCGGGCTGGACCGGGGCACCGCGACGCTCCAGCTCGGACCGCTCGGCTGGGACGCCTCGATCCGCGACACCTTCGCGCCGCTCGTCGCCGGCGGGCGCCTGGTCCTGCTGCCCCGTTCCACCCTGCTGCGTCCGGACGCGCTGTTCGACGCTCTCGACGAATACGAAGTCGACACCATCCTGAGCACCACGCCGACCTTCCTCACCGCCCTGGCCAACCACGAGGGCTCTGCGGCCCGCCTGCGCCGCCTGCGCCTGATCGCCACGAGCGCCGAGTCGCTGCGGCCCTACCTTCGCGCCGGCAACCGGCGGGTGACCGGCGGCCGCCTGCTCAACCTGTACGGACCGACCGAGTGCACCGTGACCGTCACGCGCTACGAGGTGCCCGACGAGCCCGACACCGGCGCCGACCTGATCGGCACCCCGATCGACGGCGCCGGCGTCCATGTCCTCGACCCGGGCCTGCGTGCCGTTCCCGACGGCGCCGTCGGCGAGATCCATCTCGGCGGCGCCGGGGTCGCCCGCTGCTACGAGGGCGAGCCGCGCGCGACCGCCGAGAAGTTCCTGCCCGACCCGTTCGCGGGGGAGCCCGGCGCGCGCATGTACCGCACCGGCGACCTGGCCCGGCGCCGGCCGGACGGGACGCTGGAGTTCCTCGGCCGCTCCGACCGGCAGATCAAGATCCGCGGATACCGGGTGGAGCCGGCCGAGGTCGAGGGCGCTCTGCTCGCTCACCCCGCCGTGCGCAGGGCGTGCGTCACCGCGGCGACCGACGAGCGCGGCCGGATGCACCTGGTCGCCCACATCGCGGGCGACCTGACAGACACCACCGACGCGATGCTCCGATCCCACCTGGCGCTCACGCTGGCGCCGCACCTGATGCCGCGTCGATTCGTCCGCATGGAACGCCTGCCCACCACACGAACCGGCAAAGTCGACCGGGCCGCGCTGCTGGCAGGCGGCTCCGCACCGAGCGGTTCAACGAGCCGGGAGCTCACAGTCCGATGACCGTACACACGATTGCGACGCCCGGCCTGGCCGACGTGCTCGCCGCGGCCGAGCGGGTCGCCGACCGGGTGGTGCGCACCCCGCTGCTCACCCTGGACGCGTTGCCCGGCGTGCTCTTCAAGGCCGAGCACCTCCAGCGCTCCGGCTCCTTCAAAGCGCGCGGCGCCACGAACGCGATGATCGCCCACGGCGCCCGGCGCGTGGTGACCGGATCTTCCGGCAACCACGGCCTTGCGGTCGCGGCGCTCGGCGCCACCCTCGGCGCGCACGTCACCGTCGTCATGGCAGCCGGCGCGAGCCCGGCCAAGGCCGCGGCGATCCGTCGGCTCGGCGCCGACGTCATACCCGTCGCCGGCGGTAACGCCGACCGCGAGCGCCACGCAATGGACTACGCGCAGCGCACCGACGCCGTCCTCATCCCGTCCGCCGACGACGCACTCGTCGTCGCCGGACAGGGCACCGTCGGCCTGGAGGTGTTCGCCGACGCGCCCGACATCGACGCGATCTTCGTGCCGACCGGCGGCGGCGGACTCCTGGCGGGCGTCTGCCTCGCGGCCGAATCGCTGGACCGCCGGGTGCGCATCATCGGGGTCGAGCCGAAGAAGGGGCGGCGCTACTCCAAGTCGCTCGCCGTCGGCCACCCGATCGAGCTGTCCCCGCCGGACACCGTCGCGGACGGCCTGCGCTGCCAGCGCCCCGGCGAGGTGCCGTTCCCGATCATCAGGGACCGCGTGGACCAGCTGATCGGAGTCAGCGACACGGCGATCACCCTGGCCATGGGCGTGCTGCACCGCTCCGGCATCGCGGCGGAGCCCAGCGGCAGCGTCGCGCTCGCCGGGGCGCTGGAGTCCGGCTTCGCCGGCCGGGTGGCCGTCATCGTCTCCGGCGGCAACACGCCCGCCGCACTCGCGCGCACTTCCGCCAGCACCACCCCGACGATCCCGAGAGGGCGATAGCCATGCCTGCCAACAACATCCGGGTCCGCGCCGAGGATCTGCCCGAGCTGGTCGCCGTGATCTACCGCGAGACGCTGCGCGACGACTCCCTCGACGTCGACAGCGACTTCTTCGAGAGCGGCGGCGACTCGCTCGCCGCCTTCGAGATCACCGCGCAGCTCGGTGCGGCGCTCGGCGTCGAGGTGCCCGTGGCGCTCGTCTTCGCCTTCCCCACGCCCGCCGACCTCGCCTCCGTCGTCGAACTCGATAACGCCGCCGAGGGCTGAGGGACGTGGCGGCGGTGGGCGAGGCGGCGCAGGACCCGTGGACGCCACGGCTCGGCCGGTGGCGGTTGTGGCCGCAGTTCGCGCTGCGCGGGCCGGGCTTCCCGGCCTCCGGCGTGCTGCGGCTGGCGCCGGACGGGCTGGCGGCCGCGGCCGCCGCGTTCGAGCCGGGCGCAGTGCTGGCCGGCGAGCGGTGGCAGGCCTTCGAAGAGCGCTTCGACACCGCCGCCGTCGAGACCGCGGGCGAGCTGCAACGCGTGGCGGCCTCGGCCCCGTTCCGGACCGCGGTCGCGTGGCAGAACCGCACGGTGCTCGAGACGGGGATCGCGCCGTTCCTGCGCTGGGAGCCGCGTCCCGGCGGCCGGGCGAGCATGGTGCGGCAGCGCGAGGAGCTGGTGGCGCACTACTGGCAGCGGTTCTGCGTCAAGAACGACACGATCGGCTTCTTCGGCCCGGTCGGCTGGGGCACCTGGGACGACACCGTCAAGGGCATCGCGATCGAGCCCGGCGAGGGCCTGACCACGCGGGCCGAGGTCTACTTCGCCAGCTGGGCGGTCGACGCCCTCGCCCGCAGCATCGACGCGGACCCCGGCCTGCGCGCGTGGACGGCGCCGCGCCGGGTGCCGTTCGTCCGCCTCGCGGACGGCGCCGTCGCCGTGCCGGCCCGCCCGCCGCACCCGGTCGACCCGGTCGACCTGCAGATCCTCGAACTCTGCGACGGCACGCGGCCGGCCCGCGACATCCAGGCCGCGCTCGGCCCCGGCGTCGACGTGCCGGCCGCTTTGGCGCGGTTCGCCGGCCGGCGCTGGATCACGTGGCGGCTCGACGTGCCGTGGGGAGCCCATCCCGACCGGCAGCTGCGCGCCGTGCTCGAACAGGTCGGCGACGCCGCCGTGCGGGAGCGCGCGCTGGAGAAGCTGGCCGTGCTCGAACGCGGCCGGGAGCGGATCCGGGCCGCTCTCGGCGACGCGCAGGGCCTGGTCGCGGCGATGGCCGGGCTCGAGTCCGACTTCGAGGAGCTGACGAGCACCGCGGCACAGCGGACGAAGAGCGCCCGCACCGCGCCGTGCCGCAGCCTCGTCTACTCCGACACCGTCCGCTCCGCCCGGGCGCGCGCCGGTGAGAGCCTGCTCGACGCGCTGCGCCCGATGGAGTCGCTGCTGGCCGCCGCGTCATGGCTGAGCTCGGCGCTGGCCGAGCACGTCATGGCCGGTGCGCGGCGGGTCCACGACCGGCATACCGCCGACGGCTCCCCGCTCGACCTGGCCACCTGCTGGTTCGCCTGTATGCCGGTGCTGCACGGTGGGGCGGTCGCCGCCGCGGACGCGCTGCAGCACGAGTTCTGGCAGCGCTGGCACGGCATCCTGAAGCCGGCGCCCGGCGCCCGGCGGGTGGAGATCACCGGCGCGCAGCTCGCGCAGCGGGTGCACGACACGTTCGGGGCGCCGGCGGCGGGATGGACCACCGCGCGGTATGCGTGCCCCGACGTGCTGGTGGTGGCCGACGATCCGGAGGCCGTGGCCCGCGGTGACGTCGAGGTGGTCCTCGGCGAGCTCCACCTGGCGTCCAACACCCTCGGCGCGTCGCTCTTCGTCAACCAGCACCCGGATATCGATGAGCTGTTCGCGCTGACCGACACCGACCATCCCGGGCCCCGCCTCGTGCCGGTGATCCCGAAGGAACACCGTGCCCGCCTGTCCAGCCGCGTCAGATACGCGCTGACGCGGCCGAGCGACTACGCGGTCGCGCTGGTCGACCACACCGCCGACGCCGGCGGCGCACGCACGGTGCCCAGTACCGACGTGCGCGTCGAGGACCGCGACGGCCGTCTGGTGGCGGTGCTGCCCGACGGCGCCGTCTTCGCACTCGTCGACGTGTTCTCACACGTGCTGACGAATCTTGTCCGGGACATGTTCCGGGTCCTCCCCGACGCGGACCACACCCCCCGCGTGACGGTCGACCGGCTCGTGGTGGCGCGCGAGACGTGGCGGGTCCCGGCCGGCAGTGCGGCGTTCGCGGACGAGAAGAGCGAGGCGCGCAGATTCGTGCGCGCCGGCTGGTGGCGGGCGCA
>DASYAE010000254.1:0-37007 GCA_036501535.1 Actinocrinis sp. | reverse complement strand
GTGCTGCGTCAGCCCGCGAGCTCCCGCGCAACCCGCTCCAGCAGGTCGAAGGACTCGTTCATGCCCTCCTCCATGCCGGAGTCGAGGTGCCCGTCCCGGTTCTCCCTGCTGGTGTGCTCGACCAGCAGCGAGACGGTGGTGCGCCCGTCCTTCTCGGCGAACTCGGTGACGGTCGTCGCCTGCACGTGGGGGAGGGCCTCGTAGATCTGCGTCGACACCAGCCGCTCGTCCGGGACGATCTCCCGGAACTCGCCGTGGAAGGCGACTTCGAACCCGTTGTTGGCCTGCATCACGTACCGCCACGTGCCGCCGACCCGCAGGTCGACCTCGGCGAGGGTGACCTTCCCGCGCTGCCCGGCGAACCACCGGGTGATCAGCTCCGGCTCGGTCCATGCCCGGTAGACCAGCCGCCGCGGGGCGTCGAACTCCCGCGTGATCAGGATCTGCGTGTCCGTCGGGAGAGTCACCTTCGCTGCTCCCTTATTGATCGCCACCATGTCCGTCCTCCGATCCGAGTTCCCGCTCCTTGAGCTCCTCCAGCACGACGTCCAACTGTTCGAAGCGCTCGGTCCACTGCGCCTCGAAGTTCTTGACCCAGTCGTAGACCGGGCGCAGCGGACCGGCGTTGAGCCGGTACAGCCGCTGCCGCCCATCGTCGCGCACGTTCACCAGGCCCACCTCCCTGAGCACCCGCAGGTGTTTCGACACCAGCGGCTGCGCCAGACCGAGGAGGGCGACGAGGTCGTTCACCGGGCGCTCGCCGCCGGCCAGCGCGTCCAGGATCTGCCGCCGCCGGGGCTCGGCCACCGCGTTGAACGCGTCCGTCGTGGTTGCCGCTCGTGCCATGCGGCAATCATATGCCCATATGGGTATGTGTCAAGCGAGCGGGGAACACGCAGGTCGCCCGGGTTCCGCGGCGCTGCGGAGCCCGGGCGACGGACTTGCGGGTGGTGGCGGACCGGCGTCAGCCGAAGACCGCGAACTCGGCGACCTGCGCGCCGTTCTGCACGATGTTCGCGGTGAAGTCGAGCTCTACATAGCGCTCCGCGGCGCCGGAGGGCAGCGCGACCGTCACCGTCTCGCTGTTCGACGAGCTCCAGGTGTACGTGGCCGAGCCGACCAGGGTGGTCCAGCTGCTGTCGTTGGTGCTGCCGAGTACCGCGAGTGTCTGGGTGCGCGTCGGCCAGCCGGAGGGCAGCTCGATCACGACGGAGCTGATCGAGTCGGTCGTGCCGAGGTCCACCGCCAGCGTGGTCGGCCAGCTCCCGTCGGTGCCCTCCCAGTACGTGCTCGTATTCCCGTCCACGGCGTTCGAGGCCGGGAAGCCCGAGGTGGTGGTACTAGCCGTGACCGGCTGGTTCTCGGCCAGGTCGGTCGTCCCGCCGCCGGTGCCGCCCCCGCCGCCCGAGGTGGTTCCCTTGGTGCCGAAGATCTCGAACTCGCCGACCTGAGCGGCGTTCTGGCCGCTGTTCGCGGTGAAGTCGAGCTGCACGTACTGGTCGCTGGTGTTGCCGGGCAGCGTGATGCTGACGACGTTGCTGCTGCTCGGGTCAAACGTATACGTCGTCGATGACTCCAGTGTGGTCCAGCTGCTGTCGTTGGTGCTGCCGAGCACGGAGAAGGTCTCGGTGCGCGAGGTCGACCAGGACGGCGGAAGCGCCACCGTGATCGAGCTCAGCGTGTCGATCGTGTTGAGATTCGCGGTGAGCGTCTGCGGATACGCCGCGCCGTCGCTGCTCTCCCAGTAGGCGGCGGTGTTCCCGTCGTTGGCGTTGCTCGCCGGGAAGCCGGACTGTGTGCTGCTCGCGGTCATCGTCCCGGCGGTCGCCAGGTTGGGCAGTGCGTTGCTGGTCACGCCGATCAGCTGCACGGTGGTCGCGGTCGCCTGGCTGCTGGCCACTGTCAGGCTCCCGATGGTGGTTCCGGCCGCGCTCGGGTCGAAGGAGACGTCGACCATGCAGTAGGCGGCGGTGTCGCCGACGTTGGTCGCGTCAAGGCTCGAACCACACGGATAGGTCGAGTCCTTCGACACGGTGAAGCCGCTGCTCGCGGTGATCGCGCCGAGCGTGGTGGCGCTGCTCGACGTGTTCATGATCGCGATCTGCTGGGTCGCCGTCGCCTCGCCGATCGTGGCGTTCTGGAACGTCGTCGTGCCCGGATACACCCAAAGCGGGCTCGACGCCGGCATGCTGCACGTTGTGCTGGAGAACCCTGAGTTCCCGCTGCCCTGCGTGAGGGTGAAGCCGGAGCCGCAGGTGAAGATCCCTGCGTCGCCGATGCCGGTCGCGGTGGTGCCGGACACGGTCGCCGAGCCCGGCGCCTGGTCCTGGAAGACGAACGTGCCGACGTTCGTCACGGTGTTGTTCGTGATGCTGACGCCGGTGACGTCATTGCCCGTGTTCGGCGCGGTGAGCGTGGCCGAGCCGGAGTAGTGGTTCGAGTTCTGGAACATGAACGCCTCGTACGGGCTGTTCAGGATCGTGTTGCCGGTGATGTCGACGGTGGAGGTCATGTTCCCCTGCGCGGGGTAGATCCAGATCGCGCCGGTGCCGTAGTCCCAGCCGGGGTCGAACTGGCCGGTGCGCACCAGCTCGTTGCCGCTGATCGTCAGCGTCCCGGACATCGCGACCGAGCCGTAGTTCTGCGAGATCTCGATGCCGCCGCCGTACTGCACGCTGTCCTGCAGCAGGTTGTTCGTGACCTGGTCGCCGGATCCGGCTCCGTAGACGCCGATGTTGTTGGCCAGGTCCGGCGAGTCCACGGTGTTCTGGGTGATCGTGTCGCTCGTGTCACCGTAGTCCTGCGAGTAGAGCGCGATGCCGTCGTCGCCGGTGTTGCGCACGAAGTTGTCCTCGATGAGCGCGCCGGTCACGGTGCCGAAGACGGCGTTGAGGTTGATGCCGTCGGCCGTGGTGTCCTGGATCCGCACGTTCTGCACGGTCAGGCCGCTGCTCGGCCCGACGTCCCAGACCCCTGCCTTCTCGTTCTGGATCCAGACGTCGTCGATGGTCGAGCTGCTGAACCCGCCGTCGAAGCCGGTGTAGTCCGAGGTGTTGTTGTTGCGCACGTTCACCTGGCCGAAGATGGCCAGGTTGGAGACCTTCACGTTGGTGCTGGCCGGGTTCTGGTTCCCGGCGAACTCGACGTCCGAGCCCGTGATGTCTGTGTACCACTCGCCGGCGCCCTCGATCGTCACGTTGTTCACGGTGATCGGCGAACTGACCGTATACGTGCCCTGCGGGATGTAGACGCCCTCGCCGGCCGACGAGGCGGCGTTGATCGCGTTCTGCAGCGCGCTGGTCGCGTCCGCGGCGCCGGTGGCATCGGCGTTGTAGGGCGCTGCGGTCACGTTGACGTAGCCGGAGGGCTGCGCGATCGGTGCGGCGACGGTCTCGAAGTCGGCCGTGTTGATCGCGTACCAGGGTGCGTTGTCACCCGCGTCGACCTGGAGTTTCACCACGGTGCCGACGGCGAGCGTGGAGGAGAACAGGTAGCGCACGTCGTTGTAGAAATCGTGCGGCACCTCGGTGCCGGTCGAGCCGCCGCCGGGCACGCCGACGCTCGGCGTGTTCGAGTACGGGTAGGCGCCGTAGAGCCAGGAGTCGTTCGAGGTCAGCGAGAGCGCCGTGGCCAGTGTGCCGTTGGCGTAGAGGTCGAGCGGCTCTGTCAGGCCGCTGCCGGAGGGCGCGTCCGGGATCGCGTAGTGGAAGTCGACCGCGTTGGCCGACGCGGTGAGGGTGAACGAGACGTACTGGCCCTGGCCGGTCAGCTCGACCGCCTGGCGGCCGGTCGCCTCCGACTGCAGCGAGCCGTACTGGTAGTCCACGGGCAGCACGGTCCCGTTGGTCGTCCCGGCGGTCGCGGCGGCGTACTCGGTGAACGGGACAGGGGCGCCGGGCGCGGTGGCCGCGTGCGCGTGCGCCGACATGGCGATAGTGAATGCGGGCGCCGCGAGCAGCACGGCGACGAGGATTGCCAGGAGGCGCAGCGCTCTGCGTTGCTCCGTGGCGTGGGCGGCGGACATATGGCATGGCCCTTCGTGAGTGCCGGGGCGGCGCGGGTGCCTGGGTAGTGGCCCCCGGGCCGCCCCGGCGGGTGATCTCCATTGATCGGTGCGCGGGCCCGGCTCCGGGCGTCGCGCGGGTGGTGCGGTCTCACAGCGGCTGGATCAGCCGTAGACCTCGAACTCGGAGAGCTGCGCCGCGTCCCAGCCGGTGTTGCCGGTGAATTCGAGTTCGAGGTAGCGCTCGTCGGTCCCGGCCGGCAGTGTGATGGTCACCGTGTTCCCGGTCGCCGGATCGAGCGTGTAGTCGGCGGAGGGGACCAGCGTGGTGAACGTGCTGCCGTCGGCGGAGCCGAGCACTGACAAGGTCTCGGTCCGCGCGCCCCAACTCGGCGGCAGGGTCAGCACGAGCGACCCCTCCGGCTGGGCCGCGCCGAGGTCGGCGGTGAGCGTCTGCGGGTAGCCGGCGCCGTCCTGGCTCTCCCAGTAGGAGCCGGTGTTCCCGTCGTTCGCGGCCGAGGCCGGGAATCCGGGCAGTGCGCTGCTGGCCGACATCGTCGCGGTCAGCGCCAGGTTCTGCGGCGGCGCGACGCCGCCGTTCCCGCCGATCGGATCGGTGCTGCCGACCAGCCGGACCGTCGCCGCGGTCCCGCCGCCGGTGGCCGGGATCCTCAGCGTGCCGCCGGTGATTCCGGACACGGCCGGGGTGAACGAGACGTCGAGCATGCACCAGTTCGCGTTGTCCGTCGCCGAGGTCGGATCGAGCGTGGCCGGGCAGGGGAACTGCGGGTCCTGCGAGACCGAGAAGCCGGCGCTCGCGGTGGCCGTGCCGAGCGCGGCCGGGTCGGTCCCGGTGTTCATGACGGCGATCCGCTGCACCGGGCTCGCCTGGCCGGCCGTCGCCGCCTCGAACGTCGTCGTGCTCGGATACGCCCACAGCGGGCCGGTCTTCGGCATGCCGCAGGTGGTGCTCGACCAGCCGAGGTCGCCGGGTCCGCGCGCGACGGCGAACCCGCCGCCGCAGTCGAAGACGCCTGCGACGCCGACCCCGGTCGCGACCGTTGCGGCCACGCTGATCGAGCCGGGCGCCTGGTCCTGGAAGACGAAGGTGCCCACGCGGTCCACGAGGTTGCCGTCGATGTGCACGTTCGAGACCGAATACCCGGTGTCCGGCGGCGTGGTGACCGCCGCGCCGGTGTAGCCGTTCTCGTTCTGGAACTGGAAGGCCTCGAACGGGCTGTCCACGATCGCGTTGCCGGCGATGTCCACGGCCGAGGCCATGTCGCCCTGCTGCGGCCAGAACCAGACCGCGCCGACGCCGTAGTCGAACCCCGGGTCCCACTGTCCGGTGCGCAGCAGCTCGTTGCCGGTGATGCTGAGCGTGCCGGCCATCGGGACCGAGTCGAAGCGCTGCCCGACGCCGATGCCGCCGCCGCGTGTCACCGTGTCCTGCAACAGGTTCCCGCTGATCACGTCGCCCGCGCCGGACCCGTAGACGCCGACGTTGTTGGCCAGGCCCGGCGAATCGACGGTGTTGTGCCTGATCGTGTCGCCGGTGTCGCCGTAGTTCTGCGACCAGAGCGCGAGCCCGTCGTCCTGGGTGTTGCGCAGGAGGCTGTTCTCGATCGTGGAGTCGGTGACCGGGCCGTCGGCGGCGTCGAAGTTGACCCCGTCCGCGGTGGTGTCCTGGATCCGCAGGCCGTCGAGGGTCAGCCCGGTGGTCGGCCCGACGATCCAGACGCCCACCTTCTCGTTCTGGATCCAGACGTCGGAGATGCGCGAATCGCTGAAGCCGCCGTTGAATCCGGTGACCTCGCTGTCGCTGTCGTCGCGCACGTCCACGTTGCCGTACAGGGAGAGGTCGGAGACCTCGACGTCCGTGCTCGGCGGGTTCTGGTTTCCGCTGAACTCGACGTCGCTGCCGGTCAGCACCGTGTACCACTCGCCGGCGCCGAGGACCTTCACGTCGTCCACGGCGAGCGGCCGGCTGATCGTGTACGTGCCCTGTGGAAGGTAGACGCCCTCTCCGGCTGCCGAGGCGGCGTTGATCGCGTCCTGCAGTGCCGTGGTGACGTCGGTCGCGCCGGTGTCGTCGATGTTGTACGGGGCCTGCGTCACATTGATGTACCCGCTGGCGGGCTGCGCGATCGGCGCTCCGACCTTCTGGAAGTCCGCGGTGTTGACCACATACCAGGGCGCGTTGTCACCGGGATCGACCTGAAGCTTCACGACGGTGCCCGCGGGCAGCGTGGTCGGGAACATGTACCGCACGTCGTTGTAGAAGTCGTGCGGCACCTCGCCGTTCGGCTGGCCGGTGAACGGCGTGTTCGTGAACGGATATGTGCCGTAGAGCCAGGAGAACTCCGAGGTCAGCGACAGGGCCGTGGACAGCTTGCCGTCGACGTAGAGGTCGAGCGGCGCGGTGATGCCGCCGCCGTCCAGCGAGTCCGGGATCGCATAGTGGAAGTCGACCGCGTTGGCCGACGTGGTGAGGGTGAAGGAGACGTACTGCCCCTGCCCGATCAGCTGGACCGCCTGGCGCCCGGTCGCCTCGGCCTGGAGCGTGCCGTATTGGTAGTCCGGCGCCAGGACTGTGCCGTTCGTGCGCACGTTGCGGCTGGTCGCGGCGTTGTACTCGGTGAACGGGACCGGCGCGCCGACGGAGTTCGGCAATGCCGGCGCGGGTATCGCAGAGGCCGCCGAAGCAGTGTGCGTCGCCGCGAGGAGCGGCAGCGCGAGCAGCGCCGCCGACGCCGCAGCTACCAGCCGAGCCGGGCGATATCGGTGCAGTGCGGTGAAGAGTGCGGACATGATCGCGTGTCACCTCTCAGAGGTCGGATAAGCAGATCGGGTCAGGCCGGCTTCAGCCAGACCGCCGTGTCCGCCGGCAGCCGGCCGTCCGCGGTCAGCGGCCCGCTGGCCAGCAGTACGGACTCGTACGCCGGCAGGTCGACTGCGCCGTCGGAGAGGTTGGCCACGCAGGCGACCTCATCGCCGCGCCGGAAGGCCAGCACGCCCTCGGCCGCGTCGAGCCAGCGCAACTGCTCGCGCTCGCTGCTCAGGCCCGGCGTCGTGCGGCGCAGCGTCAGGGCGCTGCGGTAGAGCTCGAGCATCGAGCGCGGATCCCCGCGCTGCGCCTGGGCGGTCAGCCCGCTCCAGTCCCGCGGCTGCCGCGGGAGCCAGGGCTCGGCCGCCGCGCCGTCCGGGCTGAACCCGAACGGCGGCTGCGGCCCCGACCAGGGCATCGGCACCCGGCAGCCGTCCCGGCCCGGGTTCGCCCCGCCGGTGCGCCGCCACATCGGGTCGTCCCGCAGCGCGTCCGGGATGTCCTCGACCTCCCACAGGCCCAACTCCTCGCCCTGATACAGGTACGCGCCGCCGGGCAGCGCGAGGTAGAGCAGCGCGGCGGCCCGGGCCCGGCGGGTGCCCAGCGCCAGGTCCGTCGGTCGGTCGTGCCCGCGGTCGTCGAAGTCGAACCGGGTGTCCGCACGGCCGTAGCGGGTCACGTGCCGGGTCACGTCGTGGTTGGACAGGACCCAGGTCGGCGCGGCGCCGACCGGCCGGTGGAAGGCGAGCGTGTCCTCGATCACCCGGCGCAGCGCGGCCGGCTCCCAGGCGCACTGCAGGAACGGGAAGTTGAACGCGGCGTGCATCTCCTGCGGGCGCAGGTAGAGCGCGAACCTCGCCGGGTCGGCGATCCAGACCTCGCCGAACAGGCCGCGCGGCTCGTCGTACGAGTCGGCGGCCCGGCGCCACTCCTGGTAGATCTCGTGGATGCCGTCCCGGTCGTTGTAGGGGTGCGGCGACCCGGCCGGCGCGGCCGGGTCCACCTCGGTCAGGTGCGGGTCCTTGACCAGCACGGCGGCCGAGTCGATCCGGAAGCCGTCCACCCCGCGGTCGAACCAGAACCGCAGGGTGGCCACGAAGTCCTCGCGCACCGCCGGGTTCTCCCAGTTCAGGTCCGGCTGCTCGGGCGCGAACAGGTGCAGGTACCACTGGCCGGGCGTGCCGTCCGGCTCGGCGACCCGGCTCCAGGCCGGCCCGCCGAAGTACGAGGCCCAGTCGTTCGGCGGCAGGTCGCCGCCGGGCCCGCGGCCGGGCCGGAACCAGAACCAGGACCGCTCCGGCGAGCGGGCCGGCGCGGCCAGCGCGTCCTGGAACTTCGGGTGCTGGTCCGAGCAGTGGTTCGGCACGATGTCGAAGATGACCCGGATGCCGCGCTGGTGCGCCTCCGCGATCAGCTGCTCGGCCTCGGCCAGCGTGCCGAAGGAGGGCTCTATGTCCCGGTAGTCGGCGATGTCGTACCCTGCGTCGGCCATCGGCGAGGGGTAGCAGGGGTTGAGCCAGATCGCGTTGACGCCGAGGTCGGCGAGGTAGCCGAGGCGGTCGCGCACGCCGCGCAGGTCCCCGGTGCCGTCGCCGTTCCCGTCCGCGAAGCTGCGCACGTATACCTGGTAGGTGACCGCGTCGCGCCACCACGGCAGCCAGGGCGCGGGGGCGGGGGCGGGTTCCGCGTCGGCCGTCCGGCCGGGGGCGGCGGTGGGGTCGGAGGTTGTGGACGGGTGGAGCGTCACGGCCGTGGTTCTCCTTGTCGTGGCATGGGGGTCTCCGCCGGGCGGCGGTCGCCGCTCGGAAGGCAGGGCCCTGGTTCGCTGGGCGGGCCGAGGCCGGTCAGCCCTTGAGGCTGCCGGCGGTCAGGCCGGACATGATGTTCTTCTGGAAGATCAGGAAGAAGGCGACGGTGGGCACGCAGGCGATGGCCAGCGCCGCGATGAAGACGTTCTCCGGGATGCCGACGCTGAGCTGGTTCAGCCCGATGTTCACGGTCTGCGCCGAGGTGTCCGTCAGGGTCAGCAGCGGCCAGAGGAAGTCCTTCCACACGTTGACCACCGCGAAGATCGACACGACGCCGAGGATCGGCCGGGACATCGGCAGCACGACCGACCACAGCGCGCGCATCGGCCCGGCGCCGTCGATCGAGGCGGCGGCCAGCAGCTCGGCCGGGATCGAGTCGAAGAACCGCTTGAGCAGCAGGATGTTGAACGCGTTGCTGGCCACCGACGGCAGCCAGATCACCCACGGGGTGTTCAGCAGGCTCCAGTGCACGAACGGCAGGTCGTTCGCGGTCAGGTAGGCCGGCAGGGCGAGCACCGAGGTCGGGATCATCAGCGTGGCCAGCATCGCGAACATGATCACGTTGCCGAACACCGGGCGCAGCTTCGAGAACGAATACGCCGCGCCGACGTCGAACACGAGCTGGAAGGCGAGCGCGCCCAGGGCGTAGACGGTGGTGTTCAGCAGCAGCCGGCCGAGGTCCACGTCGTTCCATGCGGTGCCGAAGTTGCTCAGCTGAGGGTGGCTCGGCGCCAGGGTCGGCGGGATCTGGATGAGCTCCTGTGCCGACTTGAGCCCGCCGCTGAACATCCAGTACATCGGGAACAGGAAGACCAGCGCGAACAGCGCGATCATGACCCACAGCACGGTCCAGTACCCCAGCCGCCCGGCCGGCCGGTTCAGCTGGCTTCGCGATATCAGGGTGCGGGCCTGGCTCTCGGTCGCGGCCATCTCAGTCCTCCTCGACCCGGCGGGCCAGCCACAGGTAGGCGGCGGCGAAGCCCATCAGGACCAGTAGCAGGATGATCCCGAGCGCCGAGGCGTCGCCGTAGTTGTTGAAGTTGAACGCGTACTGGTAGATGAGGTAGACCACTGATGTGGTGCTCTGCGAGCCGCCGGTGATCACCAGCGGTTCCATGAAGACCTGCGCCGTCGCGACGATCTGCAGCATGAGCATGAGCGAGAGGATCAGCCGGGTCTGCGGGATGGTCACGTGCCACACCCGGCGCAGGATCCCGGCGCCGTCGAGCTCGGCCGCCTCGTAGAGCTCGCCCGGCACGCTCTGCAGCGCGGCCAGATAGATCAGGACGCTGCTGCCCATGTTGATCCAGGTGGAGAAGATTACGAGGCAGGCCACGGACAGCGCGTTCGAGTCCTGCAACCACTGCACCTGCGGCAGGTGGACGAACGCGAGGACCTGGTTGAACAGGCCGGTGCCGTCGGCGCGGTAGAACCACTTCCACAGGAACGCGGCGGCCACCGTCGGCATCATCACCGGCAGGTAGACCAGCAGCCGGAAGTACGTGCTGGCGTGCCGCAGCTCGTTGAGCACGACCGCGGTGCAGAACGGCACCGCGTAGCCGAGTACGAGGGCGAACAGGGTGAACAGGCCCGTGGTGCGCCAGGCGGCCCAGAAGTCCGGGTCGGCGATGATGCGCCGGTAGTTCAGCAGGCCGACCCACCTGGTGTTCCCGGCGAAGTTCGTGTACTGGAAACTCATGACCACCTCGCGGATCATGGGGTACCAGGCGAACACCGCGAAGCAGAGCACTGCGCCGAGCATGAACAGGTAGGCGGTCGAGTGGCGCCGCACCCGGCGCCCGAGCGGGGCGCGCCGTCGGGTGTGGGCTGCGGCGGCCTTCGCTTCGCGCGCCGCGGCGTAGGACACGTTGATCGTCGCCATGGTCGGTTCCGGGGCTCCTCGTCGCGGTCTCGGGCGGGTTTACGGGCGCGGATCTGGGAGATACGGGGGCTGCCGCCGTCCCCCTCCCGGGCGCGGTGCGGAGCTACCCGGGAGGGGACCGGTGCGGCGTCGGCTACGGTTGGGCGTTCGCCAGGATCGTGTTGACCTGGCCGCTGAACGTGCTCAGCAGCTGCGGGATGTTCGCACTCGAATTGGTGAGCACCGCGTCCATGACCGCGTCGCCCTTCGCGTAGATCGACTGCGCCTGCGGCGGCTCGATCAGCAGCTTCATCTTCGGCGTCGCCGCGACATAGGCGGCGAAGTTCGCGGTCGGGATGTTGGCGTACTTGGCCACGTTCCTGGCGTTGGCGCTTGCCGCAGCGCCCTGCCACAGGTCCGGCTCGGGCAGGCCGACCGGCTGGCCGGTCTGCGCCAGCCGCTGCCAGTCGAACTGGCCCTTGCCGGAGGTCATGAACTCGTAGTCGATCCACTTGATCCCGGCCTGGATCTGCGCCGCGGTGTCCTTCTTGTTGAACATGTAGCCGGAGCCGCCGAGCAGCGTCGCCTTCTCGCCGGGCATCGGGCCGACGCCGAGGTTGGCGTAGGGCACGTTGTACGTGCTGTGGATACTGGTGACGTTGTCCGGCGCGCCGATGTACATGCCGAGCTTTCCGGAGGCCATCAGCTGCAGCAGGTCGTTGTACTGCAGGCCCTGGTTCGTGCCCATCACGTTGTCCACGAAGCGCAGCTGGTGCAGGTAGTTGAGCACTGCCTCGCCGGTGGCGTTGTCGAAGTCGGCGGACTGGCCGTTCGCGGTCACCGCGCTGCCGCCGCGCGAGTAGAGCTCGGCGACGAAGTGCCAGCCGCCGGTGTTGGCCGCGCTGTAGTCCCCGTAGCCGGCGATCCCGTTGCCCAGCTTGCTGATCGCGATCGCGTCGGTCTCCACCTGGGCCCAGGTGGTGGGCGGGTCGTTCGGGTTGAGCCCGGCCTGCTGGAACAGGGTCCTGTTGTAGACCAGGCCGAGGCTGTAGTTCCCGGTCGGGATGCCGTAGAGGTCGCCGGAGGCGGAGTTGCCCTGCCGGTAGACGTCCATCAGCGAGGGCTGGATGTCGGACTCGTCGGTGATCTGGCTCGCGTACTTCTGGATGTCGGAGGACTGGCCCGAGTCGATGACGTTGTCCGCGTCGGTGAAGTACGTGTAGAAGACGTTGTCCATCTTCCCGCTGGCCAGCTGCGCGTCGAAGGTGGCCGGGTTGTCGCAGGGGTTCTGGTCGTCGCTCTTGACGGTGATGTACGGATAGAGCTTCTCGAACGCGGCGACGTCCTCGGTCCAGCCCTTGCGCCCGCTGGCCTGCGTGGTCGGCGGCTCGCAGTTCACTGAAATGGTCACCGGCGCGTTCGCCGCGCCGCCCGGGTCGGTCGAGCCGCCCGAGCCGCCGCAGGCGGCGGTGGCGGCGAGCGTCGCGCCGGCGGTCAGCGCGAGGGCGACATGTCTACGGTGCCTGATTCTGTCCATGGGGGAGGGGTCCTTCTGTCGGACGCGCCGCCGGAGATGAGCCGTGCGCAGCCGTCGGCGTGGAGGCATGGATGGAGTACGGACACGTGCCGCCCGGATTTCCCGGGTGTTTCCGGGGGCTGGTGTAGGCAGGACGATACGAGCCGGGCCGAGGCTTGTCCAGAGTCTCGTGCAAAAAAGCGACTGAATTCCTGCCAGACCTTGTGGCAGAGCTCAATTTCCCGACAGGCGGTCGGTTGCGGGTGGCCTGCGAAAAGACCCCGAGCACACTGCGCGGGGTCGGGAACGTCACAGGTCAGGCGACTTTGGAGAGCGTCGGGGCGCCCCCGGCCGGGCCCGGCTCAGCCGGGGCAGGGCCCGGTCGAGCCGCGCACGATCAGCTCCGGCTCCAGCAGCATCTCGTCGCCGGGCAGCGTCTGGCCGGTGATCTGCGCGTTCAGCAGCTTCACCGCCGCGTCGCCCATCGCGCGCACCGGCTGGCGCACGGTCGTCAGCGGCGGCTCGACCGCGACCATGTAGGCCGAGTCGTCGAAGCCGACGACGGAGACGTCCTCGGGCACCGACCGGCCGAGCCGGTGCGCGCCGCGCACGGCGCCGAGCGCCAGCGCGTCGCTCGCGCAGACCAGGCCGGTGACACCGGCGCTGATCAGGCGCGATGCAGCCGCGCTGCCGCCCTCCATGGTGAACGGGACATAGCCGACGCGCTCGCGCCAGCCCTGGTCGCCGGGCCCGTGCTCGCGCTCCCAGGCCCGCACGAACGCGCCCAGCTTGCGCACCGAGGGCACGTGCCCGACCGGCCCGAGGATCAGCCCGATCCGCCGGTGGCCGAGCGAGGCGAGATGGGCCAGCCCCTGGTCGGCGGCCGCCGCGTCGTCCACGCTGACCCGGGTCGTCCCGGTGTTCTCGTCCGCGGCGTTGAGCAGCACCAGCGGGATCTTGCGGTCCCGCAGCTCACGACCGTATTCGGGCCCTGCGTCGGCGTAGCTGGCGCCGATGAAGACGATGCCGGCCACGTCCCGGCGCAGCAGCAGCTGGATGTAGTTGGCCTCGGAGACGCCGTCCGCGGTACGGGTGCACAGCACCGGCATGAAGCCCAGCTTGGCCAGCGGGATCGAGATCGCCTCGACCATGGCCGGGAAGATCGGGTTCTGCAGGTCGGGCACCACGAGACCGACCAGGCCGTCCCGCTCGGCGCGGAACTGCGCCGGCCGCTCCAGGCCGAACACGTCCAGAGCGGTGAGCACCGCGGCCCTGGTCGCCGGGGCGATCCCCGGCCGGTCGTTCAGCACCCGCCGCACCGTCGCCAGGCTCACCCCGGCGAAGGCCGCGACGTCCGCGAGCTTCTTCGTCATGCTCGGCATCATACAGACTCGACTGCAAGAATGCGTCAAACCGACTGCAACTTCTGAACTTGGCCCGATGGGCTGGTCTCCGGCCCGGTGTTCCTGTCGGAGGCCTCCGATACCGTCGTCGCCGCATCGCACCGAGACATGAACGCCCGACGGGGAAAGCGAAGGGGACAGAAGTGAAAATCGGCCTGCTGGTCTTCCTGGCGAACGACGGCGCGACCAACAGCAAGCGTTCTTACGCGTCGATCCGCGCCACCGCGCTGCAGGCGGAGGCGGACGGCTTCGACAGCGTCTGGCTCATCGACCACCTCATGTACCGCGATGCGGACGGCGAGACGCGGGGCGTGCTGGAATGCTGGACCGTCCTGGCCGCGCTGGCCGAGGCGACGCAGCGGGTGGAGATCGGCACGATGGTGCTGAACAACTCCCTGCGCAACCCGGCCGTCCTGGCGAAGATGGCGACCGCCGCGGACGAGGTCAGCGCGGGGCGCCTGATCCTGGGCATCGGCGCCGGATGGAACGAGCCGGAGTACACGGCGTTCGGGCTGCCCTTCGACCACCGGGTGGGCCGCTTCGAGGAGGCCCTGCAGATCCTCAGGCCGCTGCTGCGCGACGGGCACGTCGACTTCGAGGGGCAGTACTACGAGGCGCGCGACTGCGACGACGTGCCGCGCGGCCCGCGCCCGCAGGGACCGCCGCTGATGGTCGGCGGCGAGGGCCCGCGCATGCTCAGGCTCGCCGCGCGGTACGCCGACCAGTGGAACACCGGCTACATGGGCGCGCCGGAGACGATGGCCGGGAAGTTCGCCAGGATCGACGAGGCCTGCCGCGACGTCGGCCGCGACCGGGCGACCCTCGGCGTCTCGGCGCTCATCGGCCTCTGGTTCCCCGACCTGCTGCCGGAGCAGCCGGGAGCGTTTGACACCCCACTGACAGGCACGCCGGAGGAGATCGCGACGGCGATGCGCGGCTACGCCGAAATCGGCGTCGAGCACATCATGTTCCAGTGCGCGCCCTACAACGCCGAATCGCTCAAGCGGCTGACGGAGGCACTGCACATCTACCGCGACATGGAGCACTGATAGGGCCAGCCCCACCTGTTTCGGTAGGGAGCGCCCCACCCTTGTCGGTAGGGACTGCATGATTGTGGCGCTTGCAGCGCCGCTGCCAGGATCAGCCCATCGGAATCCGAGGTTTGATTCCTGTCGTCGAGCAGCCCCCTGGAGACAGAGCAATGACAGACCCGATGGCCGGATCGGATCGGCGCCGGCGGTTGCGCACGGCGATTCCGGCCGGCGTGGCGGTGCTGTTCGCCGCCGGCGCGACGGCCGGCCCCGCGCAGGGTGCCGCCGCGCCGGCCACGGCAGCCACGCCAATGGTGAGCCTGGTGGCGCCCACCGGTCCCTACCAGGCGGGTACCGTCCGGCTGGACCTCGTCGACCACACCCGCATCGACCCGACATCGCCCACCGGCGGGTTTCGCGAGGTCGAGGTGCAGATGTGGTATCCCGCGGCCGACACCCGTGGATTCCCCTCGACGCCTTATATGCCGCCGCTGGCCGCCGCGCACTTTCTGGCGTCCGACGGCGCGCTGCCCGGCGCCGAACTGCCGCGGACCACCGGGCATGCCGGCGCGCCGGTGGATCGCCGGGACGGCCCGTACCCGGTCGTGCTCTACTCCCCGGGCGGGGAAGCCGACGGCGCCCTCGACACGGACCTGGTGGAGGACCTGGTCAGCCGCGGCTACGTCGTGGTCACGATGGACGACACGAATGAGTCCCCTGAGGTGGAGTTCCCCGGGGGCCGACTCGTGGTAGGCACCTTCGTGCCGGAAACGGACGCGCAGTCCCTGGAGGCGCAGCAGATCCGCGCGGCCGACGCCGGGTTCGTGCTCGACGAGCTGACCGTGCTCGACCACGGCGGCGACCCCGACGCCGGGCACGCCGCGTTGCCGGCCGGCCTGGCCGGCAGTCTCAACCTGTCCCAGATCGGCATGTTCGGCTGGTCGCTCGGCGGGGCGGCCAGCGCGCAGGCCATGCACGACGACCCCAGGATCAAGGCGGCCGTCAACATGGACGGCAGGTTCTGGGGCCCGCTGGCCCAGCAGGGCGTGAACCGGCCGTTCCTGCTGCTGACCGCAGCCGACAACACCGCGCAGAACGACCCGACCATCGCCTCGTTCCTCGACGCCAGCACAGGCCCGAGACTGCACCTGTTCCTGGACGACGCCGAGCACCAGACCTTCACGGACGCCGAGGAACTGGCACCGCTGTTCGGCCTGACGCCCGATCAGCTCACGCAGTTTCTCGGGACCATCGGCCCGAGGACCGCCGTCACCGACGAGCGCGCCTACATCGAGGCGTTCTTCGACACCTACCTGCGCCACCACGACAGCCCCCTGCTCGACGGCCCGTCGCCGCGCTTCCCCGACATCCAGTTCGAGCCCTGATCGCGCCGGTCCGCTCGCACTCTCAGCTGTCGTACTCGTCGTGCGGCCGCAGCCACTGCATCGTCGGGGTCTGCGGCCAGCCCTCGGGCGAGTCCTCCCACGCCTCCTGCCGGCCGTACGGGGTCAGGTCCAGCAGGTTGAAGTCCAGCCGCAGCCGGTCCACGCCGCGCCCGGTCGTCGAGTAGGTGCGGAAGTACTCGTCGCCGTCGCGCAGCAGCACGTTGAGCGCGAAGAGGCCGCCGAGGCCGAGGTCGCGGTAGAAGTCCCCGTCGTCGTCGCTGGAGTACCAGGGCACGCTCCAGCCCATCCGGCGGCGCAGCGGCTCGATCTCCTCCTGCGGCGCGGGGGACATCAGGACCAGCCGGGTGTCGCGGGCGCCCAGGTGCGGCTGCGTCAGCGGCGAGAGATTGTCGGTGAACGTGGCGCAGCCGCCGCACACCCAGTCCTCGCCGGGCTGCCGCATGAAGTTGTACATCACCAGCTGCCGGCGGCCGGCGAACAGCTCGCCGATGCCGATCTTCGCGCCGTCCGGCGCGGTGAACCGGTAGTGCGAGCCGAGCCGCATCATCGGCAGCCGGCGCCGCTCGGCGGCCAGCGCGTCCAGGGCGTGCGTGTGCTCCTTCTCCTTGACCAGCAACGCGTCGCGGGCGGTCTGCCACTGCTCGGCCGAGACGACGGGCGGGCGGTTCATGGGGATCCTCCAGGGGGAGTAGAACACCGGGCCTAAGATAGTTCCTTCGGGGAACTCACTGGCAGGACCGACCCTAGCATTCATAGTTCCCTTAGGGAACCCTCCTGGGTTAGTATTCCGGTATGCAACGCACCCGGTTCGGCGACATGGCCTGCTCCATCGCCCGCACGCTCGACGTGATCGGCGAGCCCTGGTCGCCGCTGATCCTGCGCAACGTCTTCGTCGGCATCAACCGGTTCGACCAGATCCAGCAGAGCCTGGGCATCTCCCGCAAGGTGCTCGCCGAGCGGCTCAAGTGGCTGGCCGAGAGCGGGATCGTGGAGCAGCGCCGGTACTCCGACCACCCGCCGAGGTTCGAGTACGCGCTCACCGGCCGAGGACTCGAGCTCTGCGACCTGCTGCTGGTCATGGTGCGCTGGGGCGACCGCTGGCTGGCCGGCGAGCCCGGACCGCCGGTGCTCTACCGGCACCGCGCGTGCGGGCAGATCAGCCACGTCGAGCTGCACTGCTCGGTGTGCGACCAGCCGATGCACGCCGGCGACATCGACGTGCTGCCCGGCCCCGGCGCCGAGGCTCCGCCGCCGAATGTCGACGTGGCCTGACATGCACGGCCGCGCCCAGGAACGCCGGCCGGCTGCCGGTCCTCCGCGGTTGCGGCGGACCGGCAGCCGGCCGGTTGATCAGGTTCCTGTGAGGGCTATGCCTGCGTCAGGGTGAACAGCTGTGCGGCGGTGCTGTTGCACGTGTACTGCTGTAGTTGGACGCCGCTGGCGGTTGAGGCGTTGGGTACGTCGATGCAGAGTCCGTCGTTGTCGGCGGTGAACGTGTAGGAGCCGCTGCTCTGGGAGTTGGCGGCGAACAGGGCGTTGGTGTTGCCGGTGCCGCCGTAGTTCCAGGTCTGCAGCAGGTCGCCGCTGGCGGTGGCGCCGGTGCCGCCGGTGATGTTCCAGCTCTCTCCTTCGCTCTGGGCGTTTTCGTTGAGGACTTCGTAGTAGCCGGTGACGCTGGTGGGCGCGAACTGCCACAGCTGGCTGGTCGCGCCGGTGCAGGCGAGTTGTTCGACGGCGGTGCCGTTGGCGGTGCCGGCGCCGGCCGCGCTGGCGCACAGGCCGGAGTTGGTGTTGACCACCTCGTACCAGGCCGAGGTGTTGATCCCGCCACTGCCGCCGTTGCTGGAGGCGGCGAAGGCGAGGTTGTAGATGTTCCAGCCGCCGTTGTCCTGGTCCACGGTCAGGGTCTGCGTGCCGGCCGGGAGGGTGACGGTGGCGGTGGTGGCCTGCCAGGTCTGCCAGCCGCCGGTGTTCGGCGCGTTGACGTTGCCGGAGAGGTTGGTGCCGGCGGCGTTGGCGATATGCAGCGCGTCGGTCTGTCCGGACGGCGAGGCCAGCTGCAGGGAGACGGTGTAAGTGCCCGCAGTCGCGACGTTGACGGTGTACTTGAACCACTGTCCGGTCCCGGTCCAGCCGAGGTCGTCGCCGCCGCCGCTGTTGGAGGTGGCCTCGATGTCCACGCCGTCCGAGCGGTAGCTGTTGGCGGTGCCGTTCGTCGAGGTGACGTTGTAGGCCACGCCCTGGCCGCCGGTGTCGTAGTTCACCGCCGACACGGTGCCCGGGATCGCCGCCGCCTTGCCGCCGTACGGAGCCTCGGTGCCGCCGGAACCGCCGGTGAATCCGAGTGCGAAGACGTGCAGTCCCGCCACGCCGGCCGCGAGTGCTCCGCCGGACGGCAGGGTGACGCTGGCCACTGTCTTGCCGGAGGTCAGCGCCACGGTCACGGCGAAGATGTTGCCGGTGTTCGCGTATGTGGTGTTGCCCTGCCGGTTCTGATATGCCGAGCTGATAGCGAGCGTGCCGCCGGTCGGCGCGGTGGTGGAGAACCAGTCCGGCGAGGTGATCGTGTAGCTCGACGTGCTGCCGTCGGTGTAGGTGATCTTGCCGGATCCGGTGACCGGGCCGTTGTTGGCCGATATCAGGAGGCCCAGACTGGACCCGCTCCCGGATGTGTCGATGGTCTGCCCTTCGGCGACGGTGTTGTCGTTGGTGCCGGCCGCCGCGGAGGGCATCGTGTACGTGATCCCGCCCGAACTGACCGAGGCGCCCGGTCCGGCGCCGGCGTTGGTCAGCGCGGTCTCGGAGAAGCTGGCGCCGTTGCCGTCGAAGTTCCCCGGCGCGGTGTTGCTGTCCGCGCTGATGCCGACGTTGTTGAACGACGCGGCCAGGCTGGCGTAGGTGCCGCCGGAGCTGACGCTGTTGCCGGGCAGGCCGATCTGGACCTTGCCGCCGAGCGTCTTGTAGGTGGTCGCCTGGTTGCCGGTGACCTGCGCGAAGGTCATCGAGGTGGTGAGGCTGGAGGGCTGCTCGACGAGGTAGGTGCTGCCGGCGGTGACCGGCAGGCTGAACGTCGAGGCGGTGGTCGGCGAGACGACGACGGCGCCGGTGGAGCCGTTGACGACCTCGGCCTGCGAGCCCGACCAGGGGTTGCGCACGGTCATCGTGGTGCTGCTGCCGGCCTGGATCGCCGCGGTCGCCAGCGTACCGCCCTCGACCTGCACGTCGACCTTGGAGCCGCCCTGGACGTAGACGGTGCCCGACATGTTCCAGCCGGACGGCACGGCCGGGGCGAAGCGCAGGGTGCCGTCGTAGTCGGTGGCCAGCGACTCGTCGAGGGCGGTGGCGACGTTGGACTGCTGCTCGATGTAGGGCTCGTCGCCGACCGAGCCGTTGAAGAGGTTCGACAGGCCGCTGATGTAGGCCTGGTAGCTCTCGACGTTGGTGGTCAGGTCCGACTGGACCTGGCTGCCCATGTCGAGCCGGGCGGCGTCGACCGCGTCGTAGTTCCAGTCCGAGTTGTTGGGGTACGGCCGGTTGTTGTAGGTGCGGTCCTCCAGCGCGGTCAGGTTGTCGCCGTTGACCGTGGTGCTGTCGCCGATCACGCCCCAGGGCCAGAGCGGCTCCAGGCCGATGTTCTCGCTGTTCTCGGTGGCGTTCGAGGGCTGGTACGACATGCCGATCACGTCGGCGCCCTGCGCGTCGGCCGAGGCGGCCGCCGAGGCGGAGGTGGGCTGCGCGTTGAGCAGCTGCTTCAGGTTCGACTGGCTTACCCGCGGCAGCGGCTCGATCTCGTTCTCCGCCGTCTTCAGCTGGGAGACCAGCGAGGAGTCCTGGTTCACCAGGGTCAGGGCCTGGACGGCGGCCGGGAACAGCGCCTGGTCGGCGACCAGGTCGGTGGTCGGGTCCTGCACCGCCCACTGCGTCTCGTGCGCGTTGGCGACGGCGTGCAGGAAGCCGTCCGAGCCGACCGACTGGTAGGCCAGCAGGAAGGTGGCGGTCTGCTGCAGGATCGGGTAGTAGGTCTGCAGGAAGCTGAGAGAGCCGGTGTCCAGGTACTGGTCCCACACCCACATCGCGATCTCGGCGCCGCTGCTGACGTTCTCGGCGTTGTAGCTCGGGCTGGAGGCGGTGGCGCAGGAGGCGTTCTGGGTGTTGTTGCCGCCGTTGTAGTAGCCGTTGCCGTTGAACCGCATGGTCTCCGGCACGCAGGCGCCCGCCTTGCCGCCCATCTGCGCGCCGGTCCACGACTCGATCGCCGGCAGGTCGTTGAGGTACATGTTGAAGATCGGGATGTTCAGGCTGAAGTTCCCCGAGCTGATGTTCGCGGCGATCTGCCCGCGCAGGTTCCACAGCCAGTAGCCGGCCGGGTACCAGTCCTGCTGGTCCTCGTCGAAGGCGAACATGTCCGCGACGCCGGCCTGGCTGCCCGGATAGGCGCCGGTCTTCATGCTCGCGGCCTCGTCGTAGAGGTACAGGGTCCGCAGGTTCTCCATGTACTGGCCGCTGCCGTCGGACGAGCTGATCTGGATCAGGCCGCTGTTCGCCCAGTAGTTGTTCCACCACGCGGACTGTGTCGCCAGCAGGGTGGAGCTGGCGGTGGTGGCGTCCGAGCCGATCAGCGACTGCGCGGTGCTCTCCGCGTTGCCGCCGGTCCACTGCGGCGAGGCGACGATCACCCGGTAGCTGCCGTTGCTGTTCGGGGTGAAGGTGACCTTCACCCCGGTGGAGTTGACCACGGAGGCGGTCACGTTCTGCCCGCCCGCGGTGATGGTGGCCATCGCGCCGAAGGTCTGCCCCGAGTTCCCGGTCTGGGAGTTGTCCACCCACGTCTGTGCCAGGCTGCCGAAGGCGCCCGACGTGCTCGCGGACGGCGAACGCCCCGACCACAGGTTCAGCGTCGCGGTCTGCTGCGTCGAGGCGTTGACGCCGGTCACGTCGACGACCAGCTCGTCCTTGCCCTCCGGCACCCAGGCGTTCATGGTGATGCCGCCGCCGGTCTCGTGCAGCACCCCGTTGTACAGGTCCAGGTAGCCGTTGAAGTTCGACGCCGAGGTCATCGTGGACAGGCCCGGGATGTTGATCTGCCCCGGCGAGAGCCGGTAGGGCATGGTGTCGCTGCGGTTGAGCTGTGCGGTGAAGCCGTTCGCGGCCCACGCGGCCACGCCGAGCGAGCCGTTGCCCAGCGGCAGCGACTGCGTGTCGGCGGTGTTCGGCGAGCCGAGCGCGACGTCCGACTCGCCGACGACGCCGCCGACGTTCTCGGAGAAGGCGCCGTTCTGCCAGGCGGTGGTGAGGGTCGCGGCCGTGGCGTGCGGGGCGTTCACGACGGCGAAGGTGAACAGGGACATCGTTGCCGCGAACGCTCCGGCGGCGATTGATAAGCGGAAGGGGCGACGCGCGGTCAAGGATCCGTCCTCCAGGGACAAGGGGAAGGTGCGCGATGTGTATCGCCGGACACATCGGATGTGTTGTAGCGCTTGAGAGTGCTTTGGTCTAGCCCTTACGCGGCCATCGCAGTCAAAGACTGCTGAAGCCAGACTTAGTTTCCAGTTCAAGGCACGTGTTAAAGCAGACGCCGGATGTGCCCTTGGTGGTCGAGATTGAGAGTTCGATCTCAGAATCGATCAGAATCATAGGATGTTCTTGTGGGTTTCGGCGGTGCTGCCGCCTGCGCGCGGCGGCGCGGCTCAATGTACCCTCGGTGACATTTCGTAGCAAGGCGGTAACAGTGTAAAGAAAGAAGGCGACGGCCTACCGAACTTGCGTGACAGCGATGTGACGATGCCGCAAGGCTTCTGAGTGCAGCTCAGTTCGGGCCTGGCCCGACGACTCGCCAGCCGAGCGGGAGGCGCACGCAGCGGCTGCGTGAAACATCTTGCATATGGGGCGGCCGCAATGTCAGGTTGTGCGAATGCAAGAACTGAATCCCGCAGGCTGCTTGCTGGACCGAGGTGATCGCGCCGATGATGGTCGGGTTGCCGGCGACGAGGGGCGTAGCACCATGAATCGCAAGTCTCATACAGCGGGCCGCGGCCGGCGGCCCCGGCGCGGGCCCCGATGACGGCCGCCCGGAGGCCCGGCGTCCTGCAGTGGCTGCGCAGCCGCGACAACGGCCTGTCGGCGACCCGGCGGGCGGCGCGCGCCGCGATCCTCATGCCGAGCCTGTTCGCCCTGGCCGACAAGGGGATCGGCAACCCGACGATCGCCGTCTTCGCCTCCTTCGGCGCCATGGGCACGCTGCTGTTCGTCGACTTCGGCGGCACGATGCGGGAGCGGCTCACCGCGCAGGCCGCGCTGGTCGGCGCCGGCGGGGTGTTCATCTGCCTGGGCACGCTCGCCTCGCAGCACGTGTGGTCCGCCGCGCTCGGCATGCTCGTGGTCGGGTTCGCCGTGCTGTTCGCCGGCGTGATCAGCTCGGTGCTGGCCGGCGCGACGACCGCACTGCTGGTCGGGTTCGTGCTGCCGGTCACGTTGCCCGGACCGCCGGGCACCATCCCGGACCGGCTGGCCGGCTGGTTCCTGGCCGGCGCCGTGTCGGTCGCCGCCATCGGCCTGCTGTGGCCGCAGCCGACCCGCGAGCCGCTGCGGATGACGACCGCCGAGGCCTGCGAACTGCTGGCCCGGCGGCTGCGGGCCGAGGTCGAGTGCGTCCGCGCCGGCTACCCCGCCGACCGGGTGGCGATGCGCGACGCGATCGTTGCCGACGCCTCCGCGGCCGTCGGGCGGCTGAAGACGTCCTTCTTCGCCACGCCCTATCGCCCGACCGGCCTCTCGACCGGGGCCCGCACGCTGGTGCGTCTGGTTGACCAGGTGGTCTGGCTCGACTCGATCCTGGAGCGGATGCGCTTCGAGCAGCGGCCCGAGCCGACCGACAGCGCTGTCGGGGCGGTCAAGGCGGCCGCGGCCACGCTGCTCGAGCACGCCGCCGCGGTCCTGCGCTCGGCGGTCGACGACCCGGCGCTGGTGCAGGCCGACCTGGCCCGGCTGCGGGAGGCGCGCGCGGCGATGGAGCAGGTGGTCACCACCACGCTCCCGGTCCGCCACGCCGCCCGGGTGGCCGCGATGGCCGGCTCGGACGGCTCCTCCGCCACCGGCAGTGACACTCGCAGTGACACCAATTCGGCGGACCCGGATTCCCCCGACGCGGCCGCCGCCGAGTTCGTCAGCTCCCTGGAGCCGAGCTTCCGGGCGCAGGAGATGAGCTTCGCGGTCACCGCGATAGCCGCCAACATCGAGCTGACCGTGGCCGCGCGGGCCCGCACCTGGTGGCAGACCGTGGTCGGGCACCAGCCGCAGGACGGCGCGGGCTCGCTGCTGACCTCGGCGCAGCAGCGGGCCGGCGCGCACGTCGAGTGGCACTCGGTCTGGCTGCACAACAGCCTGCGCGGCGCCATCGCGCTCGCCGCGGCCGTCGTGATCGCCGACTTGACCGGGGTTCAGCACTCGTTCTGGGTCGTGCTCGGCACCCTGGCCGTGCTGCGCTCCAGCGCCCTGAACACCGGTCAGAACGCGCTGCGCGGCCTGGTGGGCACCACGACCGGGATCATCGTCGGCGGCGTGCTCGTCTACGCGGTCGGCACGAACACCGCGGTCTACTGGGCCCTGCTGCCGTTGGGCGTCGCCTTCTCCGGCCTCGCCCCGGTCGCGATCTCCTTCGCCGCCGGGCAGGCCGGCTTCACCGCGATGATGCTGATCCTCTACAACATCATCGAGCCGGCCGGCTGGAAGATCGGCCTGGTCCGGATCGAGGACGTGGCGATCGGCTGCGCGGTCAGCCTGGTGGGCGGCGCCCTGTTCTGGCCGCGCGGCGCGGCGTATTCGCTCGGCCAGTCGATCGCCGAGGCGCTCACCGACAGCGCCCGCTACCTCAGCAGCGCGGTGCAGTACGGGGTCTCCCGCTGTGACAGGTCCACTGCCCCCGCCGCCGGGCCGCCGCTGGCCGACAGCCGGCGCGCAGCAGCGGCCGCCCGCCGCCTCGACGACGCGTTCCGCGGATTCCTGGCCGAGCGCGGCACCAAGCACCTGCCGCTCGCCGACGTCGCCGCGATGATCAACTCGGTCGCAGTGCTGCGACTCACCGCGGACGCGGTGCTCGACCTCTGGAGCCACGGCGACGACTCCTCGTCCGCCGACCGCGCCGCCGCGCGCGCGGAACTGCTGGGCGTCGGCGGCCAGATCACCGGCTGGTATGAGCAGACCGCTCAAGCCGTGAGCGGCGCCGGCGTGGTGCCGGAGCCGACCGAGCACGACCTGTCCACGGACGGACGCCTGATCGCCGCGGTACGCAGAGACCTGAGCGGCGAGGACGGCCAGGGCACGGCGACCGCGGTCAAGGTGATCTGGACTGCAGAGCACCTGGATGCGGTCCGCCGCCTGCAGCGCGGCGTCGCCGGGCCCGCAGCCGCCGCAGCAAAGGCCCGCGCGCCGCGCGCCGTCCCGCGCCCGCCGGCCGTGGTCGCGCAGCCGACAGAGTCCTGATCCAAGCGCCGGGCCGGGGGACCGGCCGGCCCGGCGCGGCTCAGCGCAGCTCGCCCTCCAGCAGGCCCATCAGGATCATGTCGTGCCAGTGCCCGTTGTGCCGCAGGGTCTCGCGGGCCCGCCCCTCCTCGACGAAGCCGACCTTCTGGTACACCCGGATGGCGGCCGTGTTGGCGTCGGCGACCCAGAGCATGATTCGGTGCAGGCGCATCTTGTGGAAGCCGTACCGGCAGATCAGCCGGGTCGCCTCGGTGCCGTAGCCCTTGCCCCAGCAGTCCTTCTCGCCGATGTAGACGTCGAGTTCGGCCCCGCCGGTCTCCGGCTCGGTGTCGCCCAGCCGGACCAGCCCGATCAGCCGGTCGTCGGCCTGGGTCTCGATCCCGAGCATCAGCCATTCGTAGCTGTTGCGGGGCCGTTCGGCGTATCCGGCGGAGAACTGCTCGAAGGTGACCGGGTAGCCGGTGGACATCCACTCGGTCACCACGGGGTCGTGGTTCCAGCGCCAGTGCGCCTCGGCGTCGGCCAGCTCCATCGGGCGCAGCCGCACGAGTTCTCCGGACAACACCGACAACACCGTTCGCGCTCCGCTCCTGCGCCGGCCCGATCAGACGACCGGGCCTGCCCATGCTCGTGATCAACACCGTCTCGTGACTATCACCGTTGCTATCACGTTCTCGGGCACGGGCCAACGGTTACCACTGAATCAGTGGATGGATTCGATGAGCGCGTTCGCCGCGAAGGTCGATGTCAGGCACGGCAGGCCGGAGAAGCTCACCGCACGGCCGATGGCCGCGGCGCCCGCCACCGGCTGGAAACCGGGGCCCACCTGGACGATCGACTCCGCCACCAGCGTGCCGTCGGCGGACGGGGTCCCGGCGACCGAGGTGGTGCGGCCCGGCTGCAAGGCTTGCGCGACCGAGTCGACCAGCTCCGTCACCAGCGTCGAGGCCGACACCGTCACGGGGATGTCTTCGTTGCTCGTGACCAGGGTGAACCCGGTACCGGACACGTCCTCGACGGTCCCCGTTCCCTGCAGGTCGGTGGATTCCAGGCCCGACGACGGCCCGCCGAAGCCCGGAGCGGGCATCGAGGGGATCGGCACGGCGTCGGAGTCGCCCGGCGCGATTCCGACTGCGCTGGATGTGATGGTCCCGTTCTCGCTCGTACCCAGGACCGCGACGTGATCGCCGTTCGCGATGTCGCTCACCGTCCCGCTGACATAGAGCTGGACCGTCGTGGACCCGGTGGTCCGCACCGGCACCGGGCTGCGGCCGCCCACCGCCACCCTGAAGGCCGCGCCGTCGTCGTTCTCGATCAGCGGCCCGGTGGCCAGTTCCAGATCGGCGCCGTTGCACTCGAATACGCCGGAGCCGCCGACCGGAGCCCCGGTCCGCGGTGCACTCGGCGCGCTCGGCGCCGACGGCGAGGCGAACGGCGCGGCGCCGGTCGCCCCCGACGATCCCGAGTAGGACAGCGCGCCGATCTCGAACGCCGCGGCGATCGTCAGGGCCAGCGCCGCCGTGCAGATCGCCAGCATGTGCCGGCGTCGCAGCGGGTTCGGGCGCGACGAGCGGCTCCGCTGCCGGCGCGCCCGGCCGGCCCCCGGCCCGCCCGGCGCCGAGAAGATGTCCACGCTCTGCCACGGCGGCGCGGCGCAGGATCCGACGAGCGTACGCACCCCGTCGGCCGCGGTCCTCCAGCGCACCGCCTCGCTCCGGCAGTCCGGGCAGGAGAACAGGTGCAGCTGCGCCGCCTCGTCCATCGGCGCGTCATCGAGGCCTGCGATCAGGTCCTCGAGTCCCAGATGGGGTGCCGGAGCGGTCATCGGTCGTACCCTCTCTCGCTCAGCGCCCGGCCGAGCGCGGTGCGCGCGGCCGTCAGGCGGCTCTTGACCGTCCCGAGCGGGACCTGCAGGACCTCGGCGACCTCCGGCAGGGTCAGCCCGGCGCCGAAGGCGAGGCCGAGCACCTCCCGGTGGCCCTGGCTCAGGGTCCTGATCGCCTCGGCGACCGTGCGCGCCTCGGCCCGGTCCAGCGCGGTCGACTCCGGGCCGGGCTCCCGGCTGGGCAGCTCGGCCAGGTACGTGTCGTCCACGACCCGCGGCCGGTGCCGGCGCGTGCGGTCGCGGGCCTGCCGGCGGGCGATCGAGACCGCCCACGAGCGCACGGTCGACTCGCCGCGGAACGAGCCCGCCCCGCGCCAGATCGCCAGCATGCTGTCCTGCAGGATCTCCTCGCTCATCGCGCGCTCGCCGACGGCCAGCAGGATCTGCGCGAACATCACCTGCCCGAGCCGCCGGTAGAGCTCGCCGAGCGCGCCTTGGTCCCCGCCGGCGATCCGGCGCAGCACCGCGGCGTCGTCGAGGCCGGACAGGCCCCCTGTCGCCGATCCGGCCCCGTGCCACAGCGCGCGGGCGGGTTCCGCCAGCCCCCAGTGCGGATCGGTCACCTGGAACCTCCCGGAATATGTCCCACGGTGAATAGGTAGCAGCGAGAGCCCGATCGGTTCGAAACGGCTGCCGTGCGATGCGAATCGGACGCAGTCCGCGATCCGTGCGTCGCACGTCTTGACGCGCGTCCGCAGGTCTCCTATTTTCCGTACACATCATATACGAGATATCTGATGCAAGATCAGAGATAGCAGATTCACCATCTCGGATATGACGATGCCCCATGCACCCGACCCGTCGCAGGGCCCTCAGACGGCGACTGAGTGAGTCTCCGGCGGCGCCGGTCGATCCCCCGACCTGTTCCGCGACGGTGCGGAACGGAAAGGCGCACCATGTCCATCCTTCGCACGACCCGACGGCGGTACGTCCCCCTGCGCCGGGCGGGAACCGGCACCGTGACCGGCCGCCTGCTGGGAACCGCCACGGCCATCGCGCTGGCCGGAGCGTTCGCCGCGGCCGGAACCGTCGGCACGGCCCAGGCGGCCACCACGGTCTACAACGTCAAGAGCTACGGCGCGACCGGGAACGGCACCACCATCGACACCCCGGCGATCAACGACGCGATCGCCGCAGCTAGCAAGGCCGGCGGCGGCGAGGTCTACTTCCCGGCCGGGACCTACGAGTCGGTCTCCATCCACCTGAAGAGCAACGTCGAGATCTACCTCGACTCCGGCGCGACGATCCGCGCCGCGGCGAGCGGCTTCGACGCGCCCGAGTCCAACCCCTACTCCCAGTACCAGGACTTCGGGCACAGCTACTTCCACGACTCGCTGATCTGGGGCGACAGCCTGACCGACGTCTCGTTCGCCGGTTCCGGCACCATCGACGGCGACGGACACCTGCACACCGGCACCACCCCGTCCGGCGAGGCCGACAAGGCGATCGCGATCACCCGCAGCAGCAACATCGGCTTCTCCGGCATCACGGTGAAGAACGGCGGCTGGATCGCCGTGCTCACCAACGGCGTCGACCACCTGAGCATCGACGGCCTGAACGTGCAGACCGCCTCGGACCGCGACGGCATCGACGTCATCAACACCCAGAACGTCACCGTGGCGGACACCGTGATCGACTCGGTGGACGACTCGCTCGTGTTCAAGAGCGACTACGCGCTCGGGAAGACCTATCCGAACCAGAACGTGACCGTCACCGACGTGACCGCCTCGTCGGACAACAACGCCTTCCAGTTCGGCTCGGAGACCTGCGGGAACTTCAGCGGCTACACGTTCTCGCACCTGACGGTCGACAAGGCCGGCAAGGCGGGCCTCGGCATCGTCTCCATGGACGGCGCCAAGATCAGCGACATCAAGTACGACGATGTGACCATGAAGGGCGCCGCCGCCCCGGTCTTCATCAAGATCGGCGACCGCGGCCGCTGCCCGGGCTCGCCCGGCGCCGGCTCGATCAGCGACGTCACCATCGACCACGTCACCGGCACCGGCCTGTCCGAGGGCGGCAACGGCTACACCGCGACGATCACCGGCATGCCGGGCCACCCGGTGTCGGACGTCACCGTCGAGAACACGGACCTGACCGTCCCGGGCGGCGACCCCGCTTCGGACGCCACGATCGTCCCGCCGACCGACTACACCAGCTACGTGCCCAAGGACCTGGGCACCCGGCCGTCCTACGGCTGGTGGATGCGCGACGTCTCCGGGATCACCTTCGACTCGGACACGGTGAAGTTCGCCGACGACGACGGCCGGCCGGCCTTCGTCACCACCGACGGCGCGACCGTGAAGCTGGACGACGTGACCGTGCAGCGCGGCTCCGGCTCGCCGTACGACGTCGGGTTCCAGTCCTCGACCGGGTCGTCGGTCAGCGGCTCGAAGACCACGGCCGGCGCGTCGCTGAAGGTTCAGAACAGCTGACGGCTGATCAGGCCGGCTGAGCGGCTTCACGGCTTCATGCATCAGCCGGCGCTCCGGCCGGTCGTCGCGCGGCGGTCGGCCGGAGCCCTTGCACGGCTCAGCGGCAGGCGGACAGTACCGCGTCGCTGACCGCGCACTGCTGGCGCGCCGCGTCGTCTCGCGCGGCCAGCGCGCTGGTGGTGTAGGCGAAGACGAGCTGGCGGGTCGGGTCGGCCCACGCGTTGCAGTAGTAGCTGCCATTGTGCCCGAAGGTCTCCGGGCTGCCGAGCGCGCCCATCGGATGGTCCCGGGGCCGCTCGCCGCCCGGCCCGGCCCCGCCCAGCTGAAAGCCCTGAGACCAGCGGATCGGCAGCCTCAGCACCCGGTCCTTCTCGCCCGGCGCGGTGGACGGCTCGCGCATCCGGGCGACCGTCTCCGGGCTCAGCACCCGGCGTCCGGCGCTCTCGCCGCCGCTGAGCAGCATCTGGTAGAAGCCGGCCAGGCCGCGGGCCGTCGCGGCCGCGTTGGCGGCCGGGATCACCGAGGTTCGCAGGGTTCGGCGGTTCAGGAACAGCTGAGGGGCCGTCAGCACGCCGCGCTGCAGCGGCCCGCCGGTCGTGCGCAGCGCGACGTGTCGCGGCCACAGGGTGCCGGGCAGGCGGGGATGGATGTCGGCCAGGCCCACCGGTCCGAGCAGTTCGGTGCGGATGAGCTCGTCCACGGGCGCGCCGCCGACCCGGCGGGCCACCTCGCCGAGCAGGAAGCCGAAGGTGATGACGTGGTACCCGGGGACCTGCCCGGCCGGCCAGCGCGGCCGGGCCTGCTCGGCCAGCCGGACCGACCGGGTCCAGTCGGTCATCCACGCCGCGTCGCCGAGCAGCGTGCCGCTGGCCAAGGGCACCCCGGCGCGGTGCTGGAGCACGTGCCGGACGGTGATCGGCTCCTTGCCGTTGCGCGCGTATTCGGGCCAGTGCCGGGCCAGCGGATCGTCCAGAGACAGCGCGCCGCGCTCGACCAGCAGGTGGATCAGCACCGCCACCAGCGGCTTACCGGCCGAGAAGAGCATGAAAAGCGAGTCCCGCGTGCAGTGGACCGCGTAGTCCACGACCACCTCGCCGCGCCGGATCACGCACAGCTGCGAGCCGCCAGGCCAGGTGCGCACCAGGGCCAACGCCCGGGCCAGCCCGACCGGGTCCATGCCCACCGACTCCGCGACGGCCTCCGAGGCGGCGCCGGTGTCGCAGTGCTCTCGCCGCTGGCCGGACCGCGCCGGATCTGCGTCCACGCGCGAAACGTTACCCGCGCGGCGCCGACAAGGCGGCGCCGACAAAGAAGTGTCCGATCGAAGCGCGGGATCAGCCGGCGGCGGCCGCGGCGCGCTTGCGGGCGCGGCGGGCCGTGGCCCGCAGCTGGAGCATCCGGCCCACGCCCGGGATCACGACCAGCAGGATGCCGATCGCGGCCGCCATCAGCAGCGCCACGCCCAGCGGCAGGTCCCAGTGCGCGCCGTAGAAGTTGATCCGCACGTGCTGGCCGTTCATCAAGATGAAGACCAGCAGCAGGACGAGAACGACGGTGCCGGAGATGAGCGAGACCCAGACGCCGCCGAGCCGCGTGCGCGCGACGCCCACGTCCTTCTTGATGCGCTCGGCCTCGGACTCGGGCGCGGGAGCCGGGGCGGGACCGGAACTCGGAGTGGGACCGGATCCCGGGGCGGGCTGCCCCGGCGGCACGGTGCCCGGGGCCGGCTGCGCGGGGGCCTGGCCGTTCCCCGCAGCGCCGGCTGCGCCCTGCGCCACGTTCGTGCCGGTGGGATCTGTGCTCTGGTTGCCACTCATCAGACCGTTCCTCCGCGCCGTGTCCGCTGGCCCCGGCTCCTCGCACCGAGGCCGCTCGGGTACCCGGTTGTGAATATGACAAAACGGTCGCCGCGCCAGTGCCGTCACTTTAAGGGGGAGCGGGGCCGGTCGCGCGGCGGCGGCTCACCCGCCTGCGCCGTCACCCGCCTGCGCTGCCTGGCGGCGCTGTCACTTCCGCGCGGGCCCGGCCGACCAGTCCCGGGTCAGCCGGGCGCCCATCTCGTCGAGCACGCCGGTCGACAGGCCATATGCCACGACGGCCTCATCGACGACGAGCCGCTGCTCCGCCTCCGGCCGGACGGTGGCGTCGAGCACAGCGCGGTATTCCTCTTTCAGGGTCCGCACGCTGAACGGGCCCGGGAAACTGTGGAAGCGCAGCTCCGCCGAGTCGAGGCCGTACGCCTCCTCGAGCGCGTCCTGGATCAGCTGGCCGCCGGACAGGTCGGCGAGGTAGCGCACGTGGTGATGCGCCGCGAAGCCGCCGGGCCGGGCCGCCGCCTTCAGGATGCGGTCGCGGTAGGCGACCGCCGCGTCGCAGACCTCGACATCCGGCGCCGCAGTGCCGAGCAGGGTTCGCAGATCGTGCTCCAGCGCGAGCACCCGATCGCGGTAGTGCTCGGCGTACCGCGTAGCCACCGGATCATCGCCCGAGATCGCGGCGGCGCGGTCGAGCGCGGTGTAGACGAGGCGGTACTGCGCCAGCAGTTCGGCGTACTCGGCCGGCTCGAGTGCCCCGGCCAGCAGCAGCCGCAGGAACACCGGCGGTGCGCCGTCGCGCAGCGGCCGCAGCCGGTCGCGCAGGCGTGCCGACAGGCCCGCCGCGGGCTGCGATCCGGCCGCCGTTTCCGTCACCTGTTCCGATCCTCCCGGCCGTCCATGCCCGATTGCAGGTTAGGTTTGCCTAACCTATCGCGCGCGGCCCTACTGTCAACACCGTTCTGCGTCAACACTATGTCGGCTCCGGCGTGCGCGCAGACCGGACGACGCCGCCGATCGCCGCGCCGGCCGGGAATCTGAAACAGCGTCGGGACGGGCGTCGCGCGACCCGGTCCGCCCGCCGCGTCTCGGACCGCGACGACCACGGCTGCCCGTTGCGGGCCTACGGAAACCTTTCACCCCGCGGAGTAAAGGGCGCCTTATTCGGGGCTCAGCGTGCTGTCAAAACGCGGGGCCGCGACCGCCCCCCGGGCGTCCCGACCATTGACGGGGCGCCCCGCGCTTCGCATACTCCCAGCAAGCGTTCCCCGGAAACGTTTCCACGCGCGCGCGGCGCCTGCGCGCGGGAACCGCAAGCCCATGCCCGCGCTCGCCCCGGTGCGCGGTCCGCGGTTCGTGCCCACCCACCCGAGGAGACCACACCCCCATGCTCTCGCGCAGAAAGTTCCTGACCGCGTCCTCCGTGCTGGTCGGCGGATCCGCCCTGGCCGGCGCCGCCACCCTGCCCTGGCGCGCCTCGGCCACCACGGCGACGCTCTCCGTCGCGCTGGCGAACCAGACCACCTCGAGCACGGTGTACGCCTACGTCACCGGCCAGGCGATCAACAACAACAACGCCCTGGTCCTGCTGGAGTCGGACGGCCAGACGCTGTACTACCCGGCCAACCCGGGCTCCACCGGCACGCCGCTCGCCGCGAACTGCGCCATCGCGCTCGGCGCGCCCGGCTCGACCCGCACCGTCACCATCCCGCAGATCGCCGGCGGCCGGATCTGGTTCTCCATCGGCGCGCCGCTGACCTTCCTGCTCAACCCCGGCGCCAACGGGCCCGGGCTGGTGGAGCCCTCGGTGACCAATCCCTCGGACCCGAACATCAATAACATGTGGGACTTCTGCGAGTTCACCTACAACAGCTCGCAGCTGTTCGCGAACATCAGCTACGTCGACTTCGTCTCCATCCCCATCGCGCTGACCCTGAACGACAGCTCCGGCAACGTGCAGCACGTCTCCGGCATGCCGACCGGCGGGCTCAACACCGTCTGCAGCGGCCTGACCGCGCAGAACAACGCGGACGGCGCCGGCTGGAACAAGCTGATCGTCACCTCGGGCGGGCAGAACCTGCGCGCGCTGAGCCCGAACAACGGGATCGTGACGAACTCCTCGCTGTTCTCCGGGTACTTCCAGCCCTACGTGAACCAGGTCTGGTCGAAGTACTCGGGCCAGAGCCTCACCGTCGACACGCAGGCCTCGTGGGGCTCGGTCAGCGGCCAGGTCTCCGGCAGCACGCTCACCTTCAGCGGCGTCGGCAGCTTCGCGCAGCCGTCCGCCGCGGACATCTTCAGCTGCAGCACCGGGCCGTTCGCCAACGCGGCCGGCGAGATGGGCGCGCTGATCGCCCGGATCAGCGCCGCGTTCAACCGCACCACGCTGCTGATCGACACGGACCAGCCGGACGGCGAGAACCCGGCGAACTACTACCAGAACTCGGTCACGAACCACTACGCCCGGATCGTGCACGCGGCGAACCTGGACGGCCGCGGCTACGCCTTCCCGTACGACGACGTGGCCCCCACCGGCGGCGCCGACCAGTCCGGTGCGGTGAGCTCCGGCAGCCCGACGCTGTGGACCGTGACCGTCGGCGGCGGCAACGCCTCCGGCACCGCCCCGAGCTCGTCGCCGAGCGCCGTCGCCTCGTCTCCGTCGAACGGCGGCGGCGGCTCGGTGAGCGCGTACTCGACGATCCAGGCCGAGAGCTACAGCTCCAACAACGGGACGCAGACCGAGACCACCACGGACACCGGTGGCGGCGAGGACGTCGGCTACATCCACAACGGCTGCTGGCTCGGCTACTCCGGCGTCCAGTTCGGCAGCTCGGGCGCCACGCAGTTCAAGGCCCGGGTCGCCTCGGGCGCGGCCTCCGGCATCAGCGGCCTGGTCGAGGTCGCGCTGGACAGCCCGACCGCCACGCCGATCGGCAGCTTCGCGATCGGGAACACCGGCGGCTGGCAGTCCTGGGAGACCGTGCCGGCGAACATCAGCACGGTCACCGGGACACACACGGTCTACCTGGTCTTCAGCAGCGGCCAGTCGGCCGACTTCGTCAACGTGAACTGGTTCACCTTCACCTGATCCGCCCGGTCCCGGCGCCCCGTTCATCCCCGGCGCCGGGACCGGATCCGGGGGGCCGTCAGCCGGCGCTCAGGCTCGTGCGCCGGACCAGCCACCACACGGCGACGAGGGCGAGCACGCCGACGCCGAGATAGCCGCACATCAGGATGAGGTGGAACTCGGGGATCCGGCTGCCGGGCTGGTAGCTCAGCTCGGTTCTGAAGCCGTGCTGGGCCAGGCACCGGCCGTCGACGAAGTCGGCGTTCCCGACCGAGCACAGCGTCTCGACAGTGGTCCGGCTGACGGCGTGGCCGGACGCGTCGAAGACGCCCGAGCCCTGGTCGACGATCAGGCTATTGGCACCGAGCTGGCCGTTGGGGCCCGCGCCGCCGCCGATGGGGACCAAGGTCGTCAGCGGCGTCGTGAACGTCGGATACCGCCACTGGACGAGCAACAGCAGGCCGACGCAGCCTGCGAGCGCGGAGAAGGCGGCCGGGAGGGTGCGGCGGAACGCGGCGCCCAGAGCCACACCGACTGCGAACCACACGACGCTCAGCACCAGCGGAAGCATGTCGGTGGTCAGGAATGGGTTGACGGCGAACATGCTCCCCCCGCTGGCGACGCTCGAGACGTCGGCCAGGCGGGCGGCGGCGACGGACACGGCCGCGCCCAGCGCCGCGGTCAGGGCGCCGAGCAGGGCGATCTTGGTCCACAGCCAGCGGTGCGGCGTCACGTCCTGGCTCCAGGCGAGCAGCAGCGTGCGCTGCTCGTGCTCGCGGGCCAGCACCGGGACGCCGAGGAACATCCCGGTCAGCACCGGCATGAACGCCGCGAACACGGCGAGGTAGGTCGAGAGGTTGTCGAGCCCGAAGGCGCCCGAGAGCGGCGCGGCCTGCGGAGAGCCGTCAGGGCACTGCGTGTTTCCGCACTCCTGGTTGATCGTCGCGATGCGCGCGGCGACGTAGACCATGGAGATCGTGATCATGGCAGCGACTATCAGGCCTGCGATGATGGTCGCGCGGTGCTGGCGCCAGGTGAGCCAGGCCAGGTCGACCAGGCGCGCTCCGCCGCTACGCGCGCCGCCGGACGCGGCCGGGGCGTCGGGCAGGGGCGTGTGGGTCAGGGCACTCATACGGCGGCCTCCAGGGCTCGGCGCGGCTTCGCGGACGACTTGAGGTAGGCGAGGGTCAGCTCCTCGAGGGTCAGCGGGCCGCTGCTCCAGCCGGGCGCGACCGCCGACGGAACCGGTCCGCCGGGGAGCCGGACGATGAACGTCGACTGCCGCTCGGTGTGCTGGGCCTGGACGATCTCGCCGGGGCCCGGCGGCAGGTCGGCGCGCGGCCCGCTCATCCGGACGTGCTCGGCGAGCAGGTCCTCGATGTCCCCGGACAGCACCGGCCGGCCGGCCGCGAGCAGCAGCAGGTGCTCGCCGACGCCGGCGAGCTCGGCGACGATGTGGGTCGAGAGCATCACGGTCATCCCGCTCTCGGCGACCTCGGCCAGCAGCTCGCCGGTGACCTCGGTGCGGGCCACCGGGTCCAGGTTCGCCAGCGGCTCGTCCAGCAGCAGCACGCCCGGGCACGCGCCGAGCGCGACGGCGAGGGCGACCTGGGCGCGCTGCCCGCCGGACAGCCGGCCGCAGCGGCGCCCGAGCGGCACGTCGAAGCGGTCGAGCCAGGACAGCGCGCGCTGCTGGTCCCACACCCGGTTGGTGCGCCGCCCGAAGGCGAGCATGTCGGCGACGCTGAACTCGCGGTAGAGCGGCTTGTCCTGGGCCAGCAGGGCCACCCGGTGCTCGGCGTCGGCCGGGCGGGCCCGGCGATGCTCGCCGACCTGGCGACCGCCGACCAGCATCTCGCCGCTGGTGGCCGGCAGCAGTCCCGCGATGATGCTCATCAGCGTGGACTTGCCTGCGCCGTTCGCCCCTACGAGTGCGACGATGTGGTGCGCGGGCAGCTGGAAACTGCACTCGCGCAGCGCCCACACGTCCCGGTAGCGCTTGGTCAGTTCCCTGGCTTCCAGCGCGACGGAGTCCTCGTTCATGCCACGCCCCCGAATCCGGTCCGCCGGACGTCGTCGCCGGCGTGCGCCGATCCGGCCGAACCGGCCGCCTGCTGGGCGAGCACCGAGGTCACCAGCGCCTGGACGTCCTCGTCTTCGAGGCCTGCCTCACGGGCCAGGTCCAGCCAGCGGGCCAGCCCGTGCCGCAGCCGGGCCATGACGTGCGGATCGGCCGATCCCAGGGTGCCGGTGACGTACGTGCCCGATCCCTGCCGTGACTCCACGAGCCCTGACAGCTCCAGTTCCCGATAGGCCTTGAGCACGGTGGCCGCGTTCACGGTGCAGGCGGTCACCACCTCGCGCACCGTCGGCAGCCGGTCGCCGCGATGCAGCAGGCCCAGCCGCATCGCCTCCCGTACCTGGCGCACCAGTTGCGCGTATGCGGGCACGCTGCCCGTCTTGTCGACGTGGAAGTCGATCACGCCGTCCGTCCTTCCCAGCGCGGGTTCAGCGCGGGTCCAAAAATTGTGTTGGTTAAGTAGAACACTATATGACTCCACTGGGCAAGCGGCCGGGCGGAGACGCGTGGGGCGCGGCCGATACAGTCGTCAAAGCCGTCGCGCGCGCCTTGTCATCGCACTGTTGCGTCGCGGCACACAGCGCCTGTTCACAACAGCGCCTTTTACAAGCATGGAAAGCAGGAACGCCGATGACACCCGAGGAGCGCCGCGCGTTCGTCCGCGAACACCGGACCGCGATCTTCGGCTACGCCCGCAAGGACGACGGGCCGGCCATGACCGCGCTGTACTACATGATGGACGGCGACGACATCCTGATCACCACCATGCGGGAGCGGGCCAAGACCAGGGCGGTGGCGCGAGATCCGAAGGTCTCGCTGTGCGTGCTGGACGAGAACTGGCCGCCGACCTACCTGACCGTGTTCTGCGACGCGGTGGTCGAGGACGACCCCGACGCGGCCGCGGACTACGTGTTCCGGCTCATGGAGCTGATGGCCGAGCGCCCGATCGACGAGTCGATGCGGGACGAGGTCCGGCGGATGTCGGACCGGGAGGGCCGGGTCCTGCTGCGGCTGCGCCCGTACTCCAGCTTCGAGACCCCGCCGCGGCACGCGCGCAAGGAGAGCGACATCATCGGCCTGACGCACAGCGTGAGCCGCTCCGTCCCCTGGGACGCGTGAGCGTCCCCGGTCCGGCGGCCCGGCTTGACACCGGGCGCCGCGCCCGACACAGTTGTCTTACTGTCGTAAGACAACATGGAGGGCACCGGTGATCGAGTTCGTGCTGGACGGCCGTTCCCGGGTGTCGACCTACGTGCAGTTGGTGCAGCAGGTCAAGCAGGCGCTGCGGGTGGGTCTGCTGGCGCCGGGCGATCAGCTGCCGCGGGTGCGCTCGGTGGCGCAGGCGCTGGCGATCAATCCGAACACGGTGCTCAAGGCGTATCGGGAGCTGGAG
>DASYAE010000253.1:0-14395 GCA_036501535.1 Actinocrinis sp. | reverse complement strand
CTACCAACCACTGTCGCGAAGAGTCCACAGATCCGGGAAGTACTTGCGGTGTACCCCGCGCTCCAGCCACTGCGCACCCGATGTGCCGGCCGATCCGGGCTTGTCGCCCATCGACCGCCAGACCGCCACGAGGTGCCGCTGCTTCCAGCACAGGTGCCGCTCGGCGGCGTCGAACAGCGCGTCGGCCAGGTCGGCCAGGTCGCGACCGGCCAGGTCCCGGTCCGCGCCGTGGTACACCTCGCGCCATGCCTCGACGGCCCGGTCGTCGCCTTCGTACTGCACGCCGAAGTCCCGCTCGACCAGCTCGTCCGGCACGACGAGGCCGCGCCGGCGCAGCAGGCCGAGCGCGGCGTCGTACAGCGACGGCGCCTCGTACTGCGCGCGCAGCTCCGCCTGGATCGCCGGGGTGCGGTCGTGCACCGCCAGGGCGCGCGGATGCCGCGCGCCGAGCAGGAACTCGGCATGCCGGTACTGGTACGACTGGATGCCCGAGGCGACCCCGAACGACTCGCGGAAGGCGTCGAACTGCGGCGGGGTCAGCGTGCGCAGCGCCTCCCAGGCGCCGGTCAGCGCTTCCTGCGTGCCGTGCCCGCGGCGCAGCGCGGTGACCGCCTCTCGCGGCCGGTCCGCGGCCATCGCCGCCCGGGCCAGCTCCCAGTCCCGGCGCAGCAGGGTGAAGTAGAGCTCCATGATCTGGGTGACCACGAGGAACGACAGCTCGGCCGGCTCGTCGGTGCCCGGCCGCTGCAGCGTGAGCAGGGTATTGAGCTGCGCGTAGTCGGCGTACTCGTTGCGCGCGTCGTCGGGACGGTCGGTCCGCGGCGGCGCGGCCTGCTGTGCGTCTGCGATCTTCACCCCTCCATGGAACTACGGCCGGCTCGATCCCGGAATGAGCATTGAGGGAGCGTCAGGTCGATTCCGCCTTACGATGGGAAGGTGTCAAGCCGTCCCGACTTTCCGGACGCCGTCGACTGGCTGCTTCTCGCCGAGCTCCAGCAGGACGCCCGGCTCTCGTTCAACGAGCTGGCCCGGCGGATCAGCCTGTCCGCCCCGGCGGTGGCCGAGCGGGTCCGCCGGCTCGAGGCGGCCGGCGTGATCACCGGCTACCACGCGCACGTCGACCCGGCCCGGGCCGGCCGCACTGTCGAGGCGCTGGTCCGGCTGGCCTGCTACGGCCCGCGCTGCCTGCTGCGGCATCCGCAGGTGCTCGAGCAGAGCCCGGAGATCCTGGAGGTGCACCGGCTGACCGGCGACGCCTGCTGCCTGCTGCGGGTCGCGGTCGGCACGATGGGCGAGTTCGAGACGCTGATCGACCGGCTCGCCGACCACGGCCAGCCGTCCTCCACGATGGTGCTCTCCTCGCCGCTGGCCTGGCGTCCGGTCCAGCCCGCGCGGGCCGCGCCGGGAACGCCTGGTTGAATGGGTCGGGCACACGGGCACATGGACGGCGGGAACAGGCGCCGGGAGCGGAGCGGCGATGCGGCGGATGGCGATGAGCGTCCTGGTCTTCGAGGCCTTCATCGCGCTCTTCTTCGGGCTGGCGGTGGGCAAGCTGCACCCGTCGGACTCGGGCGGCTGGATCGCGGCGGTGGTGCTCGGCTGCGCCTGCGTCGTGCTGGCCGGGATGACCCGGATGCGCTGGTCCATCACCGCCGGCTGGGTGCTCCAGCTCGGCTTCCTGGCGGCCGGCTTTGTCATTGCGGACATGTTCGTGCTCGGGGCCATCTTCACCGCGCTGTGGTGGGCCGGCCTGCACTACGGCGCCAAGGCCGAGCAGATCAAGGCGCAGCGCGTGGCCGCGTACGAGGAGCGCGAGCGCTCGGAGCCGGCGAAGCGGGCGCCTTCGGTACCGGCACAGTCCAAGCCGGCACCGCAGCGGGACGGCCGTGAGAACGCTGTCAACCCGCTGTGAGCACGCTGCGAGCCCGCTGAGCGGCCGGCCGCCCGCGCCCTGCGATCCCCAGGCGTGGGACGGGAGACACCCTGATGTGAGAAATACGTCACCCGGGTCATACCATCGAAAGAACGCCGACCGCCGCCGTGGCCCTGCCCGGCGGCGCGCCGGTTGAACCAAGACGGATCGGCCAAGACGGATCAACCCAAGACGGATCAACACAGGGAGATGATGGTGGCGACCCCTCTCGAGCGCTCGCTCGTGCTCGTCAAGCCGGACGGCGTCAAGCGCGCTCTGACCGGTGAGATCATCCGGCGGATCGAGGCCAAGGGGATCAGGATGGTGGCGCTGGAACTGCGCGGGCTGCCCCGCGAGCTGGTCGAGGAGCACTACGTCGAGCACCGCGGCAAGCCGTTCTTCGAGCCGCTGGTCGCGTTCATGACCTCCGGCCCGGTGGTCGCCATGATCATCGAGGGGCACCGCTGCGTCGAGGCCTTCCGCACCCTGGCCGGCGCCACCGACCCGGTCAAGGCCGCCCCCGGCACCATCCGCGGCGACCTGGCCACCGACATCGGCACCACGGTCGTGCAGAACCTGGTGCACGGCTCGGACTCGCCGGCCTCGGCCGAGCGCGAGATCAAGCTGTTCTTCCCGACGCTCTGAGCCGGCGTCAGATCCGGCCTGCGCCATCCGAGTGAATGTTCTCGGATTGCCCGATTAGCTCCCTCATTCGGAGGGTTCTCGGTTTTCCACCCTTCATGTCGCGGAACCACCCCTATCGGTCATGGTCTAGTGACCAAGGCACGGGTTAGGATCCGGGGACGGCGTGGTGACGTACTGTCAGCGTTAGGCGGACGGTGAGTCACTTCGTCGTCCGGACGCGGCCCGGCCACCCGTCGGTCATCGTGGTGCGGCGAGGCGCGGAAGGCAAAAGGGGAACACATGGGCATGTCGGTGGTGGGCCGGGACATCGCGGTGGACCTCGGCACCGCGAACACGCTGGTCTACGTGCGCGGCAAGGGAATCGTGATCAACGAGCCCTCCGTCGTCGCGGTCAACACGCACAACGGCGCGGTGCTGGCCGTCGGCGCGGAGGCCAAACGGATGATGGGCCGCACGCCCGGCAACATCGTCGCCATCCGGCCGCTCAAGGACGGCGTCATCGCCGACTTCGAGATCGCCGAGCGGATGCTGCGCTACTTCATCCGCAAGGTGCACCCGCGCCGGCTGCTCGCCCAGCCCCGGGTGGTGATCTGCGTGCCCAGCGGGATCACCGGGGTCGAGCGGCGCGCCGTGGAGGACGCGGCCGACGCGGCCGGCGCCCGCCAGGTGCACCTGATCGAGGAGCCGATGGCCGCGGCGATCGGGGCCGGCCTGCCGATCCAGGAGGCCACCGGCAACATGGTGGTCGACATCGGCGGCGGCACCACCGAGGTCGCGGTGATCTCCTACGCCGGCATCGTGATCGCCAACTCGATCCGCACCGCCGGCGACGAGCTGGACAACGCGATCGTGCAGTACGCCAAGAAGGAGCACTCGATCCTGCTCGGCGACCGCACCGCGGAGGAGCTGAAGATCGCCATCGGCTCGGCCGACGAGGAGGACTCCGAGCTGCACGCCGAGGTGCGCGGCCGGGACCTGGTCTCCGGCCTCCCCAAGGTGATCGTGCTGACCTCGACCGAGCTGCGCCGGGCGGTGGACGAGCCGGTCTCGGCCATCGTGGACGCGGTGCGCGACACCCTCGACAAGTGCCCGCCGGAGCTGGCCGGCGACATCATGGACCGCGGCATCGTGCTCACCGGCGGCGGCGCCCTGCTGCGCGGCCTGGACCAGCGGCTGCGCCGGGAGACCGGGATGCCGGTGCTGATCGCCGACAACCCGCTGGACTCGGTGGTGCTCGGCTCGGGCCGCTGCGTCGACGAGTTCGACGCGCTGCGCCCGGTGCTCGGCGCGGACCGCGTGGGGACGCGCCGGTGACCGGCCGGACGCGATAGGGGTCTGCGACATGACGGGGCGCACCTGATGAGGAGTTCTGGCATATGCGCGACTCCCGCCGCACCCGGATCTTCCTCGCGCTGCTGCTGATCGGCGGCTTCGCGCTCGTCACCGTGGACGCGCACGGCCAGGGCCCGGGCGAGCCCGGCCCGATGGCCAAGCTGCGCGGGGCCGGCCAGGCCGTGTTCGGCCCGGTCGAGCGGGTCGGCGCGGACGCGGCCAACGGCGTCGGCTCGCTGTTCACCGGCTGGGGCAGCTCGGGCGCCGACCGCAAGGAGATCGCCTCGCTCAAGGCGCAGGTGGCCTCGCTCAAGCTGCAGAACGAGGCCGACGCGCCGGACCGGGCCCGGGTCCGGCAGCTCGACGGCCTGCTCAAGATCGCCGCGGCCGGCTCGCTGACCACGGTACCGGCCCGGCTGATCGCGCTGGCCCCGGCCCAGGACGGCTCCTGGAGCGCCACCATCGACGCCGGCAGCCGGGACGGGATCCGGCCGCAGCAGACCGTGCTCGACGGCGACGGGCTGATCGGCCGCACCGTCTCGGTCGGGCCGGACACGGCCACCGTGCTGCTCGCGGTGGATCCGGACTTGACGATGGGCGTGCGCCTCGCCGATCCGAAGAGCGCCGGCTCGAGCGCCGCCGACACCATCGGCATCGCGACCGGGGAGGGCCCCGGGACGCTGCGGGTGCAGTTCCTCGACCCGCAGGCGCAGATCCCGGTCGGCACGCCGGTGGTCACGCTGGGCTCGGCCGGCGGCGCGCCGTTCGCCGCGGGCGTCCCGGTCGGCACCGTGCGGCGGGTGCAGTCCACCCCCGGCGCGCTGACCCGCACCGCCCTGGTGACGCCCTATGCGAACGCCGCCGATGCGGACACGGTCGCGGTGGTCGTCCAGCCGGAGCGCGCCGATCCGCGCGACGCGATGGTCCCCGCATCGTCCTGAGCCCCCAGCCACAGCCCCAGCCCCCAGCCCCGAGCACCCGAACGAAGGAGGCCACCATGCGAATGCTGCTGCGCCCGGCGCTGGCCGGCGCCGCCCTGAGCCTCGCGCTCGCGCTCGAACTGGCCGTGATCCCGCGCACCGGCCTGCCGTACGCGGTGCCCGCGCTTGTGCTGTTGGTCGTGCTGGCGCTCGCCGCGGCGTGGGGCCCGGCCGGCGCGGCCGGCTGCGGCTTTGCCGGCGGCCTGATGCTCGACCTCGCCCCGCCGGCGGTCGGCCCGATCGGCGCGCACGCCTTCGTCTACACCCTGCTCGGCGCGGCGGCCGGCCGGTTCGCGCGCGGCACCCGCGAGTCGGCGCTGCGCACCAGCCTGCTGGCCGGCATCTACGCGGCCGCCGCCACGCTGCTCGTCGCAGGCCTCGACATCCTGCTCGGGGACGGCGACGGGCTCGGCGTGCCCGGCCGGCCGTTCGCGCCGGGCCTGCTGCTCGCGCTGGGCGCGACCGCGCTCTCCACCGCCGTCGCCACCCCGCTCGTCGTGCCGGGCCTGGTCGCCCTGGCCCGCCGCAGCGGCGACCGGGGCGCCCTGCTGCTCGCCCCGAACGGCTACGCCGCCGCCGACCCGGTGTCGATCCGGGCGACCGCGGCGGCGCCGGGCCTGCACGCCTGGGAGAGGGGCTGAGCACGGTGTCGCATCCTTACCGCTTCGCCGGCCGGGGCGTCTCGCACACCGCCCGCAGCCGGATCGGCATCGTGCAGGTACTCGTGCTCGCGCTGCTGCTCACCCTCGGCGGCCGGCTCTGGTTCCTGCAGGTGCGCTCCGGCGCCGAGTTCCAGCAGGCGGCCGCGGCGAACGACCTGCGCACCGTGGTGACCCCGGCGGTGCGCGGCCAGATCCTGGACGACCAGGGCCGCCCGATGGTCCAGAACGCCACCGTGCTCGACGTGGACGCCGACCTGACGACCCTTCAGGCCCAGCGGGACGGCGGCACCGCGGTGCTCGGCCGGCTCGCCGGCGCGCTCGGCGTCCCGGCGGCCCAGCTGGAGCAGCGCGCCCGGCTGTGCTCGCCGACCGTCGCGCAGCCCTGCTGGACCGGCTCGCCCTACCAGCCGGTCCCGGTCGTCCAGAACGTGCCCACCGCGACCGCGCTGAAGATCATGGAGGACGGCGAGCAGTACCCCGGGGTCGAGGTCCAGCCCGCCGCGCAGCTCTCGTACCCACAGCCCTACGGGATGCAGGCCCCGCAGATCCTCGGCTACCTCTCGCCGGTCACCAGCGCCGAACTCGACGCGGCCGGCTCCGCCTTCCAGCCGTCGGACGTGGTCGGCCGGGCCGGGCTGGAGCAGACCTACGACAAGGTGCTGCGCGGCGCCAACGGCGTCTCCGAGGTCGCCGTCGACAACCTCGGCCGGCCGATGCGCACCGTCTCCACCACCGACCCGGTCTCCGGCGACGACGTCGTCACCACGCTCGACGCGCGGGTCCAGGCCGCCGCCGAGCAGACCCTGGCCGCCGCGGTGCAGAACGCGGACAAGACCTGGGACCCGGACAGCCACCAGAACCTCAAGGCGGACTCCGGCGCCGTCGTGGTGGTCAACGTGAACACCGGCGGCATCGTCGCGATGGCCAGCTACCCGAGCTACAGCCCGACCGTGTGGGGCGGCGGCGGGATCGACCCGGCCGAGTACGCGTACCTCACCAGCCCGGCCGCCGGCACCCCGCTGCTGGACCGCGCCTTCCAGGGCGAATACGCCCCCGGATCCACCTTCAAGCTGGTCACCGCCACGGCGATGCTCCAGGACGGCTTCTCCGCCAACGCCACCTACGACTGCTCGCCGAGCTTCAACATCGGCAGCCAGGTCTTCCACAACTTCGAGGGCGAGGCCTACGGCCCGATCAGCCTGAAGCAGACCATCGAAGTCTCCTGCGACACCGTGTTCTACCGGGCCGCCTACCAGATGTGGCAGGCCACCGGCGGCATCGACAGCCACCCGGCCACCCGCGCGCCGGAGCCGATCGAGCAGATGGCCCTGGACTACGGCTTCGGCGCGCCGTCCGGGATCGACCTGCCCGGCGAGTCGGCCGGCCTGGTGCAGGACGAGCAGGAGAAGTACGCCCTGTGGAACCAGGACAAGGCCACCTGGTGCAGCCAGGCCGGCACAGGCTTCCCGGACGTGGCGAAGGGCGACCCGGACCGTGCCACATACCTGCAGCAGATCGCCAAGGAGAACTGCTCCGACGGATGGCGGTTCCGCCCCGGCGACGCGCTGCTCGAGGCGATCGGGCAGGGCGGCATCGAGGTGACGCCCCTTCAGCTGGCCCGCGCCTACGCGGCCCTGGCCAACGGCGGCACGATCTACCAGCCGCACCTGGAGCAGGCCGTGATCGCCCCGGACGGCAAGGTGGTCTCGACCTTCCAGCCGAAGGCGGTCGGCCACGTGCCGGTCTCCGCCGCGACCCGCTCGTTCCTCGTCGGCGCGTTCGAGGGGGTGGCGCAGGTGGGCACCGCGGCCGGGGTCTACGGCGGCTGGCCGCAGAACCAGATCCCGGTCGGCGCGAAGACCGGCACCGCCGACGTCTACGGCCGGCAGGCCAACTCGGTGTTCGCCTCGTTCGTCCCGGCGAACCATCCGCAGTACGCGGTCGCGATGATCGTGCCGCAGGGCGGGCAGGGCGCGTACACCTCCGGCCCTGCGGTGGAGAAGATCGAGGCAGCGCTGTACGGGATCCAGGGCGGCGCGGTCAACCCGCAGGCCGCGCTGCTCCCGCAGCCGCCGGCGAACCTGCCGGTGATCAGCTCCGCCGGGCTGCTGCCTGGTGCTGTGGACGCGGTTGCTGAGAACGCCGCGCTCGTGCACCCGGAGCCTCGCCCGGTCGCCGTCCGCTCGGCGGCCAAGCCGTCCCGCTTCGGCCTCCCGCTGCCCCTGCCGCCGCTGCCGCCCCGCAACCCGCGGCCGGTGCCGCTCGTCGCAGAGCCCGACTACGGCCGGCCGCTGTTCAGGGGAGTGATCACGTGATCATCGGCGAGACCGCCGGGGTCGCGCCCGTCGCGCCGCTCGACCCCGCGGGCGCGCCCGGCGGGGCGGCCGGCCGGCTGCGTTCCGGGACCCGGCCGGGCGGGGCGCTGCGCCGGTACGACTGGCCGCTGCTCGGCGCGGCGACCGCGCTCGGCGGCTACGGCGCGGTCATGGTCTGGTCGGCCACCCGCGGCAATCCGCAGCTGACCGGCGGCGACCCGCAGTACTTCCTCAAGCGCCACCTGCTGAACCTGGCCGTGGGCCTCGCCCTGGTCGCCGCCGTCAGCGCGCTGGACCACAAGCGGCTGCGCGGCCTGACCGCGGCGGTCTACGTGCTCGGGCTGCTCGGCCTGCTCGCCGTGTTCTCGCCGCTGGGCTCCACGGTCAACGGCGCCCGGTCCTGGATCGAGCTCGGCGCCGGCTTCTCCATCCAGCCGGCCGAGTTCGCGAAGGTGGCCGTGGTGATGACCACCGCGCTGGCGCTCGCCGCGCGCCCGAGCCTCAACCGCTCGCCCGATCTGCTGGCCGCGGTCTTCGACGAGCGCCGCACCGAGTCCGTTCCGCGGCTGCGCCAGGTGGTGTTCGCGCTCGGCGTCGCCGCGGTGCCGACCGGCCTGATCACGCTGCTGCCGGACCTCGGCTCGGCCATGGTGATCGTGGCCACGGTGGCCGGGATGGTGCTCGTCTCCGGGGTGGGCCTGCGGCTGATCGCCCTGCTCGGCATCGGCGCCGCCGGCTCGATCGCCGTCGTGGTCAAGTTCCACCTGCTGGCCGCGCACCAGGTCAACCGGTTCGCCGCGTTCGCCGACCCGCACCTCGACCCGCAGGGCGTCGGCTACAACACCCAGCAGGCCCGGCTGGCCATCGGCTCCGGCGGGGTGTTCGGGCAGGGCCTGTTCCACGGCGCGCAGACCAACGGCCGGTTCGTCCCGGAGCAGCAGACCGACTTCGTGTTCACCGTGGTCGGCGAGGAACTCGGCCTGGTCGGCGGCCTGGTGCTGATCGCGCTGTTCGGCGTGCTGCTGTGGCGGGCCTGCTCGATCGCCCGCGCGGCGAGCGAGCCCTTCACGATGTCGGTGGCCGCCGGGGCGGTGTGCTGGCTCGCCTTCCAGATGTTCGAGAACATCGGCATGACCCTCAGCATCATGCCGGTCGCCGGCATCCCGCTGCCGTTCGTCTCCTACGGCGGCTCGTCGATGTTCGCCAACTTCGTCGCGATCGGTCTGCTGGAGAACGTCCGCCTGCGCTCGACCAGGTAGCGTAGAGGGCTGGACCGGGGACCGTCCTCCCCGGGAGGGCACGCGACGAGGCGGAGGCGCATTCCATCATGACCACCGTCCACGGCGAATCCGGTATCGACTCCGTCTGGCCTCGGCTGGAGCCGCTGCTGCCGTCGGTGAAGAAGCCGATCCAGTACGTCGGCGGGGAGCTGAACTCGACGGCCAAGCCGTGGGAGTCCTGCGACGTGCGCTGGGCCCTGATGTACCCCGACGCCTATGAGGTCGGGCTGCCCAACCAGGGCCTGATGATCCTCTACGAGGTGCTCAACGAGCAGGACGGCGTGCTGGCCGAGCGCACCTACTCGGTCTGGCCGGACCTCGAGGCGAGGATGCGCGAGCACGGCATCCCGCAGTTCACCGTGGACGCGCACCGCCCGGTCGGCGCCTTCGACCTGTTCGGCGTCTCCTTCTCCACCGAGCTGGGCTACACGAACCTGCTGACCGCGCTGGACCTGGCCGGCATCCCGCTGGCCGCGGCGGACCGGGACGAGTCGCACCCGGTGGTCATCGCCGGCGGGCACGCGGCGTTCAACCCGGAACCGATCGCCGACTTCGTCGACGCCGCGGTGCTCGGCGACGGCGAGCAGGCGGTGCTCACGATCAGCCGGATCGTGCGGGAGTGGAAGGCCGAGGACCGGCCCGGCGGCCGGGACGGGCTGCTGCTGCGGCTGGCCGCGACCGGCGGCGTGTACGTGCCGCGCTTCTACGACGTCGAATACCTGCCGGACGGCCGGATCAACCGGGTGGTGCCGAACCGGACCGGCGTGCCGTGGCGGGTCTCGAAGCACACCGTGACCGACCTCGACGAGTGGCCGTACCCGAAGCAGCCGCTGGTCCCGCTGGCCGAGACGGTGCACGAGCGGATGAGCGTGGAGATCTTCCGCGGCTGCACCCGCGGCTGCCGGTTCTGCCAGGCCGGGATGATCACCCGGCCGGTGCGCGAGCGCTCGATCACCGGCATCGGCGAGATGGTCCGCAAGGGCCTGGAGGCGACCGGCTACGAGGAGGTCGGCCTGCTCTCGCTGTCCTCGGCCGACCACAGCGAGATCGCCGACATCGCCCGGGGGCTGGCCGACCGGTACGAGGGCGGCCAGGTCTCGCTCTCGCTGCCCTCGACCCGGGTCGACGCGTTCAACATCGACCTGGCCAACGAGCTGTCCCGCAACGGGCGCCGCAGCGGCCTGACGTTCGCCCCGGAGGGCGGCTCGGAGCGGATCCGCCGGGTCATCAACAAGATGGTCGGCGAAGAGGACCTGATCCGTACCGTCACCGCGGCGTACTCGGCCGGCTGGCGGCAGGTCAAGCTCTACTTCATGTGCGGGCTGCCGACCGAGACCGACGAGGACGTGCTGCAGATCGCCGACATGGCCCGCAACGTCATCAAGGCGGGCCGGGCGGCGACCGGCACCCGCGACATCCGCTGCACGGTGTCCATCGGCGGCTTCGTGCCCAAGCCGCACACGCCGTTCCAGTGGGCCGGCCAGCTCGGCGCGGAGGAGACCGACGCCCGCCTGGCCAAGCTGCGCGACCGGATCCGGCAGGACCGCGAGTACGGCCGGGCCATCGGCTTCCGCTACCACGACGGCAAGCCGGGCATCGTCGAGGGCCTGCTCTCCCGCGGCGACCGCCGGATCGGCAAGGTCATCCGCGCGGTCTACGAGGACGGCGGCCGCTTCGACGGCTGGTCGGAGTACTTCTCCTTCGACCGCTGGATGCAGGCGGCCGACCGCGCCCTGGCCGGCGACCCGGTCGACGTCGCCTGGTACACGACCCGCGAGCGCGACCAGGTCGAGGTGCTGCCCTGGGACCACCTGGATTCGGGCCTGGACCGCGAGTGGCTGTGGGAGGACTGGCAGGACTCGCTGCGCGAGGTCGAGGTGGAGGACTGCCGCTGGACCCCGTGCTTCGACTGCGGTGTGTGCCCCCAAATGCAGACCGAGATCCAGATCGGCCCGACGGGGAAGAAGCTGCTGCCGCTGACGGTGTTGTGAGGGTCGCGTAGGTGTTCGGTGTTCGGTTCGGACCGAACACCGAACACGTTTCGACGGTATCCGTTTGGCAGGCGGATAGGTCCGGCGCGCCTGGCCTGGTTCTTCGCGGCCGGGCAGTGCCGTGTGATGGCGCGCGTGGACGGTACTCTGAGGCCTCATGAGCACCGGCCGTTCGTGGCGTGAGATCAAGGCGGAAGCGCACCGTCTGCACCCTGAGATGGCGGATCCGGCTCGGCGGGCCGCAGCCGAGGCGGAGCTCGATGCGCAGATCCTCCTCCACGAGACCGCGTACCTCCTGCGCTCACCTGCCAACGCCGGCCGACTGCTGGGCTCGTACGAGGAAGCGCTCGACGGCCGCATTGAACACCACGACCTGGTCACCGACGAGGAGGACCGGGGCACGGGAACTCGCGGGCCGGGGCGGCTGCCCGCCGACGGTCCGTCAGCTGTTACCGGCGGGTAACCGGCCCTGGTAACAGCGGGATCCGGGGCCTAGTCTTTGCGTTATGAGTTCGAGTGACGAGACTTCGGCGACCGGGCCGGCTCGGGTCGCCACGCAGTCCACGCCGCAGGCGCCGCAGCCCGGCCAGCCCCCGGCTCCGGGCCAGGCCGAGCAGGGGCCCCGGCTCGAGACGATCCGGCCGCACCTGCCGCGCGAGTTCGTCGCTCGACTGGTGCAGGACATCGTGGTCGGCTCGGCCGCGGCCAGCGCGCCCATCGCGGCTCCGCTGACCGGCGAGGTCATCGTCGAGCTGCCGCAGTCCGGGCCGGGCGACGTGCGGCTGGCCTTCCAGCAGGCCCGCAGCGCGCAGCCGGCCTGGGCCGCCCGGCCGATCGGCGAGCGGGCCGCGGTGCTGCGGCGGCTGCACGACCTGATCCTCGACAACGAGCCGCACCTTCTGACGCTGGTTCAGATAGAGACCGGTAAGGCGCGTCTGCACGCCTATGAAGAGATAGGTGTGTCAGCCACCGCGCTGCGCCATTACGCTGCCGCGGCCGGTCACTACCTCAAGCCTCGCCGCAGGCCTGGCGTGCTGCCCGGCATCACCAAGGTCACCGAGGTGCGTCACCCCCACGGCGTCGTCGGCCTCATCACTCCTTGGAACTACCCGCTCGCCCTCGTGGTCCTGGACATCGCGCCGGCCCTCGTCGCCGGGAACGCGGTGGTGCACAAGCCGGACAACGCCACGGCCCTGTCCGCGCTTTATGTGCGCCAGCTGGCTCTCAAAGCCGGACTGCCGCCGGACATCTGGCGGATCGTCACCGGCGACGGCCCGGTGACCGGCCCCGCCGTCGTCGACCACGCCGACTACGTCGCGTTCACCGGGTCCACCCGCACCGGCCGGCAGGTCGCCCAGCAGGCGGCCGGCCGGCTGATCGGCTGCTCGCTCGAGCTCGGCGGCAAGAACGCGATGATCGTGTTCGACGACGCGGACGTCGAGAAGGCCGTCCAAGGCGCGCTGCGCGGCTGCTTCGCCTCGGCCGGCCAGCTGTGCGTGTCCTTCGAGCGCCTTTACCTGCACTACTCGATCCGGGACGCGTTCGTCGAGCGCTTCGTCACCGAGACCAAGGCGCTGCGGCTCGGCGGCGCCATCGACTACTCCTGCGACGTCGGCTCGCTCGCCTCCACCAAGCAGCTCGAGACCGTCACGATGCACGTGGAGGATGCCCGGGCCAAAGGCGCCAAGGTGCTGGCCGGCGGCCGCCGCCGGCCCGACGTCGGCTCGCTGTTCTACGAGCCGACCATCCTGGCCGGGGTCACCCCGGCGATGACCGTGTACGGCGAGGAGACCTTCGGGCCGGTCGTCTCCGTGTACGGCTTCAAGAACGAGGCCGAGGTCCTGGAAGCCGCCAACGACACGTCCTACGGCCTCAACGCCTCCGTCTGGACCCGCGACACCAAGCGGGCCCGGGAGACCGCCTTGCGGCTGCACTGCGGCATGGTGAACGTCAACGAATCCTACGGCGCGGCCTTCGGGTCGGTGGGTGCTGCGATCGGCGGAATGGGTGACTCGGGACTCGGCCGGCGCAACGGCATCGAGGGCATCCACCGGTACACCGAAACGCAGACCATCGCACGGCAGACCGTGCTCCCACTCGCCCCATGGTTCGGTATGGCGCCCGAGCGTTACACAAAGCAGTTGACCGCATCCTTGCGGCTGCTCAAGCGATTGCGGCTGCGGTAGGGCAGAGTAAAGAATCGGTAATGTCTCGGACCTGGCTTTCCGGCACGCAGCCGGGCCCAGTACCGTGGACTACGCAGATGGCTCCGTGCCGTCGTCTTTTCCTGGGCCGAAAGACCGGGCCGGGCTCCAGTCCGATCAGACTGGACCGCACAACTCCGGGGGCTCGAGGGGGCGCGACCGGTCCGCTGCGCGACATTGTGGCAACCCCTTTACTTTTTCGCAGAGCGGGGATGGTGAACATGGGCACTGGTGGCTTCGGGACAACAACCGAGGTGATGAACTCGACTGCTCAGCAGATCGAGCAGGTCAGCCAGACCGTCAACAGTCAGCTGAACAACCTGATGGGCCAGCTCGAGCCGCTGCAGGCGCAGTGGAAGGGTGCCGCCGCCAGCGCGTTCCAGCAGCTGATCGCTCGTTGGCACGAAGACGCCACGAAGCTGACCACGGCGCTGAACCAGATCTCGACGATGATGACCCAGTCGAGCAAGGCTTACCAGCAGTCCGAGGACACGAACCAGTCGGCGATCAGCAACATCCTCGGCTCGATGTGACGGCCGGACACAACCACCATCCCGCCGTCTGACGGGGAATTCCTCGAGGGGAGAAGAACATGGCTTACGGTGCCGGAGAGATTCTCGTCACGTTCGCGTCCATCGCTGAGGCCGCGTCCAACACGAACAGCACTGTGTCCAGCATGAACTCGGAGCTCGACGACCTGAAGTCGGCCGTGGCCAAGGTGACCGCGGACTGGACCGGCCAGGCGGCCGAGGCGTACCAGCAGCAGCAGGCGCAGTGGAACTCGGCGCAGCAGGACCTCACCGCGGTGCTGCAGAAGATCAGCCAGGTGCTCGAGCAGGCCGGCGACGCGTACCAGTCGACCGAGTCGTCGAACGCCTCCTCGTGGAGCTGAGCCCACGACGGTGCTGGCGACGGACGGTGCTGGCCTGCCGACCGATCTGGTACGGTTCTGCGCATGGCGCGGTCGCGGCGATTTAGCTATGGCTTTCCGGGTGGTCCGGCAAGCCAGGCGATCGACCGCTGACCCGGGTCCGCGAAGGACCCGCAGCCAGCCTCCATCCACCCGGCGCCCCG
>DASYAE010000252.1:0-40697 GCA_036501535.1 Actinocrinis sp. | reverse complement strand
ATCACCGTCATCGTGCGCGACGACGCCGCCCGCCCGATCGAGTACGCCCTCGTACAACTGCTGTGCCCGGGCGCGGCCGCGACCGCGCTGACCGGCAGGGACGGCCAGGCCTCGCTGGCCGTGCCGAAGGAACTGGTCGAGACGGCGCTGCTGCTCGAAGCCCGCCCGCACGGCGGCCACTACGACGGCAGCGTGATCCGGCCGCGGCTCTCCGAACGCGAGCCGAACGTGGTCGCCTGCCGGAGGCTGACCGGCGCCCTGCCCGACTTCCCCGAGCAGGCGTACGCGGGCTGGGCCGAGCGGGCGCTGGGCCTGGACCGCATGCCGCCGACCTTCCGCGGCCACGGCGTACGCGTCGGCCTGATCGACTCCGGCGCCCACGACGGGCACCCCGACCTGGCCGACCGGCTCGACAACGGCCACAACGTGCTCGACCGGGACGACAAGTCCTGGCGCGAGGACGCCCTCGGCAACGGCACGGCCTGCGCCGCGCTGATCGCCGGGCGCGACGACCAGACCGGCATCGTCGGCCTGGCCCCCGAGGCCGAGCTGCACTGCCTCAAAGCCATGCCCGGCGGCTACAGCAGCGACCTGATCGAAGCACTCGATCACGCCATGGCGGACCGCTGGAACGTGGTGCAGCTCAGTGTGAACTGCGCCGTCCCGTCGCGCCTGGTGGCCCAGAAGATCGAGCAGGCCAGGCAGGCCAGCGTCGCCTGCATCGCCGCCGCGGGCAACGGCACAGGACCCGTACCGTTCCCGGCCAACCTGCCCAACGTGCTCACCGTCGCGGCCGTAGGGCTCCACGGGACCTTCCCGCCGGAGAGCCGCGCCGCCCTCGAAGCAGCCGACGCACCGGTCTCCCCCGAAGGCCTGTTCGTCCCGGCGTTCTCCAACGCCGGCCCCGAGATCAACGTGTGCGCCCCCGGCGTCGCAATCATCTCAGCCGCCCCCCACGGCAGCTACGCCGCCCTCGACGGCACGGCGATCGCCGCCGCGCACGTCACCGCCGCGGCCGCACTGGTCCTGGCACACCACCCGCAGTTCCGCGACAGCCGCAGCCTCTTGGGCGCCGAGCGGGTGGATCACCTGTTCGCACTGATCAAATCCAGCGCACGCCGACCGATGTTCGGGCCCTTCGGCGGCCCGATGAGCGGCGCCTGAAGGCGAGTTCCTCTCGCAGGTGCGGCCCGTGCCGTTCCCGCCCGACGCGGCGAACGGCACGGGCCGACGCGCAGAGCCCTCTCAGTCCTCCAGAACGGTGAGGTCGAGCCGGGCCAACCGCTCCGGGTCGGCGAGGATGTCGATCGCGACGATCTTGTCGCCGCGGACCGTGATGGCTCCCACGGAGTGGGCCCGGCCGTCCATGATCGAGACGGCGCCGATGACGCCGTTGATGAGCGCTGTGCGGTTGACCATGCCGAGCGGCGCGAACATCATCGCCCGGCGCGCGGCCTCCTGCGCCCCGCGCACCTCGCGCGCCATGCCGAACGCCGCGGCGCCGAGGTCGGCCCGCACCACCACGTCCGGGTCGAGCAGGGCGAGCAGCGCGTCGAAGTCGCCGTCGCGGGCCGCGGCCAGGAAGGCGTCGACGATCTCGCGCTGGCGGGCCAGGCCGGCTTCGGGCAGGGCCCGCTCGCCCTGGACCCGGCGGCGGGCGCGGCTGGCGAGCTGGCGGGCCGCCTCGGGCGAGCGGTCCACGATCGGGGCGATCTCGCCGAAGGGCACTGCGAACATGTCGTGCAGGACGAAGGCCAGCCGCTCGGCCGGGGCCAGCGTCTCGAGGACGACCAGCAGCGCGAGCCCGACCGCGTCGGCGAGCAGCGCCTGGTGCTCCGGGTCGGCGCCGTCGACGCGGTCCAGGATCGGGTCGGGCATGTGCGGGCCCAGCGGCTCCTCGCGCCGCGACCGGCGCGAGCGCAGCATGTTGAGCGAGACGCGGGCGACGACCGTGGTCAGCCAGGCGCCGAGGTTCTCCACCTCGCCCGGCTCGGCCCGGCTCAGGCGCAGCCACGCCTCCTGGACCGCGTCGTCCGCCTCGGCCAGCGAGCCGAGCATGCGGTAGGCCACCGCCCGCAGCCGGGCGCGGTGCTGCTCGAATCGCCGGGCGAGCCGTTCCTGGTCATTCTGGTCGTCCTGGTCGTCCATCTGTCACATTCCTCCTTCGCGGCGGGTCGTGTTGTAGACCCGCGGCGCGGGGGCGACGTGACAGGACGGGGCCGCCGTCAGGCGGCACGTCCGGCACCGCACCGGCCCGCCGGGTCCGACCCGCACACCACCAGCACGTTATCCCGACCCGGAAGAGGCGGACATCATGCGAGTCTTCGTCGCCGGAGCGAGCGGTGCGATAGGCACCCGGCTCGTCCCGCAGCTCATCGCCGCAGGCCACGAGGTGATCGGCAGCTACACGACGCCGGGGAGGGACGACCGGCTCCGGGCGCTCGGCGCGCAGCCGGTGCGGCTCGACCTGCTGGACCGGGCCGCGACGCGCGAAGCCGTGCTCGCCGCCGAGCCGGAGGCGATCGTGCACCAGGCGACCGCGCTGGCGAACGTGCGCTTCGGCCGCAGCCTGGACCGCAGCTTCGCGCGGACCAACCGGCTGCGCATCGAGGGCACCGACACGCTGCTGGCCGCCGCCCGCGAGGTCGGCGCGCGCCGCTTCGTCGCGCAGAGCTTCGCCAGCTACCGCTACGCGCGCGAGGGCGCAGCGGCGAAGACCGAGCAGGACCGGCTCGACCCGGATCCGCCGGCGGTCGCGCGCCAGACCAACGTCGCGATGGCCCACCTGGATGAAGCCGTGGCCGACGCGGGCGGAGTCGCGCTGCGCTACGGCGGCTTCTACGGCGCCCCGAACGACGGTCTCGTCGTACCGGTGCGCAAGCGCCGGCTGCCTCTCGTCGGTGCGGGCGACGGTATCAGTTCGTTCATCCATCTGGAGGACGCGGCGGCGGCCACGGTGCTCGCGCTCGACCGGGACGTGTCCGGGATCTACAACATCGTCGACGACGAGCCGGCCCCGGCGAGCGAGTGGCTGCCGGTGCTTGCGCAGGCGCTCGGCGCGAAGCGGCCGCGCCGCGTGCCGATGTGGCTCGCCGGCCTGATCGCCGGCAAGGGCGCCGTGATGATGATGTCCGAGAGCCGCGGCGCCCTGAACGCGAAGGCCAAGCGCGAGCTCGGCTGGACCCTGCGTTACCCGAGCTGGCGCGAGGGCTTCTTCGCGGTCTACGCGCCGGGCCCCGCGGCCGACGAGCGCCGTGCCCGTCCGACACCGCGAGGCACCTCGCCTCAGGCCACGAACTGAGATGTCAGCCTGGGAACTCGGGAAGAAATCGGCATGACGGCCGGGCCGCGCTCATCGGCGCGGCCCGGTTCGCATCGGCACTTGGCCCGGCCCCTGACGCGATATAACGTTAGTCGGCCGGGCAGTACCGTCCGGCCGGAACAGCCGCGAACGGGACGGCGGGAACCATGACCTCAGACCCATCGCCGGTCGATCAGCCGCCTGCGGCGCTCACGCGGCCCGATCCGAGGGCGTCCGACGCGGATCGGGAGCGCGTCGTCGCGGCGCTGGGCGAGGCCTCGGCGGACGGCCGGCTCACGCCGAAGGAGCTCGGCGAGCGGCTCGAGTCGGCTCTGGTCGCGCGCACGCACGGCGAGTTGGCCGCGCTCACCGCGGATCTCGGGCCGGCCCCGGGCCGGCCGCCTGAGGGGATGCTGCAGGCCAAGCGCGTGATCCGGATCGACCAGCGCTTCGGCTCGCTCGCGCGCACCGGCCGGTGGGTCGTGCCGCAGCGGTTCGACATGCGCCCCAAGTGGTGCGACGTGACGCTCGACTTCACCGATGCGGTGATCAACCAGAGCAAGCTGAGCATCGACCTGAGCATGAAGGGCGGATCGCTGATCCTGGTGACCCGGCCGGGCATCGTCGTGGACACGAGCGATCTGCGGGTGCGCTACACCGAGGTCAACGCCGGACCGGTCCCGGACCCCGATGCACAGGTGCTGCTGTACATCGAGCTCGCCGGTCGCATGCGCTTCGGCCGGATCGAGACGCTGCGATCGCCGCGCCCGGCGGAAAGCTGACGGGTCCTCGGCGCAGCACCGGAAGCACCGAAGTCGGGCAGCGCTCACGCGGGCGCGCCGGCGGGGCCCGGGTCGTTCGGGTGCGGTTCGAGGGCGGTGATGATGAGGGACATCCACGGATGCAGCGGCAGCGTGTCCAGCACGTCGGTGTGCAGCCGCTTCTCGTCGGCGGCGGACCACACGCCGATGCTGCGCAGCTCGCCGACCGGCCGCCACAGCCGGATCAGGTGACCGGTTGCGGCCAGTTCCCTGGCGCGCACGGCCTCGGCCGCGCGCCGGCGGTCGACCTCGGCGGGGTCGGTGCCCTCGGGGACGGTGGTGGTGATCTCGACCAGGAATTCCATGATCCGCCCCAGGTGGTGGGGAAGGCTGAACCGCGGGACGAACCCGCTCTCCATCGTGGGCGCGCGAACCGGATTCCGCACGGCGGCGTGGGAGGGCACTGTAATCCTTACCCATCAGGGCTCTCAGCAGAGAGCGAACTCACGTTGGCACATCGCGTCCGCCTGCCGGACGATGGCTCCATGGCCGGAGATACGCACACCGCCGCGCACGAGGCGCTTCCCGGGCTCGGGATCGCCGTTCCGCTGCTGGCCGCGCCGATGGCCGGCGGCCCGACCACGCCGGACCTGGTCGTCGCGGCGGCGCGGGCCGGCGGTCTGGGCTTCCTGGCCGGCGGCTACAAGAGCGCGCCGCAGCTGGCCGCCCAGATCCTGGCCGTGCGCGCAGCCGATGCGCCCTTCGGAGTGAACCTCTTCGCCCCCAACCCGGTGCCGGTCGACGCCGGGGAGTTCCGCCGCTACGCCGGCCGGCTGCGTTCCGACGCCGAGGCGTACGGCCTCGACCTCGGATCGGCCGAGCCGGTCGATGACGACGACGACTGGCAGACCAAGATCGACCTGCTGCTCTCGGACCCGGTCCCGGTCGTCAGCTTCACCTTCGGCCTGCCCGACCGGTTGGTCATCGCGGCGTTGAGACGCGCCGGTTCGGTCGTCATGCAGACCGTCACCTCCGCCGCAGAGGCGCGCGCCGCAGCGGAGGCGGGTATCGACGTGCTGGTCGTCCAGGCGGCTGCGGCTGGCGGGCACTCCGCGACCCTGACGCCGTCCCAGCCTCCGCAGCAGGTGCCGCTGCCCGCGCTGGTCGAGCAGGTCCGCGGCGCCGTTGCGCTGCCGCTGATCGCGGCCGGCGGCCTGGCCACGGCCGACGACATCGCCGCCGCGATCCACGCGGGCGCGCAGGCGGCCATGGTCGGCACGGTGCTGCTGCGCACCCGCCAGAGCGGCGCGTCGGCCGTGCACAAATCAGCGCTCGCCGACGCTTCTGCGCGGCCCACTGTGGTCACCCGGGCGTTCACCGGCCGGCCGGCACGCGGGCTGCGCAACCGGTTCACCGAGGCCCACAGCTCCGAAGCTCCGCTCGGGTACCCGGCGGTGCACCACCTGACCGGCCCGTTGCGCAGGGCCGCCGCGGCGGCGGGCGACCCGGAGCGCGTCAACCTCTGGGCCGGCACCGGCTATCGGCACGGCCGCGAGGAGGACGCGCAGCAGACGATCACCCGCCTCGCGGCGCGGCTGTAGCGTCAAGGTACGAGCACGAACACGAGCACGGTTCCGGTGCCGTGGCTCAGTCGAACGGCCAGGTCCAGTCTTTGATTTCGGGTAGGTCGTCGCCGGTCTGGCGGGTGTAGGCGCGGGCGCGCAGGCGTGCGTCGGTCATCGCCTGGCGCAGGTGCGCACCGCGCTCGGCCAGCCCCGGCACCCGGTCGATCGCATCGATCACCAGGTGATACCGGTCCAGGTCGTTGAGCATCACCATGTCGAACGGCGTCGTGGTGGTGCCCTCCTCCTTGTAGCCGCGCACATGGATGTTGTGATGATTCGCCCGCCGGTAGGTCAGGCGGTGGATCAGCCACGGATAGCCGTGGTACGCGAAGACCACCGGCTTGTCCGTGGTGAACAACGCATCGAACTCCCGATCGGACAAGCCGTGCGGATGCTCGCTCTCCGGCTCCAGACGCATCAGGTCCACGACGTTGACCACCCGGATCTTCAGCTCCGGGAACGCCTCGCGCAGGATCGCGGTGGCCGCCAGACTCTCCAACGTCGGCACGTCCCCGGCGCAGGCGAGCACCAGATCCGGCTCGGCCCCCTCATCGGTCGAAGCCCAGTCCCAGATCCCGATCCCCCGGGTACAGTGCGCCACCGCCTCATCCATCGACAACCAGTTCAACGCCGGCTGCTTGCCGGCCACGGTGACATTCACGTAGTGCCGGCTGCGCAGCATGTGGTCGGCGACCGACAGCAGGGTATTGGCATCCGGCGGGAGGTAGACCCGGATCACGTCGGCCTTCTTGTTGACCACGTGGTCGATGAAGCCGGGGTCCTGGTGCGAGAAGCCGTTGTGATCCTGCCGCCACACATGCGAGGTCAACAGGTAGTTCAGCGACGCGACCGGACGACGCCACGCAATGTGCCGGGTCGTCTTGAGCCACTTGGCGTGCTGATTGAACATCGAGTCCACGATGTGGATGAACGCCTCGTAACAGTTGAACAACCCGTGCCGACCGGTCAGCAGGTAGCCCTCGAGCCAGCCCTGACAGGTGTGCTCGGACAAGATCTCCATCACCCGCCCGTCCGGGGCCAGCGCCGCGTCGTCGTCCGGCTCGGCCTCGGCCAGCCAGGTGCGGCCGGTCACCTCCAGCACCGCGCCGAGGCGGTTGGACGCGGTCTCGTCCGGGCCGAGGATCCGGAAGTTGCGGTGCGGCTCGTTGCGCCGCATCACCTCGCGCAGGAAACCGCCGAGCACCCGGGTCGCCTCGCTGGTCTCGCGCCCGTGCCCGGAGACCTCGACGGCGAAGTCACGAAAGTCCGGCAGGTCCAGGTCATGCAGCAGCAGACCGCCGTTGGCGTGCGGGTTCGCGCCCATACGCCGCTCACCGACCGGGGCCAGCGCCGCCAGATCCTCTCGCAACGCACCGCCCTTGTCGAACAACTCATCCGGCCGATACGACGCCAGCCACGCCTCCAACTGCGCCAAATGCTCAGGGTTCTCATGCAACCCGCTCAGCGGAACTTGATGCGCACGCCAACTGCCCTCGGTCCGCTTACCGTCCACCTGCTTCGGACCGGTCCAGCCCTTCGGCGAACGCAAGATGATCATCGGCCAGGTCGGGCGGGCGACCTGCGCCGCGTCGGCCTGGCTGCCCCTGCGCGCCTGGCCCTGGATGTTCTCGATCTCGTTCAGCGCCTCGTCGAGCGCGGCGGCGAGGGCCTGATGCGCGGCGTCGTGGTCGTCCGGGTCGCCGACCTCGACCGTGATCGGCCGGTATCCATACCCCGCGAACAGCTGATCCAGCTCGGCGCGCGGGATACGGGCCAGCACCGTCGGACTCGCGATCTTGAAGCCGTTCAGCTGCAGGATCGGCAGCACCGCGCCGTCCCGCACCGGATTCAGAAACTTGTTCGAGTGCCACGAGGTGGCCATCGGCCCGGTCTCCGACTCACCGTCGCCGACCACGCAGCACACCGTCAGATCCGGATTGTCGAACGCCGCGCCGAACGCATGCGAAAGCGCATAACCCAGCTCACCGCCCTCGTGAATCGACCCGGGCGTCTCCGGCGCGACATGACTCGGGATCCCACCGGGGAAGGAGAACTGGCGGAACAGCTTTTGCAACCCGGCCTCGTCCCGGCCGATTGACGGGTAGACCTCGCTGTAGGTCCCCTCCAGGTAGGTGTTGGCCACCAGGCCGGGACCACCGTGTCCGGGCCCTGCGACATAGATCGCATCCAGATCGCGGGCTTTGATCGCACGATTCATGTGCGCATAGATCAGATTCAGCCCCGGGGTGGTCCCCCAATGGCCCAACAACCGCGCCTTGACGTGCTCCTTACGCAACGGCTCACGCAACAGCGGATTGTCCAGCAAATAGATCTGACCGACCGACAGATAGTTCGCGGCGCGCCAATAGGCGTCGATCGAATCCAGCTCGGCCCGGGAGAGCGGACCGGCCGGCGTGGCGGTGTCGGGCATCTTGGCGGGCCTTTCCGGCGTCGTGGTCGTATCCTTCGTTTCAGGGCCCTGGCTGATCCGGCGCGGGCGACCGCGTCCTGCGGGCACGGCGGCGCCGCGGGGACGCACCTCCACCATCCCCGACCGCTCGGCCGAACGCGACCCGGCGCCGCGCCCCGTCCGCGACTTCGCCGCCGTGCCATGCGCTGTTCGCCTGATGGACTAGTGCATTTGGTGGACCGCGCGGCGCGCGGACTCGACGCCTCGTCAGGCCGGGCGATTGACTAGATTGCGGTTGACCTACTGCGCGGAGGCGATCGTGCGAGCGGAGAACATCCTGGTGCTCAACACCGGGTCCTCATCGGTCAAATACCGGCTCTTCGACGCCGCGAGCGGGCAGGTCGTCGGGTCCGGGGGCACCGAGCGGGCCGAGGGCGCCGACATGGTGCGCGCCGCGCTGGACGGGGAGCCGGCGCTCGGCGGCGCGCGGGTCACCGCCGTCGGGCACCGCATCGTGCACGGCGCCGACCGGTTCACCGAGCCGGTCCGGATCGGCGGCCGCGTGCTCGACGAACTACGGGGCCTGATCCCGCTCGCCCCGCTGCACCTGCCGGCGAACATCGCCGGGATCGAGACCGCGCGCAGCATGTTCCCGGACGCGGCGCAGGTCGCCGTGTTCGACACCGCGTTCCACCGCACCCTGCCGGCCCGGGCCGCCACCTACGCGGTCCCCGCGGCCTGGCGCGAGCAGTACGGCGTGCGGCGCTACGGCTTCCACGGGATCTCGTACCAGTACGTCTCGCGCCGCGCCGCCGCGCTGCTCGACCGGGACCCGGACGAGGTCAACCTGATCGTGCTGCACCTGGGCAACGGCGCCAGCGCCTGCGCGATCGAGCGCGGCCGCAGCATCGACACCTCCATGGGCCTGACCCCGCTGGAGGGCCTGGTCATGGGCACCCGCAGCGGGGACGTCGACCCCGCCCTGCCCGACTACCTGCACCGCGTCGCAGGGCTCGAGCCCGACCGGGTCGACGACGCGCTCAACCACGAGAGCGGCCTGCTCGGCCTGGCCGGCAGCAACGACCTGCGCGACGTGCACTCGCTGGCCGACGCAGGACACGAACAGGCGGCGCTCGCCCTCGACGTGTACTGCTACCGGATCCGCAAGTACGTCGGCGCCTACCTCGCCGCGCTCGGCGAGGCGGACGCGATCGTCTTCACCGCCGGGGTCGGCGAGCACGACGCCGCGGTCCGCTCCGGTGCGCTCGGCGGGCTCGAGCGGCTCGGAATCGCCGTCGACCGACACCGCAACCAGGCGTCTGACCAGCACGAGCGGTTCGTCTCGCCCGAGGGCGCCGGGATCCCGGTCCTGGTGGTGCCCACCGACGAGGAGGCCGAGATCTCCCGGCAGACGCTCGCCCTGCTGCACCGCGAGAGGCGCCCGGCCACGGCATAGTGGTACCGAACCTGCTTCGACGGGACGACAGAAGGCGGCGCGCGGTGGACACGACCCTGCTGGTCCCCTGGGACGAGGCGCTGGTCGGCTACGACTTCGGGCCCGGACATCCGCTCGCGCCGGTGCGTGTCGAGTTGGCCGTCGCGCTGGCCCGCGGCTTCGGCCTGTTCGACGCCGACGACGTCAGCCTGGTCCCGGCCGGGCCGGCCGGCGACGCGCTGCTCGAACTCGTGCACGACCCCGCATACATCCGCGCGGTGCGCGAGGCGGACCAGGCCCCGCCGCGCGAACTGCTGCGCTTCGGCCTGGGCACGCCGGACAATCCGCTGTTCCCCGGCATGCACGAGGCCTCTGCCCGCGTCGTCGGCGCGAGCGTCGCGGCGGCCGAGGCCGTCTGGTCCGGCGCGGCGCCGCACGCGGCCAACATCGCCGGCGGCCTGCACCACGCGATGCGCGACCACGCATCAGGCTTCTGCGTCTACAACGACGCCGCGATCGCCATCGCCCGGCTGCTCGACCTCGGCGCGCAGCGCATCGCGTACGTGGACGTCGACGTGCACCACGGCGACGGCGTGCAGGCGGCGTTCTACGACGACCCCAGGGTCCTGACGATCAGCCTGCACCAGCATCCGGCGACGCTGTTCCCGGGGACCGGCCTGCCGACCGAGTCCGGCGGACCGCACGCCGAGGGCGCCAGCGTCAACGTGCCGCTGCCGCCCTACACCGGCGACGAGGGCTGGCTGCGCGCCTTCCACGCGGTCGTCCCGCCGCTGGTCGAGGCCTTCGCCCCGCAGGTCCTGGTCACCCAGCTCGGCTGCGACAGCCACGCCCTCGATCCGCTCGCGCACCTCGAGCTGTCGGTCGACGGCCAGCGCACGGCCGTCGCCGCGCTGCACCGGCTCGCGCACGAGCACGCAGACGGCCGCTGGCTGCTGCTCGGCGGGGGCGGCTACGCGCTGGTCGAGGTCGTACCGAGGATCTGGACCCATGCCCTGGCCGAGGCCGCGCACCGGCCGATCGACCCCGGCCGGGCGACCCCGGACGGCTGGCGCGCCTTCGTGCTCGAGCGCACCGGCCAGAGCGCTCCGGCGAGCATGACCGACGGCCGCACGCCGAGCCCCGCGCCCTGGGACGACGGCTTCGACCCCGCCGACCCGGTCGACCGCGCCGTACTGGCCGTGCGCCGCGAGATCTTCCCGCGCCACGGCCTGTTCGCCTAGGTCTGCTTAGGCCGCGGCCTGCACCGCGCCGCCGCGGTCCCGCAGGCTCGCCCAGGCGGCGAGCGCGGTCGCCGCCGCCATCAGCACGCTGATCGTGATCCAGCTGGGCAGGAACGAGGTGGCGAACAGCCCGTCGTTGCCGACGGAGTATTCGGCCGGATCCGTGTCGTGCACGGCGATGCCCCAGGCCAGGCAGGCCGCCGTCGTGGCCGCCATGCCGAGCGCCAAGACCGCGAGCGCGGCGCTGCGCCCGCGCGGCGGGAGGCCGGCCGGCACGCGCCGCAGCACGGCGGCGGCGGTCCACGCGATCAGGCCGACGACGATCACGGCGCCCGCGGTCACCAGGGCGGCTGCGGTCGGATTCACTCCCGTCTGCGCGCCTCGGCCGCCGGCGAAGTGCAGCGCCAGGCGGACGCCCGCATACCACGCGGCGCAGGCGAGCAGCGGGATGACCAGCAGCCGCAGTGACCGCAGACCGGGTTCCCGCAGCATGGCCAGGCCGGCCGGAAACGCCGCGATGATCAGGGCGAGCAGCGCGATGCCCGCGGTGACGGGCACCAGGTCGAACGACCAGCCGATCGCGGCGTGCTGGTTCTGCGCCGCGATCAGCGTCGCGTCGTCCCTCATCTTCGCCAGGCCGCAGCCCGCGACGGTGAACAGGCCGGTCGCCCAGACGGCGACGGTCATCGGGGTGGAACGGTCTGCCATGCCTCTGCCCTTCGGGTGAATGCGGGCGTCGAGCGCGCCGCGCAGGATGTCACTGATCTGGCCGACGCGGCGGACGCGCCCGGTCGCGTGGAACGAACGGGTCATCAGGTCGGCGTATTCATCGCCGTACCGCCGCCGCCACGAGACCGGGTAACAGGCCAGCAGCAGGCGCACCAGCAGCGGGTCGCAGTTCATAGGGCTGTGCCGATTCATAAGGCAGTGCCAGGCCGTAGGCGGGCGAGGCTCAAGGCGGCCAGGTCGCGCATACGCACCGCCTGCGCGTTCAACGCCGCCGCGCCCGCGGACGTGAGGCGGTATGGCCGCCGCCGCCCATCAACCGGCAGCGCCTCGATAAGGCCGCTGTCCTCCAACCGCGCGATCACCGCGTAGAGGGTCCCGGGTCCCAGGCTGATCCCGGTCTGCTCCGCGACATCCTGCGTGATCGCATAGCCGTGCTTCTCGCCCCCGGCCAGGCTCGCCAGGACCAGCAGTCCCGGCTCCGCCCACCGCCCCAGATCGTCGACCATCGGCGCCCCTCGTTCCGTCGTCCGCCTTGCCACGTCTACTTCGCCGCTCACTATAGCGCGCCGCGTAGTACGGCGCGCATACTAGTGTGACGATTGTGTGTGGGTCGCGGATCTGAGCGAGCGCCAGGCGCGGGCTGCCGGGTAGGCCGGCCCGGCGTGATCGCGTTGCCACGCCGAGCCGGCCCCGCAGCAGTCAGCGCCGCGGCGTCATCGGGCGCCTCCTGTCTCCTGCACGGGGTTAGGTACTGCGTCAGGCGCTGTCTCAGGCGCAGTGTCAGGCACTGTGTCAGGCACAGCGTCAGCCGCCTGCCAGAGATTCAGCCGCACCCGGCTGCCAATCAGCTCCTCCAGTTCGCCGCGCAGCCGGTCGGCCTCCGCGCCGCGCGGGCCGGCCAGCAAGACCGGGCGGGCGGCGCGGACGTCGACCCGCAGCAGGTCCGCGCTTCGGCCGACCTCCACCGCCGACACCCCGACCGCCCGGTCGACGCTGCGCTGCACGACGCCGCGGATCGCAGCGTCCTGCGCCGCTTCCGGCCCGGCCGGCGGCTCCGGGTCCGGCACGATCGCCGAGCCGGTGCCGATCCCGGCCGCCTCGAACCCGGCCGACCCGATCCGGTCGGCCAGCAGCCGGGCCGCCATCTCCCGACGGCCCTGCTCGTCGGCCGCGGCGTACGCCCGGCCGGCCTCGGCGGTGAGCTCCAGATCCACCTGCGGGTTCAGATACACCCGCAGCACCGCCGGCGGCCGGTCCGCGCCACGCCCGGCGGCGACCTCGCGGCGGGCCGCGGTGTACTTCTCCCCGGTCTCGGCCATCCGGGCCCTGACCTGCTTCTTGAACGCGCTGTCGTCAGTCACGCCATCGTCCTTCGCGGCGATCCCGCCCCGCGCCCCGATCGCCTGGCTCAGCAGTGACCGAACTCATCGACGGCGCGAACCGGCGGCCCTTGTCCTCACCGCCGCCGCGGGCGCGGGCCGCGACGGCTCGGAGTGCGGCAGGCGCTCCTGCCTGCACCCAGGCTACCCGGCCCGCGCGGTTCGGATCCATCCCAACCGGATCATTCTGCGATGGCGGGTACCATCCTCGGAATCCGATCTGCCGCAAGAGCAGCCCGATCGACCGGAAGCGAGGTGCGGCGCCGATGAGCTTCGGCATGCTGGCGGTGATCTCGCTGGCCGCGCTCGTGGGGCCGCTGCTCGCGCTGCCGCGCCGCGGGCACGTGCCGGTCGTGGTCGGCGAGCTGGCCGCGGGGGTCGTGCTCGGGCCCACCGTCGTCGGGTATCTGCACGCGGACGATCCGGTGTTCGGCTTCCTGGCCGACATCGGCTTCGCGCTGGTGATGTTCGTCGCCGGATCGCACGTGCCGGTGCGCGACCCGCGCCTGGCCGAGGGCCTGCGCGCGGGATCCGGGCGGGCGGCCGCCGTCGCAGTGGCCGCACTCGTTCCGGCCTTTCTGCTGTCCCGGGCGTTCGGGACCGGCCACACCGCGCTGTACACGGTGCTGATCGCCTCGTCGTCGGCGGCGCTGATCCTGCCGATCGTCGACGGGGCGCGGCTCGGCGGGCCGGCCGTGCTCTCGCTGCTGCCGCAGGTCGCGATCGCGGACACCGCCTGCATCGTGGCGGTCCCGCTGGTCGTCGAGCCGGCCCACGCGGTGCGCGCGGCGCTCGGCGCCCTCGCCGTGATCGGCTGCGCCGCGGTGTTCTACCTCGCGCTGCGGCGCGTCGAGAGCAGCGGGCTGCGACGGCGGGTGCACCGCCTGTCCGAGCAGCGCGAGTTCGCCCTCGAACTGCGCTTCAGCCTGGCGGTGCTGTTCGCCCTGGCCGCGCTGGCCACCGAGACGCACGTCTCGATCATGCTGGCCGGGTTCTGCGTCGGGCTCGCGGTGGCCGGGGTGGGCGAGCCGCGCCGGCTGGCCCGGCAGCTGTTCGGGATCACCGAGGGGTTCTTCGGCCCGCTGTTCTTCCTCTGGCTCGGCGCCTCGCTCGACCTGCGCCAGCTCGGCCGCCACCCCTCGTTCATCCTGCTGGGGCTGGCGCTGGGCGCGGCCGCGGTCGCGGTGCACGCGGCGATGCGGGCGACCGGCCAGCCGCTCCCCCTCGGCGTGCTGGCCTCTTCGCAGCTCGGCGTGCCGGTCGCGGCCGCGACGCTGGGAACGCAGACGCACACGCTCGCGCCCGGCGAGGCCGCAGCGCTGATGCTCGGTGCCCTGGTCACCATCGCTGCGGCCGCGGCGGCGGCTTCAGTCGCCGGGGCCCGTGCGCCGAGCCCGGATCACGAGGCGGGCGCGAGCGGCGAGACGCCCGGGGTGTAGCCGTCCGAGCCGAAGGTGAGCACGTCCGCGTACATCTCGCGGGTCGCGCCGCTCGACGAGGAGGCCGGGACGCCGTCGGTCCCGTTCTCGACCCAGCCGTGGAAGAACAGCCGGTACTGGCCGGACACCTCCGAGCCGCTGATGTCGGCGCTGCCGGGGCCGCACAGTCCGGCGGTGCTCGACGCGTCGAGCAGCGTGCCGCCGCCGTCGTTGGTCCAGGCCCAGATGTGCTGGGACTTGAACCACTCGGTCGAGTAGCTGCATTCGCCGTAGTTGCCGTGGGCGACCAGCAGGACGAACCAGCTGCCGTTCTGCACCAGCGTCGGCGCCTCGATCGTGTCGCCGAAGACGTAGGACCCGCCCGAGCCGGTCGGGATGGCGGAGAGCAGCTGATGGCTGTCGCCGAGCACTGACGTGCCGTCGGCGACCGCGAGGCGCGCCATGCGGATCGTCGAGTCGCCGTTGCCGGCCTGGGTCTTGTAGAGCAGGAACAGCTCCTGCGCGCCGCTGATCGTCACGTACGCCGGATCGGGGTCGATGACGCCCTCGCCGAGCACGCGGCCGGCCGGGTCGCCGGTCATGCCGTCGGCCGCGCCGTAGCCGGTCAGGCAGACCACAGGGTTCTGATCGACGGTGAACGGCCCGGTCGGCGAGCCGGACTCGGCCGAGCCGATGCAGCGCGAGCCGCCGGCCGGCTTGGCGTCGTCGCCCGGCGGGTTGGAGGCTGGGATGCCGGCCAGCTGCGCGGCGAAGTAGACCACGAATTCGCCGGTCGAGGTCTGGACCATGTCGGGGGCCCAGATCCCGGCGCCCTGGTCGATCCAGGACGGGAGGTTCGAGTGCACCATGACGTCGCCGACGGCGTTGCCGGTGGACGCGCTGTCGTCCACCTTGGTCCACGGGCCGGCGGCGATCGGCGCGGTCGACTCCCACAGGCCGAAGCCGCCGGTGCTGAACGCATAGAAGTTGCCCTGGTAGAGCAGGACGCCGGGGTCGGGGGTCGAGGCGGTGTCGACCGGCAGCTGGTACGAGGCCGCCGTCCCGGTCCCGGCGCCGGTCCCGGCCAGCGCCGCGCAGGCCAGCGCGACCACCGCGCCGACGTTGCGGCCCCGCCTGGCCCACGGTCGGATGCGCAGACTGATCAAAGACATGATGTCCTCCCCGGTCACGTGGTATTCGATCACGTGCATGCCCGCCCGAACCAGGCGGCCCCGTGTGTCAGCGTACACGCATGCGTCGGGCCCCGGATAGAATCAATAACCTGAATCAGAGGGCCGCGATCCACGAGCACGAGGAGGCACGGATGGACGCTGCGGAGCCGGCAGACGGAGCCGACGGCGCACCGGAGCGCCTGGTCCCGGGCTGGAACGGCCGCTATTTCGAGGACTTCACCGTCGGCGACGTCTATCGGCACCCGCTCGGCCGCACGATCACGGCCACCGACAACAGCTGGATGACGCTGCTGACCCAGAACTCCTCCCCGCTGCACTTCGACGCGCACTACGCGGCGCAGACCACGTGGGGCCGGCCGCTGGTCGACTCGACGTTCACCCTCGCGCTGGTCACCGGGCAGTCCGTCACCGACGTGAGCCGGCACGTGTTCGCGAATCTGGGCTGGGACGAGGTGCGGCTGCCCGCGCCGGTCTTCGAGGGCGACACGATCTACTCCCAGTCCACAGTGCTCTTCACGCGGGAGAGCCGGTCGCACCCGGAGGCCGGGATCGTGCGCGTGCGCACGGTGGGCTACAAGCCGGACGGCACCGTGGTGATCACCTTCATGCGCACCCTGATGGTGTTCAGGCGCGGGCACGGCCCGGCCCCGGTCCCGGCGCCGAACGAGGCTTCAGCGGCGGATCGGCGGCCCTAACCGGCCGGGTGCGGCTCGGGCCGGGCGAGCGATTCGGGGATGCTCTCGGCGCCGTCGTGGAGCCAGCAGGCCACCGCGCGGTCCCGGTCGGATCCGGCGGGCGGCTCCAGCGGCGGGCGGCCGGTGCGGCAGCGCTCCATCGCGTGCGGGCAGCGCGGGCGGAAGGCGCAGCCGGTCAGCGCGGTGCGCGGCCGCGCCGCCGGACCCGCGCCGCCGGCCCGCAGCCGGTCGCCGTTCAGCGCGAGGTACGAGTTGAGCAGGCGGTGGCTGTACGGGTGGCGCGGGGCGCGGAACAGGTCCTGCGCCGCCGCGTACTCGACGATGCGGCCCGCGTACATGATCGCGATCGAGTCGGTCAGCTCCAGCAGCGGCGAGAAGTCGTGCGTGATGAAGACCACTGCGAAACCGAGCCGGGCCCGCAGGGCGGCCAGCTCCTCGAGGATCTCCCGCTGGGTCAGCACGTCGAGCGCCGTGGTCGGCTCGTCCATGATGACCACCTGCGGCTCCAGGATCAGCGCCAGCGCGATCGTCACCCGCTGGCGGACCGGGCCGGGCAGCTCGTGCGGGTAGAACAGCCGCCGGTCTTCGGAGACTCCGACGAGGCGCAGCATCTCCGCCGCGCGCTCGCGCCGCTCGTCCGGGAAGAGGTACGGCCGGTGCAGGCGCAGCACGTCGTCGAACTGGCTCCCGATCCGGGCCATCGGGTTCAGCGAGGCCACCGCGCTCTGCAGCACGACAGCGGGCTGCGACGACCACGGCACCGGCGCCGACCGCGACATGTCGACGCGCAGCAGGTCGACCGGCCTCGAGGGCGCGGACGGGGCGGACGAACCGCGGTGGTGGAAGATCACCCGGCCGCGGGTGGTGACGCCGGGCGCGCGCAGCAGCCGGGTCGCGCCATAGGCGAGGGTTGATTTGCCCGCGCCGCTCTCCCCGGCCAGTCCCAGCATCTCGCCTCGGTGCAGGGTCAGATTCGCATCGCAGACCGCGCGCACCGCGCTTCGGCCCTGCCCGTACTCGACGCAGAAGTCCTCGATCTCGAGCACCGGCTCCCCCAGTGCCCTGGTGTCCATCTCGTGCTGCACGTGCCCGCCTTTCCCACCGGTTCGCCATGTCTGGTCTGAGGGCTTGAGGGTCGCCCGCCGCCACCGGTCCATGCGATCCGGCGCCCGCCGCGCGCCCGGAGGCGGGCGGCGGGGCCGTGGTCGTGGTCGTGAACGGTGTTCGTGAGTCGTGTTCGCGAAGGGTTTTCGTAAACGTTTCCGGTCGCGGCTGCCGGAACAGTACTGCCAGAGCGCGGCCTTCACAAGACCCGTGCTGGGCGGAGCATCAGGACGGCACGTCGGCCGCGTCCGCCATGCCGTCCGCCGCATCGGTCGATGCCGCAGGGGGCATCCTCACCATGCTTTTCACGGCTCGCGGTGGCACATCACAGCACATCACAGCACATCACAGCTCAACCGGGCAGGCGCTCTATATCAGGGGACGAGCGGCGCCGGCCGCCTTCGCGCGCCGCGGCCTCCCACGCCGGCCGCGGGGGCGCGCAGGAGCCGCGTTCGACCAGCCTGATCGGGACGGTGCGGGGCAGGCGGGCGTCCTGGACGGCGAGCTCGTCCGGGTCGGCCGGCGACTCCGCGTCGACGAGCGCGAGCAGCGCCTCGACGGCGGCCGCGCCGAGGGCGATCGGGTCCTGGGCGATCGTGGTCAGCCCCGGGCGCACGAGGCTGGCCGCCTCGATGTCGTCGAAGCCGATCACGGACACGTCGCGCGGCACGTCGATGCCCGCGTCGGCGAAGGCGTGCATCACGCCGATCGCCATCTCGTCGCCGGCGACGAACACCGCCGTCGGGCGGTCCGTCAGCGCCGCCAGGCGGCAGCCCGCCGCGTAACCGCTGCCCAGGAAGAAGTCCCCGGTCTGGACGTACTCCGGCCGGGTCTCCATGCCGAGGGCGTGGACCGTCGCCTGGAAGCCCGCCAGGCGCTGCAGCGCCGGCAGCGAGTCGGCCGGGCCGGTGATCGTGGCCGCCCTGCGATGGCCGAGCCGGTGCAGGTAGTGCACCGCCTCGACCGCCCCGGCGGCGTTGTCGGACGTGACGTACGTCGTGTGGCGGCCGGTGATCGGGAGGTCGAAGGCGACGCAGGGCAGCCCTGAGTCGTAGAGCGCGCGGGCGGCCGGGCGGCGCTCGTCGATGCCCATGAGGATCACGCCGTCGAGCTGGTGCTCCAGTGCCGCGTTGAGGAACGCGTTGTCCTCCGCGTTGTGGTCGGCGGCATTGAGCAGCAGCAGGTGCCGGTCCAGGTCGCCCAGGGCCCGCTTGACGCCGACGAGCACCGACATGAGGAACGGGTGGCGCCGGCCGGACGCCTCGTAGCCGCTGTCCCAGAGCAGCCCGACCGCGTCGGAGCGGCCGCGCACCAGGGCCCGGGCCGAGTGGCTGGGCCGGTAGCCGATCCGGCGCGCCGCCTCCTGGATCTGCCGCCTGGTCTCGACGCTCACCTGCGGCTGCCCGTTGAGCGCGCGGGAGACCGTGGCCACCGACACGCCGCACTCCCGTGCCAGGTCCCTGATTCCGGCCATCCGCGGTCCTCTCGCCTCTTCGCCTCGCGCCCCGCGCGCTTCGCCCGGTCAGCACAGCACAGGGACCGGCGCGGCGCAAAGAATTCCGGGCCGCCCGTGAAAGGGGCATTGACGCGCGCCGGTCCGCTTCCCATACTTCCGTCAGCGCCTACGGAAACGTTTCCGGTTGGCCGCCGGATCCGCGCGCCGCACTCGCGCGGATCCGGAACGCACCATGCCCATGCAAGTAAGCACCCATGCAAGCCCCATGCAGTCGGCACAGCCCCACGCACCACAAACGCAACATCCTGTTACACCCCGGCAAGCCCGCGCCCGCCGGTCGCGCTCGTGGTCAACCCTCTGATCCAGCCGGATCCGACGCGCCATCGCACCACCGGGCCACCCGCGCGACCGGCGCGGCGCGGCGCCGCACCGCGTACCACCGAGACGGACCGAAAGCCCCCGGGATCCGCACCGTCGCGATCCCCTGCAGTTCGGAGCCCTTATGCCTCCCGTCCAACCCACCGTGCCCACGCCCCCTCCCCCGAAGCGCCCCCCGCGCTCGCCCCGCTTCAAGCGCCCGGTCCGCTCGCGCGGCATGATCGCGGCGCTCGCCGCGTTCGCGTCGGCCGCCGGGTTCGCCGCCGCGGTGCTGCTGCCGACCGCAGCCTCGGCCACCACGGTCCCGCCCGCGCCGTCCGGCTGGAGCACCGTCTTCAGCGACTCGTTCTCCGGCGCGGCCAACAGCGGCGCCGACTCCTCCTGGACCTACGACCAGGGCACCCAGTACAACGGCACCGGCTGCACCGGCAACTGGGGCACCGGCGAGGTCGAGTCCGAGACCAGCTCCACCGCCAACGTCGCGGAAGACGGTTCCGGCCACCTGAAGATCACCGCGGTCGACTCGGGCGGCGCCTGGACCTCCGGCCGGCTCGAGACGGTCTCGGACAACTTCGCCGCGCCGGCCGGCGGCGAGCTGGAGGTCTCCGCCTCCGTCGAGCAGCCGAACCCGGCCTCCGGCGTCGGCTACTGGCCCGCCTTCTGGATGCTCGGCGCCGGCTTCCGCGGCTCGGGCGCCGGCACCTCCGGCACCATGGACTGCTCGAACTGGCCGTCCGCCGGCGAGATCGACATCATGGAGGACGTCAATGCCCTGAGCGAGCACTCGGGCACGCTGCACTGCGGCGTCGACCCGGGCGGCCCGTGCAACGAGACCACCGGCATCAGCAGCGGCCTGCAGGCCTGCTCCGGCTGCCAGACCTCGTACAACACCTACAGCGTGATCGTGAACCGGACGAACACCAGCGCCGAGTCGATCACCTGGTATCTCAACGGAAACGCTTACGAGACGGTGAACGAGTCCCAGGTCGGCGCCTCGACCTGGCAGGCCGCGGTGGACCACGGCTTCTTCTTCATCCTCGACCTGGCCATCGGCGGCGCGTACCCGAACGCGATCTGCGGCTGCACCTCGCCGAGCGGCGCGACCAGCTCGGGCGCGTCGATGAGCGTCGGCTACGTGGCGGCGTACGAGACGAGCAGCGGCACCACCTCCTCGCCGTCCGCCTCGGCCAGCGCGTCGGCCAGCGCCTCCGCCAGCGCGTCGCCGAGCACGTCCAGCGGCGGAGGCGGCGGCACCAGCTGCACGACCACCGCGACCTCGAACATCTCCGCGGACTGCGACGGCGCGTCGCAGGGCGCGATCACGTTCGGCAGCACCACCGACGCGGATCCGGCCGGGGTGGACTCGAACCAGGCCGAGCAGCTGGCCAACGGCGACTGGCTGGAATACAAGAACGTCAACTTCGGATCAGGAGGGTCCAGTCAGTTCGACGCCAGGGTCGCCTCCGGAGCGGCCGGTGGGGTCAGCGGCCTGGTCGAGGTGGTGCTCGACAGTCCGACCAACAGCCCGATCGGCAGCTTCGCGGTGGCCAACACCGGCGGCTGGTCGAGCTGGGAGACGGTCCCGGCGAACATCAGCAGGGTGACCGGGACGCACAACGTCTACCTGGAGCTCTCCTCCGGCGCGGGCGGCAATCCGCCGTACGTGAGCCTGCACTACTTCGACTTCCCCACCAGCTGACCGGGCCGGGCGGGAGTCCGGGCGCCGCCGGGCTCCCGTCCCCGGCGCCGGCGGATATCAGCGGGCTGTCGGAAGGCTGAGGATCACCGTCAGGCCCCCGTCTGGGGTGTCCTCGAGGCCGACCGTGCCGCCGTTGGCCGTGGCCAGCCGGTGCACGATCGCCAGGCCGAGCCCGTTGCCGCGGGCGTCCGGGCGGCCGAAGCGGTGGAACGCCGCCGCTTTGGCCGCCTCGCCCATCCCCGGGCCGTCGTCGACGACGCGCACGGACACCCGGTTGCGTTGCTCCGCCGCGACGGCGACCGTGACCCAGCCGCCGTCCGGGACCGCCTCGAGCGCGTTGGCCAGGAGGTTGTCGAGGATCTGCTCCAGGTCGCCGGGCCCGAGATAAGCCTGCGGCGCGGCGGAATCGGGCTCTGCGCGCAGCGCGACGCGCCGCTCGCGGGCCACCGGCTCCCAGGCGGCGATCCGCTCGGCGACCACATCGCTGGTGCGGATCGCCTGCGGACGCGGCACCGCCGCCTCAGCGCGGGCGACCGCGAGCAGCCCGTCGACCAGCCTGGAGAACCGGCCGATCTCCTCCTGCACGCCGGCCAGCTCCGCCGCCGTCTCACCGCGGGTCTCCTCGGCCAGCACGTCCAGCCGCAGCCGCAGCGCGGTCAGCGGCGTGCGCAGCTGGTGCGAGACGTCGGCCATCCAGGCCTGATGGCCCTGGACCAGCGTCTCGGTGCGCTCGGCCATGCGGTTGAACGCCTCGGCCAGCTCGCGCACCTCCGGCGGCCCGAGGCCGACCGGGGCCCGCGCGGCGAGCGCGCCCTCTCCGAGCTCGGCCGCCGTCGCACGCAGGCCGTGCAGCGGCCGGGCGACCCACCGCGCGAGCCACAGGGCCAGCGCCACGCCGAGGACCAGGATTCCCAGACCGCTGATGGTCAGCCAGCCCCACAGCGCGGCGATCCGGTCGTCGAGCGGATCGGTGGACCGCGCGAAGACCACGGTGCCGGACAGGTTGCCGTCGTCGCCGACCGCCACGGCGACGCGCAGCCATCCGCCCGCCTCGGCCACCGCGTCGTCGCCGCCGACCTGCGCGCCGGCCAGCATTGCGCGCGCGGCCGGGCCGGAAGCCGCGGTGCAGGGCGTGGCCGCGATGATCGCGCCGGTCAGGCTGAACACCGCGGCGCAGTCTCCGAGCGCTGCGACGTTGCTCAGGGACCTGTCCATCGCGACGGCCGGATCGTGGTCGGAGAGGTATTCCTCGGCCTGCGCGGACACGTCGTGCGCGGCGGACTGCGCGCCGAAGCGGAACGAGGCGCGCTCGTTCGCCGTGATCGCCAGGCCCAGCGGCACCACGGTGAGCACGAGCAGCGCGGCGATCAGAGCGGCCACCACCAGGGCGATCCGGCGAGCCATCGCCGCTCAGGCCTCCGGCCGCAGCCGGATGCCGGCGTCGCCCTCGACGACAAGCACGCGCAGCGGACTTTCGGAACCGTGGACCGTCGCCGTCACGCGCACCACAGTACGCCGTGCCAAGCCGCTGACTCGGATCGCGCGGCAGTGCAACAGCTTCGCCACAACCGGCCGCCCTAACCGGATCTGAACGAGTTCCTTGCCGATTCCGGAGGGACGGTCGGCGAGGCTGGGGCGGCCAGCGGCCCCGAACCCGAGAGGACGCCCGCACGTGCCGATCGAAACCCGCGCCTCGAGCCGGGCCACGCACCACGCCCGCTCGGCGTACGGCGGCCCCGAGGGCAACGAGCGGCTCACCGCGATCACCGGCACGATCCTGCTGGCGCTGTTCGCGATCGAGGGCGTCACGATCCTGCGGATCGGCCGGCTGCTGTACTGGCACTACTTGTTCGGGTTCCTGCTGCTCGGGCCGGTCTGCTTGAAGTGCTGCTCGACGGTCTACCGCTTCTTCCAGTACTACACGCGCGATCGCGAGTACGTACGCAAGGGGCCGCCGCAGCCGCTGCTGCGCCTGCTCGGTCCGATCGTCATGCTCACCACGATCGGCGTGTTCGCGACCGGGGTCGCCCTCGGCGTCGAGGGTTACCCGAAGGCCTACTTCGGATTCTCGCTGCTGTTGCTGCACAAGGGATTCTTCATCCTGTGGGCCGGGGCGATGACCATCCACGTGCTCGCATATCTGTGGCGGCTGCCGCGGCTGGTGGGCGCGGATCTGAAGCCGACGCGAGGCGGCCGGGTGGCCGTGGCCGTCGGAGGGCGGGGGCTGCGCTGGTCGGTGGCGGGGCTGGCGCTCGGGGCCGGAGCCGTCCTGGCGCTGGCCACGGTGCACCTCTCCAGTTCCTGGCACCACTAAGGCGAGCGCGCCGCGCCCCCGGCCGCCCGCGCCTATCCCACCGGCAGTCCGGCCAGCGACGCGACCAGCCCGCAGGCCGCGGCGAGTAAGAGGGCGGAGACGACGCCGCGGCGCGCGGCGAGCAGCCACACGCCTGCGGCGGCCAGCAGCGGATACTGCCAGCCGTGGCCCAGGGCGAGGGCGAGCGGGATCGCGGCCCCGGCGATCGCGCCGATCACCGCGGGCCCGGCGCCGGTCAGGAAGGCCTGGATCCGGTCGCTGCCGCGCAGCCGATCGAAGTGGCGGCCGCCGAGCAGCACGAACAGGAACGACGGGCTGAAGGCGATCAGCACGGCGAGCAGTGCGCCGGCCGGACCGGCGGCCGCGTAGCCGACCACGCCGACGGTCAGCACGACCGGGCCGGGCGTGACCTGGCCGAGCGCGACCGCGTCGAGGAACTGCGCGTTGGAGAGCCAGTGGTATGCATTGACCGCGTCGTGCTGCATCAGCGGGATGATGACGAACCCGCCGCCATAGGACAGGGCGCCGACTTTGAACGCTATCCACGCGACGGCGCCAATGCCTCCGGGGGCGGCGGCGAGCGCGGCGGCGGCCGCGGTCGGCAGGCCGAGCGGAAGCAGGGTTCGCAGTAAGGCCGCGGATCGCACGCGTACGGCGATCTCGATCAGGCCGCAGAAGAGCAGGAACAGCACGAGGTAGGGGCCGAGCGTCGCGGCGGCCGTCCCGCCGATCAGCGCGTAGGCGATCCACCGGCCCGAGGCGGCGCGCCGAGACCGCGAGCCGGTCTGCGCGGCGGGACGGCCGGGGCTGGCGGTGATGTGCTCAGCGGCGGCGGTGGTCCCGGCGGCGGCGTTAGTCCCGGCGCCGTTGCGGATGCGCTTCCAGCTGGCCGGTGCCAAGCCCGCGGCCGCGTGCACGGCGACGGCCGGGACCGCGCTGCCCGCGCCGGCCGCCGCGCCCAGGATCCAGTCCGGCGGGTGCTTGGCCAGGAAGACCGCGGACAGCGCCAGGATGACGACCAGTCCGGGAACAATGAAGCAGAATCCTGCGACGAGTGCGCCGGTCCGACCGCGCAGCCGCCACCCGCACCAGATCGCCAACTGGGTGGAGGCGGGGCCGGGCAACAGGCTGACGGTCGCGATCGCGTCCTCGAACTCGTCGGCCGGGATCCACGCGCGCCGCTGCACGCACAGGCGCCGCAGCAACGCGATGTGCGCGGGCGGGCCGCCGAATCCGGTGACGCCGATCCGGCCCCACTCCCGCGCGATCACGGCAAGCGGCACGCGGACCGAAGGCCGCAGCGCGTCCTCGTCCGGACCGGGATCGCTGCCGCGGTCGGCGGCTTGCGCCATGGCCACTCCCGTCGCGGTCGCTGCGAGGCGATCAGCACCTGTCGATCGACACCTCACGATATCGGGCGGGTGAGGCAGCCGATAAGAGGCCGTCCATGACCGGAACCGGCGACGTTCCCGCCGGCGATCGGATCATGACCTCCAGACGTTTCGAAGTGTCCGCAGATTCGGACTCGCGCATGAACTACAGGCGCAACAGGATGCTGGCTCAACTCCGGGACTCAGTTTCCTCATACGAGGCGCGCAACATCCGGTGATGACACGGTGGTGAACTCCTCCTTATGTATGCGGAAACACCCGTTCAAGGCCTGATCGGGGTCCGTTCCACGACTCCCGGAGGTGATCGGTAAGCCAGAGGACGAAGATCCAGCGGGCATTTCGATCACTGTTTTTCGTAGGTTTCCACCAACTGGTGAACCGGATCCGCTCGGACTCCGTTCCGGGGGGCGAGGATCGGTCTGGTCGGCCGGGGGGTGTTCTGACCGCGGCACGCCGGCCTCGTCTTCGTGTCCAGACCTGCACGGCTGGCCGAAGGAGAATCCTGGTGAGACGGCTATCGAAAGCGGCACTCACGTTCGCGGGCGCAGCGGGCATGGCCGCGCTGGCGGTGGGGATGGCCGCCGGCCCGGCGTCGGCGAAGACCTACCCGCCGCCGGCCATCCACCTGCTGTGCTCGACGGCCAACGGCGACGCGCAGCACGGCAGCGTCTGCGCGCTGCCGCCCGGCATGACCACGGCACCCAACAGCTTGTGCGCACCGGTCATCGCGGAGAGGGTTCGCAGCAGCCTGTTGTGCCAGACGAAGCGCAGGCCCTCCGCGATGTCGGCGCGCAGCGTCGTGCGCTCGGTGCGCTGCGCTTGGAAGTTGCCGCGCAGCAGGAGCATCGCGGCCAGGGCTACCGCCCACAGGCCCAGCGGCGTGGTGAGCGAGACGATCACGCCGACCGCCACGAGCAGCCCGGCCAGCGGCGGGCCGACGAACTCGTTCGCCGCGAGCTCGACCGCGAACAGCCGGCCGTTGGCGCGGGAGAGCAGTTCCCGGGGCACGATCCGCGGAACCATCGACTGCGCCGCGGTGTCGTACACCGTCTCCGCGGTGCCGACGCACAGCGCAACCACATAGAGCGCCCACACCGAGCCCGCCCCGGCCAGCACGACGAGGACGAGCCCTGCGACGGCCGCGGCCCGCACGGAGTTCGCGCGGAGCATGGCGCGGCGTCGGTCGATCCGGTCGACCAGGGCCCCGGCGGGCAGCGCGAACAGCAGCCAGGGCAGCGTGAACGCGAAGGAGAGGCCTGCGATCAGGGCGGGCGACCGGGTGTAGCCGATCGCGACGAGCGGCAGCGCGACCTTGAGGGTGCCGTCGGCCAGATTCGAGACTCCGTCGGCGGACCACAGCCGCCAATAGTCGCGGCCCAGTGCTGGTCTCGGCACCGGCTCCGGTGTCGGTGCCGGTTTCGGTGTTCGCGCTGATGCCTGGGTCGGCACCGGCGTCTTCGGCTGTGTCGTGCCGGCGCCGGCCCGGTCCGCGGCGCTAGCCGGGGTTCTCGCATCGGCCATAGATCGAGCATTACACATCGATGGGTAAAACTCAATCGATATGAGAAAGCTCCACCAATCGTCTATCCTGGAGGCATGCACCGACGCCCGGCGACCGTCCGCGAGACCAAAGCGCTGGGCCACCCGCTGCGGCTGCGCATCCTGCGGCTGTGCCGGGAGGGCGAGCTGACGAACAAGCAGCTGGCCGAGCGGCTGGGCAAGGACCCGGGCACAGTGCTCTACCACGTGCGCCAGCTGGTGGAGGCCGGGCTGTTGGACCAGGCGCCCGTGCGCACCGGCGAGAGCGGAGCGCTGGAGAAGCCCTACCGCGCGGTCGTCGACACGTGGTGGCTCGACGGGCCGCTCAACGACGCCGAGCCGGCCGAGCGGTTCGCGCCGATCGAGGCGTTCCAGCAGGAGCTGCAGGAAGGCGGCCCCGAGTCGGTGCGCATCTGGGACCGCTTCGTGCTGCACCTGAACCCGGAGGATGTCACCGAGCTCGAGCGGCGCATCCTCGCCGTGCTGGACGAGTACATCGAGAACGACGACGAGCGGCGCGGCCGCCCCGCCGTCGGCGGGCTCTTCGCGCTGCATCAGCTCCCTGACTAGAGCGCTGGGACCCGCCTCAGCGACCCGCCTCGCTCTTCTCGCTCTTCGCCCTGCCCGACCTGCCCGCACGCCCCACGGGTCCCGCCTCCAGCCGTAGGCCCGTTGTTCACCGCGCGGCCACACCGCCACCATCGGGCCGCCAAGTGCGTCACCAAGGATCCGTAACAGCCGTTATTTTTCTTTCGTATCGACTGCTGGAGACCTCGATGGATGTCTGGAATCGGCGGCGGGCGGCGGGGCTCGCCGCCGCGGCCGCCCTGCTCGGCTGCGCCGCCACGGCGTGCAGCAGCAGCGCCTCGGCCTCGTCAGGGTCCTCCGGGACCGTGCCGCTGGTGGTGTACTCCTCGCAGGGCTACGACTCCGCGGTGACCAAAGCCTTCACCAAGGCGACCGGCATCCCGGTCTCGCTCGACGACGACAGCACCGGGCCGCTGCTGGCCAAGATCGCGGCGGAGAAGAACAATCCGCAGTGGAGCCTGCTGTGGGTCGACGGCAACACCGCGTTCGCCGCGCTCGACCGGCAGGGCCAGCTGCTCGACTACGACCCGGGGATCACGCTGACCCCCGCCGGGTCCATGCTCATCCCGTACGACCACTCATACATGCCGGTGAGCACCACCGCGGTGCCCGCGCTGGTCTACAACGCCGCCAAGGTCAGCTCGGTGCCGAAGACCTGGCAGGACCTGCTCTCGCCGCAGTACAAGAACGAGATCGGGATGAACGACCCCTCGCAGTCCGGTCCGACCTTCCCGCTCATCGCGGGCCTGATGAACCAGCTCGGCGGGCAGGGCAAGGGCGTCGCCGACGGCGAGCAGTACCTCTCCCAGCTCAAGGCGAACGGCCTGCAGATCCACCCGACCAACGGCGACACCCTGCACGCGCTGGAGACCGGCCAGATCGACTACGGCCTGATTCAGAGCTCTGCGGCGGCCGGCGAGGTGGCCACGGCGACGAAGAGCGCCGGCTACGACCCGAAGGTCGTCTACCTCGGCACGACCACGCTGCTGCCCGGCGTCATCGGCATCGACAAGCACGTCTCCGCCGCCGAGCAGGCGGAGGCGCAGAAGTTCGTCAAGTACGTGCTCTCCCCCGCCGGGCAGCACGTGATGCAGACCGGCGACCCGACCGGCGACTCGCTGTACTGGCCGATCGTGCCGGGCATCGACCCGGTCGCCGCGATCGGCCCGATGCCGACCTCCTACCAGATGATCGACGCGTACTTCTGGGGGCCGCAGGAGAACCAGGTCAACACCTGGTTCGACGACAACGTCAAGTAGTCGCACACTGATGCCTTCCACGACGACCGTCCCCGCCCCCGCGACCGTGCCGCGCCGCACGGTCGCGGGCCGGGCGGGCAGCCTGAGCGCCGCGCGCATCGTGCGCGCGGCGCCCATCGCCGTCTTCTGGCTCCTGATCGCGGCCATGCTGCTGCTGCCGATCCTGCTGTTCCTGCTGGTCGCGATCAGCCCTCGACTGTTCGACCAGGGCCCCGAGTGGTTCACCCTCTCCGGGTTCCAGCAGGCGCTGTCCGGCCCGACGCTGCAAGGAGTGCTGGACTCCCTGGTGGTCGGCGCGAGCGCGGCGCTCGCCTCGGCGGCCATCGGGGCGGGCGTGGCCTGGGCGGTCCAGCGCACCCGGATCCCGGGGCGGCGGCTGTGGTCCGGCTCGATGTTCGCGCTGCTGCTGGTGCCCTCGTACCTGATCGCCCTGGGCTGGGAGCGGCTGCTCGAGCCGGCCGGCGTGTTCGACCTCCTGCACATCCCGGACAGCGCCGCGCGCAGCCTGCTGTTCGGCCCGGTGGGCGTCATCGGGGTGCTGACGGTCAAGGGGATCCCGTTCGCCTACCTGGCGATCGCGGCCGGGCTGCGCGGCCTCGGCGAGGAGTTCGAGGCCGCGGTGCGGGTGCACGGCGGCGGGCGGGCGGCCGCGGCGCGCACCGCGCTGGCGCTGCTCGCACCGGCGGTCTGGTCCGCGCTGGCCATCGTGTTCGCCGAGTCGATCAGCGACTTCGGGGTGGCCGCCACGCTGGCCAACGACGCGCACTTCCCGGTGGCCACCTTCGAGCTCTACAACGCGGTGGACAACTTCCCGGTGCAGTTCCCGGTGGCCGCCGCGATCGGCTGGGTGCTGCTGGCGATGGCCGGGCTGGCGCTGCTGGCGCAGAACCGGGCGCTGCGCGGGCGCAGCTACCGGGTGCTCGGCGGGCGCACCCGCCCGGCCCGGCCGCGCGCGATGACCCGCCGGGCCGCGGCCGGTTACGTCAGCGCCCTGAGCGTGCTGCTGGTGCTGTGCCTGGGCGTGCCGGCCTTCGGCGCGGTCTCCGCCTCGCTGATCAACGGTCTGGGCACGCTGATGGGCGGCGCGGACTTCAGCCTGGCCAACTATCACCGGGCCCTGACCAGCCCGCAGCTCTACCAGCCGCTGCTCTACTCCGGCACGCTGGCCCTGATCACCGCCACGGCGACCGCGGCGCTCGCCCTGGCCGTGGCCCGGCTGCTGACCTCGCGGCGCGGCCGGACCGTGGCCCGGCTGCTCGACCTGCTGCTGATCACGGCGGTGGCGCTGCCCGGCATCGTGTTCGCGGCCGGATACATATTCACCTACAACCTCCCGCTGACCAACGACCTGGGCATCCACCTGTATGAGACCACGACTCTGCTCGTGCTGGCCTACATCGCCACCGCGCTGCCGCCGGCCTCGCGGGTGCTGTTCGGCAGCGTGGGGCAGGTGCAGGAGTCGCTGCGCGAGGCGGCCCGCGCGCACGGCTCGACCAACGCGGGGTCCTGGCTGCGCGTCATGCTGCCGCTGCTGGCCCGGCCGTTGCTGGCGTGCTGGTCGCTGACCTTCGGCGCGACCCTGCTGGAGCTGCCGGTCTCGCAGCTGCTCTATCCGCCGGACGACGTGCCGGTCTCGGTCGGCATCGAGAAGGCGCTGTCCAACTACGACTACGGAGGCGGAACCGCGATGGAGGTGCTGGCGGTGCTGGCCGCGCTGGCCGTGATCGGGCTGGTCTGGGGGATCTTCCAGCTGGCCGCGCCGGCCGGCTGGCGGCGGCTGGGGCGGGCCGCGTGAGCGCGCCGGTCCAACCCGGACGCGACCGTGCGACGGCCCGGCTGGACGACCGCGGCGGCCACCCGGTCCGGGTGGCCGGGGCGGGCAAGAGCTTCGGCCGGGTGCGCGCGCTCGACGGCGTCGACCTGGAGGTCGAGGCCGGGCGGTTCCTCGTGCTGCTCGGGCCGTCCGGCTCGGGCAAGACCACGCTGGTGCGCGCGCTGGCCGGGATCGAGCGGCTGGACGAGGGCGAGATCCACATCGCGGACCGGTGCGTGGACGAGCGGCGCCGGCACGTGCCGCCGGAGCGGCGCGACCTGGCGATGGTGTTCCAGGACTATGCGCTGTGGCCGCATCTGACGGCGGCGGACAACGTCGGCTACGCACTGCGGCGGCGGAAACTGGCGCCGGATCAGGCGCGGGCGCGGGTCCTCGAATCGCTCGACCGGGTCGGGCTGGCCGAGCTGGCGGGGCGTTACCCGCACGAGCTGTCCGGCGGCCAGCAGCAGCGGGTCGCGCTGGCCCGCGCGGTCGTGGCGCGGCCCGGCCTGCTGCTGTTCGACGAGCCCCTGTCGAACCTCGACACCGACCTGCGCGAGCGGCTGCGGGTGGAGATCTCCACGCTGACCCGCGAGTCCGGCGCGACAGCCGTCTACATCACGCACGACCAGGCCGAGGCCTTCGCGCTGGCCGACGTGATCGGCGTGCTCGACCGGGGCCGGCTGGTCCAGCTGGCCGATCCCGAGACGCTGTACCGGAAGCCGGCCACCCCGTTCGTGGCGCGCTTCACCGGGCTGAGCGGCGAGCTGCGCGGGACGGTGCGCACCGTGCGGGACGGGTTCGCCGAGATCGGCGCCGGGGCGGGGGCCTGGCGGCTGCGCGCCCGCGCGCTGGGCCCGCTGGTCGGCGGGGACGAGGTGCGCCTGCTGATCCGGCCGGCCGCGACCGGTTTCGCCGCGGGCCCGGAGCAGGGGCCGCCCGAGTCGGCGTGCGAACTCGGCGAGATCGACGGGACGGTCGTCGACGTGGCCTACCGCGGCCGAGGGTACGACCACGTCATCGCCTGCGACAACAGCACTCTGACGTCGGTCTTCGCGGCGCGGGCGCGCACCCGCGGCAGCCGGGTGCACCTGGCCCTCGACCCAGAGGGGTGCATCGCCTTCCCCGCCGCCGAGGCCTTCCCCGCTGCCGAAAACAGGGCGGCGCGTTATGATGGTGAAGTAACAGCTGTTACGGCCTCTCCGGCTGCCGGGGCGGCCGTCGAGCAACAAGGGGTGCGCAAATGACGGGTACCGGCGGTGCCCTGTTCGCCGCGGTGTTCCTGGCCTGCGCGGTCGAGGCGGTCGAGGCGGTCACGATCGTGCTGGCGGCGGGCACGGCGCGCAGCTGGCGGTCGGCGGGCTACGGCGTCGTGGCCGCCCTCGCCGCGCTGGCGGTGATCACCGCGGCGCTCGGCCCGGCGCTCACCGCGATCCCGCTCGACGCGCTGCGGCTGCTCGTCGGCGGCCTGCTGCTGGTGTTCGGCCTGCAGTGGCTGCGCAAGGCGGTGCTGCGGGCCAGCGGCCACAAGGACCTGCACGACGAGGACGCGATCTTCGCCCGGCAGTTGGAGAAGGCGCGCACCGCCGAGGCGCAGCGGCGCGGGGCGGTGCCGGACTGGTACTCGTTCACCCTCTCCTTCAAGGGCGTGCTGCTCGAAGGGCTCGAAGTGGTCTTCATCGTGCTGACCTTCGGCGCGAACGACCACGACGTGCCGCTCGCGGCGGTCGCGGCCCTGTGCGCCGCCGCCGTGGTGGTCGCCGCCGGGTTCGCGGTCAAGGCGCCGCTGGCGAAGGTTCCGGAGAACACGATGAAGTTCGCCGTCGGGGTGATGCTGACCTCCTTCGGCGTCTTCTGGGGCGGCGAGGGCGCGCAGGCGCACTGGCCCGGCTCGGACGCGGCGCTGCTGGTGATCGTGCCGGTGGTGGCGGTCTTCGCGATCGCCCTGACCGCCGTGCTGCGCACGCAGGGCGGCCCGGGGGCGGGGGCCGCGCCGGCCGGGGCGCCGACGGCGGCGCTCGACCCGGTCGAGCACTGAGAACAGCACGCATTACAGGCACAGGGTACAAGCACAGGGAACGGTGGGACACTGATATGCGTACGCTGACCGGGCGCCTGCGCGCCTTTGGAGCATTCTGGTACGACTTCGTGGTCGGCGACGACTGGCGGGTCGCGGCCAGCGTGGTCGTCGCCCTCGCGGTGACCTACGGCGTGAGCCGCACGTCCGTGCCCGCCTGGTGGATCATGCCGGTCGGCGTCGTTCTCGTGCTGCCCTGGAGCCTCTGGCGGGCACGCCGCAAATAAGCGGCCAAAGACCGCACACAGCATTCGCGCCGCGCTACCGATCAAGTTAGCGCGGCGCGACTGCTGTCACCGGCCGGCCGTCACCCCTCCGCGATCGCGAAGACGTGCAGGGCCGGGGTCCCGGCGGCCAGCCCGCCGCCGGCCGGCAGCGTGACCGAGGCCGCGGTCTTGCCCGAGGCGAGCGGGACCGTCTCGGAGAAGATGTTGGCGCTGCCGTCGTAGGTCGTGTTGCCCGCGCGGTTCTGGTAGGCGGAGCTGACGGCGAGCGCGCCGCCGCTCGGCGGGGTCGTGGAGAACCAGTCCGGCGAGGTGAGCGTGAAGCTCTGCGTGGTGCCGTCGGTGTAGGTGATGGTGCCGGTTCCGGTCGCCGGGCCGTAGCTGGCCGAGACCAGGAAGCCCAGGTTCGCCCCGGTGCCCGCGCCGGCCAGCTCGATGATCTGGCCTTCGGCGACCGTGTTGTCGTCGGTGCCGGCGGCCGCGCCGGGGACGGTGAAGCTGATCCCTGACGAGGTGAGCGCGGCGCCGGGTCCCGCGCCGGCGTCGGTCAGCGCGGTCTCGGAGAAGCTGGCGCTGCCGCCGCCGTCGAAGTTGCCCGGCGCGGTGTCGTCGTCCGCGGTGATGCCGACGTCGTTGAACGAGGCGGCGAGGTTCGCGTAGTGGACCGCCGGGCCGAGGCCGATCTGCTGCTTGCCCAGCTTCTTCGGGTCGGTCGCCCGCGTGCCGGTCACCGGGGCGAACGGCAGCGCGGTGGTCGGCGAGGAGGCCTGCTCGACCAGGTAGGACTGCCCGGCGCGGACCGGGACCTTGAAGGTCGCGGCGGTGGTCGGCCGGACCACGACGGCCCCGGTGCGCCCGTTGACGACCTCGACCTGCCGGCCGGACCACGGGCTGCGCACGGTGAGGGCGCCGGTGCTGCCGGCCTGGATCGCGGCCGTGGTGATCGTGCCGCCCTGCACCTGGACGTCGACCTTCGAGCCGCCCTGGATGTAGACGGTGCCTGAGACGTCCCAGTCCGAGGGCCAGGCCGGGGCGAAGCGCAGGGTGCCGTCGTAGTCGGTCGCCAGGGCCTCGTCGGCGGCGGTGGCAGTGGTCGAGGACAGCTCGATGTAGGGCTCGTCGCCCGGCGAGCTGCCGAACACGTTGCCCATGCCGTCGATGTAGGCCTGGTACTTCTCGGCGATCGCGGTCATGTCGGACTGGACCTGGTCGGGCAGGTCGAGCCGGGCCGCGTCGACCGCGTCGAAGCTCCAGTCGTTGGCGATCCGGTTGGGTCGATCGGCGTAGGTGCGGTCCTCCAACGCGGTGAGATCGTCCCCGCCAACCGTGGAGTTGTCGCCGACCACGGCCCACGGCCAGAGCGGCTCCAGGCCGATGTTCTCGCTGTTGCGCAGCGTGGCCGAGGGCTGATACGAGTCGGCGATCACGTCGGTGCCCTGCGCATCGAGCGACGCGACGGCCGAGGCCGAGGTGGGCTGCGGGTTGAGCAGCTGCTGCCTGGTCGCCTCGTCCGTGCGCGCGTACGGCTCGATCTCGGTCAAGGCGGTCTTCAGCTGTGCGGCGAGGGACGAGTCCTTGTGCAGCAGCGCGGCGGCGCTCACCACCGCCGGGAAGAGCGCCTGGTCCGCGGCGATGTCCGTCGTCGGGTCGGTCACCGCCCACTGGGTCTCGTGCGCGTTGGCGGTGCCGTGCAGGAACCCGTCCGGGCCGGCCTGCTGGTAGGCCAGCAGGAAGATCGAGGTCTGCTCCAGCAGCGGGTAGTACTTCCGCAGGAAGCTGATGCTTCCGGCGTCCTGGTACTGCTGCCAGATCCACATGGCCAGCTCCGCGCCGCTGGTGATGTCCTCGGCGTTGTAGGACGGGCTGGAGGCGGTGGCGCAGGAGGCGTTCTGGGTGTCGTCGCCGCCGTTGTAGTAACCATTGCCGTCGAACCGCATCGTCTCCGGGATGCAGGCGCCGGGCAGGCCGCCCATCTCCGCCTTCGTCCACGCCTCGATCGCCGGCAGATCATTGAGATACATGTCGAAGACCGGGATGTTGAGCGCGTAGTTTCCGCTCGACAGGTTCGCCGAGATCTGCCCGCGCAGGTTCCACAGCCAGTAGCCGGCCGGGTACCAGTCCTGCTGGTCCTGGTCGTAGGCGAACATGTCGGCGACGCCGGCCTGGCTGCCCGGATACGTGCCGGACTTCATGCTCGCGGCCTCGGTGTAGAGGTAGATGTCGCGCAGGTTCTCCATGTACTGAGCCGTGCCGTCGGAGGAGTTCATCTCGACCAGCCCGGCCTTCGCCCAGTAGCCGTTCCACCAGTGCGCCTGCTCGGCCAGCAGCAGCGGGCCCGGCAGCAGCGCGTCCGGTCCGATCAGCTTGGCCGCCGCGGCCTGCGCGTCGCCCCCCTTCCACGACGGCGCCGCGACCACGACCCGGAACGCGCCGGTCGCGCTGGTCGTGAACGCGACCTGCACCGAGGCCGGGCTCACCACGGAGGCGGTCGCGTCCTTGCCGCTCGCGGTGATCGCGGACATCGCGCCGAAGGTCTGGCCGGAGTTGCCGGTCTGCGTGTTGTCGACCCAGGTCTGGGAGAGGCTGCCGATGCCGCCGGAGGCCGCCGCGGTCGGCGTGCGGCCGTTCCACAGGTGCAGGTCCGCGGTCTCGGCGGCGTTCGGCGCGGCGCCGGTGACGTCGATGACGAGTTCGTCCTTGCCCGCCGGGACCCAGGCCTTCATCGCGATCCCGCCGCCGGACTCCTCGAGCACCCCGTTGTAGAGGTCGAGCGTGCCGCTGAAGTCGGATGCGGCGGTCATGGCGGACAGGCCGGGTATCTCGACCTGGCCGGGCGAGAGCCGGTCCGGCATGGTGTCGCTGCGGTTGAGCTGCGCGGTGAAGCCGTTCGCGGCCCAGGCGGCCACGCCCAGCGAGCCGTTGCCCAGCGGCAGCGACTGCGCGTCGCTCACGTTCGGCTGCTGGATCACGATGTCGGAGCGGCCGACGATGCCGGCAGCGTCCTCGGCGAACGCGCCGTCGTGCCACGCGGTGGTGAGGGTGTCGGCGAAGGCTTGGGGCGCGGCGCCGGGGGCGACGGAGAGCATCGGGACGGCGGCGGCGAGCGCACCGGCCGCGGCGAGTAAGCGGAAATGACGGCGTCGGAGGTTCACGAGAGATCCTTCGTCAGGCGAGGGCGACATGAGAAGGCGCGAAAGCGTGGGGCGCGCAGAGTGATCAAGGCGTCGATTCATGGGATGAATACTGGTCAGCGCCCGAAGTTGGTGGGGAGATTTCCTGTTTCCAGCAAACAACGCTCACGATACATCCGATGTCAATGCCGATGCGGAAGACTTGGCCGCATGCACACCGATGAACTCCCGGGCGCGGCCGACGCCGCCGACGCCGTCGCGCAGCTGCGCGACGCGCGGCCGCAATTCGTCCTTCCACTGGTGGTGCGGCTGGAGCGGGACGCCCCGCCGGAGCGCACCGATGCGTTGGAGACGGCGGCGCGCGCAGTGCTGATCCTGCTGTCGGACGAGCGCAGCGCGGGAGACGGGGAGTGGGCCGAGGCGGTGGCGGCGTGGCAGGACGCGCGGATCCGCAAGGTCGTGCGGCGGGCGCGCGGCGCGGAGTGGACGCGCGCGGCGGCGTTGCCCGGCATCACGGTGACCGGGCGGACGGCGCAGGTGCGCGTGTATCCGCCGATCCCGTTGAACGGCTGGCCGAAAGACCTGGCGCGGCTTCAGGTGTCCGGCACCGATTTCGGGGACAGCGCGCCGCCGCCGGCCGCAGAGCCCGGCGTGCCGGTGGTGTGGCTGAACCCGAAGGTCGTGATGACCGCAGGGAAGGCGATGGCGCAGGCCGGGCACGCCGCACAGCTCGGCTGGTGGGCCCTGCCGCCGCAGCGGGCGGCGGCGTGGGCCGCGCAGGGCTTCCCGCTCGCGGTGCGCACCGCGTCGCCGGCCCGGTGGGCCGGGCTCGCCGGCCGCGGCCTTCCGACCGTGCACGACGCCGGATTCACCGAGATCGAGCCGGGCACCGCGACCGCGACCGCGGAATTCGTGCGCTGAGTTCGTGCACTGAATTCCGGTCGGGCGGGGCGCGGGCCGGGCCCGAGGGGCCGGGCTCAGCCGAACTCCAGCCCGTCCCCGTCGATCCGGCCCCGGTAGAGCGCCGAGTCCTTCCGGTAGTGCTGGCGCAGCCGCCACGGCGCGCGGTCCCCCTGCAGCGGCAGGGATTCGCGGGCGCGCTCGAAGTAGCCCGACTTCATCTCGATGTACGAGCTCGTGCTCATCGCCTCGGCGGGCAGCCGCGGGGTGACGGTCGCGTAGCCGCCCCGCATCATGAAGGTCAGCAGCCTGCATAGGTACCCGGAGACGAGGTCGACTTTAAGCGTCCACGGCGCGTTCGTGTAGCCGATCGCGAAGGCCATGTTGGGCACGCCGTCGAGCATCATGCCCTTGTACACGACGCGCTCGGGCACCTTGACCGGCTCGCCGTCGACGGACAGCTCCACGCCGCCCATCGGCATCAGGTTGAGGCCGGTCGCGGCGACGACGACGTCGGCGTCAAGGCTCGCGCCGGAGCGCAGCCGCACGCCGGTCGCGGTGAAGGCCTCGATGTGGTCGGTGACCACGTCGGCCGTGCCGGAGCCGATCGCGCGGAAGAGGTCGCCGTCCGGGACGAAGCACATGCGCTGGTCCCAGGGTTCGTATGCCGGCGTGAAGTGGGTCACCACGTCGTAGTCGTCCGGAAGGCGGCCGGCGACGCCGCGGCGCAGCACGGAGCGCGCCAGGGCCGGGTACTTGCGGCAGACGGTGTAGAGCCCTGTCGCGATCTTCACGTTCTTCCACCGCACGGCGGCATAGGCCTGCCGCTCGGACAGCACCTTGCGCAGCAACTCCGCGACGACGTCGCGCGAGGGCAGCGACAGGACGAACGACGGCGAGCGTTGCAGCATGGTCACGTGCGCGGCGGTGCGCGCCAGCGCGGGGACCAGCGTGACCGCGGTCGCGCCGCTGCCGACGACGATGACGCGCTTGCCGGTCACGTCGAGGTCGGCGGGCCAGTGCTGGGGGTGGACCACGGTGCCGGCGTAGTCGTCGAGGCCGGGCCAGTCCGGCGTGTAGCCCTCGTCGTAGCGGTAGTAGCCCGAGCACAGATATAAGAACCCGCATGTGCGCGTCGCCTGCTCGCCGGTCTCGGCGTCCTCGACGGTGACCGTCCACCGGCGGCTCCCGCCGGACCAGTCGGCCCGCGTGACCCGGGCGTGGTAGGTGATGTGCCGATCGACGTCGTACGCGGCCGAGGTCTCCCGCACGTAGCGCAGGATGTCGTCACCGTCGGCGATCGCCTCGGCCTCCTTCCACGGCCGGAACGCGTATCCGAGGGTGAACATGTCCGAGTCCGAGCGCACGCCCGGGTAGCGGAACAGGTCCCAGGTGCCGCCGCTGGCGCCGCGCGCCTCGACGATCGCGAAGCTCGTGCCGGGCGCCTCGTTCTGCAGCCAACAGGCCGCGCCGACGCCCGAGAGGCCGGCGCCCACGATGAGCACGTCCGAGTGGGTGGTTGCGGTCGTCGCGGCCATGGCGCCTCCGTAAGCAGTTCCGCCGGACCGCCGCGCTGCGGCCGGCACAGACTCAGGATGGCATCGGCCGGCGCGCCGTCAACGCCCCACGCGCTGCGGGAGAATCATGGCGTGACGATCACCTACGAATGGCGCGGCGAGTTCGCGAACCAAGCGGTCAACGCGCTGCACGCGGAGGGCTTCGAACACCCTCACCTCGAGATCGACTGGCACACCCAGGTGTATCGGCACAGTCTCGGGTGGGTGTGCGCCCGGTCGGGCGACTCGCTGGTGGGATTTGTGAACGTCGCCTGGGACGGCGGGGTGCACGCCTTCATCCTCGACACGATGGTCTCGGGGGCGGCGCGGCACCGGGGGATCGGCACCGGGCTGATCGCCGCTGCCGTGGAGCACGCCGGCGCGGCCGGATGCGAATGGCTGCACGTCGACTTCGAAGACCACCTGACCGCGTTCTACTTCCAGGCCTGCGGATTCACCGCGACGAACGCCGGACTCATCGCACTGCCGGACGGGCGGGGGCCGGGAGCGCACTGACTGCTCGGCGGCCTGCGCGGGTTCAGGCTGTTGTCAAGAAGGCGCGCTTCACTACTCTTACCTCGGAGTGTGGCGTTTCGGCTACGTTCCGGTGGCGCGGCAGCGATGCCTCCGCGCGGCGTGCAGGGAGGCGCGGTGAGGCTGGGAATCCTCGGACCGCTGCTGGCCGCCGACGACGCGGGGCAAGAGGTCCGGGTCACGGCGACCCGGCAGCGCACGCTGCTGGCCGCGCTGCTGGTGTGGGCGAACCGGCCGGTCCAGGTCGACGAGCTGGCCGAGGCGGTGTGGGACGCGGCGCCGCCGGCCGGCGCCGCGCGCACGGTGCGCTCCTACGTGATGCGGCGCGCCTGGCTGTGGGCCCGAACATCGCGGCGCGCATCATGACCCGGGACCCGGGCTACCTGTGCCGGCTCGCCGAGGACGAGCTGGACGTGCTGGGCTTCGAATCCCTGTGCCGCGAGGGCGCCGACGCGCTGCGGGTCCAGGCGTGGCAGCGGGCTGAAGAGCTGCTGGAGGAGGCGCTGGGGCTGTGGCGCGGCGAGCCGCTGCTCGACGTGCCCTCGCAGGCGCTGCGCGAGCGGTTCGCGCCCCGGGTCGAGCAGCTGCGCCTGCAGGCGCTCGAGGACCGCGCCGAGGCCGGGCTGCGGCTGGGCCGGCACGACCGGCTCGTCCCGGAGCTCAGGAGCCTGACGGCGCAGCACCCGCTGCGGAGCGGTTCCACGCCCAGCTGATGCTGGCGCTGGCCCGCGCCGGGCGGCAGGCCGAGGCGCTCGAGGCCTATCAGCGCGCCCGGCGGACGCTGGTGGACGAGCTGGGCATCGAACCGGGGCCGCAGCTGAGGCGGCTTCAGGAGCGCGTGCTGGCCGGGGACGAGGAGCTGGCCGCGCCGGCCGGAGAGGGCCGCGAGACCGCCTCAGCAGTCGCAGCAGCCGCGCCCGCCGCGCCGGTGCCGCGCCAGCTGCCCGCCGCAGTGCGGCACTTCACCGGCCGGCAGGCCGAACTGGACGCGCTGACCCGGCTGGCCGGCGAGCCCGGCCCGGCGGACGCGGCCGGCGGCGCGGTGGTGATCTCGGCGATCCGCGGCACGGCCGGGGTCGGCAAGACGGCGCTCGCCGTCCACTGGGCGCGCGCCGCCGCCGACCGGTTCCCGGACGGCCAGCTGTATGTCGACCTGCGCGGATACGACGCCGAGCTGCCCCTGCCCGCGACCGTCGCGCTGGCCGGCTTCCTGCGCGCGCTCGGCGTGCCCGGCCCGGAGATCGGGCCGGACGAGCAGCAGCGCGCCGCCCAGTATCGCAGCCTTCTGGCAGGTCGGCGGATGCTGGTCCTACTGGACAACGCGCACGACGCCGAGCAGGTCAGGCCGCTGCTTCCGGGCGCGGACGGCTGCGTGGCGCTGGTGACCAGCCGCGACAGCCTCGCCGGGCTGGTGGTCCGGGACGGCGCGGTGCGGCTGGACCTCGACACGCTGCCGCCGACCGAAGCGGTCGCGCTGCTGCAGACGCTGATCGGGCCCCGGGCCGACGCGGCGCCGGAAGCCGCGCGCACGCTGGCCGGCCAGTGCTGCGGGCTTCCGCTGGCGCTGCGGATCGCCGCCGAGCTGGCCGTCACCCGGCCGGACGACGCGCTCGACGCGCTGGTCGGCGAGCTGGCCGACCGGGGGCGGCGGCTGGACCTGCTCGACGCCGGCGGCGATCCGCGCGCGGCGGTCCGGCCGGTGCTCTCCTGGTCCTACCGGCATCTGGAGCCCGGCGCGGCGCGCGCGTTCCGGCTCGCCGGCCTGCATCCGGGTCCTGATCTCGAGCGGCACGCAGCCGCCGCGCTCGACGGAACCGACGCGCAGCAGGCGGACCGGCTGCTCGGCCGGCTCGCGCAGGCGCACCTGATCCAGGCGGACGGCGGCGCGGCGCGCTACACCATGCACGACCTCTTACGCGCCTACGCCCGGGAGCTGGCCGCCGCCGAGCCGGACGAGCTGCAGCCGCGGGCGGCGCTGACCCGGCTGTTCGACCTCTACCTTCACGCGGCTGTGGCGGCGATGGCCGTCCTGTACCCGGCCGAGGCCGACCGGCTGCCGCACGCCGAGCCGCCGCCGGCCGGTACGGCCGTGCCGATGCCGGACGAGGCGGCGGCGCGGGCGTGGCTGGAAGTCGAGCTGCCCAACCTGGTCGCCGCCGTCAGGCACGCGGCCGGGCACGGCTGGCCCACGCACGCCACCCGGCTGGCGCTGACACTCTTCCGGCATTTGGACATCAGCGGGCGCCTGCCCGAAGCCGCGTACATCCACGAATACGCCCGCCGCGCCGCGGACGAGACCGGCGACGCGCAGGCGCAGGCCGCCGCGTCGAGCAACCTCGGCGTGCTCGAATGGCGGCGCGGCCGGTACAAGGCGGCGGCCGACCACTTCCTGCAGGCGCTGGCCTCGTCCCGGGCGAGCGGCGACCGCGACGGCCAGATCCGCGCGCTGGGCAACCTCGGCCTGGCCGACCTGCTCGGCGAGCGGTATCAGCAGGCTGCCGAGCGGCTGGACCGGGCACTCGCGCTGTTCCGCGAGCGCGGCGACCG
>DASYAE010000251.1:0-9644 GCA_036501535.1 Actinocrinis sp. | reverse complement strand
GGGGCCGCGCTCCCGCCGTTCTGTCGCCCGCGCCGTGCCGTCTTCGGTCACGCCCGGCTGATCAGCCCGCCGAGCAGCCTGCCGACCACGATGAAGAAGACGGCCGCCAGACCGTAGTTCAGCACCACGGCGAGCTTGTAGTTCGACGGGGTGAACAGATCCTTGAACCACGCGGCCAGGTAGCTAGCCCAGGTCGCGTCGGTGCTCACGATGGAGTTCCCGGGGTTCGCGCCCACCAGCACGAAGATGATGTGCATCACGATGATGACGGCGAGGACGACGCCGATCGCGGCGATGAAGCGGCCAGCGGATCCTCGCGGGACATAGTCAGCCATGGCACCGCAGTTACCCGAACGGCCGATTTCATGCGGTGCGGTAGCCCGGATTCTCTTGTCGCGCAAGAAGATCGACAGTTCCCCCGACGGCTCCGACCGGTCCGTTCCCGCGCCGCGCGGCAGTCACAGTGAACTGATACGTGGCTGCGCCGCGTCAGTCGTAGTGCTTCAGGTGCGGCCAGATCGCGTTCCACCCCGCCACCGGGCCGGTGCAGACGCCGATCTGCAGGTCCGTCCAGTCGTTCTGCACGCCGTACGGCGGGTTGAAGGAGGCCAGCAGCCGGCAGTTGGCGAAGTAGGGCTTCAGCTGCCCGAGCGCGTCCACCACCAGCACCGTCTGGTCGGACGCCTGGCCCGGTCCCCACATCCAGTAGGCGTTGTGGCCGGACAGCACCGGCGGCAGGCGGTACCCGGAGCCGAGGGCATCGAGCGCACCGGCTTCCCCGTAGGCCCCGGTGAATATCGACGTGGGCGGCTGGCCCGCCTGCGCCAGCGCCGCGTCCTGCGCGGCGACCGCGCTGGCGAACTGCGGCCAGCCGACGGTGTCGCCGACGTTGGAGAGGCGCTGAGAGCTCGACGGCAGGCTGTGCACGTCCGTCACGGGCACCAGCGGAAGGTCGAGCGGCATCAGCACGAGGCAGCCCACCAACGGCGCGGCGACTACGACCGCGGTCCGAAGCCGCGGCCGGCGGGCGCGGGCGATCCAGCCCTCGGCTGCCACCGCTCCGGCAGCCAGCAACGCGGGAGCCATTCCGAAGCTGTAGTAACTCTTGCCCGGCACCCAGGCCACCACGTAGACGACGATCAGCGTGGTCGCGACCGCCAGGAACCGCAGCTGCGGCCGCCGCCAGAGCACGACGAAGCCGGCGACGGCCAGCGGGAAGGCCAGCAGGCCGCCCAGGGACAGCAGCTGGACCGGCAGGCCGCTGATGTAGTCGGCCACGGAGCTGTTCTGCCGGTGCAGCGCGGAGGCCATGGTCAGCTGCGGCCAGCCATGCGCGGCCTGCCACACGACGTTCGGCGCCCACAGGACCGCTGCGATCGCCGCGCCAAGCCACGGCCACGGCGTCCGCAGGACGGGACGGTGCTCCGAGGCCAGGATGCCCAAGGCGAGGCAGATCAGCAGCAGGAGCATCAGGTTGTCGTTCTCGAGCCCGATGCCCGCGGCGACGCCGCCGCCCAGCCACCAGCGCGGCCGGTCGCGCAACAGTGCCACCGCCACGCACAGCGCAACCGCCGGCCAGGTCAGCAGGTCCAGCGGCGTCGTGTTGCCGAGGTGGTCGGCGCTGAGCAGGGTCGCAGAGCACGCGGTCAGCAGCGCGGCGGCGACCCGGCCGAGCCGGCCCGCGCCGAACAGCGCCGCGAACCCGGCCGCGAGCACCACCACGGCCCCGCCCGCCAGCGCCGGGACGACCCGCACCGCGGTCGGCGTCACGCCGAACAGCAGGTCCATGATCCGGTCGACCAGCGGCATCAGCGGCGGCTGGTCCACATAGCCGAACGCCAGGTGGCGCCCCGCTTCGACGAAGTACAGCTCGTCCTGCATGAATCCGTACCGGCCGCTCAGCACGAGTTCCAGCGCCACGAACACGGCGGCGATGACCCACACCGGCACAGGTATCCGGTCGGGACGCAACGCGGGGGCCCGCTGCGTCGATGTGGCTTCGGCCGTGCCCGCCGCCCCGATTGCAGCAGCAGCGGGGCCAGACTCGTCCATCGACGTTTCCTCCAGCGCGTCCCGGTCCCTCGGCATACTCCGCCGGAAATCTGCGCACTGAGAGATCCTGACGAAGCACTCGGCGGACAGGTGCAGCACCTGTCAGAACACAGATTTCCGGCGCAGGATACCAGCGGCCTCGGCGTCTGCGATGCCGCGGGGGCTTGCCGGTCGCGCCGACTGCGGACGGCCTCAGCCCTGGTGGGCGGACGACGGCGCGCCGGACCGGTCCGGGTGCTCGCGCAGCACGCACCACACGGTCTTGCCGCCGCCGCGCGGGTCGATGTCGACGCCCCAGGACTCCGTCAGCCTGCTCACGATGCCGAGTCCGTGGCCCCCTGCGGCGCCCCGCGGCGGCGCGGCCATCCGGGGCAGTTCCGGCCCGTCGTCGTGCACGCGCATGAGCAGTTCGCCGCCGCGAAGGCTCAGCTCCAGGCCGACCGCCGGCCCGGCGTCCGGGCCGGACTGGGCCGACTGCGCGCCGTTGTGGACCACGGCGTTGCTGACCAGCTCGCTGAGCACGAGCCGGCCGGCCTCGAGGAATCCCGGCGCGTCCCAGGCGACGCACATCGCCGCGAGGACGTCGCGCGCGGTGCGCGGCGCAGTGCTGACCGGCCGCAGCCGGACCTGGTACGAGTGCTCAGCCGTTCGCATCGTCAGCTCCCGCGATTCGCTCTCCTCCGCTCTCGGGTCCGATGCAGCGGTCTGCACGCGGACCCCGGACATCACAGCTGGGCGTCAGTCGTCGAGGACGGCGAGGCCGGCGACGTCGGCGCGGCGAGGACCTCCTCGAACAGCGCCCGGTACAGCATCAGCGCCTTGGACAGCTCCTGCGTCGGCAGGTCGATCACCCGGGAGGCCTCCACGATGTGCTGGGCCACCCGATATCCCTCGGCGGTCGGGAACCTCCACTGCGCCGGCAGCTCGCCGGGCCGCTCGCTGCCGGCGTCCGCGATGCCGCGGTTGAGCAGCAGGTTCGCGGTCAGGTGCCCGGCGAGGTCGAGGGCCGCGCCGGGCGACTCCTCGAAGGTGCCGATTATGTGCGTCCAGCACGTCTCGTAGTACTCGTGGTCGGACGCGGGCAGCTCGATGGGCGCCCGGATCCCGGTACAGTCCCAGCCGTCGACCGGGGCGTCGGCCGGGAAGAGGTCCTGCTCCCCGCGGCTGCGGTACACCCGGTCGGGCCGCACGGTCGGAGTCGACTCGACCAGCCGCCGGTACTCCGCGCGGAAGCCGCAGTGCTTGCGCCAGTAGCCGAGCAGGCCGAGCGCGGCCAGCACCGCGGCCGGGCCGAGCACGAAACCCAGGACGATGATTCTCACGGACATGGTTCCCTCACGTCTGCGCCACCGACGCCACAGCTTGTGACGCAGCCGAGTACCCGTCGTCCCGAATCAAAACCTGGCCGTCCAGGTCACGGCGCTCCTCGGTGAATAGCCGGCCGCCGCGCGGGGTACTGGGCACCGTCGCGGGTGCCGCGGCCGCGCGCCCGCCGGACGGCGAGAGGTGCAGACATGGAAGCCGCTGCTCAGAGTATGTTCGATGGTGGGGTCGCGGCGGACGGCCGCGGAGGCTGGACCGAGGCGCCGGCGCGTACGGGTGCACCGGCGCTCACTCGATCGGGTGGTGTTGTGGACCGGTCGAGGGATCAGCTCGCGGCCACGCCGATCTTCGCGGAGATGCTGGACGCCTGGGACGGCCCGTGCGCCGAGTTCCTGGCGCGGGTGTGAGCCCGCCGCTCCGATCCGCCCGCCTTTCCCCGGGGCCCCGATCCCCTGTTCAGCGCAGCGACGCAGAGTCCTGGCCGAAGTCTGACGGCACGTCCGAAGCCGGGTCCATCAGCGCCGTCCACGGATCCGTCCGGCGGATCGCCTCCTGTACCGCGGCGCCCAGGTCGGTCGCGCAGGCGCCGTTGTAGACCGGTCCGCTTCCGTCGGTCAGCAGCATCGCGGCCATCGCCACGCCGCGCACCGGCACCGGAAGCGGGGCGCGCAGCGCGCTCGCCAGCTGCCTGATATCGGTTTCGGCGGCCAGGATCCGCCGGCGGCACAGCGGCGCGCGCACGTCGAGCGGCACCGGCCGCTCCCCGGCCGCGCGCAGCAGGCTCTCCCAGTCCCGGGCCAGCCGGTCGCGGCACGCAGGGGCGACCAGCGCCCGGGCGCGCGCCGCCCGCAGCCGGCCGCCGTCCGGCGAGCGCCCGGCGGCCAGCCCCTCGTCCTGGAACGGGCCCAGGAACCGGGCCAGCGCACGGTGCCAGACGCGCAGCGTCCTGGTTCTCCGCAGTCTCGATGTACTCGGTGTAGTGCCCATGTATCCATGGTCGGCCGTGCGGCCGGTCCGCGACAGTGGCATCATTGTCACTATGCGAGAAGATACGGCCAACATCGTCCGACCGAGGCGCAGCCCGGGCGGCACGGTCGCCGCCGCCGTCTACGACGGGCTCTCGATGTTCGAGTTCGGCGTGGTCTGCGACGTGTTCGGCACCGACCGCACGGAGGAGTCCGGCGTCCCCTGGTACCGCTTCGCGATCTGCGCGGCCCGCCCGGGAGCCGTCACCATCGACGTCGGCCTCCGGCTCGAGGTGTCGCAAGGCCTGGATACGCTACGCGGCGCGGACACCGTGCTCGTGCCGCCCACTGACACGCCCGAACGCGTGCCCGGCGAGATGCTCGAGGCGATCCGCGAGGCCCACGCCCGCGGCGCACGCGTCATCTCGCTGTGCACCGGCGCCTTCGTCCTGGCCGCCTCGGGCCTGCTGAGCGGGCGGCGCGCGACTACGCACTGGTCGCACTGCGGCGAGCTGCTGAAGCAGTATCCCGACATGTCGCTGGACCCGGGCGTGCTCTACGTCGACGGCGGGGACATCCTGACCTCCGCGGGCAGTGCGGCCTGCATCGACCTGTGCCTGCACGTGGTCCGCCAGGACTACGGGGCCGAGGTCGCCGCCCGGCTGGCCCGCCAGATGGTCGTCCCGCCGTTCCGCGACGGGGGCCAGGCCCAGTACATCGAGACGCCGATGCCGGTCCCCGACACCGCCGACCTGTTCGCCGAGACGATGGCATGGGTGCAGGAGAACCTCGGCGAGCCGGTCGCGGTCGAGGACCTGGCCGCACGCTCGGCGATGAGCCGGCGCACCTTCGCCCGCCGCTTCGTCGCGAGCACCGGCACGACGCCCTACCAGTGGCTGCTGCACCAGCGCCTGCGCCTGGCCCAGCGGCTGCTGGAGACCAGCGACCTGCCGATCGACGCGATCGCCCAGAAGAGCGGCTTCTCCACCGCGGCCAACCTGCGCAAGCACTTCAGCCGCGTGGTGCGCACCAGCCCGCAGGGATACCGGCACACCTTCCAGTCCCGCGGATCGCTGGAGCCTGACGATGACGATGCTGTGCGCCGCGGTGCGCGCGAGCTGGAGACGGTCGCAACGGTCTAAGCAGCGTTCGCAGTGTTCCCGGCGCGCCGCGCGAGCCGGGGGCCGGCCAGCAGCAGGAGCGCGCTCGACCCGATGAGCACCGGCTCGACGACGAACGCGGCGCGCAGCCCGAAGTGGTCGGCGAGGCTGCCGAGCAGGTACGGCGCGGCGATCCCGAACACGCCGGCGAGCAGTTGAGTCGCGGCATTGGCGCTGTCGCTGTTGCCGGGCGCGGCGGCCAGGGCGCGGGCGAGCGCGAGGGGGTAAAGATTGGCCACGCCGAGCCCGCACAGGAACAGTCCGGCGATCGCCGGGACCGGCAGGCCGGCCAGCCAGAACAGCACGAACCCGGCCGCGGTCACGGCCAGGGACGCCCACAGCAGCGCGCCGGCCCGCCCGGCGCGCCGGCTGAGCCACGCGCCGCCGGCGCGGCCGGCCAGGATGCCGAGATAGAAGGCGCTCATCGCGGTGGCGGCCCGGGCGGTCTGCAGCCCGGTGGTCCTGAGCAGTTCGGCGCCGAAGTAGACGAGGCAGAACTCGACCGCGGTACTGACCGCGACCAGGCCGACCAGCAGCCAGCAGGCCAGCGGGAGCCGGTTCCTGCCCCCGGTGTGCCACTCGTCCGGCGACTCGGGCAGCGGCTGGTGCCGGTAGCGCAGATAGAGGCCGGCCAGGAGGAGAGCGGGCAGGCCCATCACCACGCGCCAGCCCGCCGGGGTGCCCTGGAACGCGCCGAGCAGGAGCGGGGCCAGCACCGCGCAGCCGGCCGCGCCCACGTTGGCTTCGATCAGCACGCGGTCGCGGCGCTCGCCGTGCCGGTCGGACATGATCGCCTGGGTGCAGGTGAGCATGATCGTCCCCGCCAGGCCGAGCAGCGCGGTACCGACCAGCGTCGATGCGACGGTGTGCGTGGTCGCGAACAGGACGGCGCCGGCCGTCATGCCTATCGCCGAGGACCAGAGCAGCACGGCGCGCGAACGCCGGCGCGCGAGTGCCGCGAAGCACAGTCCCGCCACGGCGGAGCCGGCCGCCCACAGCGCCGAGTAGACGCCGAGCAGGGTGTACGAGAAGTGCAGCTCGGCCTGCAGCAGCGCCAGCGCCGGGCCGAACGCGTAGAGCCAGAACGCGAATACGGCCAGCGCGCCGTAGGACAGCAGCGTCGCCGAGTCGCGGCGAAACGCCTCGCCGCCGGTGTCGTCGGCCATCAGCGGCCCGCGCTGCGGCGGCACTGAGCCGTCACGCTTCGGCTCGGCGAGCTCCCGCTCTGTGGCGGTTCGTTTTGTGTATCGATACACAGCTAGAGTATAGGGGTGGTCCAACAGGGAGGTCGACCGACGCAGCGTCAGGTCGCCGACGCCGCCGGGGTTTCGGTGATGACGGTCTCCTACGTCTATTCGCAGCCCGAGCGGGTCGCGCCGGCCACCGCGGGAAAGGTGCGCGCGGCCGCGAAGCGGCTGGGTTATCCGGGCCCGCATCCCGGCGCCCGGTCGCTGCGCCAGGGCCGCGCCGGCAGCCTCGGGGTGGTCCTCGGCGAACGGCTGACCTACGCCTTCGACGACCCGCAGGCGGCCCGGTTCCTGGCAGGCGTGGCAGAGGTCTGCGCGGCCGAGGGCGTCGGCATGACGCTGGTCCCGATCACCGGCGCCGCCACCGACGTGCAACGCGTCGCCCAGGCGGTGGTCGACGGCTTCATCGTGTGGACCACCAGCGACGACGACCCGGTGCTGGACGCGGTCGCGGCCAGCCGGCTGCCGGCGGTCGTGCACGCCGGGTCCGCCCGCCGCGGGCTGCCCGTCGTCGGCATCGACGATCGCGCCGCGGCGGCGGCGGTCGGCCGGCTGGCCTTCGCCGGCGCCGCCCGGCCGGCGGTGCTCAGCTTCCCGATCAACCGCGACCGGCTCCAGGCGCTGTGCACCGGCCCGCCCGGCGCGGAGGTGACCTATCCGGTCACCCGGCACCGCTGGAACGGCCTCCTCGACGCCTGGCGCCAGACCGGGGGCGCCCCGGCCGACCTGCGCGTCGCGGTGTGCCCGGCCAACGCCACCGCACAGGGCGAGGCGTTCGCGGAGGAACTGCTGCGCGGCGACGACCCGCCCGACGCGATCGCCGCGATGAGCGACGAACTCGCCCTCGGCACGCTGCGCGCCGCGGCCCGTGCCGGCCGGGCCGTGCCGGACGCCCTCGCGGTCACCGGCTGGGACGACAGCGACGCCGCCGAGCTGGCGGGGCTGACCACCCTGCGGCAGTCGCTGCGCGACCAGGGCCGCCGCTGCGCCCGCATAGCGCTCGGCCTTCCCCGGCCACAGGCGCAGGATCCGCCGGCCTGGCAGGTCGTCCCGCGCGCGAGCACCCGCGCCGAGAGCCCGGGTTAATGGTTTTCGGCTGCCGGGAGCCCGTATCCACAGTGGGTATAGCAGGAGCCCTATATCCGTCTGGCGGAAGTCGCCCGCGCGTCCGGAGCCGCAGAGTCGCTGATCTCGCCGTCACTCGGCGCCGACCTGGAAGATCGGCCATCCCACCTCGGTGCACCAGCGGCTCTCGTCGGGCGTGTCGTGCCGGTCGACGAGGTAGTACTCGCGGATCGGCCCGTCGACGGCCAGCTCGTGCCGCGCGACGTACTCGGCCAGCGTGCCGTAGGCCCGGTCGATCTCGCGGTCGGCGCCGACGTGCACGATCGTGGCCAGCTCGACCGCGGGCACGATCATCGGCACGACCCGACCGACCGGCCGCACCGGGCCCGCGCACGGCAGGAAGAGGGTCGCCCGCCCGCGTTCCTCGGTGAACAGCTCGGCGTCGTAGACGCCGCCCGCCGGGCCGGTCGCCGCCACGCCCTGCGCCGCGAGCACGCCGCGCAGCTCGCCGAGCGCGCCCTCGTAGAGCGCCGGGCCGTCGGCGATGTCGACAATATCGGTGATCGCGGCCGCGGTCGCCGCCTCGACCCGCCGGTGCCGCACCGGGGCCTGCCGGGCCGCCTCCGGGTGCTCGAGCAGGTCGCGCAGGGAGGCGACGGCGTCGCGGGTGCGGGCCAGCTCGTCCTCGAGGCGGCCGAGGTGCGCGGCGATCAGCGCGTTGCGGGTGGGGACGTCCGGCGCCGCCAGGACGGCCCGGATACCGTCGATCGGCATGTCCAGCGCGCGGAACCGCCGGATGACCTGGGCCGTCGGGATCTGGTCGGCGGTGTAGCGGCGGTAGCCGCTGCGCGGGTCGACGTGGGCCGGCTCCAGCAGCCCGGCCTGGTGATAGTGGCGCAGTGTCTTGATACTCAGGTGGGTGGCCCGGGCGAAGTCGCCGATCGGCAATGTGGCCTGCATGCCGCCAGTCTCCACTCTCCCACGGGGGGAGAGTCCCGCCGCACCGGGGGCGTTGACCCTCCCGCGGCGGCAGCCCGCAGTCTCGGAAGCCGGCCGGCCGCGCGGGCCGGCCGACCGAGAGGAGCACAGCCATGGCCGTCCAGCAGCCGACCGGCGTGATCGCCGAGCAGATCGCCGCCGTCAACGCCCACGACACCGAGGCGATCGTCGCCGCCTTCGCCCCCGACGCCTACCTCAACGACAACGGCCGCGAGTTCCGCGGCGCCGCGGCACTGCGCGAGTGGGTCGAGCGCGAGGTCGTGGCGGCCAAGGTGACCGTGGAGGTGCGCGAGGTGGTCGACCACTACGGCGACGCGATCGTGCGCGCGGTCTACGACGGCGACTTCGACCGCACCGGCATGCCGCCGGAGATCCTGCTGAGCAACTACTACGCCGTGCGCGACGGGAAGATCACGAGTCTGTTGATCGTGTTCCGGCCCGCGGCCTCGTAGCGCACGCCGGAAGGCCCGGGGACCTCCCGCAGCGCCGCGCGAGCGGGCTCGGCGGGGTCCCGGGCCGCGCCGGCCGGCTCCGCGCCCTCTGAATCAGCGGTGGCGTGTCGTCACGCCCAGTCCTCCGGTTCCCAGGCGTGGAGCAGGTCGAGCAGCCCCGGGTCCCCGTCGAGTTGCAGGGAGTCCACCGAAATGCGCTGGTACTGGTAGAGCACCAGATCGCTGGCCGTGCCGCGAAGGGAGAGGCCGGCCGCGTCCGGGTCCTCGCCGGTAGCGGACAGCCGGGTGGTCCGCGCACCGTCGCCGTCGACCGTGAGGCGCCAGGAGCGGCCCTCGGTGGCGTGGAAGTCGAAGGCGGTGGGCTTGTGCGGCCAGGCGCTC
>DASYAE010000250.1:0-53348 GCA_036501535.1 Actinocrinis sp. | reverse complement strand
GAGGTCGGTGTACCGGTTCGTCGCGTCGCCGAGGTGCTCCCCCGCCGCGTCCATGTCGCCGCGCGCGGCGGCCGACCAGACCGCGTGCTCGGCCAGCTCCGCCTCGACGTCGGGCGAGAGCGCGCCGCTGCCGGCCTGCGCGACGGCGGCTGAGGCGACCTGCTCCCACACCGCGTAGGCGTGCGGGTGGTTGAGGTAGGTCAGGGCACGGGCGCGCGCAGCCAGCAGGTCCACGGCGGTGAACCCGGCCGGCAGCTCGGGGCGGTCCGCGTCGTCCTGCGGCTCGGACCACGGCGCCGGGACCGGCGCCCAGGCGGCCTCCGGGTCGGCGTCGCGGCGGGGCAGCACGACCCGCGGGATGTTGGCGGCGCGGAACTCGTCGAGCCGCTGCGTCCACCACGAGCCGGAGTTGCTGCCGGGGTCCTTGAGCGGGGCGATCTCGGCCATCGCGGTGTCGAGCTCGCCGCGCAGCCCGGAGGCGGAGACGATCCGGGCGCCGGCCGCCTCGCCATCGTCGCCGCGCCAGACCGGCACGGCCAGCGGCGCGTCGCCGGCGCCGCCGTCGGCCATGACGCCGAGCAGGATCAGGACCCTGCCGAGGAACCACCACTGGTTGCCGGTCAGTCCCTTGAGCAGCGGCCCGTTGACGGCGAGCTCGTCGCCGTCGGCGGCCCCGTCGGCGGCTCCCGGCCCGGCGGCGCGGTCGGCGTCGCGGTTGCTGACGGGCAGCCAGTCGGCGTGGTCGTGCACCACGTCGAGGGCGCGGGCGTAGTCCCGGGTGCGGATCAGGTACAGCATCAGCAGCTGGAGCTGCCAGGCCAGCGGGCGCCGGCGGCGGGCCAGCGGGTATCCGGCCTCGAAGTGCGCGCGCGCCTCGTCGATCCGGCCGGCCGAGCGCAGCACCGAGGTCAGCGCGGCGTGCGCGATCGCGGCGTGCTGCTTGCCGCAGCGCGAGCCGGCGGCCAGCACCGCCTCCCAGAGCTGGGCCGCCCGGCCGTAGTCGTCGATCTCCCAGTACCACTCGGCACCGAGGGTGCACTCGCAGGCGTCGCAGTGCTGGCGCACGTCCGCCTCGGCGTCGATGGCCAGCTCGATCTGCTCGCTGGCCTTCTCCTTCTCGCCGCGGCGGCGGTGGATCCAGTGCCGCACCCGGTGCACCGCGCGCAGGCTGAAGCCGCTGGCCCGGTAGAACTGCTCCATCTCGTCGGCCAGCCGGTCGACCTCGGCCGGCGGCACCCGCTCGTCCCGGTCGAGCGCGTCGACCACGTCCTTGAAGTGCTCCCGGTAGCGCCAGCGCAGCGACTCCGCGCCGGCCACCTCGGGACGGGAGGCGAACAGCCGCCAGGCCCGGCCGTAGGAGAGCACCATCTGCTGCTCCTCGCCGATCTGCAGCGCGTCGTCGACGAGGTCGAGCAGCGCGTAGGCGAGCCAGCCGGGGTCGCCGAGCCGCTCCGCCTCGGCGACCAGCTCCTCGCGGCGGGAGATCCGCTCGCGGCCGTACGGCATGTCGTCGAGCGCGGCGAGCGCCGCCTTGAGGCCCTGCGCGTCCACGATCAGACCTCCGATTCCGGCGCGGTCGCGCCCGCGGCGGCGGCCGGGGGTGCCGGGTCGAGCGCGTCCGCGAGCCCAGCGAGCCCGGCGGCGGCCCGCTCGTCGAAGTCGGCCAGCGCCGGATCGGCGAGCAGCGCGCGCAGCCGGCGGGCCGCCGCGGCCGGGTGGTTCTGGTAGCGCCCCTCGAGCTGCGCCACGGTGTCCGCGGCGCCGGCCAGGCGGCCGAGCAGGTCAGGGCGTTCGAACGGTCCGGGGTCCGGTGGCGCTTCCGGATCAGCACTGTCCGGATCGGCCCTCTCCGATTCAGCACTGCCCGGTCCCGGTAGCGTGCCGAGCAGCCTCATCAGGGTGCTGATCGCTCCCTCGCCGTCCCGGACGGCGTCGTGCAGCAGCTCGGCCCGGTTGTGGTTGGGCAGCAGGCCGGACTGGCCGAGGCGCAGCACGAGGCGGGCGCGCTGCGCGTGCGACTCGGCGACCTCGCAGCGCGCCACGGCCAGTTCGTCGCCCTCGAGCCCGGCCATCGCGTCCACCAGCTCGCCGGCCGCCGCGTCCATGACCTCCAGGGCGCGCGCCGGCCCGGCCTGCGGGGCAGGGCCGCCGGCCAGCAGCCAGGCGGCCGAGCGCAGGCACCGGATCCGGAAGACCGCCCGGCCGGCCGCGCGCCACAGGTCGGCCGCGCGCTGGTAGGCCGCCACCGCCTCCTCGCGCAGGTCGGCCTGCTCCAGCGCCTCGGCCGCCTGGGTGGCCAGCGCGGCCTGCGGGCCCTGATTCGGCCAGTCCTTGACCCGCTCGGCCATGTCGAGCAGCACCTTGACCGCCTCGCGCGCCTCGTCGAGCCGCAGCAGGCAGCTGGCGTACGAGCGGGCCGCGTCGACCGCGTAGCGCCGGGCGTCGTCGTCCTCGAAGTGCGACTTGAAGGCGGCAAGGGCGGGCTCGTACAGGGCGACCGCCTCGGCGGGCCGGCGGGTGAAGGCGAGCGCCTCGGCCGCGATCAGGTTGCCGCGCGCCTCGGAGACGGCGTCGCCCTGGGCGGCGAAGGCCTGCGCGGCGGAGAGCGCCGGCGCGACCGCCTCGCCCTCGCGGCCGTCCTGGAACCAGATCCCCTCGGCGAGCAGGAGGGCGATGTGCGGGTAGAGCCGCGGGTTGAGGCAGTGTCCGACGGCGCTGCGGGTGTATGCCTCGGTCGCCGCCCAGTCGCGGCGCGCGCGGGCGATGGAGGCGAGGTTGAGCTCGGCCCAGGCGGCGCTCCAGGGCGATCCGTGCGCGACGCACAGCTCGATGCAGCGCTCCAGCAGCTTCGTCCCGTGCTCGACGTCGCCGCTGGCCAGGCACAGCTCGACCGCCATGCGCGCGGCCTCGGTGCCGAGCAGCGGGGCGCCGCGGGAGACCGACTGGGCCGTGACGACTTCGAGCTCGATGATCGAGCGCTGGACGGCGGGCGAGGCGGGCCCAGCCGGCTCCTCGCCGTCCTGGTCGCCGCGCTGCGCCGCCGCGGCCTCGGCCGCCGCGATGTCGCGCAGCGCGGCCTCGAAGCCCACCCGCGCGCAGGTGAGCAGGACGTACGTGCCGTCGCGGCCGTCGATGCCGTCGTCGGAGCCGGCCTGCTTGACAGGGCTCTGGCGCACCTGGGCCTGATAGCCCGCCAGCTCGGCCTCGGCGGCGTGCTCCCCGGCCCGCAGGCGGGTCGCGGCCGCCTCGGCGCGCAGGCGCAGGCCCGCGCTGCGGTCGCCGAGCGCTTCGTACCGCGCCGCCACCTCGAGGAGGCGGCCGGCGCCCGCGCGCAGCTTCTCGCGGGTCTCCTCGTCGATCTCGGCGCCGTCGGCGCGGCCGACGTCCACGATCTCGAGGGCGTGCATCTCGTCGAGCTCTACGGCCAGGTCCTCGGAGAGCACCGCGCCGGCGGCCACCGTGTCGGTGATCTGCTTCCAGGCCGCGTCCGCGTCCGGGTGGTGCAGCAGGGTCCTGCGGCGGGCCTGCGCGAAGAGCTCTGCGATCGACGGGGCGGCGGGCGCCGGGCGCCGCCGGCCGGGCGGCGCGGTCCGCCGGGTCGGCCGGACCAGCTCGGTGCGCGCCGGCAGCGCGACGCCCACCAGGAACGGCCGGCGGCTGCGGCGCATCAGCAGCCGGTCGGCGAACGCGCCGGTGCCGTTGCGCCGGTCAAACCGGGCGGCCAGCGCGTCCAGCTCGGCGGCGACCTGCTCGAGCAGCGCGCCGACCGTGGTCGGCGCGCCCCCGGCGCGGGCGAAGGGCAGCTCGTCGTAGGCGTTCTCGGCCAGCAGCCGCAGCATTGTCTCGACGCCGCCGAGGAATCCGAACCGCGGCCCGCCGAGCGCGCTGGCGCCGTTGGGCCGCAGGGCCGGCCCGCGCGACGGATCGAGGGGGGCGCTGGCGGCCGCCGGCTTCGTGTCGCCGCCGGTCGGGTCGTTGCCTCCGTGCAGGGCGATGTCGAGGCGGATGGCGGCGCGGTGCGGCGCTATCGGCTCAGGTTCGCGATACGCACCGTCGGACGGCGCCTCCTCGGCGGCGCCACCCGGGTCCGGTTCGAGCCACAAGGCATGCTGGGCCAGCAGTTCGAGGCCGCGCGCGCTGTTCCCGGTCAGCGCGCAGAACTCGATGTGCGCGCCGACGCCGGCGCACAGGGGCTGTTTCAGCCGGCTGATCCGAAAGCCGCGCAGGTGGTGCTCGCGGGCCTGCGCGGGGCGGCCGAGCCGGACCAGCGGCAGCAGGCTCTCGGCCAGCGCGCCGTGCGGCTCCCGGTCGCAGCACAGCTCGCCCCACGCCCCGTCCGCGCCGACCAGCGGCTGCCAGGCCTCGAAGGCCCGGCCGTCCTCGCCGCGCGCGGCGTGCCAGGCCCCGGCCGTGCTCTGCTCGCAGGCGGCGCACGCGGAGAGCCGGTCGCGCGGCGCGTCCAGCCAGGCGGCCAGCTCGGTCGCCGCGGCAGTGTCGTCGCCGACGTGCCTTGCTATCAGGAACCTGTCGTGATGGGCGCGGCGGGCGCCGGCGGCGTTGTCGCCCGCGGCCGCGTCAGCCGCCGCGCGGACGTCGGCCAGCGGCACCGCCGGATCGTCGAGCAGGGTGCCCACGTTCACCCGAACCGCCCCGTCCACGCGCCGAACCCTTCATCCGCTGTTTCCCGTTGCGGGAAAACCTATCGCATCGGTTACTGCGCAGGCCCGGCCCGCCGATCGCCGCCCCGCGCCCGCGCGGACGGGCCGAACGGCTTATATTCCTTGACAGGAATATTCCTCGCGAGGCAGACTGACGGGGTGCTGGAGAGCCTCTGGTCGGCGCTGGCGGAGCCGAACCGCCGGGCCGTGCTCGAGCTGCTGCGCGGCGGTCCGCGCACCGTCGGCGAGGTCGCCGGCGGGCTGGGCCTCGCCCAGCCGGCCGCCTCGAAGCATCTCAAGGTGCTGCGAGAGGCGGGCCTGGTGCGGGTATCTGCGCACGCACAGCGGCGAATATACGAGCTCGACCCGGTACCGCTGGCGCTGCTCGACGAATGGCTGCATCCCTACCGGAAACTGTGGAACGACCGCCTCGACGCCCTCGGCCGCCACCTCGACGCGGCGCCGGGCGGCCCGGCCGCGGATCCGCCGCAGCGAGCGAAGGAGCTTTGATCACGATGGACCTCGGAAGCCACCTGAGCGTCGACGGCCGCCCGGCGGTCCGGTTCGAGCGCGTCTACGACCACCCGATCGAACGGGTCTGGTCGGCCGTCACCGAGTCCGGCGAGCTGGCCCGCTGGTTCCCGTCGAAGGTCGCGATCGAGCCGCGGCAGGGCGGCACGATCACCTTCAGCGGCGACCCGAACGTCGCCGACTCGACCGGCACCGTGCTGGCCTACGACCCGCCCCGGCACCTCGCCTTCACCTGGGGCGGGGACGAGCTGCGCTTCGACCTCGAGGCCGTGGACGGCGGCCGCTGCCGCTTCGTGCTCACGGACATCCTGGCCGACCCCGCCACCACCGCCCGCACCGCGGCCGGCTGGAGCGTCTGCCTGGCCGAGCTCGACAAGCACGCCGCCGGCGAACGAGCCGACGGCCCGCACAGCCCGACCGCCGAGTCCTGGCACGAGTACTACGATGCGTATCTGGCTGCTGATTTCCCGTCCGGCGCGCCGGTCCCGCCGCGGCCGGCGCCCTAACTTCCGCGAGGCCGACAGTCAGTCGCCGGCCAGCGAGTCCAGCGGCACCGAGGGGTCCGTCAGCCTGCCCCGGTCCACCGCCCGGCCGCCTTCGATCAAGGCCCTGATCTGGTCGACCACGTCCCAGACGTTCACGTTCATCCCGGCCACCACCCGGCCGCCGGAGAGCCAGAACGCGACGAACTCGCCGCCGGCCGGGTCGCCGCGGGTGACCACCTCGTCGTATCCGCCGGGCTCGGCCAGGCCGACGAACTCCATGCCCAGGTCGTACTGGTCGGAGAAGAAGTAGGGCAGCCGGTCGTACTCGCCCGGCTCGCCGAGCATCCCGGCGGCGGCCACGGCCGGCTGGTTCAGCGCGTTGGCCCAGTGCTCGACCCGGATGCGCCGGCCGTAGCGCGGGTGCATCGCGCGGGCCACGTCGCCGGCCGCGAAGACGTCCGGGTCGGAGGTGCGCAGCGCCGCGTCGACCAGCACGCCGTCCTCGGCCTCCAGGTCCGCGTCCTTGGCCAGCTGGTCGTTGGGCGCCGCGCCGATGCCGACCAGGATCGCGTCGGCGGGCAGCACCTCGCCGCCGCGCAGCCGCAGGCCGGTGGCGTAGCCGCCCTCCGTGGTGATCTCCGCGACCTGCTCGCCGAGCCGCAGGTCGACCCCGTGCCGGCGGTGCAGGTCGGCGAACACCGCGCCCATCTCCGGGCCCAGCGCGCCGGCCAGCGGCGCGGACGCCTGTTCGATCACGGCGACTTCCACGTCCGCGGCGCGCGCCGCCGCGGCCGCCTCCAGCCCGATCCATCCGGCGCCGACCACCGCAAGCCGCTCGATCCGGCCGAACAGGTCCCTGAGCCGGTCCGAGTCGTCCAGGGTGCGCAGCTGGACCACCCGGTCCGCGTTCGCGCCGAGCACCGGCAGCGTGCGCGGCGAGGCGCCGGTGGCCAGCAGCAGCTTGGTGTAGCCGATCCGGCTGCCGTCGGCCAGCCGGACCTGCCGGTGGCCGCGGTCGATTGCAGCGACCCGGCGGCCGAGGCGCAGCTCGACCCGGTTCTCCTCGTACCAGGCCTCCGGGTGCGCGAAGACCTTCTCCCGCCCGGTCTTGCCGCCCAGGTACCCCTTCGACAGCGGCGGCCGCTCGTACGGCCGGTGCTCCTCCTCGCCGACCAGCACGATCGGGCCCTCGAACCCGCGCCCGCGCAGCGCCTCCACCGCCTTCGCCGCGGCCAGCCCGCCGCCGATCACGACGAACGTCTCCTGCTGCTGCTCCTGGTCCATCGGATCTCCTCGCCGGTGAAGCCCCGGCCGCCGGCCGCGCCCGGGGGCGATCATGGACTTGAGGACCTGTGTCACGAGGTTCGTGGACCACTCTATGCGGGGCCGCCTCCCATGTCGCGCACACCGCGCCGCCCGGAGCGCCGCCGGCGGCGGCGCACCGCCCGGCCCGATATCAGCGAGCTGTTTCAAGGGGCGCACGCCAGAGGGCGCGCGCAGCGTGAAAACGCTCCCACTGCGAGTTGTTTTTTAGGACTTAGCAGTTCTATGCTGCAACAATCTGACGCACCGTCAGCTGTTTGGAATGCCACAAGCAGACTGACATCAGTGCGCGGGCGGACGACGGAGAGCAGCCACGCGGCGGGCGCTGCACGGGTAGACGTCGCTCACCACGCACTGGCGCGTCGGACGCGCGGCGGGTCAAGGGATTCCTCGTTCCGAGCCCGCCGCGCCTTCCCCAAATATCCCGGCCCCCGCACCTCGAGCACCTTCCCATCCTCTCGAGCCGCGGGGGCCGGGGTCGTGTGCGGACGCCCTCTCAGATCGCGACGACCGAGTCCGGCGCGCGCTCCGCCCGGCTCAGGGCCCTGATCACGGCGGCCTGGCCGTGCCGCCGCACGGCCAGCTGCGCCAGCAGCGCGACGGTGTAGCTGACCGCGGCCTCCGGCAGCCGTGCGCCGTCCTGGTCGCCGAGGCTGACCGCCAGGTCGTCGGCGTGCACGACGATCTCGAGCACCCGGGTGGCCAGGTAGTCGTCCAGGCCGCGCTTGCCGGCCCGGACCTGCACCAGCCGGTCGACCGGCTCCTTCGGCAGCGCCGCGCGCAGCTCGTCCAGCGCCGCGGCGTACTGGGCGATCACCGCCTGCGGGCCGTCCTCGCCCATCTGCTGGGAGCGCTCCCGAATTCCGCGGTTGGCCTCGCCGTCCGGGCCGGTGCCGACCCAGGCCGCGGCGGCGAAGTGGTCCATCAGGCCGACCGGCTCGCCCTCGCCGAGCGGCTCGGCCAGCGCGGGCGGCACGAAGAGCGTCTGGCCGGCCAGGTGGGCGGCCAGGCCGCCGACGGTCATCTGCGCCAGCGCGCTCGGCTCGTCCCAGCGGGCCGCGACGCGCTCGTCGCGGACCAGGTCCAGGCCGGCCGCGGAGGCCTCGATGAAGATGTGCCGGATCGTGGTTTCCCCATTCATGATCGAGATTCTGGCGCATCGGCCGGCGGCTCGGCCACCGCCTCGGACCTCGTCTCGGACGCCGCGTCAGACACCGCGTCAGACACCGCGTAGCGCGGGGCGTGCCGCCGCCACGGCGCGGCCTTCTCGGCCTGCGCGGCCAGCTCCAGCAGCGTCTTCTCGCCGCCGGGCCGGGCCACGAGCTGCACGGAGACCGGCATGCCGCCGCTGTCGACGCCCACCGGCAGCGCGAGGGCCGGCCAGCCGGCCATGTTCCAGGTGCCGAACAGCGAGGCCGCGCGGGTGCTGGCGTTCGTGGTGCGCAGCACGCCGTAGTCGCCCCACCGCTTCGCCTCGGGGGCCGGCTGGCTCAGCGCGGGCATCAGCAGCACGTCGACCGCGTCGCCGAAGAAGCGCTCGGCGCCGCCCTGCCGCCACAGCTCCCGGCCGCGGGCGCCGTCGATGTGCGCGCGGCGCAGCACACCGCCGACCGAGGCCATGCTCCGGGTGCGCCGGTCCAGCTGCGCCCGGTCGAGTCCTTCGGCGCTCTCGCTGGCGGAGGTGTACCAGGTGCTCAGGGTCGCCGGGCCGAGCCAGGCGGGATACCGGGTGCCGTGCCGGGTGACCGTGTGGCCGAGCTTCTCGAACAGCGCCCCGGCCTCCAGCGCGGCGGCGCGGTAGTGCGGCGCGATCGAGAACCCGGGCGAGACCGGGCGGATCGAGACGCCGATGCGCACCGTGCCCGGGTCGCCGAGCTCGGCCAGCTTCGGGTCCGCGGCCATCACGGACAGGCCGAGGGCCGCGTCCTGCACGGTGGTCGCGAGCGGTCCGTTCTCGACCAGGCCGGCCCAGTCGTCCTCCTGCGGGGCGTGCGGCACGACGCCGGCGCCCGGCTTGATGCCGACCAGTCCGCAGCAGGCGCACGGGATCCGGATCGAGCCGAGCCCGTCGTTGCCGTGCGCGAGCGGGACGAGCGCGGCGGACACGGCGGCCGCGCTGCCGCCTGAGGAGCCGCCCGGCGTGCGGCCCGGGTCCCACGGGTTGCGCGCGATGCCGAAGGCGCTGTCGGCCATCGGGACGAGGCAGAGCTCCGGCACGTTGGTCAGGCCGACCACCACGGCGCCGGCCGCGCGCAGCCGCTCGACCAGCGGGTGGTCCTCGGCGTTGGGCTCCTCGGGCGAGGCGGTGGTGCCGTTGCGGGTCTGCTCGCCGGCGACCGCGACGTTGTCCTTGATCGCGATCGGGACGCCGGCCAGCGGCAGCTCGGCGCGGTCGGCGCGCGCGTCCACCGCCTCCGCCTCGGCGACCGCCTCGGCCGCGCGCACGCGCCGGAAGGCGGTCAGCGCCGGGTCGATCTGCGCGATGCGCTCGAGGTGCGCGCGGACCACGTCGGCAGCGGTCGCCTCGCCGGCGCGCACCGCCGCGGCGATCTCGGCGGCGGGCCGGCCGATCCACGAATTCGCGGCAGTGCCTTGATTCATCGCGATCCCTTCGCTCGTGCCGGGTCGGCCAACGTCCGTATTCCTCGTGTCGAGGGATTCAACCGCGCCGCACCCGGGCCGCCAATGGCCGCGGCACCTTGTTACCAATCGGTAATCGGTTGCCGGGCCGGAGTGGCCGAAGCCCGCGCGCCGCTGCGATGCTGTGAGGCGTGCGCGCCGGCCGTCTGCTCTCCATCCTCCTGCTGCTGCAGAACCGCGGCAGGATGACGGCGCAGGAGCTGGCCTCGGAGCTGGACGTGTCCGTGCGCACGGTCTACCGGGACGTGGAGGCGCTGGGCGCGGCCGGCGTGCCGGTCTACGGCGACGCGGGCCACCGCGGCGGCTATCAGCTGATCGGCGGCTACCGCACCCGGCTCACCGGCCTGCACGTGGACGAGGCGGAGTCGCTGGCGCTGTCGGGCGTGCCGGACGCGGCGGCCGAGCTCGGGCTGGGCGCGGTGCTCGCCGCGGCGCAGTCGAAGCTGACCGCGGCGCTCCCGGCGGAACTGCGCGGCCGGGTGGACCGGGTGCGCGAGCGCTTCTACCTGGACCCGCAGGGCTGGTACCGGCCGGCCGACCAGGCGCCCTTCCTGCTGCCGCTCGCCGACGCGGTGTGGAACCTGCGGCGGCTGCGCATGCTGTACCGCCGCTGGTCGTACCCGCAGGAGGTCGAGCGGACCGTCGATCCGTACGGCCTGGTGCTCAAAGCAGGGGCCTGGTACTTCGTCGCGGCCGAGCGCGACAGGGTGCTGACCTACCGGGTCTCGCAGATCCGCGAGCTCGGCGAGACCGGCGAGCGGTTCGAGCGGCCGGCGTCCTTCGACCTCCCGGAGTACTGGCGCGCCTACCTCCGGGACTACGACGGGCGCCGGCTGCGCACCGGGGCGACCGTCCGGCTGCGCGCGGCGCTGCTGCCCGCGCTGTCGGAGCGGCTCGACGCGGCGATGGCCGAGGGGATCGCCGAGACGGCCGGCGAGCCGGACGCGGACGGCTGGGTCACCGCGACGATGCCGGTGGAGTCGGCGGACTACACGGTGCCCCGGCTGCTCGGCCTCGGGCCGGGCGTCGAGGTGCTCGAACCGGCCGAGCTGCGCGGCCGGATGGCCGAGACGATCGCCGCGCTGCAGGCGATGTACAGCTCGCCGGCGGTCAATGCGGAGCAGTCGTAAGGCCCGGTTGTGAGGGAGCGTCGGACGAGGCCGCGGCGCCGCGGGCGAACGGGCGCAGCAGCACCGCGGCGAGCGATATGGCGGCCGCGCTGATCGCCGCCAGCAGGACGAAGCCGTACTGCGCGTCGGTGCCGTCGGCGACCGCCGCAACGCACGGCATCAGCACGATCGTGGCGGCCAGCCCACTGCTGTTGGCCAGCCCGAACGCGCGCCCGACCCGGGCCTGGTCCACCGCGGCCATCAGGACGTTGCGGCAGGCGATCCGGGACTGCCCGAAGATCAGGGCGCTGACGGGGAGTTCGAGGGTGAGGAACAGCAGGCCGAACTGCGGCTGCAGGGCCAGCAGGACGGTCCCGGCCAGGAAGCCGGCCACCGCGATGCGCAGGTCCGCCCAGCGCCGGCTGACCAGGCGGTAGGTCCCGCTCGCGGCCAGGAAGCCGAGGCTGCCGAGCGAGTCCACCGCCCCGAAGGTCCCCGCGCCGCGGTGCATCTCGCCGATGACCAGCACCGGAAGCAGGGCGTTGAAGATCGTGACCACGACGCTGCTCTGCGCGAACAGCAGGATGATCCGGGCGAGCGGGACCGGGGCGCCGGCCGGGCGCTGCGGATCGGCCGCCGACGCCGATTTCGCGGCCGGCAGAGCGGCGGACACCCGGCCCGCCGCGGCCTGCCGGGGGCCGACGGCCGCGACGCACAGGGCGCTGACCGCGAAGGTCCCGGCGTTGAAGTACAGCAGCGGCTCGGCGCCGAAGGTCTGCACCGCCAGGCCGCCGACGGTGGCCGAGAGCAGCATCCCGGCCTGGGTCGCCATCTCGTAGTCGGCGTTGAACCGGCGCAGCCGCTCCGGCCGCACCCGCTCCTTGATCAGCGCGGCGCTCACCGGGAAGAACAGCGCGGTGGCCACGGCCAGGGCGAGGTTGCACCCGTAGATGCCGACGGAGCGGTCGCCGCCGGCGGCCAGCCAGACCGGCAGCACGAGGGCGAGCAGCGCGCTGGCGCCGTCGCAGCCGATCCACAGCCTCCTGCGGTCCCGGCGGTCGGCCAGCCGGCCGAACAGCGGCGAGAGCAGGGCCTGCGGGGCGGCCACGGCGACGAAGAGCCATCCGACGGCCATCATCGACCCGGCGGCCCGGATCATGATGACCGCGCCGGCGATCAGCTGCACGTTGTTGCCCAGCGCGGTGATGAACGCGGCGGGGATCAGCAGGCGCTCGGCTCGGGCGGTGCGGCGCGGCGCGCGGTCGGGGTGCGGCGGGCGGGTCGGGTCGGCGGCGGAAGGGCTCGCCGCAGCGGGAACGGCGAGGCGGTCGGTGTCGGTCACCCGGCCAGTATTCGGAGCTTCCCTGACACCTTCTGTCAGTTGATCCGGGTGCTTTTCCAGGTGCGGGTCAAGCCAGCCCGCTGTCGTGCGCGAAGACGGCGAGCTGCGCGCGGTCGCGCACGGCGAGCTTGGTCATCGCGTGCGAGACGTGGGTCTTGGCGGTGGCGGGGCTGATGAACAGCCGCTGCGCGATCTCCTCGTTGCTCAGGCCCCGGCCGACCAGCGCGACGATCTCCCGCTCGCGCTCGGTGAGCTGGGCCAGCCGCTGCCGGGCGCGGTCGGCGGGGGCGGCGCGGCGGGCGAACTCGCCGAGCAGCCGGCGGGTCACGCTCGGGGCCAGCAGCGCGTCGCCGGCCGCCACGATCCGCACCGCGCGGCGCAGCTCGTCCGGCTCGACGTCCTTGAGCAGGAAGCCGCTCGCGCCGGCCCGTAGCGCGCCGTAGACGTATTCGTCGAGTTCGAAGGTCGTCACCACGATCACGTGGGTCGCGGCCAGCGCGGGCTGCGCGCAGATGCGCTCGACCGCGGCGATGCCGTCGAGCCGCGGCATCCGCACGTCCATCAGCACCACGTCGGGGCGCAGGCGCTCGGTCAGCGCGACGGCCTCTATGCCGTCCGCCGCCTCGCCGACCACCTCGATGTCGTCCGCCTTGGCGAGCAGCGCCTTGAAGCCTTCGCGCACCAGTGTCTGGTCGTCGGCGAGCAGGACCCTGATCATCGTTCTCCCCGTCCTGGCTGCGCGGCGGCCGCGCCCTCGATACCGGCGCGGGCGAAGGGCAGCAGCGCATGCACCGCGAACCCGCCCTCGGGTCGGGCGCCGGCCTGCAGGGTTCCGCCGAGCGCTTCCGACCGCTCCCGCATGCCCCGCAGCCCGAAGCCGGCCGCGTCGGCGGCGGGGGCCGGGGCGGGGCCGGGCGCGCCGCCGGGACCGTCGTCCATCACGTCGATCTCCAATGTGTATTCGCGCCGCCGCACCGATACCGACACCTTGGCCGCCCCGGAGTGCCGCAGCGCGTTGGTCAGCGATTCCTGAACGATCCGATACGCCGTCAGCTGCACCAGGGGCGGGACCGCGTCGGCCGGGTCGAGGACGAGCTCGACCGGCAGGCCGCTGGCGCGGATGCGGTCGGCGAGCTCGGCGAGATCATCCAGGCCCGGCTGGGGGCGCAGGTCGGCCGCGGGCGCGCCGGACCCGCCGCGCAGCAGGTCCAGCGCCGCGCGCAGCTCGGGCATCGCCTGCCGCGCCGCGGTCCGCACCCGGGCCAGCGCGGCCTTCGCCTGCGCCGGGTCGTCCTCGATGGCGTCGAGCGCGACCGCGCTCTGCACCGCGACCACCGAGATCGTGTGCGCCAGCACGTCGTGCAGCTCCCGGGCGATGCGCAGCCGCTCCTCGGCCAGCCGCCGCGCCGCGTGCTCCGCCCCGACGGCCTCCGACTGGCGGATGCGCTCCTCCTGCTCGAGCCGGCGGCGGCGCGCGGACTGTCCGAGCACTGACGCCGCGCCGAAGGTGATTGCGGGCATGGACACGTCCAGGGCCGCCCAGGGCAGCGAGTGCGGCGGCAGCGGCGCGATCGCCCAGGCGAGTGCTGCCGCGAGCAGGCCGAGGGCGATCCCGCCGCGCGGCGCATACGCGCCAAGCGCATAACAGGCGAGCAGCATGAGCACGCCGGGCGCGAGGCCCTGATAGCCCATCAGGTGATAGCTCAACAGAGCGAGTAGACAGGCCAGCGCGAACAGGTGCGGCTGACGGCGACGCAGCGGGATCAGGCAGCAGGCTGCGAGGGTCAGCAGAAACGCCCAGATGCCGGACGGGACGGGCCGAGTGGCGTAATGCACCTCGATCCACACGCCCAGGCAGGTGAACGCCGCCACGGAGACGGTAAGCGCCAGCTCGGTGCGATCGGGCAGGTGTCGCGACACAACCGCACCGTATCCGCTCACGCCGCCACCGCACGCCCACCTCGCCGCCGCCGCGGCCTGCGGTAGGCGAGCACGCCCAGGAGCCCGAGCCCGACGGCCCACCCCGCCAGCGTCGCCGCGTCGGCCGCGCTCGGCGCGGTGCCCTGCGCGATGCGCCAGCCGAGGTCGGCGAGCCGGTAGGTCGGCAGGACCCGCGCGACGTCCAGGAAGGAGGCCGGCAGCTGCGAGGGCGGCACCCACAGGCCGCCGATCGCCGACATGCCCATGTAGAGGCCGTAGCTGAGCGGGAAGGCCGCATCGGCCCCCACGAGGTAGCCGAGCATGATGCCGAGCAAGGCGAAGGGCAGGCTGCCTACCCACATCGCCCCGACTATCGCCGCCCACTGCCACAAGTGCAGCGAGACGCCCTTGGCCAGCGCGCCGGTTAGGCACACCAGGATCAGCGAGGGCAGCACGACCGCCATGGCCGCCGCGAGCTTGCCGGCCATCACCTGACGCGGCGTCAGCGGCATGGCGCGCAGCTGGTCGAGCCAGCCCACGGAACGCTCCTGGGCGATCCGCGGACCGGTCGCGGACAGGGCGCCCCAGACCGCGCCGTAGGCCGCCATCGCGACCATGATCTCGACCGTGCCCTTCAGCTCGCCCGGAGCGCCGGGCTTACCGCCGAACAAGGTGGCGAACAGCAGGTAGAAGCCGATCGGGGCGAGCACGGCCAGGGCGAGGTAGCGCAGGTCGCGCACCATGCGGACGCATTCGAGCCGGAAGTAGTAGAGCGCCATGGGAATCACGACTCCTCGCGGGATGTGGCACTGATCGGGGAAGGGCCTGCGGTCAGGCTGAGGAAGGACTCTTCGAGGCTCGGCGCGGCGATGCTCAGCGCGTGCCAGCACAGCGGCCCGGCGGCGAGCGCGCGCACCGTGGCGTCCGGATCGTCGGTCTGCACGGACACGCGGTCGCCCTCCGCCATGACGGAGCCGGGCAGCGCGGCGAGCACGCCGGCGACGTTCTCGGCCTTCGGATCGTCGAGCCGGAACCCGACCACGGACCGGCCGCCGCGCTCGCGCAGCTGCGCGGGAGTGCCGTCGGCGACGATCCGGCCGCGGGACATCACCAGCACCCGGCCGGCGTTGCGGTCGACTTCGTCGAGGTAGTGGGTGGCGAACAGGATGGTGCGCCCGCCCGCCGCGTAGGCGCGCATCGCCTCCCAGAACCGGGCGCGGGCCTGGACGTCCAGCGCGCGGGTCGGCTCGTCGAGCACCAGGATCCGCGGGTTCGCGGCGGCGACCAGGGCGAACTTCAGCCGCTGGGCCTGCCCGCCGGAGAGCCGGTCGGCCCGGCGCCGGGCGAGCCCGGACAATCCGGACAGCTCCAGCGCCTCGGCGGCGGGCAGCGGGTCCGGGGCGCACCGGCGGGCCAGCTCGACCAGCTCCCCGACCGTCGCGCCGGGCATCAGGCCGCTGTCCTGGAGCATGGCCGCGATCCGGCCGGAGGCCACTGCGGCGCGCGGCGTGGTGCCGCACACGGTGACCGAGCCGGCGTCGGCGGCCGCCAGCCCCATCAGCAGGCTGACCGTGGTCGTCTTGCCCGCTCCGTTCGGCCCGAGCAGGGCGACCGCCGAACCGGACGGGACGGCGAAACTCAGATCGTCGAGCGCGACGGTCTCTGCGTACCGCCGCGTCACACCCTCGAGGGCCAGGACTGTTTCCATGCTCGAAGCATGCGGCGCGGCGCCCGCATGCCGCGTCGGGCCGATGATGCGTTCCGACTACATCCCCGGGAGTAGGCCGGGTACGCGTATTCGGGTAGTCGCGCCGGCGTGCTCGGCGCGGCGCTGTCAGCCGAGCGGCGACTCGCCCTCGGCGGCGAGCGGTTCGAGGACCACGACCGGGATCTCGCGGTCGGTCTGCTCCTCGAAGCCGCCGAAGAAGCGCGACTCGGCGCGGAACCGCGCGCACAGCTCCTCGCGCTCGGCGCCCTCGGCCGGCCGCGCGACCGCCCGGTGCGCCTCGGTGCCGACCTCGAGCGCGACCGCGGGGTAGGCCCGCACATTGAAGTACCAGGCGGGATGGTGCGCCCGGCCGCCGTTCGCGGCGACGACGACCCACCGGCCCGCGTCCTCGAGGTAGGCCAGCGGCGTGACGTGCGCGGCGCCCGACCTGGCGCCGGTGTGGTGCAACAGGAGCAGCGGCACCCCCTCGAACATCCCGCCGACCTTCCCGCCGTTGCCGCGGAACTCCTCGACCACTTCCTGATTGCGGGCGCGCCGCTGCTCGTTCATGCGCCCAGTATCCAGAGGGCCGGCTCGCGGCGCGGCGGCGCGGCGCCCGGCTCCCGTGAACGCGAGGCGGACCGCGCGGGGCGGGCAGGTGAAACTCCTCTCCCAATCGCGTCCCGGCCCTGGCCGAGCGGCGCCCGGCGGGGCGATGCTTCCAGCGTGAGCGAAGACATCGTGTGGGCGCCCGAGCTCGGCGACTTGGCCGACCTGCGGGTCGACTACAGCGACGACGACGATCCGGTGCTGAGGTTCGCGGACGGCCGGGTGGTGGACACCTGGCGGGAGGACTATCCGTACGACGAGCGGCTCTCGCGGCCCGACTACGAGAAGGCGAAGCGGCCGCTGCAGATCGAGCTGCTCAAGCTGCAGAACTGGATCAAGGAGTCCGGGCAGCGGCTGGTGCTCCTGTTCGAGGGCCGGGACGCGGCCGGCAAGGGCGGCACCATCAAGCGGTTCACCGAGCACCTGAACCCGCGCGGGGCGCGGGTGGTGGCGCTGGAGAAGCCGACCGAGCGCGAGAGCACCCAGTGGTACTTCCAGCGGTACGCGGCCCACCTGCCGGCGGCCGGCGAGATCGTGCTGTTCGACCGGTCCTGGTACAACCGGGCCGGGGTCGAGCGGGTGATGGGGTTCTGCACGCCGGCGGAGTACCTGGAGTTCATGCGGCAGGCCCCGGAGTTCGAGCGGATGCTGGTGCGCGACGGGATCCGGCTGGTGAAGTTCTGGTTCTCGGTCTCCCGCGGCGAGCAGCACACCCGGTTCTACATCCGCCGGGTGGACCCGGTGCGGCAGTGGAAGCTGAGCCCGATGGACCTCGCCTCGCTGCAGCGCTGGGACGACTACACCGAGGCGAAGGAGGCGATGTTCTTCTACACGGACACCGCCGACGCGCCGTGGACCGTGGTGCGCAGCAACGACAAGAAGCGGGCCCGGCTCGAGGCGATGCGCCACGTGCTGTCCCGGTTCGACTACCCGGGCCGCGACGAGCGGGTCGCGACCCCGCCCGACCCGCTGGTCGTCGGCGCGGCCGCGGGCTTCTCCGAGCACCGCACCGGGGTGGACCGGATCCTGCCGAAGCTGGCGTAGCCGGCCGGAGCAAAATCCCCCGAGTGAGCTGGAAGGTCCCGCTCGGGCACCCGGCCGCGTAATCTGATACGACCGGACTGGGCCTCAGATACGAGAGCCGGGTCGTGGAAACCGGAGCGGAAACGAGAGACCTGGGCAGCGGGATCCGACGACGGAGGCAGGCGCGATCGACGATGGCTGAGCCGGACTACACGGGCGGCGCGGCGCACGAGGGCGGGGGCGGGGACGCGACCGGGCGTGCCAAGGGCAGGGCCCGGCGCGGCAAGGGCTCGGAACCGGCAGTGCACAGTCCGGTAGCACAGAATCCGGACGTGCAGAATCCAGACCTGCAGAGCACATCCCGCGCGGTCGACCGGCCCGAGCCGCGCGACGTGGCGCCGGGCCCCTCGCCCGACGCCGAGCTGATCGAGACCCTCGCGGAGGCGGAGGGCCACCGCGAGCGCGGCGCGACCCTGCGCAGGCTGATGCGCTCGGGGCGCAACGCGGCCAAGGGCGCGGCCGGCCTCGGCCCGCAGTCGCTCGACGCGCTGACCGCGCGGGTCATGGCGCTGGCGTCGAACCTGCGGATCCGCGACGGGGCGCAGCTGCGCGCCCGCTACCCCGACCTCGACACGGAGGGCCTGGCCCGGCTGCTGATCGTGAACGCGGCGCGCAACTCGGCCGCGGTCGGCGTGGCGACCGGCGCCTCGGCGGCGCTGCCCATCCCGGTCACCTGGCCGGTGGAGCTGGTCACCGAGGCGGCCGCGGTGATCGGCATCGAGCTCAAGCTGGTGGCCGAGCTGTACGAGGTCTACGGAATCGATCCGGGCCGGAGCCGGGCCGAGCGCGCCATGACCTACCTCAACGCGTGGACCCAGCGGCGCGGCGTGCTGGCCGACGCGACCGGCACGATGAGCGCGGCCGGGGCGGTCGGCGCGATCACCGGGACCGCGGCGGCGTGGTCGCTGCTGCGCAAGCGGGTGCAGCGCCGGGTGGCGGCGCGCACCGGGCGCGGCGTGGTCTCGCTGGCCCCGCTGCTCGGCGGCGCGGCGCTCGGCGCGGTGGTCAACCGGTTCGAGGCGCGGCGGCTCGGCGAGGCCGTGCAGCGGGACCTGCGCGATCTCACCCGCGGGCGGCGCGGGCCCGGCGGGGTCTGGGTCGTGCACACGATGCGTCCCTGACCGGCACCGCCCGGGGAACCGTCATCGAGCCCTGATCACCTGGCCGGGCCGGCCGGAAACGCCGGTCTCAGTGGCCTGGCAGGCAGGCACGTCTGAGTGCTCTGCCATACCAGAGCAAAACCTCTGCGAACCCCGGATCCCGGGCGAATCCCGGGCGACAGCACGCAAATCAGCGCACCCGTCGCGGCCGATCCGGCCCCGCTCGCGGGCGAAAGCTTGACAGGACCGCAACCGCGCCGTACACATCTGTCGGTCGGAGAGCGCTCTCCCATCCCCTCCCACTCGCGCCCCGATCCGACAACCGACCCTGTGAGCGGCCGTGTTGCGGCATCGCCTGCCGCACCCCCCATGCCACGCCCCGCCGCCGGAACCGAGACAAACGCGCTCCGCGCTGAAGGGAAGCAACATGTCCGTCATACCGCGTATCGGCCGAGGGTCCGGCCGTCCGGCGGGGCCGCCCGATCCGGCTGCGCACCCCGCGCAGGATCCGGGCCCCGCACGAACCGAGCGCCGGCCGGGCCGGCTGAAGGGGCGCTCGCTGCTCACCACGCTGGCGCTGGTCGCCGGCACCCTCACCGGCGCCGTGGTCACCACCCTGGCCGTCGCCCCGGCGGCCCAGGCCGGCACGGTGCCCCCGCCGCCGTCCGGCTGGAACACCGTGTTCAGCGACAACTTCGCCGGCGCGGCCGGGTCCGCGCCCAGCTCCGCGAACTGGTTCTACGACATCGGCAGCGGCTACGGCACCGGCGAGATCGAGAACACCACGAGCTCGACCGCCAACTCCTACCTCGACGGCAACGGCGACATGGTGCTCAAGGCCGTCGACAACGGCGGCACCTGGACCTCGGCCCGGCTGGAGAGCACCCGGGACGACTTCGAGGCGCCGGCCGGCGGCCAGCTGGAGATGACCGCCTCGATCGAGCAGCCCAACCCGGCCAACGGCCTGGGCTACTGGCCGGCGTTCTGGGCGCTGGGCTCGCCGATGCGGGTCGGCGGCGGCTGGCCGCAGTCCGGCGAGATCGACATGATGGAGGACGTCAACGGGCTGAACGAGGCCTCGCAGACGCTGCACGACTCGGCCAACAGCCCCGGCCACGCGCTGATCTCCTGCCCGACCACGGGCTGCCAGACCGGGTTCAACACCTACTCGGTGATCATCAACCGGGTGAACACCAGCGCCGAGTACCTCGAGTTCCTGATGGACGGCACGGTGGAAAGCACCATCACCGAGGCCTCCGTCGGGACGACGGCCTGGCAGGACGCCATCGACCACGGGTTCTTCATCATCTGGGACCTGGCGATGGGCGGCAACTACCCGGACGGGATCTACGGCTCGACCACGCCGACCTCGGCCACCAGCTCCGGCGCGTCGATGAGCGTGCAGTACGTCGCCGTGTACGAGACGGGCGGCAACTCCACGCCGACCGGCACGGCGACCGCGACCGGGAACCTGACCGGACAGGGCGGCGCGTGCCTGACCAACCAGAACTCGCTGAACACCGAGGGCAACCCGATGTTCCTGAGCGGGTGCAACGGCAGCGCGGGCCAGCAGTGGTCGCCGTACTCGGACGGCACCGTGCGCGTGCAGGGAGGCTGTCTCGACGTGGTCAGCGCCGGCACGACCAGCGGTACCGACGTCGACTGGTACCCGTGTAACGCCTCGAATGCGCAGAACTGGACGCACGAGTCGAACGGCGAGCTGCTGAATCCGAACTCGAACCTGTGCCTGACCGATCCGGGTGGGAACACCGGCTCCCGGCTGGACATCGAGACCTGCACCGACGCCGCGGACCAGCAGTGGACGCTCCCGACCGGCGGCGGAGGCGGGACCGGCGACACGGTGACGGTCGCCAACCCGGGCAATCAGACCTCGACCGTGGGCACCGCGGCCAGCGCACAGGTCAGCGCCACCGACTCCGCCTCGGGCCAGACGCTGAGCTACAGCGCCACCGGCCTGCCCGCGGGCCTGTCGATCAACTCCTCGACCGGCCTGATCTCCGGCACCCCGACCGCGGCGGGCACCTCGACCGTCACGGTGACCGCGAAGGACGGCACCGGGGCGAGCGGGTCGACCACGTTCACCTGGACGGTCAACGCAAGCGGCGGGGGCGGAACCGGGTCGCCGGTGACGATCACCGCCTCGAACTACTCCTCGAGCAACAGTGTCCAAACCGAACCGACCTCTGATACCGGCGGCGGGAACGACGTCGGCTACATCAACTCCGCCAGCTGGCTGGAATACGCCAACGTCAACTTCGGGTCCGGATACTCGCAGATCTTCGCGCGCAACGCCTCGGCGATATCCGGCACCGGCATCGGCTCCGTCCAGTTCCGGCTCGACTCGCTGACCGCGACGCCGTTCGCGACGGTCACGGTCAACGGCACCGGAGGCTGGCAGGACTGGGTGACCAGCCAGGCCGCGAACGCCCCGACGCCGAGCGGTACGCACAACCTGTACGTCACGTTCAGCACGAGCACCGGCGGGAACTTCGTCAACGTCAACTGGTTCGAGCTGAGCAACGGCAGCATCAACGGCAGCTGCGGCTCGACGAACCTGGCGCTGAACAAGCCGACCACGGCCTCCTCCGAGGAGAGCGCCAGCTTCCCGGCGGCGAACGCGACCGACGGCAACACCGGCACCCGCTGGTCCAGCGCCTTCTCCGACCCGCAGTGGCTGGAGGTGGACCTCGGCTCGACCCAGACGATCTGCCAGGTGGTGCTGAACTGGGAGACCGCGTACGGCACGGCCTTCCAGATCCAGACCTCGAACGACAACTCGACCTGGACGAGCATCTACTCCACCACCGCCGGGACCGGCGGCACGCAGACGCTGAACGTCTCGGGCAGCGGCCGGTACATCCGGATGTACGGCACGGCGCGGGCCACGCAGTACGGCTACTCGCTGTGGGAGTTCCAGGTGTTCGGCTGAGCCTGTTTGACTGAGCCTGTCCGGCTGAATTAGCTGAATTAGCTGAATTAGCGGTCGCGGCAGGCCGCGGGTCCGGTCACCGGGTCCGCGGCCTGCCGCAGTCCTGCCGCGACCCTGGGGGTGACAGGACCAGGGACGATCCCCCCGAACCGGCCTAGGCTGGCTCCATGGCCGACGACACCAATGCGCTCGGCGAGTACCTGAGGGCCCGCCGCGAACTCGTCACACCGGACAGCGTCGGACTGCCGCAGCTCGGCGTCCGCCGCGTGCCCGGCCTGCGCCGCGAGGAGGTCGCGATGCTCGCGGGCATCAGCGCCGACTACTACCTGCGCCTGGAGCAGGGCCGCGACCGCAACCCCTCGGTGCAGGTGCTCGAATCGCTCGCCCGGGTGCTCCGGCTCGACGAGGCCGGCACCGTCCACCTGCTCGGCCTGGGCTCCGAAAAGCCCCGCCGGGTGCGGCGCCGGCCACGCCGGGAGGCGGTGCAGTCCGGAATCGGCAAGCTGGTCGCCTCGCTGGCACTGCCCGCCTTCGTCGAGGGCCGCTACCTGGACGTGCTCGCGGCCAACGCGCTGGCGACCGCGCTCTCCCCGCGCCTGGCCGCCGGCCGCAACCGGCTGCGCGACGTGTTCCTCGATCCCGCCGAGCAGGCGCTGCACCCCGGCTGGGAGGAGTCCTCCGTGGTGCTGGTCGCCGGGTTCCGGGAGTCGGTCGGCGCGGACACGGACGACCCCCGGTTCATCGAGCTGGTCGGCGAGCTCTCCCTGGCCAGCGACCACTTCCGCCGGCTGTGGGCCCGCCACGACGTCGCGGTCCGCGAGGGCGCGCCGGTCACCCTCCAGCACCCGCAGGTCGGCGAGCTCACCCTGAACCGGGAGAAGCTCGTGATCGGCGGCTCGGGCGGCCAGATGCTGGTCGTCTTCCACGCCGATCAGGGCACTGCGAACGCCGAGAAACTCAGCCTGCTGGCGTCCTACCAGGCCGCCGCCGACCCGCGCGCGCCGCGTTCGCTGCGTTCACCGGCCCCCGCAGCGAAGCCCGAGTGAGTTGCCGCAGTCGGTAGGGTCCGATGACGCGGAAAGCCCGCGGACCGTGCGGTCTTCAAAGAAGCCGCATCACCGCCCACGGGACCACGAGCAGATCGGAGGCGGCGGATGCACAAGCACGTCATGACAGCCGAGTCGGCGTTGTCGGTGATCGCGGAGCTTGACGCTCACGACGTACGAGCCTGCGTCGGTGGCGGATGGGCCGTCGACGCGCTGATCGGCATACAGACGCGCGAACATTCCGACCTCGACTTCTGGCTTCCCGCAGCCGACCTCGACCCGTTGATCGCCGCGTTCTCGCGGCTCGGCATCGACCGCGTGCTGCCCTGGGGCGGCGACCGGCCATGGAACTTCGTGCTCCACGACGGTGAGCACCTGCGAGTCGATCTCCACTTGTACGAGGAACTCGCCAACGGAGTCGTTCACTATGGAAGCGTCATGAACGGAGTCCGGTTCACCACGGCCGACCTCGGTGGCGAAGGCCGGATCCTCGACACGGTCGTACGCTGCGAGGCCCCAGAGTGGGCACTGCGATGCCACACCGGATACACACCCCGTGCCGTAGACGTCTCTGACGTGACTCGGCTTTGCGCCCGACTCGGGCTCCCCCTACCCGAGCCATTTCGCGCCGGAATGCCATGCAGATGACCGTGCCGGCGGCACATCACGCCGTCGCGTCACAGCACCCTGCGGTCGTCGATCGCGTCGCGGTCCCAGGCGATGCCCAGGCCCGGCGCGTCCGGGGCGACGGCGTGGCCGTTCTCGACGCGCATCTCCTCGCGGGTGACCGCGCGCAGCTGCGGGATGTGCTCGACGTAGCGGCCGTTGGGAATCGCGGCGACCAGGCTGACGTGCAGCTCCATCAGGAAGTGGGGGCATACGTGCACGTTGAAGGTCTCGGCGAGGTGGGCGACCTTCAGCCAGGGCGTGATGCCGCCGACCCGGGCCACGTCGACCTGCACGATGGATGCCGCGCCGCGGTGGAGGTAGTCGCGGAACTGGCCGGCCGAGTAGAGCGATTCGCCGACCGCGACGGGGATCGAGGTCGCGCGGGCGAGGGCGGCGTGGCCGGAGACGTCGTCGGCCGGCAGCGGCTCCTCGAACCAGGCCAGGCCCAGCGGTTCGAAGGCTGACGCGCGGCGGCGGGCCTCGGCCAGGGTCATCGACTGGTTCGCGTCGACCATGACGTCGAAGTCCGGGCCGACCGCGTCGCGCACCGCGCGCAGCCGCTCCACGTCCTGCTGCACGCCCGGCTTGCCGACCTTCAGCTTCACGCCGGGCCAGCCGGCTGCCCTTGCGGCGAGGGCGCCGCGTACCAGCTCGTCGGTCGTGAGGTGCAGCCAGCCGCCCTCGGTGTCGTAGAGCGGCACCTCGCGCCGGAATCCGCCGGCCAGCCGCCACAGCGGCTCGCCCGCGCGCTTGCAGCGCAGGTCCCACAGGGCAATGTCGATCGCAGCCAGGGCCAGCGAGGTGATCGCGCCGACGGTGGTGGCGCGGGTCGAGGCGAACAGGTCGTGCCAGAGCCCTTCGACGAGCGTCGGGTCGGCGCCGGGCAGCCTCGGCAGCAGGTGGTCGCGCAGCATCGCGAGGACCGACGAGCCGCCGGTGCCGATCGTGTACGCGTAGCCGGTCCCGTGGTTCCCGTCGTCCGTCGCAAACTCGACGAACACGGTCTCCTGCTTGGCGAAGGACTGGACCGCGTCGGTGCGCACCGTCTCGACCTCGATGTCGATCAGGTACGCCGACGCCTCGGTGATCGCGACCATATCAGTTCCCTTCACTGCTTGGACTGCTGCGCCGCCGTTCAGCGGTTCCGGACCGCCGGCCCGGCCGCGGCCCCGTTACGGCCCGCCGGCGCCGCCCTGACCGGCGCGACCAGGCTTTGCGCCGCGACCGCCGCGCCGCCGCGGGCCCACTCCTCGAACGGCAGCGGGCGCACGATCAGGTCGCAGTCCTTGGCCGCGCCGAAGGCCTGGGCGCCGAAGGTCTGGCGTATCCGGTCGGCGAAGAGGTCGTAGAAGGCCACGCCCTCGCCGGAGATGATGATCCGCTCCGGGCCGATCAGGTTGGCCACCGCGGCGATCGCCAGGCCCAGCGCGTGCGCGGCGCGGCCGAACACCGCGCGCACCGCCGGATCGCCGGCGCGGGCCAGCCGCACCGCGTCGGCCATGGTCAGGCCCGGGTCGCCGGCCGCCTGCCGGGCCTGCTCGACGATCGCCTGGGTGGAGGCGATCGCCTCGACGCAGCCGGTGTTGCCGCAGGTGCACATCCGGTCCGCGCCGCCGACCGGAAGGTGCCCGACCTCGCCGGCCACGCCGTGCGCGCCGGTGACCACGTGCCCGCCGATGGACAGGCCCGCGCCGATCCCGGCGCCGACGGTGATCACCGCGAACGAGGAGAGGCCGGTGCCGGCGCCGAACCACTGCTCGGCCACGGTCAGCGCGCGCACGTCGTTCTCGATCACCGTGGGCAGGCCGGCGGCCTGCTCGACCAGCTGCGCGAGCGGCACGCCGTGCCAGTTCAGGAACGGCGAGTGGTGCACGATCCCGGTGTGGCCGTCGACGTCCCCTGAGATCGCGACGCCGAGGCTGTGCACCTCGGGCGCGCCGCGCGCGGCCTGCGCCGCGACGAGCCTACGCGCGAGCTGGCCGATCGCCAGCACCACGCTGCCGACGTCGCGGGAGTCCAGCGCGGTGCGGCGGGTGGCCAGCGGACGCGCCGTCAGGTCGGTGATGACGCCGATCAGCTCGTCCGCGGTCACCTTGACGCCGAGGAAGCAGGCCCGCTGCGGGCGTACCGCCATCAGCGTGGCCGGGCGGCCGGCCGGCCGGTCGCCGGGCGGCGGGCCGATCTCCGCGATCCAGTCGTCGTCGAGCAGCGGGACGGCCGCCTTGGTGACCGCGCCGGGCGACAGACCGGTGCGCCGGCCGATCTCGGCCCGGCTCAGCGGCCCGTGCGCCAGCACGGTCTGGAACACCAGGGCGACCGCCGGGGCCTGATTCAGCAGATCCACGGCGGCAGTATAGCCACACTTGGAAAGATAAAACCGCCAGTAAGGCCCCAGTGCTCCGACTCATTCAGCCCACCATCAGCGTTGGATATGTTGACGCTGGAAAGAAACGTGGCTACGCTCCCGACACGTCGAGCGGCAGGGAATCCAAGGATCCGGAAACCCCGGGGAAACCCCCTGCGCGGACCGGTCTTCAGGCCGCTCGGCACGTCGGCCCGGCGCGGCGCTCCGACGCACCGCCGCGCTCCCCAGCCCTCCCCAGCCCTCCCCATCCGGCGCCTCCCACGCGCCCCGACAGCGATCGATCCCCTCCGATCGCCCCACCCAGCCCATTGGTCAGCAACGGCGCGACTGATTTGGAGTGGTCATGGCAGTGCGCCTACCACGCAGACTCGTACCGACCTTCGCCCTCGTCGCGGTCGCGGTCTCCTCCGCGATGACCGCCGGCCCGCTGTCGGCCGACGCCGCCGCGACGGCGGCACCCGCGCACACCTCGTCGTCCCTGTCCTCCTCGCCCTCCCCGTCCTCCCCGAAGTCCACGGCCCCGGTCGCGCAGACGCCTTACATGGGCTGGAGCAGCTGGAGCCTGGAGTCGACGAACTACCCCGGGGTGAACCCGACCGGCGGCGCGAGCTGGCTCACCGAGCAGCACGTGCTGCAGCAGGCCGACGCGCTCGCCACCAAGCTCGAGCCCTACGGCTACGACTACCTCAACATCGACGCCGGCTGGTCCAACGGCTTCGACTCCTATGGACGGCCGATCGCCAACCCGGCCACCTTCCCCGACGGCATCGCCTACATCGCGAACTACGCGCATGCCAAGGGCCTGAAGCTCGGCATCTACCTCGCGGTCGGCCCCGCGCCCACCGCCTACGGCAACGGCGCGACGCCGATCTACGGCGCGCCCAGCTGCACGACCGCCGACATCGTCTATCCCGACCTGCGGCTGACCAACGGCTGGAACAGCGCCTACAAGATCGACTACGCCAGCCCCTGCGCGCAGGACTACATCGACTCCATCGCGGACGAGTTCGCGGGCTGGGGCGTGGACTTCCTCAAGCTCGACGGCGTCGGCCCCGGCTCCAACCAGGGCGGCGCGAACTACGACAACACCTCGGACGTGGCCGCCTGGTCCGCGGCGATCAAGCAGTCCGGCCGGCCCATGCAGTTCGTGCTGTCCTGGTCGCTCTCGCACACCGACGCCGCGGTCTGGCAGGAGTACTCCAACGGCTGGCGGATCGACACCGACGTCGAGTGCTACTGCGACACCCTGGTCACCTGGAACAACTCGGTGAAGGTGCGCTGGGACGACGTGGTGCAGTGGATCCCCGACGCGGGTCCCGGGCACTGGAACAACCTTGATTCGCTCGACGTGGGCAACGGCACGATGGACGGCATCACCGACGCCGAGCGGCAGAGCTACATGACGCTGTGGGCGATCGAGGGCGCGCCGCTGTTCTCCGGGGACGACCTGACCCAGCTCGACAGCTACGGCCTCTCGCTGCTGACCAACAAGGAGGTCATCGCGGTCGACCAGGCGGGCGACCCGGCCAAGCCGGTGAGCCAGGCTTCTGATCAGCAGGTCTGGTACGCCCGCAACGCCGACGGCAGCTACACGGTCGCACTGTTCAACCTCGGCTCGTCCACCGCCACGGTGACCGCGAACTGGAACGACCTCGGCATCTCCGGGTCGGCCCAGGTGCGCAACCTGTGGACGCACGCGAACCTCGGCACGGCGAACGGGAGCGTGAGCGCCTCGCTGCCGGAGCACGGCTCTGAGCTGCTGCGCATCACGCCGAACGGCTCGGCCAACGCGCCGGTCATGCCGACCGGCGTGCACGGCACCGCGGCCACCGGCTCGAGCGTGTCGCTGGCCTGGGACCCGTCCGCGAACGCGAACGGCTACGAGGTCTACGTCGATGGCAAGCCGAACGCGTCGGTGACCGGCACCTCCGCGGTGATCGCAGGGCTCGTACCCGGCACCAGCCGCACCTTCGACGTGGTCTCGCGCAACGCGAAGGGCCAGACCTCCGCGGCCAGCAGACAGATCACCGTCACCACCACGGCCGACGGCGGCCCGACAACCTACGAAGCCGAGTCCCCATCGAACACCATCGCCGGCGGTGCTGGTGTCTACAGCTGTAGCGGCTGCTCGGGCGGGGCGAAGGTCGGCTACCTCGGCGGCACCGGCACCCTGACGTTTCCCGACGTCAGCGCGCCGACCACCGGGATCTACCTGCTGACCGTCTCGTACGTGGACGGCGACACCAGCCGGGTCGCGGTCGTCACGGTCAACGGCACGCCGATCGAGCTGCCCACCGCCGGTACGGGCGACAACAACTGGGGCGTGCCCCAGACGGTCACCATCCCGGTTCCGCTCAACGCCGGCAGCGGCAACTCGATCGAGTTCGGCAACCCGAACGGCTACGTGGCCGACATCGACAAGATCGCCGTCTGATCCGGCGGCGCGGGACGTCCCGAAAGGGGCACTGTGGCAATCATCCAAGGCATAGCGCCCGCCGAGCCGGCCGACTCCGGGCCGGGTGGCGGCCGGCGCTCCCGCGGGACGTCCCGCGCCGGAGCCCGGAAAGCGCAGGACCGCAGGACGCGGCGCCGCAACCGGCGGCTCGCCGCGGCGGCCGCGTCCGCCTCGCCGGTACACCGCGGCGACTGGAAGCTGGCCTGGCTGCTGATCGCGCCGGCCATGGCCGGGTTCCTGGTCTTCGCGGTCTACCCGCTGGCCCGCGGCTTCTACCTGAGTTTCACCACGTTCCACGTGCTCAGCCCCGCGCAGTGGACCGGCCCGGCCAACTACCGGGAGCTGGTCCACGACGACGTGTTCTGGCACTCGGCGCTGGTCACCGTCTACTTCGTGGTGCTCTCGGTCGGCATCGGCATCTTCTTCTCGCTGGTCACCGCGGTGATCCTGCACCGGCTGACCCGCTCGAGCGTCATCCGGGGCCTGATCATCCTGCCGTTCCTGATCTCCGGGGTGGTCGCCGCGCTGGTCTGGTCCTGGATGCTCCAGTCGCAGCTCGGCATCATCAACATCTGGCTGCAGGACCTGACCGGGCACAACTTCCTGTTCCTCGGCACGAGCGACTGGGCCATCCCCACCGTCGCGCTGATCAACGTGTGGAAGTCGATGGGGTACAACGCGGTGCTGCTGTTCGCCGGCCTGCAGATGATCCCGCAGGACGTCTACGAGGCGGCCCGGCTCGACGGGGCCGGCGAGGTGCGCATCCTGCGCCGGATCACCATCCCGCTGCTGCGCCCGGTGCTGGCGATGGTGGTGATCCTGACCGTGATCGGCTCGTTCCAGGTCTTCGACATCGTGCAGGTGGCGACCAACGGGGGCCCGGCGAACGCCTCGAACGTGCTGCCGATGTACATCTACAGCAAGGCCTTCTCCCAGTTCGACTTCGGATACGCCTCGACGATGTCGATCGCGCTGTTCGTGATGCTCCTGGCGATCACCTTCCTGCAGATGCGGCTGACCCGCGCCAACGAGTCGGACACGAGCTGAAGGGGGCTGGGAAACCGTCATGGCCATCGCACTGGACACCACCGGGCGCGCCGCACCGCGGCCGCCGGCTCGCCGCAGCGACCGCTCTCGTCACGGCTGCGGCCGGGCCGGATCCTGGCCTGGGTCTACCTGGTCGCAGTCCTGTTCATCACGATCTTCCCGTTCTACTGGGTGCTGCGCACCGCGCTGTCCAACAACTACAGCCTGGACACGGACCCCTCCTCGCTGCTGCCGACCGGCTTCACCCTCGGCCCGTTCGAGCGGGTGCTGGGCCTGGCCACGCCGGCGCAGGCGACCGCGCAGGGCGGCTCCGGCGCCTCGCTCGACCTCCTGGTCTACCTGCGCAACTCGGTGATCTACGCATCCGTGCTCACCGCGTGCGTGGTGTTCTTCTCCGCGCTGGCCGCCTACGCCTTCGCGCGGCTGCACTGGCGCGGGCGCAACACGGTCTTCTCCGTCTTCCTGTGCGCCCTGATGATCCCCGGGGTGCTGACCCTGCTGCCGAACTTCGTGCTGGTCAAGGACCTCGGGCTGGTCAACAGCTACCTCGGGCTGATCCTGCCGGGCGCGCTGTTCTCCGCCTTCGACATCTTCTTCCTGCGCCAGTTCATGCTCGGGCTGAGCACCGAGATCGAGGAGGCCGCGATCATCGACGGCGCGGGCCGGCTCACCGTGCTCTTCCGCGTCGTGCTGCCGATGAGCTCGGTGCCGCTGACCACGCTGGTGCTGCTGACCTTCATCAACACCTGGAACGACTACTTCTGGCCGCTGCTGGTGGCCAACAACCAGAGCGTGCAGCCGCTGACCCTCGGGCTCGCGCTGTTCAAGCAGGCGTCGCCGGAGTCCGCGCCGGACTGGGCCGGCCTCATGGCGGCCACCGTGGTCGCCGCGCTGCCGATGCTGCTGCTGTTCATGGCCTTCGGCCGGAAGATCGTCAACGCCATCGGATTCTCGGGACTCAAGTGAGCGCGACACAGAACACAGACGCCGCGGACCTCGTCCTCGGCTGGCCGCGCCCGGCCGCGCAGTGGGTCGAGGCGGCGCCGGTGGGCAACGGCCGGCTGGCGTGCATGGTCTTCGGCGGAGCCGCTCGGGCCCGCTGGCAGATCAACGACTCCACGGTCTGGTCCGGCACGCCGCACGGCCCCGCTGACGCGCTCGAGGCGGTGCTCGCCGCGGGTGCCGGGCCCGAGCGGCTGGAGCAGGTGCGCGCCGCGATCCGCGCCGAGGACCGCCGGACGGCCGAGCGGCTGCTGATGAGCTTCGAAGGCCCTTACAGCCAGGAGTACCTGCCCTTCGCAGACCTCTCCATATCGCTGCTCGGCGAAGGCCTCGAGTACGGCAGTCGGACGCTGAACCTGGACAACGGCGTCGCCGCCGAGCAGATCCTGGCCGGCGGGCGCACCATCACCCGCGCGACCTGGGCCAGCCGGCCGGCCGGGGCGATCTGCATCGCCCTCGACGTCGAGGGCGGCACGGTAGATCTCGGCATCGAGCTCTCCTCGCCGCTGCGCGTCGTGCGGCGGACCGCCGCCGCGCTCGGCGTCGAGATCCCGGTGGACGGCGCGCCGCAGCACGAGCCGCAGGTCGCCGAGCCGCTGCGCTACGCCGACGGCCCGGTCGGCGGGTACGACCCGTTCGGCGCGGTGGCGCTGGCGATCGACACCGACGGCGAAGTCACCGAAGCAGGGGGCTCCCTCGCGGTGCGCGGCGCCGGCAGGGTGCTGATCACCGTGGCGAGCTCGACCAGCGGCGCCGACTTCTGGTCCGGACGCGGCCGGGCGAGCCGCGAGGAGCACCTGCACCGCGCGGCCGACACCGCGGAGGCCGCCGCCGCCCTCGGCGCGGACCGGCTGCGCCGCGAGCACGAGGCCGACCTGCGCGCCCTGCTCGGCGGCATGGAGCTGACCGTCGGCCGGCGCCGGGCCGGGATCCTCGACGTGGCCGACGACGTGCTCAGCGGCAAGGACGAGCAGCTGACCGCCACGGTGGTCGTGCAGCTCGGCCGATACCTGCTGGCCGGCGCGTCGCGGCCGGGCGGCGGGCCGCCGGCGAACCTGCAGGGGATCTGGAACGGGGAGCTGCGCCCGCCGTGGTCCTCGAACTACACGCTGAACATCAACACCGAGATGAACTACTGGGGCGTGTGGCCGGCCGGCCTCGGTGCGTGCGACGAGCCGCTGCTGCGCCTGGTCGAGCGGCTGGCCGAGACCGGCGCGCCGGTGGCCCGGCGGCTCTACGGGGCGCGCGGCTGGGTGGCGCACCACAACACGGACATGTGGGGCTGGGCACTGCCGGTCGGCATGGGGCACGGCAGCCCCTCGTGGGCGATCTGGATGATGGGCGGGGTCTGGCTCTCCCAGCACGTCTGGGACCACTACGCGTTCAGTCAGGACACGGATTTCCTGCGCGGGCGCGGGTGGCCGCTGCTGCGCGGCTGCGCCGAGTTCTGCCTCGACTGGCTGGTCGAGGGCCCGGACGGGCTGCTCGACACGATCCCGTCCACCTCGCCGGAGAACCTGTTCGTCTCCCGCCGCGGCACCGCCGAGTCGCTGTCCGCGTCCACCGCGATGGACACCGCCCTCATCAGGGCCCTGTTCACCAATTGCCTGGCCGCCGCCGACACGCTGGGCCTGGCCGGCGACCCGGTGTGCGCGCAGATCCGCGGCGCCCTGCCGCGCCTGCGCCCGACCGCGCTGACCGCGGACGGCCGGCTGCGCGAGTGGTCCGAGGACCACGCCGAGCAGGATCCGCACCACCGGCACGTCTCCCAGCTGGTCGCGCTCTACCCGCTCGGGCAGATCGACCCGGAGCAGACCCCCGAGCTGGCCGCCGCCGCGGCCCGGACCCTCGACGCGCGCGGCCCGGGCGCGATGGGCTGGTCCTGGTCCTGGAAGATGGCGCTGCGCGCCCGGCTCGGCCAGGGCGACCGGGCCCGCGCGCTGCTGCTGGAGGCCACCCGGCCGCTGGCCGGCGACCCGGAGCACGACAACCCGGTCGACGGCTCGGTCTGGGGCGGCCTGCTGCCGAACCTGCTGAGCACCCATCCCCCGTTCCAGATCGACGGCAACTACGGGCTCATGGCCGCGGTGCTGGAGACGGTGGTCCAAGACCGCGGCGGGGCCGTCAGGGTCCTGCCGGCCATACCGGAGCAGTGGCCGGAGGGGGCCTGCCGCGGCATCCGCTGCCGCGGCGGCCTCGCCGTGGACCTCGCCTGGGCGGACGGCGCCCTGAGCACCCTGACGGTGCGCCGGCTCGGCGGCGAGGACCGCCCGGTACGGATCCGGTACCGGGATCGCAGTACCCGCATCCGGGTCGCGCCGGGCGCCGCGGTCCGGCTCGGCCCGGACCTGCGGCCGCCGGACGGCCCGTGCTGACCGAGGCCCCCGCTGCTTTCCACTTCACGTCCCGCACACGCTGCTCGCGCAGCACAGCATCTCGCTCGCCGGCTCGCTCAACCCGATCGACAAGGTAGGGAAACATGAGACCCCGACTACTCGCGGCGACCGCCGTATCGGCCGCCGCCGTCCTGCTCGCCGCGGGCTGCTCGTCCGGTGGCGGCTCCTCGTCCGCCGGCACGATCAACTGGTGGACCTGGGACCCCAACCAGGAGCAGGCGTACCAGGTCTGCGCCGCGGCCTTCGAGAAGGCCAACCCGGGCGTGACGGTCAAGATCTCCCAGTACGACGTCACCGACTACTTCACCAAGCTGACCGCCGACATGGTGGCCGGCGACGCGCCCGACGCGTTCCAGGACAGCGTGCAGTACTTCCAGGGCTTCGCCAGCCAGGGCCAGTTGCTCGCGCTCAACGACGAGATCTCCAAGACGAACTACGACCTGAACCGGTTCTCGGTCGGCGTGAACGCCTGGAAGTACGCCGACGGCAAGCAGTACGGCCTGCCGCTGGACTGGGCCGCCACCGCCGTCTACTACAACAAGGCGATGCTGCAGCAGGCCGGCTACAGCGCGCAGGACATCGACGGCCTGACCTGGAACCCGCAGAACGGCGGCACCTTCGGCAAGATGATCGCGCACCTGACGGTCGACAAGAACGGCGTGCGCGGCGACCAGCCCGGTTTCGACAAGAACGACGTGGCCACCTACGGCGTCGGCGTGCTGAACTCGGACGACTTCATCGGCCAGACCACCTGGGGCGACCTGGCCCCGACCACCGGCTGGACGTTCGGCAACACGGCCGACTGGCCGACCGTGGTCAACTACGACGACCCGCGGTTCGTGCAGACCATGGACTGGATCAAGTCGCTGGCCGCGGCCGGCTACATGCCGCCGTTCGGCGAGTACACCCAGGCCAACGGCCAGGCCAGCGTCAGCGACACGGAGCAGCTGGGCACCGGCAAGGTGGCGATGACCACCGGCGGCTCGTGGGAGGCGCCGACCTTCGCCTAGCTGACCGGGATCCAGACCGGCATCGCGCCGACCCCGACCGGTCCGGACGGCGCCCGCAAGGTGATGAGCAACTCCAACGGCAACACCATCTGGGCCGGCACCAAGAACCCCGACCTGGCCTGGAAGTGGGTCTCCTACATGGGCTCGGCGCAGTGCCAGACTGCGGCGGCGACGAAGAACGGCTCGTTCTTCCCGTCCATCCCGGCCTCGATGGACGCGCCGAGCAAGACGATGTCCGCCCAGGGCGTGGACCTGTCGGTGTTCACCGGGTATCAGAAGGACAATTCGCTCTATGGAGCCGCCGTGTACGGCAACGGCGCGGCGCTGCAGCAGGCGATCCAGCCGATGCTCGACCAGTACTTCAGCGGCCAGGCCGGCGACGGCATCTTCGCCTCGATGCAGACCAAGAGCAAGCAGGTGCTGTCCGGCAAGAGCTGACCGACCGTCAGCGTCTGCCCGGCCGTACCACCCGGCGGAAGCGCCGCACCGCACGCTCATCCCCCGCGGCGCTTCCGCGCACCACCGATGAAAGGTCCCGCCAGCATGCCGTCCGCGAACGTGGTCCAGCTGCGAGCCGCCGGAACCGGCCTCGTGGTCGAGCTGACCGAACCGGTGCCGCGAATCCTGCACTGGGGCCGGGACCTCGGCCCGCTTGCGGACGGCGCGCTGGCCGCGCTGCAGCTGACCGCGGACCCGCCGGTGCTCAACGCCTCGATCGACCGGCCGCGCCGGTTCTCGGTCTGGCCGACCGAGGCGGAGGGCTGGCTCGGCACGCCGGCGCATCAGGGTCATGCGAACGGCCTCGGCACCGCGCCGCGGCCCCGGCTGGCCGGCGCCGGGCAGCCGAGCGACGCAGAGCTCGTCATCACCCTGGCCGACGACGCGTCAGGCCTCGACATCGAGATCGCCTATACGCTGCACCCCTCCGGCGTCCTCGCGGTCAACGCGACGCTCACCAGGCAAACCGGCCGGCATGCGCCGGGCGCCGCGGATGCTTATCAGCTCTCCGATGTCACGACCCTGGTCCCGCTGCCGCACCGGGCCGCCGAGGTGCTCGACTTCACCGGCAAGTGGGCCCGCGAGCGCGCGCCGCAGCGCCGGCCGCTCGGCTTCGGCAGCCACGTGCGCGAGTCGCGGCGCGGAAAGCCGGGCCTGGACTCGCCGTACCTGATGGCGGTCGGCGTGCCCGGGTTCGGCTTCCAGAGCGGCGAGGTGTGGGGCCTGCACGTCGCCTGGAGCGGGAATCAGCGTTATGTCGTCGAGCAGCTGCCCGAGGGCGCGGGCGTGCACGCGGCGGCGCTCGGCGGCGGCGAGCTGCTGCGGCCCGGCGAGATCGCCCTGCCGCCCGGCGCCTCCTACCAGGCGCCGACCTGCTACTTCGCCTGGTCCGACGAAGGGCTCGACGGCCTGGCGGACCGTTTCCACACCCTGCTGCGGGACCGGCCCGGCCACCCGCGCGCGCCCCGGCCGCTGCTGCTGAACACCTGGGAGGCGGTCTACTTCGACCACGACCCGGCGCGGCTGGCCGAGCTGGCCGACCGGGCCGCGCGCATCGGCGTCGAGCTGCTGGTGCTGGACGACGGCTGGTTCTCCGGGCGGCGCGACGACACCGCGGGGCTGGGCGACTGGACCGTGGACGAGCGGGTCTGGCCGCAGGGCCTCGGCCCGCTGGCCGACCGGGTGCACGGCCTCGGGATGCGCTTCGGGCTGTGGGTCGAGCCGGAGATGGCGAACCTCGACTCGCGGCTGGCCCGGGAGCACCCGCAGTGGCTGCTCGGGCCGAGCGCCGGGCTCGGGCCGAGCGCCCGGCACCAGTACCCGGTCAACCTGGCCCACCCCGGCGCCTGGTCCTACCTGCTCGACAGCATCGGCGCGCTGGTCAAGCAGTACTCGATCGACTTCCTGAAGTGGGACCACAACCGGGACCTGCACGAGGCGGTGCTGCGCGGCCCGCACGGCGCGGACCGGCCCGGCGCGCACGCGCAGACCCGCGCCCTCTACCAGCTCATGGACACGCTGCGGGAGCGGCACCCGGGCCTGGAGATCGAGAGCTGCGCGGCCGGCGGCGGCCGGATCGACCTGGGCGTGCTCGGCCGGGCCGACCGGGTCTGGGCCTCGGACTGCATCGACCCGGTCGAGCGCCAGGCGATCCAGCGCTGGACCGGCCAGCTGCTGCCGCCGGAGCTGGTCGGCGCGCACGTCGGCGGGGCGCGGGCGCACACGACGCAGCGGGTCACCGACGAGTCCTTCCGGCTGGCCACCGCGCTGTTCGGGCACGCCGGGATCGAGCGGGACCTGGCCGAGTGCTCCGACGCGGAGCTCGAGCGGATGGCCGCGTGGACGGCGCTCTACCGCGAGCTGCGGCCGCTGCTGCACTCCGGCCGGGTCGTGCGCGCGGACCTGGGCACGGACGCGGTGCTGCTGCACGGCGTGGTGGCCCGGGACCGCGGGGCGGCGGTCTACTGCTGGGCCCGGGTGGCCACCTCGCCCGAGGCGCAGTCCGGCCGGGTCGCGCTGCCCGGCCTCGCGCCGGACCGGGACTACCGGGTGCGCATCCGCACCGAGATCGGCCGGCCGCACTGGCACCAGAGCGCCGGCCCGGACTGGGTCACGCGGGCATCAGAGGGCTGGGTTCCCATGCCCGGCGCGGTGCTCGCCCTCAGCGGCCTGCCGATGCCGACGCTGAATCCGCAGCAGGCGATGCTGATCGAGGTGCGCGCCGAAGAGGCCTGACCCGCCGTCGGCTCAGTCCTTGCGGCCGACCCCGGCGTAGATGTACACCGAGGGGTCCTGCGCCAGTTCGCCGGGCAGCGGCGTCCGGTCCGGCCGCCAGTCGGAGATCAGCACGGCGCCCGGCTCGACCAGCTCGAACCCGGCGAACAGGGCCTCGAAGCCGGCCCGGTCCCGGGCGACCACGCCCGCGGTCGACTCGTCGTAGACGGCGCCGGCCTCGATGATGTCGCTGCGGTTCTGCTCGGGCGCGGGGTCCAGGGTGATGTTGGTGATCGCCACGTGGCTGCCGGCCGGCAGCGCGTCGCGCAGCGTGGCGACGATGCCGGCGGGGTCCTCGTCGTCCCGCACGAAGTGCATCACGGAGCAGAGCAGCAGGCCGACCGGCTGCTCGAAGTCGAGCACGGAGCGCACCTGCGGGTGCTCCAGGATGGCCTGCGGCTCGCGCAGGTCGGCCTGCACGAAGCTCGTGCCGCCGGCGTTGGTGAGCCGGGCCTGCGCGTGGACCCGCACGATCGGGTCGTTGTCGACGTAGGCGACGCGGGCGCCCGGCTCGATCTCGCGCGCGATCTCGTGCACGTTCGGCGCGGTCGGCACGCCGGTGCCGAGATCCAGGAACTGGCGCACGCCCTGCCCGGCGATGAAGCGCACGGCGCGCCCGAGGAACGCGCGGCACTCGCGCGCGGCGCGGCGGCCCTCCGGGTACAGCTCCAGGACGCGCTCGGCGGCGGCGCGGTCGACCTCGTAGTTGTCGTACCCGCCGAGGAAGTAGTCGTACATGCGGGCCGGGTGCGGCGTCGTGGTGTCGATCCCGGCCGAGGCGGTGCCGGCCTCGTCGAGCCGGATTCCGCTTCCCTGCGCCGCGATCGCGTCCTCGCCGACCGGTTCGACCTGCTGCTCCTGCGGGGTCGATGCCATGGTGGTGCTCCTTCACGGTGGAACCTGGCGCCCAGCCTAGCCGTACGCGCCCGGACGGGAGGGAACTCGGGTGGTTCGGGATGCCGGGGGGACCGAGGTCATCGCACTGCGAAACCGCCTGGTCACCACCCGCGTCACAGGATGCTGCGGCCGGGGGCCGGAGCCGCAGAGCGCGCCAGTGCACTCACATACCGCGACCGGCAGGGCCGCGCGGACGCGACTACGGTCGTCCACTGACCGCATCAGTCCATTCGCCTCTTGCGATCACCACGCCGACGCATCGCGCCACGTGAACCTCGCGCGCGCCTCCGCGCGCTGCCGCCGCGCGCCGCCCCCGCCCCGGGCCGGCGCCGCGATCACCCTGCGCATCAGACCTCTCACATACGGCGACCGGCGGGGCCGACCGGCCGCGGTATCAACACACGATCAGACCCGCCGCGCCGCTCGCCGCTCGCCGCCGACCGTGCAGCGATCCTGCCAGCACCGCGTTGACCTGCCGATTCTCACGGCCAACGAGCCCGCGATCGATATCCGCACCGGCGCCGGGGCGTCCATGGCAGGGCTCTGGCACGTTGCAATCCGCGGAATCCACTGCTGGCGATCATTGTTCTTATGCGTGTCGAACAAGCCCCGGCGCATCGACTGCTCCGCGTCGCGACAAGGTGGCCTGAGACAAGTCAAGCCGGGGCCGCACTCGTAGAGCTGGATACACCTGATGGCCCGTCAGCCGCGATGACCGGCACAAACGCGCAGGTGCGCAGTGCCGCCGGCAGCAGGGCCGGAATGTCGCCGCGTTCCGACCGCGGCGGCCCGGCCGGCGCGCGGGCGAGTGCCCGGCTGAAAATCACGGCAAGACAATGAGGGATCTGTTTACAGGGTATCGCCTAGCGCTTACTCTGCCCTCTGACCCCTCTTGCGCCGCCCGGACCCCGTGGTCCGGCAGACGGCGGACGGGGGCGCCGCCCCGGCCGTTGCGCACGGCGGCGGCACCGAAGTGCGAAAGGCCGGGTTCTCTGCCCGGAGCCCGGCCTTTCGCCACCGATCCGCTTCGGCCGAAACCGCACTCAACCCGCTAACACGGTCAACCCGCGAACATCCGGGGCGCCATGCGGTACCGTCGGCCCCGTGAGCGACGAAGCTGACACCGACCAGGCCGCCTCCGGGCGGGTCGTGATCGCGCCGGACAAGTTCAAGGGCTCGGCCGGCGCGGCCGAGGTCGCGCAGAGCCTCGCACACGGCATCCGCGCGGCCGCGCCCGGGGTGCCGCTCAGCCTCGTGCCGGTCGCCGACGGCGGCGGCGGGACCGTCGACGCGGCGGTCGCCTCGGGCTACACCCGGGTCTGGGTCGAGGTCGCCGGCCCGCTCGGCGACCGGGTGCGGGCCGCCTTCGCCCTGGACGGCGAGCGGGCGGTGGTCGAGCTCGCCCAGGCCTCGGGCCTGGAGCGGCTGCCGGGCGGGCGGCTCGACGCGCTCGGCGCCGGGACCCGCGGCACCGGCGAGGTCGTCCGGGCCGCCCTGGACGCCGGAGCGCGCACCATCGTGCTCGGCCTGGGCGGCAGCTCCTCCACCGACGGCGGCACCGGCATGCTGCGCGCGCTCGGCGCGGAGTTCCTCGACGCGGACGGCCGGCCGCTGCCGGAGGGCGGCGGCGCGCTGCCGGGCCTGGCCCGCGCCGACCTCGCCGGCCTGGACCCGCGGCTGGCCGCCACCGCGGTCGTCGTGGCCTGCGATGTGGACAACCCGCTGCTCGGCCCGCAGGGCGCGGCCGCGGTCTACGGACCGCAGAAGGGCGCCACGCCGGCCGACGTCGCGCTGCTCGACAGCGGCCTGCGACGGCTCGTGGACGCGCTGGCAGAAGCGGCCGGCCCCGCGGCAGCCGATGCCGCGCGGACCCCCGGCGCGGGCGCGGCGGGCGGCACCGGCTACGCGGCGCTGGCGGCGCTCGGCGCGGCCCGCCGGTCGGGCATCGACGTGCTGCTCGACGTGCTGGAGTTCGAGCAGCGCCTCGCCGGGGCCCGGCTGGTGGTCACCGGCGAGGGCTCGCTCGACGAGCAGACGCTGCACGGCAAGGCCCCGGCGGGCGTCGCGCAGGCCGCGCGGCGCCACGGCGTCCCGGTCGCAGCGGTCTGCGGACGGCTCGCCCTGACCCCGGAGCAGTGTCGCGCGGCGGGATTCGAGGCCGTATACGCGCTGACCGACGTCGAGCGCGACATCGAACGCTGCATGAAGGATCCGGGCCCGCTGCTGGAACTGCTCGGCGAACGGCTCGCCCGCGACCTGCTCACCCCCGAGCGATGATCTCGCCTGAGGAGTACGCGGACGTGCTGGTGACGGTGGCGCATCCGTGGGCTGACGCCGAGACGACGCTCGAGGACTGGATCCGACGCGGGCCCGGGCCGCGCCGCCTGGTCCGGATCACCGCGGCCCGGCGGCGGTCGACCGGTGCCGCCGTGCCGATGGACGAGATTCCGCTGGAGTTCCACAACAGCCCGCAGTCACGTGCCCTCCAGCGGCAGGGCCTGCTGCCCTGCCTGTGGGGTCCGCCGCCGGATGAGCCTTAGCCGCTGCCCTAGCCGCGTCAGGATCGCGCCGCAGCGGAATCGTCGATCGCGAAGATCGCCGACGAGGCCTGACCCTCGCCGAACTGCCAGCCGGTGACGAACGTGTGGCCCGGCTGCTCGGTCAGCGAGTAGAGCCCGCCCGGGCAGTCGTCGACCCCGCTGTAGTAACCGCCCTCGCTGCGAGCCGACTGCGCGTCCAGGCACAGCAGGCTCAGGTGGCGGCGCAGGCCGGGATCGACGACCTCGGAGAGGGCCAGCTCCCAGCCCGGCTCGATCGTCACCCCGTCGTAGTCGGTCACCAGGTCCGCGGGACCGCCCATGGTCCAGGAGGCGGCACGCATCGCGTCGACGAGCGTGCCCGTGGTCTCGATCCGCGCCATCAGCGTGACGAACACGTCCTCGGGAAGGTCGTCGAAACCGGCGAGCAGCGGCGCGAGATCGGCGCCGGCGAGCAGGATCTCCTCCGGGTCCAGGGAGGCGGCGCGCAACGCCGCCTCGACGGACGGGCCGAGCACCTCGGTGTCGTCGAGCGAGAACAGGGAACGGCCCAGGTCCAGAGACCACTGGCCCCAGCCGAGCGGGCAGTCCTCACCGGCCAGCAGCCGGCCCGGGACCGTCGATCCGAGCGCCGCGGCGTGCCCGACGGAGCCGAACAACTCCGCCGACAATATGTCGTCCCAGTGGTAGAGCGCGTACGTCGCCTTCGGATCGAACGAGTCCAGCGGCCGGCCGAGCAGGATCTCGAAGGCGCGCTCGAGCTGCAGCTGCCACGCCTCGGGCGCGTGGGCGGGGTCGGACCGGTCGGGCGTTGCGGGCATCACGGCTCCTGCGTGTCGGGGACTGCCCCCGTTCCTATCACGTATCAGCCCTCGGCGACATCATCGCCGCCGGGCCCGGCAGTCCGCTCGGGGCCCGTCGGGCCAGCAGCGCCACGGTCAGCCACTCGGCCTCCCGCAGCCGGTAGCCGAGGCTCGCGTTCAGATCGCGGGCGACCGCCGGGATGCGCGGCGCGCCGCAGACCACGCCGACGGTCATCGGCTCGCGGGCGTGCTCGCGGTGAATCCTGCCGAGCGCCGCGTGCAACTGCTCGCCGCACTGCTCGTTCGCCCCGGCGGAGGGATCCGCGGCCTTGAAGTACTCGCTGCGATACGGGAACGACAGCTCGCCGACCTTCAGGTCCTCGCCGAAGAACATGCGCGGCCCGCGGATCGCGAACCTCAGCCCGGCCAGCGGCGCGGCGAGCGCGCCGAGCCCGTATCTCCGCCCTGGCGCCGCCGCCCGGGCCTCGTGCTGCGCGCCGGCGGGATCCGGCCGGACCACCGCGACGCCGTCGGGAAGCAGGGTGTTGTCGCCCTGCAGCGCCAGCCCGCTGCGCCGCAGCCGCGGTGCGAGCCGGGAGGGCACGGCCGGGCCGGTCCCTTCCGCCAGGATCAGGCCGCACTCGCGCAGGCGGGCGCGCACCTGCCGATAGAACGCCGGCGAGGCGACGCGGAAGACGGGGAAGAGCGCGAAGGTCAGCGGCGTCTCTCTGCGGCACATGCTGATCACGGCCGAGCGCACCGACAGGCCGGTAACCTCCACCACCTGCATCAGTCTCCCCCTTTGGACACCACGATGCTTATTGGCCCTATGTCGGAGATTAGCCAGGCTCTGGACAAGGCGGAAGCACGCAGGCCAAAAGCGTGCCCGGCTGAGCCGGCGTCAGCCGTCCGCAGCCGCCGCCGATCCGGCCGGTGCGAGCGCGTCCGCGACCGCCGCCACGTGCGCGGCGTTCCACTCCCGGCCGACCCGGGACCACCACATCGTCTTCGCATCCTGACGCGCATCCGCGCCGCCCGCGCTCGGAGCGCCGGCCGCCGCATACGCATCGCCTTGCGCACGGCGCCGATCCGTCTCGCGCCCGGGCCGGCCCGCGCCCTCGAGCACCGCGCGCAGGACGGCCGCCTCGGTCGCCGCGTCCAGCCGGTCCTGCGCGACGCCGCGCTCCCGCAGCGCGTCCCGGGCGCGCCGCGGCAGGTCCTGCGGAATCGAGGCGGCCAGCCGGGCCCGCGCCTCGGTCGACTCCAGCACCAGCCGCAGCAGGTACGCGCGCCCGGCGCCGGGCCATCCCGGCCCGCCGCCCACGTCGGCCCGCGAGGCCAGCGACCGGTCCGGCTCGCGGCCCAGCAGCGCGGTCCACACCGGCGCGATCCGGCCCGCGGTCCGGCGGTCGCGGAAGGCGGCGACCCGGTCGCGCAAGGGCGGGATCAGGCAGCCGGTCGTGTAGGTGATGAAGACCACGCCGATCAGCGCCGTGTCGACGAGCTGGATGTTGCGGGTCAGGAACGCGCCGAGGTCGGCGTGCGCGGCCAGCGCGACCGTCACGGCCGCCTCGATCACGCCGTAGAAGACGCCGAGACAGCTCGCGACGCACATCATCGTCAGGCACGAGTACAGCGTCCGGTCCGCGGCGGCCCTGCGGGTGCGGTAACACAGCCGCAGCATCAGGAACCCGACCACCGCAAGGTGCACGCACATCAGGGCTCTTCCGACCGCCTCGAACAGCGAGCCGGTGTAGGAGGCCACCGTGCTGGTCGCCTCGACCCGGTCCGGGTCGGCCACCGCGCACCCGATGATCAGCATGCCGACGACGGCGGTGAAGGTGTGCCGGGGGCGCCAGCGGAACCGGCGGACGCTGCGGGCGCCGGGCGAGAGCGCGGTGGCGATGAACTCCAGCTGCGCCGCGGCCCCGAGCACCCCGCCGAGGTGCACGATCGCCAGCGCGGTGTTCGGGATGCCGATCAGCCGGTCCACGTACGAGGGGTCGAGGCCGACCGACAGGGCGAGTGCGAACACGAAGAAGGTGGTCCACTGGGCCCGGAACGCTTCGGTGGCGCGGCGCAGCGAGGGAGCGTAGCCGAGCACGATGATCCACAGCAGGACCACGATGGCGGTCATCATGCCGGGCGCCCCGGCGGTTGCGGCCGCAGCGCGCTGCCGAGCACCGACAGGGCGTGCACCTCGTGCGGCGCGGCCTCGGGGCGGGCCGGCGCCCGCCGGCTGGCCCGCTCCAGGAGCATGGTGCCGATCAGCTCGGCCTCCTCCTCCTCGGCCCGCGAGTACATGCCGGTGCGCCGGAACATGTGCTCGATCAGCCCGGGCTCGATGCCCGATCCGGCGAACAGCCCGGCGATCGAGACCGCCGCGTCGGCCGCCCTGTGCCCGGCCAGGATGTGGCCGAGCTCGTGGCCGATGGTCAGCTCGCGCACCAGCGGCTCGTCCCGCCGCTCGAAGCACACGTAGTCGGTGTCGGCGGTCGCGATCCACAGGCCGGTGACCAGGTCCCCGGTCTCCGCATCGGGCGGGAACTCGTAGGGCACCAGCACCAGCGGCCGGCCGAGCTCGGCGCGCCGCCGGTCCGAGAGCATCGCGCACAGCCGCTCGATGTCGAACGGACCCGGTATGTCGAGCCGGTCGACGACGGCGGCGCAGCGGCGGATGAGGCTGTGCGTGGGCACGGTCGGGTACCTCGAGTTCGGGGGCCTGATCGTCGCCCGCATCGTAGCCGACCGGCGTGCGCGGCGACCATGGTCCGGCGCGGACCGCCGGGCCCCGGCCTACCAGTCGGTGGCCGCGCCGCGCTCCTCCGGCGGCAGTTCGGAATCAAGCCCCTGCTGCGCGCGCAGGTGCTCGATCACGCTGCTCAGGAAGCCCAGGTTGGCCGGGTTAAGCCCGGCGCTGCGGGCCATGATGTGCTCGACCCCGGCGTCGCGCAGCGCGGCCACCAGGCCGATCTTGCGCTGGTACTCCTCGATGTCGAACGGCTCGGCCTGGTCCGCCCCGCCCGGCTCGCCGGAGCGCTCCGCCTCGCCGGTGAAGAAGGCCACGGAGACGCCGAAGAACCGGGCGATCTGCCCGGCCACCTCCAGGCTGGGGTCGCCGCGGGTGCCGTTGCGCAGCGCCAGCAGGTAGTTCACCGAGACCGAGCCGCCCTGCGCGGCAATGCCCTCAGACACTTCGCGGGCATAGTACGGACGCCCCAGCGACCGCGGGTAGACGGTGTTGAACAGCCAGGTCAGCTTCTCCGCGAAGGTGTGCGGACGACCGGCCGCATCCGAAGCCTGCGCCATGCTCGAACTGTCCCTCCGACCGGCGGGCTGGGCCGCGCGGGCGGACCCGCGACGGCGGCCGCACGGCGCCCTCACGCCGACCCCACCCGACTTATTACCGCATGGTATCCCACGACGGTGCGCCGTGACACAGCTGCGATTACACTACAGTGTGACAGAGGCTTCGCAGAACACGCCCGTGTGACGCGTCAGTGCCGGCAGGTCCGGCGAAGCCCCGGCCTGGCCTGCTGCGCGGGTTCGGCGGTCATCGGGGGCGAGCGCCGTGCAGCAGGCTGCGGGCCGGATCCCGGTCCGCCGCCGCAGCCATCCAGATCCGACACCCCGTCTCGGACAGACCCTGCCGGCTGCTAGTGTGCGCGGACAAACAGCACGCCACACTGCGGAAGGACCTCGCTGATGCGCGTGGTGATCGTGGGGGCGGGAATCGGCGGGCTCTGCCTCGCCCAGGGGCTGAAGCAGGCCGGGATCGACGTGATGGTGCACGAGCGCGACCCGCGGCTCGACTCGCGCGCGCAGGGCTATCGCATCCACATCGACAGCCGCGGCGCCGACGGCCTGCGCGAGTGCCTTCCGCCGCCGCTGTACGAGCTCTTCGCCGCGACGGCGGGCAAGCCGAGCCGGCGGCTCACGGTGGTGAACCGGAAGCTCAAGCAGCTGCGCGAGATCCAGGCGCCGGAGCCCGCCCCGGGCACCCCGGCCGGGGTGAACACGTCGGTGGACCGTTTCGTCCTGCGCACGATCCTGACCGCGGGCCTGCGCGACCAGGTGCGGTTCGGCCGGGAGTTCGTCCGCTACGAGACCCGGCTCGACGGCTCGATCCGGGCGTTCTTCGCCTCGGGCGGCCACGACACCGGCGACGTGCTGGTCGCCGCGGACGGCGCCGGCTCGCGCATCCGCGGCCAATACCTGCCGCAGGCTCACGTCCGCGACACCGGCGAACGCGTGCTCTACGGCCGAACCCCGCTCACGCCCGCGGTGCGCGCCCGACTGCCGCGCATGCTCTACGACGGCTTCACAGCGGTGGTCGGCTCGCGCCGCCTCGGCATGGCGCTCGGCGTGGTGGAGTTCCAGGAGTCGCCGGACAAGGCCGCCGCACGCCTGTGCCCGGACATCGACATGGACTTCCGGGGCGCGGACGACTACGTCATGTGGTCGCTGGCGGGAAAGGCCGCCGCGTTCCCGGCCCCGGACGACCGTCTGCGCGAAATGGACCCGGTCGCCCTGCACGGCGTCGCCCGGCGCATGGTCGGCTCCTGGCACCCGGATCTCAGGGCCCTGGTCGACCAGGCGGCCGCGGACCGGACCTCCTTCGTGGACGTGCGCACCTCGTCCCAGTTCGGCCCGTGGAAGGCGTCCCGGGTGACCCTGCTCGGCGACGCCGTCCACGCGATGCCGCCGAGCCGCGGCTCCGGCGCCAACATCGCCCTGAAGGACGCGGCGAAGCTCTGCCTGCAGCTGCGCAGGGCCGCCGACCACAGGCAGACGCTCGAGGAGGCGGTCGGCGTCTACGAGGCCGACATGGCCGACTACGGCTTCGCCGCGGTCCGCGACTCGCTCGGCATCATCCCGTCCGGCGGCAGCCTGTTCGGCGCCATTGCCAGCCGGCTCGCCTCGCGCCGCACTTCTTAGCCGCGCCGCCGCCAACCGCCTACATCGCACTTCCTAGCTGCGCCGCCGCTTCTGTATTTGTCTTTCAACCCTCTGACTGCAGGGCCTGTTATTTCAACCAACCGGCAGCTGCGCCGACCGGCAAACCAGCATCCGCGCCGGCCGCCGCGACAGGCCCTCGCCAATTCACCACTAGCCGCCACCAATCGCCACCAATCGCCACCCCGCCTTCAGATGGGCCTGTTATTTCAGCACCTGCCACCGTCTCGCCGCCGCCCTCCCCCGACCCGGCCTGGCTGGTCCCCGGTCTGCGATCGTGCCAGACTTCCCCGAGCGGCCGGGTATCGGCCCCCACCCCAGCGGGCGCCTGCCCGCCCGGCCCTCGGAGCGCTCGGCATCGCCTCTCCCGACCTGACCCGGCCTGCCCGGCCGGAGCGAAGCAGCCCCGCGCGGGCGGGCGTCGGGCTGCTGATGGCGTGTCATCCCGCGCCGTCGGCCGCCGTCACCGCCGTCATCACCGCGCTGGCCGCCGCTTCGGGCCGCGGCGGCGCGGGCACCGCGCTGGTCGCGGCGACCATCCTGAGCGGACAGCTCTCGGTCGGCTGGTCGAACGACCGGATCGATCTCGCGCGGGATCTCGCGGCCGGGCGCGCGGACAAGCCGATCGCCAATGGGACGGTCGCGCCGCGAACGGTGGCTATCGCCGCCGGCTGCGCGTTGGCGCTCTGCGTTCCGCTCTCGCTCGCCAACGGACTGGCCGCCGGCGCCGCGCACCTTATCGGGGTCGCCGCCGCGTGGTCCTACAACCTCGGCGTGAAGCGCACCAAGCTTTCGCCTCTGCCTTATGCGGTCGCCTTCGGTCTGCTACCCGCGTTCATCACCCTCGCGCTGCCGGGCCATCCGTGGCCGCAGCCGTGGGCCCTCGCGGCCGGCGCGCTGCTCGGCGTCGGCGCGCACGCCGCGAATGTGCTCCCTGATATCGAGGACGACCTCGGCGCGGGCGTGCGCGGCCTGCCCCAGTTGCTCGGCCCCGACCGCTCCCGTCTCGCCGCCGCCGCCTCGCTGCTGACCGCTTCGCTGCTGCTGGTCTTCGGCCCCGCGGGAACCGTGGGTCCGGTCGGCTGGGCCGGCCTCGCCGCGAGCGGCGCGCTCGCCCTGACGGTCGCGTCGATCTCGCGGATCAGGCCGGCCAGCCGGCTGCCGTTCCTCGCGACGCTCGGCCTGGCCGTCCTCGACGTCGCGCTGCTCCTCCTGCGCGGCGGCAAGCTGACCTGACGGAGCGTCTGCACGCGGGCCGCCCGGCCGCCCAGCCGCCCGCGCGCCCTGCGCCGAGTCAGCCCGCTGCGACCTGGTTGACCACCGCCGCGAAGACTCGCGGCAGCCGCGCGGCGGTCGGCACGATCCGGTGCCCCAGCAACGGATTCCCGCGCGCCCACAGCAGTCCCGAGGTCAGCGCGCGGGACTTACGGGAGACCTGCCGCCACCGCCGCTCGTACTCACCGGCCCGGCCGGTGCGCAGGCAGTCGACGAGCGCCGCCGCCTGGGCCAGGGCCACGCTGATGCCCTCGCCGGTCAGTGCATCGACATATCCCGACGCGTCGCCGACCAGCAGCACCCTGTCGGCGCAGATCCGCCGGCGCACGTCCTGCCGCAGCGGTCCGGCACCGCGGTCGGTTCCGTCCGCGGCGGCTCCGGCCAGCCTCTCGCGGAGCGCCGGGAACGCGGCGAGCCGGGTGTCGAAGCCGCCGCGCTGCGGTCCGAGGATCGCGACACCGACGAGGCCGTCGGCCACCGGAGTGACATACGCCTCCGACTGGTCCGACCAGTGGACCTCGACCAGATCAGCCCACGGCTCGAGCCGATAGTGCCGGCGCAGGCCGAAGCGCGACCGCGCGGAGTCCGAGCCTGAGCCTGAGCCCGGTGCCGGGTCCAGTCCGCAGGCCCGCCGGATCGGCGAGTGAAGGCCGTCCGCGGCGACCAGATACCGCGCCCGCATCCCCGCGGCCTCCACATGATCGGCGTGCCCCTCGAACCCGTCGACCCGGGCCGGGACGACGATCACCCCCTCCTTCGCCGCGCATTCCGCGAGCGCCGCGTGCAGCGCCGTCCGCCGCACGCCGCGCCCCGGCGTCCCGCGGAACAGCGCGTCGGCACTATGCCCGGCGTCGGCATACCGGATCCCGAGCAGCGGGCGGCCCGGCGGGTCGACGCCGAGCGCGAGCAGCCTGGTCAACGCCGAGGGCATCAGGCCTTCTCCGCAGGCCTTGTCGATCGGTCCGGGCCGCGGCTCCGCGACGGTCACCGCCATGCCGGCGCGCGCCGCGAGGATCGCCGTGGCCAGGCCGGCCGGACCGCCGCCGGCCACGAGCACGTCCATCACGGCGAACCCTCGGCCGGTCCAGCCGACCCAGCCGACCCAGCCGACGCGGACCACTCGGTCGACGCCGGGACCGTCCCCAGGGCCCGGGCCTCGCAGCGGATCCGCACCGTCAGCAGGACCGCGTTCAGCACGGTGAACACGGCCGCGGTGATCCACGCCGACCCGGCCAGCGGCAGCGCCACGCCCTCGACCACGACGGCGACGTAGTTCGGGTGCTTGAGCCACGCGTGGCGATAGGGCCCCGTGCGCACCAGCGGCAGTCCCGGCACCACTATCACGCGCGTGTTCCAGCGCGGGCCCAGCGTGCTGATGCACCACCAGCGCAGCGCCTGCGCCGCCAGCTCGAGCGCGATCATCGGCCAGCCGAGCCAGGCCACGAACGTCCGGTGCGCGGCCAGCGGCTCGACGATGCAGCCGACCAGCAGGCCGGTATGCAGGACCACCATCGGCGGGTAGTGCGCGAAGCCGTATTCGACGGCGCCGCGCGCGAAGCTCCAGGCCGCGTTGCGCTTCGCTATCACCAGTTCCGCGACGCGCTCGGCGCAGACCGCGGCGATCAGGGTGTAGTAGACCACGTACGAGGCCGACACCGGGCTCCTCAGCTCGTTGGCGCTGTGCTTGTTGACGCTGTGCTTGTTGGCATTTGCGCGCCTTTTTCTCGCTACCAGCGCAGCAGGACCAGCTCGATGCTCACACCCGGCCCCAGCCCGATCAGCAGGCCGTGCGCTCCGGGCGGCGGGCCGTCCTCGGCGGCGATGACGTCCTGCAGGATGTGCAGCACCGACGCGGACGACAGGTTACCGACCCGGGCCAGCGAACGGCGGGAGGCTGCCATCGCGTCGTCGGGCAGGGCGAGGCTGCGCTGCACGGCGTCGATCACGTTGGGGCCGCCGGGGTGGCAGATCCACGCGCGCATGTCCTCGACGGCCAGGCCGTGCGCGGCGAGGAACCCGCCGACGCAGTCGCCGAGCCGCCGCGCGACGACGTCGGGCAGCCCGGTGGACAGCACGATGCGGAAGCCGTCGGAGCCCAGACGCCAGCCGAGCGCGCCGACCGAGTCGGGGCAGACCTCGCTGTGCGTGGCGACGACCTCAGGCCCCGCGACGGCCCTGCGCCGTGCGCCGCGGGCGACCAGCGCCGCCGAGCCGTCCCCGAACAGCGCGCTGACCACGAGGTCCGCGGTCGCCGGGTGGGTGAATGGGATGCTGAGCGAGCACAGCTCCACGGACAGCAGCACCGCGGTCTGCTTGGGCCAAGCAAGCAGGTAGTCGTGCAGCCGGGCCAGTCCGGCCGCGCCGGCCACGCAGCCTAGGCCGAACAGGGGAATGCGCTTCACCGTCGGACGCAGGCCCAAACGAGCGATCAGCCGGGCGTCGAGGGAAGGCACTGCGACGCCGGTGACGGAGGTGGCGATGAGCAGGTCGACCTCGTCCGCCGCGACCGAGCCGGCCTCCAGCGCGGCGCGGACCGCCTGCTCGCCCAGGTCGGTGGCGTGCTCGATGTAGAGGTCGTTGGTCGGGCCGAGCCCCTCGAGCTTGCCGTAGTCGGCCAGCGGAAGGACGGTGTGCCTGGTCTCGACGCCGGCGTTCGCGTACAGCCGGTCGATCAGGGACCTCTGCGCCGCGTCCGTGTCGCACAGCCGTGCCGTCATCTCGGCCAGTTCGTCCTGCCGGTGCCGGTGGATGGGTAATGCGCTGCGGACTGCTGCAATACGCGTCATCCGCGGACGTTATCGCTTCGGGCGCAGGTACGGTGGCGCACGCGGTCATCAGGCACGTTCGTTGTCCTTCGATCAGGCGCGTCCGGGACCGGTCGCCGGGCTGGCAAGACGAGAGGCGCGGCGCCGACTCGCCGGTCATCCACCGCAGCCGTACCCATCCGCCGGCGAATTGATACCGCGCCGACCAGGCCGTTCGGCAGGGCTCTGCAGTGCCTCAGGCGCGTCGACCGCTACATTCGGCCTATTTACGGATCTTCGGGTCCTTCGACCCAGAACAGCCCGTCACCGCCTTCCGCGGGCCGCTGCCGGTCCGGGTCCGTTCCACCGGATTCGCCGGCCTCGTCCTCGTCCCGGTCCCTGTCCCCGGCCTCGGGGCAGCCATCCGAGGTATCGGCTGCGCCATACGCGGCCTTCCAGGCGCTGCGCACCAGGATCCGGTTGGTCTGGGAGACCGCCTCGCGCTCCTCGGCGGCCAGGCAGATCAGCTCGAACTCCTCGTCGACCGCGGCCAGCAGGGCGTTCGCCGCGTCGAGGCTGCGCTGCTGCTCCGCCTCCGCCTTCTCCAGCTCGTGGTGCGCCTGCGCGAGATCCCGCTGCGAGCCCTCGGTCCGCTTGACCCGCACCAGCGTGCGCGCGGCGGCATAGGCCGTCCGGGCGCACGCGGCGGCCCGCAGCGTGGCGCGCCGGACCTCCTCGAGTTCGACCGCCCACGCCGAGGCCAGCACGTCCTCGGCCTCGGCCACGATCTCGTCGGACTGCGCCGACCGCAGTGTCTGCCAGTACTCCTCGACCGCTTCCGCGTCGCGGTCGGCTCCTTCAGTCACCGCCGATGCTCCTCGTCGCTCGCAAACGGTTCGGACGGCGCCGAGTGCCCGGCCGGATCGGGTTGAAACAGCCGGACCTCGACCGGACGTCGGCGCCGGCGCAAGCGCTATCGGCCGCGCCGACCAGCGGATCGGCGCCGACGAATACGAATTCTTACTCTGTTGGGCGATTCCCGGGCGGCGCAGCTCCCGGCCGGGCTTTCGCGGCCGGCGGGGGGTTTGTCCACCCGCATTCGGGGCAGCCGGAACCACCCGAGCACCCGACGCGGGCCGCGTCTCGTGTCAGCCGCGAATCGAGGACCGCGCCGTGACAGCCCCACTCCCCCTGCCGTCCCGACCGCTGACCGCGCGCCAGCTGCAGATCCTGGAGCTGATCGCCGACGGCGCCACGAAGTCCCAGGCCGCGGACGCGCTCGGGGTCACCGAGCCGACCGTCAAAAGCCATGTGGCGCACATCCTCGACACCCTCGGGACGCGCAACGTGGCCCACGCGGTGGCCATCGCCTACTGCCGGGGGATGCTCGACTGCGGCCGGCGGGTCCTGCCGAGCGACTCCATCTCCGCCCGCGAGCGGCAGGTTCTGGCGGGTATAGCCTTCGGTATGACCGACTCGCAGGTCGGGCATGTGCTCGGTATCGCGCCGGCGACGGTCAAGTCGCACCTGCGGCGGATCTACACCAAACTCGGGGTAGGCCGCCGCGCTCAAGCCGTCGACATCGCGTTCCGCAGCGGCCTGCTGGTCGTGAAGGCGAACCCGCCGGGCCGTCTGCGCCCCGAGCGCGATACGGCCGGGGCCGCGCCGTCTCGGCCGGCCCACCGCCGTCTGGAGGCTTATCGTGGTTGACTCGCTCGAGGCACAGCTTGACGCGGATTCCGGCGGTAGACACCGGGCTCTGGTTATCGGGTCGGGCTTCGGCGGACTGTTCGCGATCAAGGCGCTGCGGCACGAGGACGTCGACGTCACTCTGCTGGCCGCGACCCCGCACCACCTCTTCCAGCCGCTGCTCTACCAGGTGGCCACCGGCATCCTCTCGCAGGGCGAGATCGCCCCGGCCACCCGTGAGATCCTGCGCCGCCAGCGCAACGCGCAGGTGCTGCTCGGCGAGGCGGTCGGCATCGACCCGGAGCAGCGGACCGTGACCGCCCGCGCGCCGGGCCGCGGCGAGCCGTTCACGGTCGGCTACGACAGCCTGATCGTGGCGACCGGGGCCAGCCAGTCCTATTTCGGGCACGACGAGTTCGCCGAGTTCGCCCCCGGGCTCAAGAGCATCGACGACGCGCTGGAGCAGCGCGGCCGGATCTTCGGCGCCTTCGAGCTGGCCGAGCTGGAGCCGGACCCGAAGATCAGGGCCCGCTGGCTGACCTTCGTCGTGGTCGGCGCCGGGGCGACGGGGGTCGAGATGGCCGGGCAGATCGCGGAGCTGGCGCACCGGGCGCTGCCGAAGGAGTACCGGAGGGCGGACACCCGCAAGGCGCGGATCGTGCTGATCGACGGGGTCGACGCGGTGCTGCCCACGTTCGGCGACCACCTGTCGGAGCGGGCCAAGCAGCGGCTGGAGGGCCTGGGCGTCGAGGTGCGGTTGGGCACCATGGTGGTGGGCGTGGACGCGCAGGGCATCGAGGTGTCCGTACACGACGGGCCGCACGAGCGGATCGAGGCGAGGACCAAGATCTGGGCCGCGGGCGTGGCGGCCGCGCCGTTCTCGCACCGGCTGGCCGAGGCGACCGGCGCGCCGACGGACCGGGCCGGGCGGATCAAGGTGCTGCCGGACTGCACCGTGCCGGACCACCCGGAGATCTTCGTGGTCGGCGACGGCATGGCGCTGGACGCGCTGCCCGGCGTCGCGCAGGTGGCGATCCAGAGCGGCCGGCACGCCGCCCGGATGATCGGGGCGAAGCTGCGCGGCCGGCCTTCGCAGGAGCCGTTCGTCTATCACGACAAGGGCAGCATGGCGACGGTATCGCGGTTCAGCGCGGTAGCCAGCGTCGGGCGGGTCCACCTCTACGGGATCACGGCGTGGTTCCTGTGGCTGTTCATTCACTTGCTGTACCTGGTCGGATTCCGGCAGCGGGTGACGACGGTGCTGCACTGGGCCGTCAGCTTCATAGGCCGCGGCCGCTCCGAGCGCGCGGTGACGGCCCAACAGGTCTTCGGCCGCACCGCCCTGCAGGAGACCGGCCGCGAGGCCGATCGCGCGACATATCCCTGATTCTGCTGGTTCTTTCCGCGCCCGGCCCCTTCCGACCGGCCGGTTCACGGCGCGTTGCGCCGCGGGCCGGCCGTCGGCCGTTTCGGCCCGGAATAAGCGGCCATACGAAGGTGTCCGGGAAAACGGCCAGACGCGGCCGCGGCAGGCCGCTCGACCAGGAAGGACAGGGCCACGATCTTATGAGCCACGTTCACACGCAGTACATGACCACCGACCGGATCCCCGCGGGCAGCGCGATCTCGGTGCTGGTAAAACAGCACGGCCGGATCAGGGACATGTTCGCGGCCGTCAAGCGCGCGCACGGCGACGGCGCGCGCGAGCTGTTCGACGACCTGCGGGAGATGCTTGCGGTGCACGAGGCGGGCGAGGAGATGGTGCTGCGCCCGATCAGCCGCACGACGGCGGGCTCGCGCACGGCCTCCGCGTGCGACCAGGAGGAGGCCGAGATCTCGTTGTTCCTCGCCGGCCTCGAGCAGGTCGGCGTGGACGACCCGCGGTTCGGCAAGCTGTTCGACCGGCTGGAGCAGGCATTCCTGGAGCACGCGGCGCACGAGGAGGCCGCCGAGTTCCCGACCGTGCTGGCGAGCTGCGACGAGCAGGACCAGCTGACGATGGGTCTGCGGCTGGCCGCGGCGCAGCATCTGGCGCCGACCCACGCGCATCCGGAGATAGCCGGATCGAGCGCGAAGCAGTACACGATCGGCCCGTTCGCCGCGCTGCTCGACCGCGCCCGGGACATGTTCCGGTCCGATGACGCGTAGCGGCCCTCGGCCAGAGCCGGCGTGCCTGCCGGAGAGCGGCGAACGGCGGGAGCGCGGCCCCGGGCCCAGTCCCGGTGCC
>DASYAE010000249.1:0-35516 GCA_036501535.1 Actinocrinis sp. | reverse complement strand
GTCACACACGAGAGCATCGGCGTCAATCCTCGCAAAGGGATTACATATCAGCGCCGATGCTCTTCTTCTTCCCCTACCAGGTCACGCCAACACGACGGACCATCACCCGTACGAGTCACCCCGAAAGTGCGAAACTCCAGGTACCACCCGGCTCCCCGCGGGGTCGGGTATTTCAAAGGTCTCAGTCATCTCGGTTCTCCGCTGGGAAGGAATGCGGCGGGTACCAGGTGGCGCACGGTGCGGCGGCAGTCCTCGTCGGTGAGCATCGCGGAGTCCGGATCGCCGTGCCGGTGCATGGCGAACCAGGCGATGGTCTCGACGATGAAGCGCGCTGCGGTGGGCACGTCCGGCACCGGCCGCAGCAGCCCCGCCTCGATCCGCGCGTTCAGGAACTCCCCCAGCGCCGCCAGCAGCCCGCGGCGGCGCTCGACGAAGTACCACTGGGTGAGGACCGGAAGATCCTCGGAGCAGCGTTCGAACAGCCTGAGGATCACGCGGTTCTTGTCGATGAAGTCGTAGATCTGCTCGACGACCTCGCCGAGCTCCTGTTCCGCGCCGCCCGGATCGGGCCGGCGCGGCGGCTCGGTGAGCAGGTCGAGCCCCGACTGCCGGGCCGCCCACCGGTCGACCGTCGCGACGATCCGGTCCGGCTCGGGCAGTTTGACCGGCAGGTCCATGGTCTCGAGCGCTTCCGGCTCGAGGACCCGTACCAGGGCGAGGTAGAGCAGCGCCTGCTTGCTGTCCGCGTAGGTGTAGATCGCGCCGTGGCTCAACCCCAGAGCCTTGGCCACGTCCGTGATCCCGGCGGTGCGATAGCCCTTGTCCAGGAACACCCGCACGCAGGCCCCGCCGATCTCCTTGAGCGGCCGGGGCGGCACTCGTCCTCGCATGCTGGGAACTTTAGACTGACTGACCCAGTCAGTCAATCAACCGGACGACGGGTTCTGCGACCAACCGTTCGGCTGATCGGAGGGTGCTACTTCCGGTTGCAGGCAGCAGATTCGGCCGGTGAACCAGGCGCCGGATCAGGCCCCGTATCAGACGCTGAGGCGCAGGCCCGTGGTGACGAGCCCGACGAGGTGGTGCACCGCGGCTTCGTCGGGCAGGTCGGCGGCGGCCGCGAGGGCGTGCACGGTGTAGGAGGCCAGCTGGGCGGGGGCGGTGTCGGTGCGGATCGCGCCGGCGGCGGCGGCTTCGGCCAGCAGTTCGGAGGGAGCGTGGCGGCGTGGGTGTGACGGAAAAGCCGGCGGCGGGCGGCGAGAGCGCGAATATCACGGTTGGTGAACACGATGCGCTCTACACGGTCCGGCCGCCGTGGGAGATCGACGGCCCCCAGCCGGCGCTCGCCGATGCGGCCGCATCAGGGCTGGTGCACGGACGGGTGCTCGACGCCGGATGCGGGACCGGCGAGCACGCGCTGATGGCCGCCGGGCTCGGATGCGAGGCGGTCGGGGCGGACCTCTCCGAGGTCGCGTTGAAGCGGGCCCGGGCCAAGGCGGCCGAGCGCGGGCTCACAGCCCGATTCGTGCGCCACGACGTGCTCGACTTCGGCGGGCTCGGCGAGCGGTTCGACACGGTGCTCGACTCGCTGGTCTTCCACGGCTTCCGCGGCGCCGAGCGGGCCGAGTACGTCGAGAGCCTCGGCGCGGCGCTCGATCCCGGCGGCCGGCTGCTCGTGCTCTGCTTCGCCGAGGAGCCGCCCAATCGTCCGGGACGGGTGCACAAGGTGACGCCCGAGCAGATCGAGACGGCGTTCATGGACGGCTGGCGGATCGACGCGATCGACGCGGTCACCGTGGCCTCGGCGCTGCCGTCCCTGGCCGGCGGACTGCGCGGCTGGCGCGCGGCCGTGACCCGGACCGGAAAGGACGCGTCCTGATGCCCACGTTCGAAGCAGAGGTCTCAACCGACCGCTCCGAGCGGTATCTCCAGCAGCTGTGCGGCCACCTCGGCAGTATGCAGCACATGCGCCACCGTCCGCTGGGCGGCCACGGCGGCCACGGCGGACCCGGCATGCCGCGAGTCGAGCACGTCGAGCAGACCGAGGGTCACGGCACGATCCGTTTCGCCGAGGGCACCTGCACTCTGGCGGCGGATGCAAGCACGCTGCGGCTCCGGATCGAGGCGGACGACCCCGCCGCGTCGGTTCGGCTCAAGGAAGCGATCACGACGCGGATCGGGAAGATCGGGCGCCGCGACGGCCTGAGCATCGCATGGCGCGAACTCGGGGATCCCGCGCAGCCGGACGGACCGGACACGGCCCTGAGTCGCTGATTCTCGGCGTGCATAATGCCCGCCGCGCTGACCACCCCCTGGCCAGCGCGACGGGTCATGAGATCAGCGTGACAGGGCACGCGTTCGTGATTCGTAGGTAATCCTTGCGCTGCCTGGTCGGGAGGGTCTAGACAGGGGTCGATCAACATAAGTGCTCCTGCCCGGCTGCCGACCACGTGGGGTGGAGTTGTGGAGTTCCGTCTGCTCGGCGAGGTCTCAGCCCACGTCGACGGTAGGCCGCTGGAGATCGGCTACGCGCAGCTGCGGTGCATGCTGGCGGTGCTGCTGGTGGAGGCGGGCCGGCCGGTCTCGGCCGACCAGCTGGTGGACCGGGTGTGGGCGGGCCGCGAGCTGCCGCTGCGGCCGCGCGCCGCGGTGCAGCACAACCTGACCGTGCTGCGGCGCGCACTGGCCCCGGCCGGCGACGTCGAGATCGTGCGGCGCCCCACCGGCTACCTGCTCACCGCCGACCCGGAGACGGTCGACCTGCACCGGTTCGCCGCGCTGCTCAAGCAGGCCCGCGCGGCCGAGGACGACGAGCCGGCCGCCGCGCTGTTCGAGCAGGCCCTGCAGCTGTGGCGGGGCGAGCCCTTCAGCGGCCTGGACTCGCCGTGGCTCGACGCCCTGCGGGCCACGCTCGAGTCCGAGCGCCACGCCGCGCGGCTGGATCTGACGGACATTCACCTGCGCCGCGGCCGGCACGCCGATCTGCTCGGCGACCTGGCCGAGCAGATCGCCGGGCATCCGCTGGACGAGCGGCTGGCCGGCCAGTACCTGCTCGCGCTCTACCGCGCCGGGCGCCAGGCCGACGCGCTGAAGCACTATGAGGCGCTGCGGCTGCGGCTCGCCGACGAGCTGGGCACCGACCCGAGCCCGCCGCTGCGGGAGCTGCACCAGCGCATCCTCACCGCCGATCCGACGCTCGCCGCGCCGGAGTCCGCGGTCCCGGCGGCCGGGCCCGGGCCCGTCGCGCCGCTGCCCCGTCAGCTGCCCGCAGCGCCGCGGCTGTTCACCGGCCGGACCCGCGAGCTGGCCGTTCTGACCGCAGCGCTCGACGGGCGGCCCGAGCCCTCCGGCGGCACCCTGGTCATCACGGCGATCGGCGGGGCCGGCGGGATCGGCAAGACCTGGCTCGCCCTGCACTGGGCGCATCAGAACCTTGAACGCTTTCCGGACGGCCAGCTCTACACCGACCTGCGCGGCTTCGGTCCCGGCGGGCCGGCGGTACGCCCGGCGGCCGCCCTGCGCGGATTCCTCGAGGCGCTGGGGGTCGAGCCGCGCGCCGTCCCCGACGACCTGGACACACAGGTCGGGCTTTATCGCAGCCTGATCGCCGGCCGGCGCATGCTGATCGTGCTGGACAACGCGGGCGACTCCGAGCAGGTGACGCCGCTGCTCGCGGGCAGCTCCACCTGCACCGTGCTGGTCACCAGCCGCCGCCAGCTGAACGGCCTGACCGCCGCGCACGGCGCCCGCACGCTCGACCTCGACGTCCTGCCGGACGAGGACGCCCGGCGCCTGCTGCGCGACCATCTCGGCCCCGAGCGCGTGGCCGCCGAGCCCGGGGCCGTCGCCGAGTTCGTGGCCTGCTGCGCCGGGCTTCCGCTGGCGATCGGCATCGTGGCGGCCCGCGCCGCCCGTCACGCCCACCTGCCGCTGGGAGCGCTGGCCGCCGAGCTGCGCGACCAGTCGCAGCGGCTTGATGCGCTCGACGCCGGAGACATCCGGGCCGACCTGCGCGCCGTGCTGTCCTGGTCGTACGACGCGCTCTCGGCCGAGGCCGCCGCCGCGTCGGGGCTGCTGGCGTCGGCGCCCGGCCCCGACATCTCGCTCGCCGCCGCCGCGAATCTGCTCGCCCGGCCGGCCACCGCCGTGCGTACCCTGATACGCGAGCTCGAACGCGCGTACCTGATACACGAGCACGCACCCGGCCGCTACCGCACGCACGACCTCGTCCGCTTATACGCCGCCACCCGCGCCGCGAGCGACCAGCCGGCGGCCGACCGGCAGGCGGCGCTGCGCCGGGTGACCGACTTCTACCTGCACAGCGCCGACGCCGCGCACCGGCTGCTGAATCCGCAGGCCCCGCCACGCGATCTCGATCCTCCGGCAGAGGGCTGCGACCCGGCCGCGCCCGCCGACGAGGCGGCCGCGATGGCCTGGTTCGACGCCGAATACCCCTGCCTGCCGGCCGCCCAGCAGGCGGCCGCCGAACAGGGCTGGCACCGCGAGGTGTGGCATCTGGCCTGGTCGCTGGAGGTCTTCCACCTGCGAAGGGGACGCCTGCAGGAGGCCGTCGCCGTCTGGCGGGCCGCCCTCGAGAGCGCTGATCACCTGGCCGACCGGCTCGCCGATCAGGAGCCTGGCCGGTCGGCCGACCGCACGACCCGCATCGTGGCCCACCGGTTCCTCGGCCGGGCACTGGCCCGGACCGGGCGGGACGACGAGGCGCTGGAGCACCTGAACCAGGCGCTCATCCTGGCCGCCCGCGCGGACGACCGCCTCGAGCAGGCCCACACGCACCGCGCCCTCGCGGTGGTCCTGGGCCGGCGCGGCGATGACCGGCCGGCGCTGGACCACGTCATCCGGGCGCTGGAGCTGTTCCACGACGTCGACAAGCCGGTGTGGGAGGCGGACGCACTCAATGCAGTGGGCTGGTTCGCCATGCGGTTGGGCGAGCACGACCGGGCCCGCGAGCACTGCCTGGCCGCGCTCGCGCTGCACCGCCGCCGGGGCAGCGTCATCGGCGAGGCGGCGACGCTTGACAGCCTCGGCTCGATCGCCCACCGCAGCGGCCGGCACGCCGAGTCCGTCGGCCACTACCGGCAGGCGCTGGACCTGCTGCGCTCCATGGGCAACGACTACGAGGAGGGCGAGACGCTCGACCGGATCGGCCACCCTTATCTGGCGCTGGGCCAGCACGACCAGGCCCGGGACGTGTGGCAGGCGGCCCTGAAGCTCTATCAGGCGCACGGCCGCGACGCCGACGCGGCGCGGGTGCAAAGCCAACTCGACGGCCTCGACGGCGTCAGCTGAGGGCCGCCGACTGAGGACCGCCGATCGGCGTCAGTACCGGTTCCGGCCCGCTTCCTCGAGCTCCTGCGGGGTCAGCGTCGCGGCCCGGACGTTCGACGTCATCCGCATCTTCTGGCACAGCGGGCAGAGCATCAGCCGCTTGGGCCCCAGGTGGATCGAGCCGGCCAGCCGGGCCGTCTCGCTCGACGTGTACAGGTGCCCCTGCGAGCACCGCAGGATCCGATCCCCGAAGACCGCCATGCCGTTCCCTTCTCGCCGGGCCGGTCACCTGACCGGACCGCACGGCGATCCAGTCTCAACCCGGCGTTTTCAATGAGCGTAACGCCGAGAGCACCATTAGGCACCGCACCGCCCACAGCCAGGACTGCAGTGTCCTGGTTACGCGAGCGCCCTGCGAGAATTGCCGCCATGGAGCCGATCACCGCACCCCAGACCTTCGCATCCCCCCTCGGGCGGGTCCGCTCGCCGACCGTCGCACCGGAGCACGAAGCGCTGATGGGATGGCTGGACGAGCAGCGCAGCGAACTGCTGGCGAAGCTCGACGGGCTGACCGACGAGCAGGCCGACCGGCGCCTGGTTCCCTCGCTCACCACCCTGCACGGGCTGGTGCGGCACCTGGCCAAGGTCGAGCTGATCTGGTCGGTCCGGATCGTCGGGCGCTCCGACGAGCCCATGCCCTTCGGCTGGCCGGACCGCGTGGACGGCGACTTCCTGCTCGACGACGGCGCGAACCTGCAGGAGGACGTCGCCCGGTTCGTCACCGCCTGCGAGCGCAGCCGCGAGGTGTTCGCGAGCGTCTCGCTGGACGAAGTGCGCACGCACCCCCGCTTCGGCGACCTCAGCGTGCGATGGATCATGGTGCACATGGTCAGGGAATACGCGCAGCACAACGGACACGCCGACGTCCTGCGCGAGCTCACCGACGGCAAGTCCCAGATCTGAAGCTGCCGCCAGTCAGCGGCTGAGAGCACTGCGAGTGTTGTCGGAACTGGCGTCGGCCTCGGCCTCTGCGTCGCCGTCTGCATCGGCCAAGCCCAGCGGTCGGGCGAGGCCGAGGATTCCCTCGTCCAGCCGCTCGAGATGTCTTTGGACGCGCACGAAGATGCGGCTACCGGACGTGCGTTCCCCCACACCGTCCGAGGGCGCCGCATCAGGCGGCTCATCTCCGTGGAATAGGGCGCTGATACTCGGCTCGTGCTCCAGGCGGACCCGTGTTCTGCCGGTGCGGACCGTTTCGACCAGCGCCTGCAGGTTGTGATCCAGGCGGCCGGCGACTCGGGTGAATGCGGCTTCGTTGCCGATGCGGTCGTCGGCGGGAAAAGCCTCGGCGACTGCGGCGAGGCTGCGCGCGTGATACGCACAGGCGTCCAACAGGCCCATGATGTAGCGCGCGCGGCGGCGTCTGGCGCGAAACGGACTGGCCGGATGGGTGATCGGTTCGGCCGAACGGTGCAGTGCATCGAGTGCGGTATCCATGTCGCGTGCGGAATGCAGCAGATCCGCCATAGGGCCGCCGGCGAGCTGAGAGAGCGTCAGCTCCAGCGTGCCGCGCAGCCGGTCGAGCACATCGGCGAGCTTTTCGTCGGTGTGCGCGCTGATCCGGACCGGCAGGACGAACATCGCTGCGATAAAGCCGCACGCCGCGCCTAATGCGGTCTCCTCGATACGCAGGACGAGCACTCCGGCGCTGAACGTGTGCAGCAGCGTGTAGAGCAGCCCGATCATCGTCGTCACGAAGAACGACATCAGCATGTAGGACAGCGGCGCGGTGAAGAACATGCCGAAGATGCACACGACGACGAGCGTGAAGGCGACCCACACGTCGCCGCCGACCAGCTCGGCCAGTATGGTGCCGGCCACCACGCCGATCAGGGTCCCGGCCAGCCGGCGGTAGCCGCGCACCAGGATCTCGCCGGTCGAGGAGGTGTTGATGAACACCACCCAGCAGGTGAGCACCGCCCAATACCACCGCTGCGCGGAAAGCAGCTCGCCGCCGAGCACCGCCAGCCCGGAACCGGTGGCCACCTGGAAGGCCAGCCGAGTTGAGATGCGGTCCAGGCCGGTCGTGTGCGAAGGCGGCGCCTGCCCGTCCGGCTCCGCCTCTGCCTCGGCCTGCTCCGCGCGCAGGCACAGGTCCTCGGTGTCCAGTTCCTCGCGGGAGCGCGCGGTCTGCGGGCCGTCCCGCTCGGCGTCGGCCTCGGCCTCGTTGCCCAGCGCCATGCGCAGGCCGAGCATCGCGCGGGCCGTCTCGCCCAGAGCGCGGAAGACGTCCCGGATGGCCGGCGCGGCATCCGGAAGCCGTTCGTCGTCGGTGTAGCCGAGCAGTCGGTTGCGTGCGGCGGACGACTCGGCGCCCAACGGGCCGGGAAGAGTGCGCGCGACCAGCAGACGCAGCACCTGCAGTTCCTGCTCGAGCAGGTCCAGCGCCGGATCGCGCACGTCGGTCGTCGGCGCGTCCAAAAAACGCAGCACCAGCCGGCCGAGCCGTTCGGCCGCGATCTCCGCACCGGCGATGCGCCGCTCGACGAGGGCGGCCGTCTCGGCGTCGGAGGTGCTGGCCTCCAGCCGGGCCTGGATCATCAGGGCGCACTGATGCAGCCGGACGGTGCGCCGGCGCAGCGCGAGCCGGGCCGAGTCGGCGTCGTCGGCCGGCGCGTCGCGGGCGACCACCAGGTCTGTCAGCGCGTCGACGGCGGCGCCGAGCCGGGCCCGGAAGGCGTGGCGCAGCCGGTCCAGCGTGCGTTGCGGCGTCGCGCGCACCACGCCGAACCGGATCACGGCGGCCGAGCCGAAGCCGATCGCGAGCACGCCCCAGATGCGCGGCAGCTGCGCCGGATCGGCGTGGGTGAACTGCGAGACGAAGTAGATCTGAAAACCGATCAGCCCGAGTCCGGTGCCGCGCGGGCCGAACCGGCGGACGTAGACCGCGACGAATGTGATGGCGACGAAGACGACGTCCGACGCGGCCCGCACCTCGAAGAGCTCGGCCCCGACCGACACCGCCGCGAGGCCGACGACGAGCCCGAGCGCGAGGGTGACCGCCTGGTCGCGCGGCTGCGGGTCGCTGATCGCGAACGACGCCACCATCGCCCCGAGCGCCCCGGCCACCAGCAGCACCACCGGCGTGCCGAGCAGCGCCATGACCAGCAGCGCCAGCAGGATCGAGCCCACCGTGTTCAGCGCGTTCGACAGGCGGATGAGCCCCGGGTCCGAGGCGCTGAAGCGGTCCCACAGGTCGCCCAGAACCAGTCGCAGCCGTCTCACGCCACGTCACGCCTCCCACGGATTCGGGACTTCACTTATCACATCACTCCGTCTCATTCTCCTCTTGCGCCGCCCTGCGCTGTGCCGCCGCGCCGCCAGGCGTTGACATGACCGACCTTCAGCGATACCAAGGATCAGTCCACAGCTGAGCTCGGACGAACGGGGGAGCCGCCGCTGTGTCCAATCCGCCGCTCTCGCGCCACGGCCGGCGCCCGTGGGTCCTGATCGTCTTTCCCTTCCTGGCGTACGGCCTGCTCGTGATCCTGATACTCGGCGCGGTCGCGCTCGGGTTCGGGTACGCCCACGCCGAGTCGCGGGCGAATGCATACGCAGCGGCAGGGCCCTGTCAGGGCTCGCAGCAGAACGGCTGCATCCTGAACAGCCCGGTCGACTTGATCGACGCCGGGGAGACGTCGGGCAAGTCGACGTCCTACTGGTTCGACGTCGCCGGGAACGCGGTGCCCGACCAGACCTTCGACCTGGACTGCTCGAACGACGAGGGCTTCTTCATGGCCGCGCAGGGCCTGGGGGCGCTGACCGCGAAGTCCTGGAACGGCACCGTGATCTCGCTCGCCTACCAGGGCGCCACGTGCGGTTCCGGGAACGGCCCGACCTCGAAGGCGCAGTACTGGCTGATCGGCCTGGGGATCGTCGCCTCGCCGGCGCTGGGCTGGCTCACCCTGCTGGGGCGCCGGCTGGTCCGGAACCGCCGCGGCCGGTGGGCCGCCGGGGCGGCCAGCGCGCCGTTCTTCATGAACGTCCTGATCTTCCCGATCCTGCTCTCGGCCGCCGATAGCCACTCCGCGCTGTCTTATCTGCCTGCATACGCCATCGGCGCCGCGATCGCCGTGCCGCTCGCCGTGGCTATAACCCGCTCGGCGCAGAAGCGGCAGCAGCAGCGGGCGCAGGGCACGGCGCCGGTGCGTGGGACGTCGCGTAAGGCGAGTCCGGAGATCAACTGGTACGGCTCGGAGCACGGCTCCTCTGCGCGCGGCGGTTCCAGCGTGACCGTCGCAACGCTCCTCGAGAATCCGCGCCGCCACATCCGCGGGATCATCCACTACTCGCTCCTCGGCCTCACCGCAGCCGGAGCGCTGACCCTGCTCGGGTTCTACATCCCGGCCCAGGCGAACGCCTTCGCCTACGAGAACGCGCCGATCTGCGCAGGATCCGCGACTGCCGGCTGCATCAAGCAGGAGACGGCCACCGTGGTCGACAGCGGCATGTATCAGCAGGGCAGCGACAACTTCGCGTACTGGATCGAGATCAGGGGACCCGGCATCCCCGACACACAGTTCAACGTCGGCGGCGACTGTCCCGCCTGCGTCTACGGCTCGGTGAAGCCCGGCGGCACGATCTCGGTCCAGCTGTGGAAGGGCAGCCTCGTCGAACTCGACGCCGACGGCAACACCGCGCCCGGCCCGACCACTCCGCCGAAAAGCGCCGCCGAGATCCTTGGCGGCGTCTACGCAGTCTTCGGTGCTGTAGCCGCGTGGCTCATCTTCATCGCCGCGGCCAAGACGCGCTCTAATCGCCTGCGGCACGTGTACGCGTGTACCGCCACCGTCGTGCTGTTCGGCGCCGGCTTCGCCTTCGCCCCGCTGCTGGTCCAGGCCAAACCGGTGTTGTGGGCCCTCCCGCTGACGCTGCTGATCTCCGCTTTCGTCGTCGCACCGTTCTACCTGCTCATCCTGACGCTCTCCCGCCGCTCCACGCGCAAGCGCGCGGAGAAGCAGCTCGCGGCAAGCGAGCGCGCTGCAGAGCGGGCACGGGAATACCGGCAGCAACGCCTCAAGCGCGGCCGACTGCCTTAGGCCTTTGACGGTCCTAGCCCCTGACTGACTGTGGCCACGCGGATTCAGTGGGAACGTTGTGGTTTGCCCGCCGGGGCGATGCCGTGCCGACCACCCCGTACTTGACACGCCGTCGTGCCGATCCCGTATTGTGCTAAGAACCTAGATGAATAGAGGAACTGGTGATCGAGTTCCATCTGGACCCGCGCTCCGGCGTCGCCCCGTACCTGCAGATCGTCCAGCAGGTGCACCAGGCGCTGCTGTTGGGCCTGCTGTCCGAGGGCGACCAACTGCCCACGGTCAAGCAGGTCGTGGCCACGGTCGCGATCAACCCGAACACCGTCCTGAAGGCCTACCGGGAGCTCGAGCGCGACGGCCTGGCCGCCGCGAAGCCCGGAGTGGGCACCTTCATCACCCGGTCGCTCGGCCAGGCGTCGCTCGCCGAACAGGCTCCCCTGCGCGACGAACTGGAGGAATGGCTCAAGCGCGCCCGCGCCGCAGCCCTGAGCGATCCCGGGATCCAGGCCCTGTTCCATCGCGCCCTGCGCGAGAGCGCCGAGCGGGACACATGACCGTGAAAACCGTGAAAGATGACTGAGGAGAGATGACCGCGATCATCCAGGCCCGACAACTGGCCAAGCGCTACGGCCAGCGCGCCGCCCTATCCAACTGCACGCTGAGCGTCCCGTCCGGCCGGGTGGTCGGCCTGGTCGGCCCGAACGGCGCCGGCAAGTCCACCCTGCTGAAACTCGCCTGCGGCATGCTGGCCCCCAGCTCCGGCACCATCACCGTGCTCGGACACCGCCCCGGCGCCGGATCCGCGCAGATCTCCCGGGTCGCCTTCGTCGCCCAGGACGCCCCGGTCTATCCGGCCCTGTCGATCGCCGACCACCTCAAGCTCGGCGCGCGGCTCAACCCGCGCTGGAACCAGGCCTATGCCACGGCCCGCATCGCCGACCTGCACCTGGACCCGGCCCAGCGGGCCGGCCGGCTCTCCGGCGGCCAGCGCGCCCAGCTCGCGCTGACCCTGGCCACCGGCAAACAGCCCGACCTGCTCATCCTCGACGAGCCGGTCGCCAGCCTCGACCCGCTGGCCCGCCGCGACTTCCTGCGCCAGCTGATGCAGGACGTCGCCGAGCACGGCACCAGCGTCGTGCTCTCCTCGCACCTGATATCCGACCTCGAGCTGGTCTGCGACCACCTGATCGTGCTGTCCGCCTCGCACGTCCGGCTGACCGGCGACGTGGAGCGGCTGACCGCCACGCACCACCGGATCACCTGCGCCCGCCGCGACCCGGCCACGCTGCCGGCCGGCCTGCACGTCATCGCCGCCGAGCACACCGACCGGCAGAGCACTTTCATCGTGCACAGCGACACACCGCCGCCGAAGGGCGACTGGGCGATAGACCCGGTGGGCCTGGAAGAGCTCGTCCTGACCTATATGGAGCACGACCGGGGCCGGGATCCCGGCCCGGGCGGCGACAGCGCCGCCGCCGATCAGGACTCTGCCGATCAGGGCTCGGAGGTCGCGCGATGATCTGGCTCACCTGGCGGCAGTTCCGTACCCAGGCCCTCGCCGCCGTGGCCATCCTGGCCGCGGCCACGATCTACATGCTGGTCACCGGTTTCCAGATTCGCGACGCCTACAACGCCGACGAGGCCACCTGCAGCCGGCCGCAGAGCCAGTGCGTCCTGCTGCTCAACAACCTCCAGGGCGCTTACACCGGGCCCCAGCAGCTCTTCCAGCTCCTGCTGATCGCCGCGCCGGCCCTGATCGGCATCTTCTGGGGCGCGCCGCTGATCGCCGGCGAACTCGAGCGCGGCACCCACCGGATGACCTGGAACCAGTCCGTCACCCCGGCGCGCTGGCTGGCCGTGAAGCTCGCCGGCGTGGGCCTGGCCGCCGTCGCCACCACCGGTCTGCTCAGCCTCCTGCTGACCTGGTGGGCGAGCCCGCTCGACCAGATCGCCGAGAACCGGTTCTCCAGCCTCGTCTTCTCCACCCGCAACGTCGTCCCGCTCGGCTACGCCGCCTTCGCCTTCTCCCTGGGCGTCGCTCTCGGGCTGGTCACCCGCCGCGTGCTGACCGCCATGGCGCTGGTCCTGGCCGTCTTCATCGCGCTGCAGATCCTCTTCGCCACCCAGATCAGAACCAACCTGCTGCCCTCGACCACCGTCGCCCCGGCCGTGAACTCCGCGTTGCTCAGCCGGGCCCACGGCATCGACTCCCCGGCCGGCGGAGACGGCTCGGTCTACGTCTTCCAGCCGCTCCCCGCCGGAGACTGGATCCAGTCCGAGAGCGCGATCGAGGACAGCTCGGGCCGGGTGATCTCCGACGACCAGGTCGGCTCCTGCCTCAACAACGGCCCGACCAGCCTCGCCGCGATCGGGACCTGCCTGGCGCCCTACGACCTGCACATCGAGCTGAAGTATCAGCCCGCGGACAACTACTGGCCGCTGCAGTGGGCAGAGACCGGGATCTACCTCGCCCTGGCCGTCCTGCTGACCGGCTCCGCCTTCTGGCGCCTACGCCATCACCACGACTGAGGAGTTCCCCCGCGCTGATCGGGTTCTCAGCCGGCCTCGAGGACGAAGAGCACGAAGGTCGGGCTGGTCATCAGGAAGCGGAACTCCTTCGGGAACAGCTCGCGGGCGGCCGGTACCGGCCGGGGCTCGTTGATGGAGGCGATCCGGAAGCCGGCCGCGGTGAAGGCGGCGGTGGACGCGTGCAGCGGGCGGTGCCAGAACCTCATCGGCACCGTCCGCTCCCCCATGGCCCAGTCCTCGGTCCACTGGTAGATGGCGAAGTAGTCGGGCCGGTCGCCGGGTGCCTTGGCCTTGGACTGCATCGCATGGATCGCATACGGGTGGTCCACGGACGCGATCAGGCGGCCGCCGGGCTTCAGCACGCGCCGAAGCTCGGCCAGGGTCGGCGCCCAGTCCTTGATGTAGTGCAGCACCAGTGATGCGACTACGTCATCGAACTCGCCGTCGCCGAGGGGCAGCATCGCGGGCCGTTCGTAGTATGCGTTCCAGATGCTGGTCTCGTTCTCGGCCGTGTACGCCTCGGCGAAGCTGTCGTAGTCGTTCGCCCGGGCCGGATCCGCCGGCAGAGCACGATCTTCGGGTGCTGTCGTCATGCGGATTAGCCTGGCATCGACTGCCCTGGTCCGGTGTGCGCTCAGATTCTACTTATCATTGACGTGGCACGGGTTCTCTGTAGAGTATTAGCGTCCCCGACGCTCGACTTGGAGGATTCGCGATGACCGAGCCGGACGGCGCCGCGGGGAGGGTGGAGTTCCGCACCTGTCCGGCGCGGTACCGGCACTGGCGGATGGCGTTCTCGGGGCCGGTGGCCACGCTCACGATGGACGTGGACGAGGGCGCCGGCCTGCGCCCGGGCTACGAGCTCAAGCTCAACTCCTACGACCTCGGCGTGGACATCGAGCTCTACGACGCGGTGCAGCGGCTGCGGTTCGAGCATCCGGAAGTGCGCGCGGTGGTGCTGACCAGCGGCAGGGAGAAGGTGTTCTGCGCCGGCGCGAACATCAGGATGCTGGCTACTGCCGGGCACGCGTGGAAGGTGAACTTCTGCAAGTTCACCAACGAGACCCGCAACGGCATGGAGGATGCGAGCGCCCATTCGGGCCAGACCTACCTGGCCGCGCTCAACGGGACCGCGTCGGGCGGCGGCTACGAGCTGGCGCTGGCCTGCGAGTACATCATGCTGGTCGACGACCGCTCGTCGGCCGTCTCGCTGCCGGAGCTGCCGCTGCTCGGCGTGCTGCCGGGGACCGGCGGGCTGACCCGGATCGTGGACAAGCGCCGGGTGCGCCGCGATCTGGCCGACTTCTTCTCCACCCGGCCCGAGGGCGTGGGCGGGGCGAAGGCCGTGCGCTGGCGCCTGGTCGACGAGGCGGTGGCGCGCCCCGCGTGGGAGCGGACCGTGGCCGTGCGCGCAGGCGAGTTCGCCGACCGGTCCACCCGTCCACGTCCCCGATCCGACTCGGGCGACGCGAGCGGGATCGGGCTGACCGCGCTCGCCAAGACGCGCACTGATGACTCGATCGCCTACCGGCACGTCACCGCCGCGCTCGACCGTGACCGCGGGGTCGCGCAGATCACCGTGCTCGGGCCCGGCCAGGACCCGCCGGGCGGCATCGCCGCGGCTCACGCCCAGGGTGCTGATTTCTGGCCGCTGGCCGTGGCGCGCGAGCTCGACGACCTGATCCTCGACCTGCGCACCAACGAGACCGGGATCGGCACCTGGGTCGTACGCACGCGCGGCGATGCAGAGCGCGTACTCGCCTACGACTCGCTGCTGCTCGAGCACGCGGACGACTGGCTGGCCAACGAGATCACGCTGTATCTGAAGCGCACGCTCAAGCGGCTCGACGTGACCAGCCGCAGCATCATCGCCCTGATCGAGCCGGGCAGCTGCTTCGCCGGCTCGCTGCTCGAGCTCGCGCTCGCGGCCGACCGGTCCTTCCAGCTGGCGGGCGTATTCGAGGACGTCGATCCGGATGCGGAGCCGGCGGCCGTCGCGGTCGGACCGATGAACCTCGGCCCGCTGCCGATGGGCAACGGCCTGACCCGGCTGGCCACCCGCTTCTACGGCGACCCGGAGGCGCTTTCCCTCGCCGTCGCCGCGTCGGGCAAGGCGTTGCGCGCGCAGGACGCCGAGCGCCTCGGGCTGATCACCTTCGCCCCCGACGATCTCGACTGGGACGAAGAGGTGCGCATCGCCGTCGAGGAGCGCGCCGGCTTCAGCCCGGACGCGCTCAGCGGCCTCGAGGCCAACTACCGGTTCGCCGGCCCGGAGACGCTGGAGACGAAGATCTTCGGCCGGCTCTCCGCCTGGCAGAACTGGATCTTCCACCGTCCCAACGCCTCCGGCCCGGACGGCGCGCTGCGCGCCTACGGCACCGGGCGGCGCGCCGAATTCGACCGCGAGCGGGTGTGAGCGTCCGATGACTGCAGTGAGCTCCGGCGACGCCGCCGACTACAGCGAGAAGATCCCGAACAACGTCGGCCTGCACGAGGACCGCCGGCTGCAGCGGGCGCTGGAGTCCTGGCAGCCGAACTTCCTGTCCTGGTGGGAGTCGATGGGCCCGGCGCTGCCGACCCGCGACGTGTATCTGCGCACTGCGGTCAACGTCGGGCGCGCGGGCTGGGCGCACTTCGGGCACGTCGCGATGCGCGACTACCGCTGGGGCATCTTCCTGGCCGAGCGCGACCCGGACCGGCGGGTCGGCTTCGGGGAGCACCGCGGCGAGCCGCCGTGGCAGCAGGTGCCCGGCGAGTACCGGGCCGACCTGCAGCGCCTCATCGTGATCCAGGGCGACACCGAGCCGGCCTCGGTCGAGCAGCAGCGCAACCTCGGCGCCACCGCCCCGAGCCTCTACGACCTGCGCAACCTGTTCCAGGTCAACGTCGAGGAGGGGCGCCACCTGTGGGCGATGGTCTACCTGCTGCACGCCTACTTCGGCCGGGACGGGCGCGAGGAGGCCGAGCTGCTGCTGCACCGCAACTCCGGCAGCCTGGAGTCCCCGCGCATCCTCGGCGCCTTCAACGAGGAGACCCCGGACTGGCTCTCCTTCTTCATGTTCACCTACTTCACCGACCGGGACGGCAAGTACCAGCTCGGCACGCTCAAGGAATCGGCCTTCGACCCGCTCAGCCGCACCTGCGAGTTCATACTCAAGGAGGAGTCGCACCACATGTTCGTCGGCACCACCGGCATCGACCGGGTGGTGGAGCGCACCGCGCAGCTGATGTGCGAGAACGACACCGACGACGTGGTCGGGCACGGCGGGATCCCGCTGGCCACCATCCAGAAGTACCTGAACTTCCACTACTCGGTCTCGCTCGACCTGTTCGGCTCGGAGACCTCCACGAACGTCGCGAACTACTACACCGCGGGTCTCAAGGGCCGCTGGAACGAGGGCCGCCGGCACGACGACCACAAGCTCACCGACGACTCGATCCAGGTCGACGCGGTGCTCGACGGCGCCGTCGCGCAGCGCGAGGTGGCCGCGCTGGTGGGGCTGAACACCGACCTGCGCCGCGAGTACATCGAGGACTGCCGCAACGGGGTCACCCGGTGGAACCGCATCCTGGAGCAGGCCGGGCTTCCGCAGCGGCTGCACCTTCCGCACATCGCCTTCAACCGGCGGGTCGGCGCGTTCGCAGGGATCGAGGCCACCCCGGACGGCGAGGTGATCAGCGCGCAGGAGTGGGCGCAGCGCAAAGACGGGTTCCTGCCCACCGATGTGGACAAAACCTATGTGCGCTCGCTGATGCAGCCGGTGCGCGAGCCCGGCCGGATCGCCGCCTGGATCGCCCCACCCCGCCAGGGGATCAACGGCAAGCCGTTCGAGTACGAATACGTTCACCTCGCCTGAGCACTCCCCCCACCTCGTCTCACGCGCAAGGACGCGCCATGACAGTGTTCAATGCCGGCACATATCTGCTCGACCGCCAGCTCGAGGCCGGTGGCGGCGCCCGGATCGCGCTCACCGACGCGGGCGGGGACGTGACCTACGCGCAGCTGTACGACCGGGTCACCCGGACCGCCGCCGGGCTGCGGGAGATCGGCCTGCTGCCCGAACAGCGGGTACTGATGTTCATGGCCGACTCCGCGGAGTTCGTCACCGTCTTCCTCGCCGCGCTGCGCCTCGGCGCGATCCCGGTGCCGGTCTCCACCATGCTGCACGCCGACGGGCTGGCCGACCTGCTGCGGGACGCGCGGGCCCGGCTGCTCGCGGTCAGCGCGCAGTTCACGGCCGTCGCGGAGAAGGCGGTCGCACAGGCACAGTCGCCGGACGTGGCCGGGATCGTGGCCGGGGCAGGTGCGGCGATGACCGCGAGCGTGCCTGTGCACGCACTAAGCGTGCTTATGCACAGCGAACCGCTCGCCGCGCCCTACGCGACAACGCCCGACTCGCCGGCCTTCTGGCTCTACACCTCCGGCACGACCGGGACGCCGAAGGCTGCGATGCACCGGCACGGCGCGGTGCGTGTGGTGTGCGAGACCTACGGCACGCAGGTGCTCGGGATCCGCCCGGAGGACCGGTGCCTGTCGGCGGCCAAGGCGTTCTTCGCCTACGGACTCGGCAATTCGGTGCTCTTCCCGCTCTCCGTCGGCGCATCCGCGATCCTCGAGCCCGCGCCCGCGCGGCCGGAGCTCATGGCCGAGCGGGCGCGCGAGCACGGCGCGACGCTGTTCTTCGCCGGCCCCACGTTCTTCGCGAAGATGCTGCACGCGCAGCTGCCCGCGGACGCCCTGGCCGGGGTGCGCTTGAGCGCGTCGGCCGGCGAGCCGCTGCCGGCCGCCCTCTATCAGCGCTGGACCAAGCACTTCGGCGTCGACATCCTCGACGGGATCGGCATGACCGAGATGCTGCACATCTTCCTGTCCAACCGGGAGGGGCAGGTGCGCGCGGGCTCGACCGGCGTGGCAGTGCCCGGATACGACCTGCGCATCCTGGACGAGCAGGGCGGCGAGTGCGCGCCCGGAACGCCCGGCACCCTCTACGTCCGCGGGGCTTCCACCGCCACCGGATACTGGGCCCGCTACGACGCGTCGCGCCAGGTGTTCCAGGGCGAATGGCTGCGCACCGGGGACACGTACGTGAAGGACGCAGAGGGCTACTACACCTGCCTCGGCCGCACCAACGACATGATCAAGGCGAGCGGGATGTGGGTCGCCCCGGCCGAGGTCGAGGGCCGGCTGCTGCAGCATCCGGCGGTCGGGCAGGCCGCGGTGGTCGCGGCGATCGACGGCGACGGGCTGGAGAAGCCGGTGGCGTACGTGGTGGCCGAACCCGGGACCGGGGCATCCGAGCACGTCGCGCTCGAGGCGGAGATCATCGAGTTCTGCCGGGCCGGGCTGCCGTCGTTCAAGCGGCCGCGGCGGGTGGTGTTCCTCGAGGCGCTGCCGACGACGGCGACCGGCAAGATCCGCCGGGTCGAGCTGCGCGCCGCGGCGGCCGGGCTGCTGACCGGGCCGGCCGACTCGGCCGGTTCGGAGAGCACAATGGAATCATGATCGAACGTGGCACCATGATCGAGCGCGACCCGGCCGCCCTTCCCGGGGCGGCATGATGCTCGACGGCAGAGCACTGATCGACGTCCACCTGCACGCCGCGCGGCTGCCCACGCTCAAGCCCGCCTGGAACGAGTGGGCCGCGCAGTTCGGCGACCTCGAGCTGCAGCACCGCCTCTACGACGCGGAGGGCACGCTGCGGCCCGCCGAGTTCGACGCCTACCTCGCCGAGGAGGGCGTGGACATCGCGCTGCTGCTGGTCGAGTACAGCCCCAAGGCCACCGGGTACCAGCCGATCGAGGACATGCTGCCGGCGGCCGCGCACAACCCGGCCCGCATCAAGGTGATCGCCAACGTCAACCCGCACCTGCACTATCCGGTCGAGGAGGAGCTCCAGCGGCAGCTCGACCTCGGCGCGGTCGCCTGCAAGCTGCACCCTGTGCACGCCGGCGTCGCCGCCAACGACCGCAGCCTCTACCCCGCCTACGAGCTCTGCCAGGCCGCCGGGATCCCGCTGGTGGTGCACTGCGGGACCAGCACCTTCCCCGGGTCGGCGAACAAGTACGCCGACCCGGTGCTGCTCGACGACGTGCTGCGCGACTTCCGCCGGCTGAACATCGCGCTGGCCCACGGCGGGCGCGGCTGGTGGTACGACGCGGCCGCGTTCATGGCGCTCTCGAACGACCGGGTGTGGATCGAGCTCTCCGGGCTGCCGCCCTCCCGGCTGCGCACCTACTACGCCCGGCACGACTGGAACCGGCTGACCCGCAGGATGATCTTCGGGACGGACTGGCCGGGCGTGCCGGGCATCGCCGCAAACGCCCGCGCGATAGCCGCGCTCTGCCCGGACGAGGAGACCGCCTCGCTGGTGCTGGCCGGAAACGCCGCCCGCGTCTACAACCTCAAACCGGAGCCGTGACGACTGCCTCGATCAGCCCTCGGCGACGAGCCGCGCCCACCGCCGCTGCGCCGCGTCATGCCACCGCTTATGCAAGTCATCGAACACGTTCGCGGCGCGCAGCCCGATCCAGTGCGGCGGCAGCAGGTCCAGCGGCAGCTGCGGGTCCAGCCGGGGGAAGCGCCGCCACTCGTCCACCAGCCGGATCTGCGCGAAAAGCACCTCGTCGGCCAGCGCCCCGTCAACGCTGCGCGGCCGCAGACCGGCGAACCGGCGGACGAACCGCTCGTACGCCTGCGCGAGCTCGCCGAGGTGCCACGCCTGCTCCACCATGCTGCGCTCCGAGCCGATCCCGGCGAACGGGCCGCAGAACGAGAACGCCACGGCGTCCAGGCCGAGGTCGGCGACCACCTGCTTGGCCTCCGCCTCGCGCGCGGAGTGTGGGCTCACCCACACCCCCGGCGACGGACTGCCCAGGCCCGCCCACGTGAGCCCGTTGCGCAGCCGGTGCCGCAGGTCGCGCTGCGCCTCCGGAACGCTGACCAGCAGCACCAGCCAGCGCCCGTCCCACGATTCGCGCTCCCGGCCGAAGGAGTAGATCCGCTCGGCGCCCTCGGTCAGCAGCGTCCTGCCATGCCCGGTCAGCGCCCAGCGCACCCGGCGGCCCTCCCGCCCGGCCGCGATCCAGCCGTCCGCGGCCAGCCGGTTCAGCGCCTGCCGCGCCGCCTTCTCCTCGACCCCGAGCCCGGCCGCGACGTGCAGCAGCGTCGAGGTCCACACGGCCGCGCCGGAGGGCAGCACGTACTCGCCGAAGACGGTCAGCAGCAGGGACCGGGCGCTGCTCGCCCCCGTCTCCTGACGCCGCGTCAGCGACGGCACCGCGAAGACTTCGGCCTCATCCGGCATGGCCGCGCACGATCCCTCGACCTCGACTCAACCTCGACAGTCCACTGGCAAGCTCATTCTACATTAGCTGCACGAAGCGCCAAGCTGGTGTATCAGGACTGCCGGTCGTCCGGATCGCGGTAGCGCAGCAGCAGCATCGCGGCGTCGTCGGTCAGCGGGCCGCGCACGTACGCCTCGAGATCACGGCGCATGGCCTCCAGAGCCTTCTCCGGATCGGGATCGCGCAGCAGGCCGACACGGTCAGCCAGCGGGTAGAAGTCGCCGTCGCGGTTGCGCGCCTCGGTCACCCCGTCGGTATAGAGCAGCATCTGGTCGCCCGGGTGCAGGAAGATCGAGTACGGGACGGGCCCGTCCGGGCCGAGCGTGGCGAGGCCGAGCGGCGGGGCGGTCTGCAGCGGCTCGGCGAACGTGATGGAGCCGTCGGCGCCGAGCAGCAGCGGCGCGGGATGCCCGTAGTTCACCAGGGTGACGCAGTGCTCGTCGTCGACCTCGGCCAGCACGGCGGTGACGAACTTCTCGCCCTCCAGCCGCCGGTTCAGCGCCCGCTCGAGCCGCTGGCCCACCTCGGCGAGCTTGTCCTCCTCCGGCGCGGCCTCCCGGAACGCGCCGACCACCAGCGCCGCCGTCTCGACCGCCTCGAGGCCCTTGCCCTGCACGTCCCCGATGATCACCCGGGTGGAGTGCGGCGCGGAGGCCACCTCGTAAAGATCGCCCCCGATCCGCGCCGCCGAGGCGGCGGAGCTGTAGGAGACGGCGATCCGCATCGGGCCGGCCAACGTCGGCACCGGGCGCAGCAGCACACGCTGGGCGGTCTGCGCGATCAGCCGCACATCGGACAGCTCGTGCTCGACCCGCCGCCGCACCGCCCCGGCCAGGAGCGCCGCCCCGGTCGTCCCGACGATCGCGGAGAGCGCGGCCGCCTGCCGCGCGCTGCCCTCCATGTTGTCGTAGAGGGACGAGAGCACGCACAGCACCAGCGCCAGCCCGCCGACCACCAGCGCCCGGCGCGCCGAGCCGGCCACGGAGGCGAACGCGGGGCCGAGGGAGTACAGCGCGAGCAGTCCAATCCGCGACCCGGTGGCCAGGTCGGCGACGGCGATCGGCACCATCACGGCGAACGGCAGCACCAGCAGAACCTGCTGCCACGCCGGCCGCTGTGAGAATCGCATCCGCACCTGCTGTCCCCCTCGACTCCCGTCGTGCGTCACGTATCCGCAGATGACAAGTCGGAGACTCTGACCCGTCTTCCACGGTAGCGAAAGCCGCCGCGGGAGGCCGCCGCTTCGCAACGCGTACAGTCGGTCACCAACAGTTTACTATGTCGTGCCGGAAGCGGCACTCATATTACCTCGCCACCCGTCTACGTAGCCTGTGATCCGCGGCAAATCAGTGCCACTCGAACCGCGCTCCCGGGGCACGGCCGGGAGGGCGCGGACGGGCCGGGCCGGGCGGCCGCCCGGGACCCGCGATCCGCCTTCTGGGGTGCGGCTTTCACGGGTGTTTCATGAGAACAATGCCCTGACCTCGATCGATCGGGTTTCGACGGTCGTGTCCCGCTTGGCTGCGGCCGATCCCCGTTTGTACCGTCACGGACGCGACACCGCGTGGCGCGGCGCGGGCATGAGAGCCGACGCCGGTCACGTTCTCCCGGACACTCCGGTAAGGAGGCAGATTCGCGTGCACCACTCCCTCCCCGGCGCGGCGCCGGCCTCGGGCGCCCGCCGCCCGCGGCCGCGCCGGCGCGTCGCCGCGCTGATGTCGGCCGCCCTGGTCGCCGCCGGGCTCACCGCGGTCACCGCGCCCGTGGCCTCCGCGGCAGCCGGCTGCACCGCCACTTACACCACGCAGAGCGCATGGAGCAACGGCTTCGTCGGCTCCATCAACGTCACGGACTCCGGCACCACGGCGCTGACCGCGTGGACCGTCACCTTCGCCTTCCCCGGCGACCAGCAGGTGACCAGCAGCTGGAGCACCACCCTGGTGCAGAGCATCGACTACGTCACCGCCTCGAACGCGAGCTACAACGGCTCGGTCGCGGTCGGCTCCAGCACCTCGTTCGGCTTCCAGGGCACCTTCAGCGCCAGCGACGCCGTGCCGACCGTCCTGACCTGCAGCCCGACCGCCACCGTCACCCCCTCGCTGGTCACCACGACCACCGCGGACTCGGTGATGCAGGGCTTCACCGACACCTACGGCGTCGCGCTCTCGCAGGCGCCCGCCGCCAACGTGACCGTCTCGGTCGCCCGCTCCTCCGGTGACAGCGGCCTGACGGTCGGCTCCGGCGCCGCCCTCACCTTCACCCCGACGAACTGGAACTCCGCGCAGAACGTCGGCATCGCCGCGGATACCGCGAGTACCGGTTCAGCCGTGTTCACCGCGTCCTCCTCCGGATACACCTCGGCCGCGGTCACCCTCACCGAGCTGGCTGCGACCCCGGCACCGCAGCTGCACGTCTCCGGCAACAAGATCGAGAACGCCAGCGGCACTCAGGTGATCCTGCACGGGGTCAACCGCTCCGGCGCGGAATACGCCTGCGTGCAGGGTTGGGGCTTCTTCGACGGACCGGTCAACGAGACCTCCATCCAGGCCATCAAGAGCTGGACGCACGTCACCGCGGTGCGCGTGCCGCTCAACGAGGCCTGCTGGAACGCCGAGTCCTACGTCAACGCCACCTACGCCGGCGCCAACTACATCAACGCCGTGAAGAACTACGTCAACCTGCTCAACGCCAACGGCATCGTGGCCATCCTCGACCTGCACTGGACCGACGGCCTGTACACCGGCAACTCCTCCGGCTGCTCCTCGGCCCAGGCCACCTGCCAGAAGCCGATGCCCGACTCCGCCGAGGCCATCCCGTTCTGGACCTCGGTCGCCAACACGTTCAAGGGCAACAACTCCGTCATCTTCGACCTCTTCAACGAGCCCTACGCCTCCCGGGCCACCGGTGACACCACCAGCGGCTGGCAGTGCTGGCTCAGCGGCGGGACCTGCGCCGGCATCGGCTACCCGGTGGCCGGCATGCAGTCCATGGTCAACGCGGTGCGCTCGACCGGCGCGAGCAACATCCTGATGCTCGGCGGCGAGGAGTACTCCAACGACCTGACCGACTGGCTGACGTACGAGCCCACCGACCCGGACAACGCCCTGGTCGCCTCCTGGCACTCGTACAGCAACAACACCTGCAACACCCAGTCCTGCTGGACCAGCGAGGTGGCCCCGGTCATGGCGAAGGTCCCGGTGATCGTCGGCGAGATGGGCGAGGGCGACTGCGGCGGCACCTACATCGACCCGCTGACCACCTGGCTCAACTCCGAGAACACCGGCTACCTCGCGTGGACCTGGGACGCCTGGGGCGGCTGCAGCAACGTCCTGATCACCGACTACGCCGGTGACGCGACCGGCTACGGCGCCGCCTACAAGGCGATTCTCGCGGCGCTCCCCTAACGGCGACCGGCGGGGCGGCACGGCTGGTTCGCGTGCCGCCCCGCCGGCATCGATGCCCGGTATTGACTACGGAGCCGGCCTCAATCCTGGTTGAGCGCCGTCCTTCCGCTGTTTATCGCACGCAGCGCCTCAAGGTCACGCATCGCTCTGCCCACAGCGGGGACCGCCGCCTGCGATCGGGCCAGGGCCAGGGTCAGCCGGCACAGGACGCGATTGACCTCCTGCTGCTCGGCGAGCATCGCCATCACCGAGTCCAATCGCGAGCGCAGCACCTCGAGCTGCTCGTCCATGCGTGATCCTTCCCCATCGCAGCATGCGACCGGCCCCAGCACCGACCGGCCTGTGCGCGCCGCGGGACTACGGCGCTCGGCCAGTTCGACCATCCACGCCGCCAAAGCGTTGCCCGGGTTTTCGCAGGAGATCGCCGACCGGTACGAGATCGCGGTTCAACTACCCCACGTGCGAAGAACTCGTCGGGGCGCCCTGCGCCGAGCGGTCGAAAAGGAATTGCGGACGGGACCGCGGTCGGGTAGACGCGTTGACCGTGACGACGAACGATCTGACCATGCGCCCGATCTCCGGACGCGAAGAACTCGCCCTCTTCTCCCGGTTGCCGTACCTCCTCAACGAGGAGCTGGCCGACGACCTCGCCGCCGGCAGCCGGCGTCCGGAATGGATGTGGGTCGCCCTACGCGGCGACCGCCTGGCGGCCAGGGTCGCCTGGTGGAGCCGGCCCGGCAACGACGCGCCGCAGATGCTGGACATCGTCGACATCGATGACGGCGCTGCGGAGGCGGACCGCGTGGACGTCGGGGCGCGGCTCCTGCGTGCTGCGATGACCTCCGGCCTTGCGAACGGGTCGCGTCCGCCCGAGTACAGCCGGTTCGTCCCGCCGGACTGGCGCGAGAACGAGGCGGCCCGACACGTGGTCGAGGACCGCATGGCGGTCCTGGAACGCACGGGTGCCCGGCTCTTCGTGGAGCGGCTGCGCCTGGAGTGGAGTGCGGAATCGCCGGTTCCCGAAGCCGGCGGACGCCTGGTGTTCCGGCCGGTTCGCGACGCCGAGGAGCTGATCGGCATGATGGCATCGGTGCTGGACGGGACGCTGGACGCACACGGCCGCGCGGACCTGACCCGGATGTCCGCCCACGAGGCGGCAGCCAGGCAGTACGAGCGCGAACTCGCGCGTTACACCAGCCCGCGGGACTGGTGGCGCATCGCCGCGTTGCCCGACGGGCGGCCGGTGGGATTCGTCATCCCGGCCCACAACGGCTACAACCCGATCATCGCGTATATCGCGGTCGTGCCCGCGCACCGCGGCAACGGCTACATCGACGACATCCTCGCCGAGGGCACCCGGATCCTCGCCGCGCAGGACGTCCCGCGCATCCGCGCATCCACAGACCTCGGCAACGTCCCGATGGCGAACGCCTTCCGGCGCGCCGAATACGTCAACTTCGGCCGCGAGATCAACATGACCTGGAGCTGACTCACTCGAGGACGCCGCGCGCCCGCAGGCGGCGCAGCATGCGGGCGTCGGCGAACCCGACGGCGTGCGCGGCGGTCTCGACGGTCGCGCCGTGACTGATGAGGTGTTCGGCGCGCTCGACCCGGAGGGTCTGCTGGTACCGCAGCGGGGTCAGGCCCGTGCTCTGCACGAACTGGCGGGTCAGGGTGCGCTCGCTGACCCCGGCGGCACCGGCCAGGTCGGTCAGGCGCAGCGGTTCGGTGTAGTGCGTGTCGATCCGGTCCTGGGCCCGGTGCACGGCGTCGCGCAGGTGCCATCGGTGCCGGAGCATCACGCTGTCCTGGGACGCGTCGCCGGTGCGGCCGGCGTAGACGACCATGGCCCGCGCCACGCGCGCGCCGACCGCTGGGCCGTGGTGCGTGGCGATCAGATGCAGAGCCAGGTCGATGCCGCTGGCGATACCGGCGGAGGTGATGATGCGACCGTCGAGCACATACAGCACGTCGCGCTGCACAAAGGCGCGCGGATAGCGGGTGGCCAGATCGTCCTGCAGGTCGTGGTGGGTCGTGCAGCGGCGGCCGTCGAGCAGCCGGGCTTGGCCGAGGATGTCCGCCCCAGAGCACACGCTGGCCACCGTGCCGCCGCGCGCGTGATGGACGGCAAGGCGCTCCAGCGTCGCGCGTCGGGGCCGGGGCGAGCCCACCAGCGTCGGCGAGCGCCACCCCGGCACGACGATGAGGTCGTTCGCGGTGAGTTCGGGCCATTCGACCGCGGCGCGCAGGCCGACGCCCTGCGCCGTCGGGATCTCGTCCTGCTCGGCGACGTAGTCCAGGAGGTACTCGTGGCCCAGATCGTGCGCGGTGGAGAACACCTGCGCGGGGCCGGCGAGGTCCAGCAGGTGCACGTTCGGGGTGAGCAGGAAGACGACCCTCACGATCCGGTCACTCTACCTGTGCCGGCTGGAGGTTGGCCGGCTGCAAGGCGGCCTGAGTGACCTGGTCGACGGTGCTGACCGTGGCGAACCGGCCGGCCAGCGCGTACTGGGTGCGCTCGATCAGGGCCTGCGCCGACAGGGTCCGCGGATCGTCGAGGATCTGCTGCGGAGTCAGGTCGGCGGGGGCGTCCGGGTGCGGGATCGGGTTGGTCGCGGTCGCGTCGATGACGAAGGTGACCTGGTATCCGAGGTCGCTGGCGAGGCGCGCGGTGGTCTCGCAGCACTGCTCGGTGCGGATGCCGCAGACCGCCACTTCGCGCGCCCCGCGCGAGGTGAGCAGCTGCTGCAGGCTGGTCGTGGTGAACGCGTTGTGTGAAGACTTGTGCAGCAGCGGCTCGCCGGGCTGCGGCTCGAGCCCCGGCAGCAGGCGCACGTGGCCGCTCTCCGGATCGAACACGCTGCCGGAGCCCGGCTCGGTGTGCAGGACCCAGACGACCAGGTCGCCGCTCGCGCGGGCGTGCCGCACCAGCCGGCCGACCGGGACGGCGATGTCCGGATCCGAGATCAGGTGCCACAGGGGCCGCGCCCGGAAGGACTCCTGGACATCGATGACGAGAAGCGCTCTGGTAGTCATGTCCCGATTCTCCGGCGCGGGTGCCGGCGCGCGGCAGACATCTTCCGGACCGGCAGCGGAACGATCCGGTCACGTTTGCTGCGATGAGGTCCGCGTATCTGTTAGACAGACTACGGAAAGCGTTTGCCGCAATTTCAATCATCTACCTGCAATGATGTAACGAGACAGTCCCACAACCCATGCCCGGCCGACGATGGAAGGTAAGGCGAGCGCAATGGCCAACCAGCCCGCGCCGGCGCCCGCGCACCCGGCGGCCTCCTCAACCGGTCCTCTTTCGACAGGTGCTGCTTCGACGGGTGCCGTGACGCTGTCCGATGTCGCGCGCGAGGCAGGGGTGTCGGTGGCGACCGCGTCGCGGGCGATCAACGGCGGCACGCGGCGGGTGCGCGAGGATCTGCGCGAGCGCGTGACCGCGGCGGCCGCCCGCCTCAACTACGCGGTCAATGCGCAGGCCCAGGCGACGGCGCGGGGGCGGACCAACGTCGTCGGCCTCGTCGTGCACGACATCGCGGACCCCTACTTCGCCTCGATCGCGGCCGGCGTCATGCGCGCGGCCGAGCGGCACGGGCTGCTCGTCACGGTCGGCAGCACGGACGGGCGCCCGGAGCGCGAGCTGGACTACCTCGCGGCGCTGCGCGGCCAGCGCGGCCAGGCCGTGATCCTGGCCGGCAGCCGGGTGGACGACGCGCGGATCCTCCGGGCGCTGGCCGAGCAGATCGCAGCCTTCGAAGCCGGCGGCGGGCGGGCGGTCGTGATCAGCCAGCAGCTCCTGCCGGTCGACACGGTCGTGGTGGAGAACCGGGGCGGCGCCCGCGCGCTGGCCGCCGAGCTGGCCGGCCGCGGATATAGCCGGTTCGGCGTGCTGGCCGGGCCGCGCGCGCTGGTGACGGCGCGCGACCGGCTCGAGGGCTTCCGCGACGGGCTCGCTCGGGCCGGGCTGCGGGCGCCGGCGGTCGTGCGCGGCGAGTTCACCCGCGACGGCGGCCATGCCGCGATGAATGAGCTGCTGGACAGCGAATTCTGGGACGCGGACGGGATCGAATGCGTATTCGCCGTCAACGACGTGATGGCGGTCGGCGCGATGACCGCGTGCCGCGAGCGGGGCCTGGCGCTGCCGGACGATCTCGCCCTGGCCGGGTTCGACGACATCGCCACGCTGCGCGACGTCCATCCCGCGCTGAGCACCGTGCGCCTGCCCCTCGCCGAGATCGGCGCATCCGCCCTGGACCTGGTGCTGACCGGAACTGCCGGGATGGCACCGCGCCAGCGCCGGGTCAAGGGCGAGGTCGTCCTGCGGGCCAGCACACCCGGGCGCCGACCCGACGGCTCCGACCGCTCCGACGGCTGATGGGGACGCCGGCCGGAAACCCTCGACAGAAACTCTGCGCGACCACGGTCTTGCCGCCGCACCGCCACCGCTCTACGGTGGTCCGGCAAGCGCTTTCCAAGGAGGGGCCTCCATGCCGGTTCGGCAGCTGACCGTGATAGTCAACGGCGCGACGGGGCGGATGGGCTACCGCCAGCACCTCATCCGCTCGCTGCTCGCCATCCGCGACCAGGGCGGCGTCGAGCTGTCCGACGGCTCGCGGCTCATGCCCGTGCCGCTGCTGGTCGGGCGCAACGCGGACAAGCTGCGCGAGCTGGCCGAGCGGCACGAGATAGCGCGGTGGACCACAGACCTCGACGAAGCGCTCGCCGACCCGGACGCGCGGGTCTACTTCGACTCCCAGCTGACCTCGCTGCGCGAGGAGGCGATCCTCAAGGCGATCGCCGCGGGCAAGGACGTCTACACCGAGAAGCCGCTCGCCGAGTCGCTGGAGGGCGCGGTGCGCCTCGCCCGGGCGGCCGCCGCGGCGGGCGTGAAGAACGGCGTGGTGCACGACAAGCTCTACCTGCCGGGCCTGCTCAAGCTCAAGCGGCTGATCGACAGCGGCTTCTTCGGGCGGGTCCTTTCGGTACGCGGGGAATTCGGGTACTGGGTCTTCGAGGGCGACTGGCAGCCGGCGCAGCGGCCCAGCTGGAACTACCGGGCCCAGGACGGCGGCGGCATCGTCGCGGACATGTTCTGCCACTGGAACTACGTGCTGGAGAACCTGTTCGGCCGGATCGAGGCGGTCACCGCGCGGGCCGTCACGCACATCCCGCAGCGGTGGGACGAGAACGGCAAGCCCTACCCGGCCACCGCCGACGACGCCGCCTACAGCATCTTCGAGCTCGAAGGCGACGTGATCGCCCAGGTCAACTCCTCGTGGGCGGTGCGGGTGCACCGGGACGAGCTGGTCGAGTTCCAGGTCGACGGCACCGAGGGCAGCGCGATCGCCGGGCTGCACCGCTGCGTCGCCCAGCACCGCTCGGCCACGCCGAAGCCGGTGTGGAACCCGGATCTGCCCGAGCCGACCCGGTTCCGCGACCAGTGGCAGGCGGTGCCGGACAACGGCGTCTTCGAGAACGGATTCAAGGTGCAGTGGGAGCAGTTCCTGCGCCACGTCGCGGGCGACGGGGACCACCCCTACGACTTCCTGGCCGGCGCGCGCGGCGTCCGGCTGGCCGAGGCGGGGCTGCGCTCGTCGGCCGAGGGCCGGCGCATCCCGCTGGAGGCGATCGAGCCGTGAGCCCGACCGTGAACTTCGCACTGGTCAACACCGTGCCGGTCCGCCTGCCGCACGCCGACGGCGGATTCATCGACCACACGCCGAATCCCGCGCGGCAGTGGCGCAAGCCGGACGGCCCGTTCGGCACGCGAGTCGCCTTCGCGGCGGCGCACGTCGTGGCGGACCGCCGAGCGGACAACGTCCCCGGCGCCCTGGCCGCGATCGACTGGGAGGCCACGCTCGCGTTTCGGCGCCACTTGTACGCGTACGGATTCGGCGTCGCAGAGGCCATGGACACCGCGCAGCGCGGCATGGGCCTGGACTGGAGCGCGACCAGGGAGCTGATCCGCCGCTCGGCCGCCGACGCCGCCGCGGTGGGCGGCCGGATCGCCGCCGGAGTGGGCACCGACCAGCTCTCCACGCAGGACACTGATCTCGACGCCGTGCTCGCCGCTTACATCGAGCAGTTGGAGTTCGTCGAGGAGGCCGGCGCGCAGCCGATCCTCATGTGCAGCCGCCAACTCGCCTGCGCCGCCGACGGACCCGCGGACTACCTCAGCATTTATGAGCCCTTAGTCGAGCGGTCCGCGCGACCGGTGATCCTGCACTGGCTCGGCACCGCCTTCGATCCGGCGCTTGCCGGGTACTGGGGTTCCGCCGAGATCCCCGCCGCATCCGAGACACTGCTCGAACTCATCGGCAGACACCCGAAGAAGATCGACGGGGTGAAGATCTCGCTGCTCGACGCGGACCACGAGAAGGTCCTGCGCGCGGCCCTGCCGGCCGGAGTGCGGCTCTACACCGGCGACGACTTCAACTATCCCGAGCTCATCAAGGGCGACGGCACACACCATTCGGACGCGCTGCTCGGCATCTTCGCCGCGATCGCGCCGGCCGCGAGCGCCGCACTGCAGGCCCTCGACGCAAGCGACGAAACAGCGTACGACGAAGCCTTCAGGCCGACGCTCGACCTGGCCCGGCACGTCTTCGCCGCCCCCACCTACTACTACAAGACCGGAATCGCGTTCCTGGCCTGGCTCAGCGGCCTGCAACCCGGGTTCACCATGGTCGGCGGCCTGCACAGCGCACGCGGCGCGGTACACCTCGCCGAGGCGTACCGACTGGCCGACCGCGCCGGCCTGCTACCGGATCCGGACCTCGCCGCCGCCCGGATGCGCAGCTTCCTCAGCGTCGCAGGGTTCGAGGCATGAGCGCGAGCGCCGCCCCGCCGCTCAGCCGCCTGTCGCTGAACCAGAAGACGGTGAACCGGTGGTCGCTGCCGCAGGCCGTCGAGGGCTGCGTGCGCCACGGCATCGGCGCACTCGGAGTGTGGCGGGAACCGCTTGCCGAGTTCGGCGCCGAGCGGGCCCGCAAGCTGATCGACGCCGCAGGCCTGCGGGTCTCGTCGCTGTGCCGGGGCGGATTCCTCACCGCGTCCGAGCCCGCCGCGCAGCGCGCAGCGCTGGACGACAACCGGGCCGCAATCGACGAGGCGGCGACGCTGGGCACCGACACCCTGGTGATGGTCGTCGGCGGCCTGCCAGCTCTTGGGACTCCGCATTCACGCGATCTGGCCGGCGCGCGCGAGCGAGTCGCCGAAGCGGTCGAGCAACTGGCGCCGTACGCGGGCGCGTGCGGCGTGCGTCTGGCGCTGGAGCCGATGCACCCGGTCTTCACCGCGGACCGGGGCGTGCTGGCCACCCTCAGCGAGGCGCTCGACCTGGCCGAGCGCTTCCCCGCCGACCAGGTCGCAGTGGTCGTCGACACCTTCCACGTGTGGTGGGACCCGCAGGTCGAGGCGCAGATCGCCCGCGCGGGCCGGCGGATCGCCGGCTTCCAGGTCTGCGACTGGATCACCCCGTTCCCGGCCGACGCGCTGCTCTCGCGCGGAATGATGGGCGACGGGCACATCGACTTCCGCCATCTGCGCGCCCACGTGGACGCCGCCGGGTACACCGGCGACATCGAAGTAGAGATCTTCAACGCCGACCTGTGGGCGGCCGATCCGAACACCGTCATCGCCCTGATGAAAGACCGATACCTCGCGTGCGTGATCGATGAGCTCTGAAACGAATCCCGACATGATCACGGCAGCGGCCGCAAGCGCCGCGCCACCTGCGTCCACCGTACTAATCTTCACCCGAACCACCGCATACCGCCACGCATCGATCCCGGCCGGTGCCACAGCCCTAACTCGAATCGCAACCAGCCTCGGCCTCACCGCGCAGGCGACCGAGGCTCCTGACGTTTTCCGCGAACCGACACTGGCCCGGTGCGCCGCCGTGGTATTCCTCTCAACCAGCGGCGACGTGCTCGACCCACCCGGCCGAGCGGCGCTGGAGGGCTACGTCAACGAGGGCGGCGCCTTCCTCGGCATCCACTCGGCCGCGTGCACCGAATACGACTGGCCCTTCTTCGGCGAGCTGATCGGCGCGCGCTTCGCCCGGCACCCCGCGTTCCAGCGCGCCGTGCTCGGCGTCGAGGACAGCGGCCACCCGGCGACCGCACACTTGCCCAAGCAGTGGGAACTCACCGACGAGTGGTACGACTTCCGCGCGAACCCGCGCGGCGGCGTGCACGTGCTCGCCTCCGTGGATGAGAATACATATATGGAGGGCAGAATGGGTGCGGACCACCCCATCGCCTGGTACCACCGGGTCGGCCGCGGCCGGTCGTTCTACACCGCGCTCGGGCACGCGAGCAAGGCCTTCGACGACCCGTTGTTCCTCGGCCACCTGCAGGGCGCGCTCAGCTGGCTCGTCGCCGACCCCGGCCAGGAGTGACCCGCACACTCTTCCCCGAGCCGCGGCGAAACCCGAGGTGACCTTACCCGTGCCCCGCCGACCACGCACCGCGTTCGCGATGTTCCCGCACCTCCCCGACCGCTTCTTCGGCCCAGCAGGCCTGAACCGGCTACAGCGCATCGCCCGCCTGGCACCCAGCCCGGCCCTCACCGACTTCACCAGCCCCGACGCCGACCAAATCCTGGCCGATACCGAGGTCCTGATCACCGGCTGGGGCTGCCCGATGATCGACGCAGACGTACTGTCCCGCGCCCCGCAGCTGCGCGCAGTGATCCACGCCGCCGGCACGGTCAAGGGCCGCGTCACGCCGGCCTGCTGGGAGCGCGGCGTGCAGGTCTCCACCGCGGCCAGCGCCAACGCCGAGCCGGTGGCGGAATTCACCCTCGCCATGCTCCTGCTGGCGGGAAAGGCCGTCCTACCGATCGCCCGCGAATACGCCACGCGACGCGGACCGGTGAATCTGGGCCGCGAATTCCCGGCAATCGGCAACTACCAACGCCGCATCGGCCTAGTCGGCGCCTCCAGGGTCGGCCGCCGGGTAATCGAGCTCCTGCGCCCGTTCGCCTTCGACGTCTGGGTGAGCGATCCATTCCTTAACCCGGCACAGGCTCAAAGCCTCGGCGTAACGCTGGCCGCACTAGACCAACTACTGTCCACCTGCACCATCATCAGCCTCCACGCACCATCGCTGCCCTCCACCCGCCACCTCATCGACCGGCGCCGACTCAGCCTCCTACCGGACGGCGCCGTCCTGATCAACACCGCCCGCGGCGCACTCATCGACCAGGACGCACTGACCGACGAGCTGGTCAGCGGGCGGTTATCAGCAATCCTCGACACCACCGAGCCGGAAATCACCGCCCCCGACTCGCCGCTCTACACCCTGCCCAACGTGCTACTCACCCCGCACCTGGCCGGCGCATCGGGGAACGAGCTGGCCCGGCTCGGCCAGTCCGCCCTGGCCGAACTGGCCCGCTATGCCAGGGGACTGCCCTTCCGCCACCCGGTCACCCTGGCAGACCTCGAACGGATCGCCTGACCACCTCACCCGAGCCCGCGGAGGGACCGGAAAGTAAAGTGACGACGCCGACATTCGACGGCCCGCCGGAGGACCGCACGACCTCCCCGTACACCGGCTGGACCCGGGCACACTGGGAGAATCTGGCCGACGCCCAACTCGCCGCCGTACGCCCGTTCGCGACCAAACGGCACGCCCTGATCGACCTGCCCGGCCCGGCCAGCCGCTCCGGAAGGCACAGCGATGGCCTGGAAGGATTCGCAAGAACGTTCCTGCTCGCCGGCTTCCGTCTCGCCCAATCAGGTGACACCGACCCCGGCGGCCACGCCGAGTGGTACGCCGACGGGCTGACCGCGGGCACCGACCCATCCTCACCCGAGCGTTGGCCGCGCATGACCGAATGCGGACAGGCGAAAGTCGAGTGCGCCTCCATCGCCATCGCGCTACACGAATCCAAACGGTGGATCTGGGACCGCCTCAACGACAAAGTGCAGCAACGAATCATCGCCTGGATGACCGACATGCACGGCACAGACGTGCCCGCCAACAACTGGGTCTGGTTCCGAGCCATCACCTCGGCATTCCTACGCGAGGTCGGCGCACCCTGGAGCGCAGCCGACATCGAACACGCAGCCGAACGCACCGAAGCGTGGTACGCCGGCGGCGGCTGGTACTCAGACGGCGGCGACGACCAAGAGCACGGACTCGGGCTGCGAAGATTCGACCACTACTCCGGCTGGGCGATGCAGTACTACCCGCTGTGGTACTGCCGCATCTCCGGCCCACACGCCGACCCCGCAGCCCTCCCCCGCTATCGCCGCCGCCTGCGCCGCTACCTAGACGACGCCCAGCACCTGGTAGGCGCCGACGGCCGACCCCTCCTGCAAGGCCGCTCGCTGACCTACCGTTACGCCGCACTGTGCCCGCTGTGGGTCGGCGCCGTCTTCGATGCCAGCCCCCTGCCACCCGGCCGAACCCGCCGCCTGGCCAGCGGCATGATCCAACACTTCATGCAGGCCGGCTGCTTCGACAAAAACGGCATACAACCGCTCGGCTGGCACAGCCAATTCACCGCACTACGCCAGCCATACTCCGGACCGGGCTCCCCTTACTGGTCAAGCAAGGGATTCGCCGGCCTGGTCCTACCCGCCGACCATCCAGTCTGGACCGACAAGGAGCAGCCGCTCCAAATCGAGCAAGGCGACACAACCCGACGCCTAGCCGCACCCGGCTGGCTCGTACAGGGCACCGCCGCCGATGGAGTCGTCCGCATCATCAACCACGGCACCGACTACGCATCCAAAACCGCACAGGCGGACGACCCCTGCTATGCCCGCCTGTCATATTCGACCCATGCCTTCCCCGACAGCACCCAACAAGCCCTAGCCGACCCCGCAGACTCCCACGCCGCCCTACTCGACCCGCACGGCCACCCCTCCCACCGCAGCCCCCTGACCCGCCTGCACCTAGGCGAGCGCACCGCCGCATCCCGACACCGCGCACACTGGCCGCAGGGCCCGGTCCCCGCCCCCTTCGCCTTTGCCGAGCCCCCGCCCTTCCGCACCGGACCGTGGATCACCACGGCCAGCATCCTGAACGGCTCCTTCGAAGTCCGCCTCACCCGCATCGACGGCAACCTCGACCAGCCACTACGCCTGCGGATGGGCGGCTACTGCCTGGCCGCCGACGCGCCCCTGCATCTTGACACCAACGCCGACGCCCATCCCGACACCGCCTGCGTCCGCCGAGCAATCAACGACGGCAACGGCGGCAGCAGCAGCGACGGCGACGGCGACGGCGACAAGGCAGACACCATCCTGGCCAGCACCGTCGCGAACCTGTCAGGCTTCGATCAAGCAGGAATCGCTACCGCCGAGGACGCCAACGCCCTAGGCCAATACTCTGCGACCCCCTGGCTGGCCACGTCGGCCGCGGTCCAGCCGGGCACCGTATACGGCGCTGTGGTATGCCTTTCCGCCATCGCAGCAGGCCCGACCGTCGCGGCGGCCGCACAGCTCACGGTGCGCCAAGAGCCGGACGGGACCTCCGTCGCAACCATCCACTGGTCCGACGGATCCAAGGACACAATCCGGCTCAACGCGGCCCCGCCAACCTGACCGACATTTGGGGGGAGACGGGAGATCAACGGTAACGGCAAAGGCAAAGGCAGCATTGACGGGAAGATCAACTCCGGCCACCGGCGGACCCTCTCCGGAGAGGGGAGGGGCGGGCGGGTCCGGGGTGTGTGGGTTGGGTCCGGGTCTGGTGGGGCGGGCGGGGGCTCTCCGTGTCGGGCACCGAAGGCGTATCAGGAACCTGGCCTGGGGCGCAAACACGCCTTTCGTTTGCGCCCCAGGCCAGGTTCCTGATACGCCTTCGGTGCCCGACACGGAGAGCCCCCGCCC
>DASYAE010000248.1:0-13491 GCA_036501535.1 Actinocrinis sp. | reverse complement strand
CCTGGATCAGGATCGTCTGGGTCCGCGTCCCCCAGGCGCTGGACGGCGGCAGGTCCAGCACGAGCCGGCCGACCGTCTTGGCCGAACCCAGATCCACCTGGAACCACTGCGGGAACGCGTTATCCGTGCTCTCCCAATAGGTACCAGTGTTGCCATCCACCGCACTGGCCGGCACATAGGACTGCGTGTACCCGCTGGCACTGGTCGGCTGGTTCAGCGCCAGGTTCGTGTTCGCGGTCACCCCACTGCCGGAGAGCGCGACGCTCAGCGGGCTGCTCGGAGCGCTGCTGGCCACCGACAACGTCCCGGCAGCCGACCCGCTCGCACTCGGCGCGAACTGAACGGTCACCGTGCACGAGCCACCCGCAGCCAGAGAACTGCCACAGGTATTGGTCTCACCAAACGGACTACCGGCCAAGACCGAAGAGATCGACGCCGCAGTGCTGCCCGGGTTCGACACGGTGACCGACTGCGCGGCGCTGGTCGAGCCGACGTTCACGCTGCCGAACGACAGGCTCGACGTGGACGCGGTCAGCGCGCTCGGCGTCGAACTGCCGCCCGAGGTGAGGGTCAGGTAGCGCAGGTTGAAGCCGCCGTTGTCCTGGTCCAGCACGAGGGTCTGCTGGCCGGTGGAGAGGCTGACCGTGTCGGTCGCCGTCGTCCAGGTCTGCCAGCCGCCGGTCGCCGGGACGGCCTCCGCACCGGTGATGTCGTTGCCTGACGCGTCCGTGATGTGGAAGGCGTCTGACACGCCGCTCGGCGACGCCACCCGGAAGCTCAGGGTGTAGGTCCCGGCCGTGGCCACGTTGACCGTGTACCGGAACCACTGGCCCTGCGATGTCCAGCCGAGGTCGTCGCCGCAGCCGGTGTCCGAACAGGTCTCCAGATCGACCCCGTCGGAGCGGTAGCTGTTCGCCGAGCCGTTGACCGAGTTGACGTTGTAGCCGACGCCCTGGCCGCCGGTGTCGTAATTGGCCGCCTGGACCGTGCCGGGCACCGCGGCGGGCGAGCCGCCGTAAGAGCCCTCACTCGCGCTGTTCTGCCAGCTGTCGTTGCCCAGCGAGGCGGTGAAACCGCTGGAGTCGTTCAGGTACGCGGACATCCCCGAACTGAGCCCGGTCACGGAGTCGCCGGTCAGCGTCGCGTTGCCGGAGGGCGCCGGGTAGTACTGCGGCGAGATCACGATCCCGTTGCGCCACGGGTCGATCACCTGGTTGTCCGACAGGGTCGTGCCGGTCGATGTGGAGAAGTTGATACCGTCGTAGACCGCGCTGATGACGGTGTTGTCGGTGACTACCGCGTTCGAGACGACCCCGACGTTCTGGCCGTCGCCGCCGTTGCCGACCTGCAGGGCCGGCTGGCCCTGGAAGTAGGCGTTGCCGCCGGAGCGCACGACCACGTTGCCCGACACCGTGGCGCCGGTCATGTCGCTGCCGTTCACCCCGAACCGGCCCACGCCGAGCCCGATGTAGCGCGCGGTGTCGGCCAGGTAGTTGTCCTCGACGACGTGCCCGCTGCCACCGTAGACACCGATGTCCTTGCCGCCCCACGGCGCGATGACGGTGTTGTGCGTCATCGTGATGTTGGTCATCGCGGTGTACGTAGTGCTGCCGTTGTAGGCGACCGAGTTGATCGCCATGCCGTCGTCGCCGGTGCCGCGGATGAAGTTGTTGGTCGCGGTCAGGTTGCTGCCGGAGGTCCCGGTCAGCGAGACGTTGTTGAGGTTGCAGCCGTCGGCCCAGATCGAGGTGAAGAAGTCGTTCTCCACCAGGCCGCCGGTGCCGGAGGCCCACAGGCTGGACTCGACGTGCTGCACCCACATGTTCTCGATCGACCAGTTCGTGCCGGTGGTGTCCTCGGCCCCGCCGCCGCCGTCGACCTCGGCGCGGCTCGTCGCGTCGGAGTCGATGTGGAAGCTCTGCAGGCTGCACGAGTAGCACTGGAACAGCGCGCCGAGCGGGGTGTTGTTGGGCAGCGGGACGTCGCGGTAGACCTCGCTGTACCAGTAGCCCGCGCCCTCCACGGTGATGCCGGTCACCGGCAGGCCGGCCGTGCCGATCACGTAGAAGGTGCCCTGCGGGATCCACAGGATCTTGTTCTGCGACTGCGCCTGGCTGATGCAGTTCTGGATCGCCGCAGTGCTGTCGGTCGCGCCCGGCGCGGCGGCGCCGTTGGTCGCGGTGTTGTCGGCGGTGGCGCCGCAGCTCGTGATCGAGATCGAGTTCGCCGGCTGGGCGGCGGGCGCGGGGGCGTTCCACAGGTCGATCGAGTCGATCCAGTAGAACGACGCCGAGTTCGAGGAGTCCTTCTGCAGGCTGAAGGTGGCCCCGGCCGGGATCGGTGAACCGGTCACGGACGCGTGGAACTCGTCCCAGAAGTCGCGCGGGTCGCCGTCGGCCGGGTTCTGGTCGCTGCCGTTGTAGTTGTTGTTGCCCTCGTACTGCCAGCTCTGGATCGAGTTCATGGCCAGCGCCTGGCGGAACGTCCCGTTCACGTACAGGTCCAGCGTGGCGGTCTGCCCGCCGCCGCCGGACGAGTCCGGGATCGAGGCGCGCACGTTGATGAAGTTGATCGGCTGGCCGGTCTGGTTGGTCCACTGCACGTACTGTCCGTTGCCGGTCAGCTGCACGTAGGCGTGCCCTGCCGCCTCGCCCTGCGGGCTGTCGTACTCGCTGGTGGGCGCGGAGGTGAGCGACACGGCGCTCGCGCCGCCGCCGAGCGCGCCTTCAGGGGCCTGATACGTAGTGAACGGCGTGGTCGCCCCGGCCACGCTCGGCGACGGGGTGCCGGGCGCCTGGTACGCGGCGGCGGCCGGCGTGGCGGCCGCCGCGCCCGGGGCCTGGAAGAGCACGAATGCGAATCCCGCCAGCGCGGTCACCGCCGCGGTGCAGGCGACGGCCCATGCGCGCGGGCGGCGCCCCGCGCGCTGTAACGCCGTGATGGGAGATGGTGCGGCCGGATGCTTCATCGCGAGTCCTGCTTCATTGAGAGCGCTGGTGGGCGGCGTGGGAGCCGGGATCCGGGCCCGGGACGCCGCGCCGTGCGGCCCCGTTCCGGCCGGCCGGAAAGAACGGATGACCCGGCCACGGCCGGTCCGGGAGGGCCGGGCGGCGGCACGGCGTCCGCCGGGCGGGGCCGGGCTCTGCGACGTGCTGGCACAGCTGTCCCCTGACCTGTGCGGCGGTGGCGGCGATCGTGGGTCGATTGCTGCGCGGAGCGTAGAGCCTTCGACACACTGGCGCAATAATCGCAAGCAACTTTCAAAATATCCGCAAGATCTGCTGAAATAAATTGCGATCATGCTGTGGCCCTCGCCTCATACCTCCGACCTCCGAGACTCGGGACCCGCCGAAGGGGCGGCTCGGGACGGCGGCCGGTCGCCATAAATCAGCCTGCTGATGCACGCTCGCCGGGGAGGGCCGGGACCTCCGTCGACGTCGTTCGGGTTACGCCTTTCGGACTAGCCCTTTCGGGCCCGGGAAGACGGCACCGCGCGAGAACACCGCGCCCCGATGTTTAGAGCGCCTGGTGCGCAGCGGCCGCTCTGTGGCTGGTGTCGGCCACTGAACCGGGTCCGCCGACACGGACGGTGACGAAGCCGGGCCACGACGGTGCACATGCCTCGACATGTGCTCCCGTGCGCTGGGGCCGAGGCCTTACTCACCACGTGAATTCAGCCTACTGATTCAGGTGTGGCATACGCCATCGGATCCCGCGATCCACCGGTCGGTGCGCGCGGGCCGGTCCGGCCGACCTCGGAGGGGCCTATGGACATGCTGGATCGCGTCGTGCTGTGGTGCCCGGTGCCGCCGGCGATCAACCCGGAGTGGCACGCCTGGGAACAGGGCACGCTCGCGTGGATGGAGAGCTTCGGGCTCGACGCGGAGCAGCGCGAGAAGGGGCGGCTGCGCAGCATCACCGCCGGCGAGCTGGCCGGCCGGACGCTGCCCGCGTGCACGAATCCGGCCGGCGCCCTGTTCTCCGCGCACAGCCTGCTCTGGCTGTTCGCCTTCGACGACGCGTATTGCGACGAGGGGCGGTTCAGCCACGACCCGAGCGAGATGGCCCTGCTCGTGGCGGAGATGGACCGCATAGCCGAGACCGGCTGGACCACGTCGGCCAGCCCGTGCGCGCAGGCGCTGGCCGATCTGCGCCGGCGGCTGGACGAGCTGGCCCCGCCGGCCGCGATCGCCCGGTGGGTGCAGTCGATGAAGGCGTATCTCGGCTACCAGGTCTGGGAGGCCGCGCACCGCCGAAGGCACAGCATGCCGACGATCGACGAATACGCGGTGGCCCGCATCCGCAACGGCAGCATGGAGGTCTGCGCGATGACCCTGGGCATCGCCGAGGGCTACGACGTGCCGGCGCACGAGATGGAGAACCCGGACATTAGGGCACTGACAGAGATGACCTGCTGCCTGGTCGGGCTGGACAACGACATCGCGTCCTACCACAAGGAGCACGCGCGCGGCCGCGACACCCTCAACCTCATCGACGTCATCGCGCACGAGCACCGCAGCACCCCGAGCGAGGCGCTGCCCGAGGCGATCGACTTCCGCGACGCCGTGCTCACCGTCTACCTGTGCCTTTCGGACCAGGTGCGCTCCGCGGTCGGCGGGACGACGCGGCGGTACATGTCCGGGCTGTCCGCCTGGATCCGCGGGAACCTCGACTGGAGCATGCACACCGCCCGCTACCGGCGGCACGATCAGGCCACGATCACGGTGACCGAGGCGCCGCGCGCGGCCGCCGTCGCGGAATTCGCCCCGCCGACCGGGATCGCCTGGTGGTGGACCCGGTTGACGTCCGCGGCGGTGGCCGCGCGCGCGTTGCGCGCCGGCCAGGCCGGCTCGGTGTTCGCGCCGCCCAGCTGACGCTCACCCGCTCACCCGCTCACCTCACCCGCGCCTCCCGCGCAGCCAGGCGGCCACGGCGCCGCGCCATCCGCGGTGGATGCGGCGGGCGGCCGGCGAGGCCACCGGATCGGGTTCCCGGGCGAGCGCGGTGTCGTCCGGCAGCACGGCCTCGTCCGGGTGTACGGGCGCGGCGTGCGCGGCGGGCGCCGGGCGCCGCTGCGGGACGAACCGGACCGGCAGCGCATCGAGGTGCCGCGACCAGGTCGAGGAGGTCCAGCTCAGCAGCTCCGGCGGGATGTCCAGCTGGAGGTCGGGCAGCCGGGCGAGCAGGACGTCCACGCCGGTGTCGGTGATCGCCCGCGCGATCTCCTGGCCCGGGCACTCGTGCGGGCCGCGGCTGAACGCCAGGTGCGAGCGGTTGCCGTGCATCGGCGCCCGCAGGTCGGGCCGCACGCCGGGGTCCGCGTTCCCGGCGGCGAGCCCGAGCAGCAGCAGGTCGCCCTCGCGCACGTCCTGCCCGCCGAACCGCATGTCGTGCGTGGCGAAGCGGGCCGGGCACACCATCAGCGGCGGCTCGTCCCACAGCATCTGCTCGACCGCGTCGGGCAGCGTCATCAGGCCGCCGGTGAGCGAGGCCCGGAACCGCGGGTCGGTCAGCACCATCCGCAGCACGCTGGAGATCAGCCCGGTCGTGGTCTCGTTGCCGGCCACCATGACCATCCGCAGGTGGTTGAGCACCTCGTCGTCGGTGAGCCCGGCCGGGTGCTGCACGAGCCAGGAGGCGAAGTCGTGGCCCGGCCGCTCCCGCCGCGCCTCGGTCAGCATCCGCAGGGTATTGATGACGTAGTTGTTGTACTCGACCGCCCGCTGCCCGCCCTTGACCAGGCCCTCGCTGGCCTCGATCAGCCGCGGGCCCTCCTGCTCGGCCATGCCGAACAGCCGGGTGAACACCAGCATCGGCAGCCGCTGGGCGAACTGCCCGACCAGGTCGGCGCGGCCGGTCTCGACGAAGACGTCGACCAGCTCGTTCGCGTACCGCTGGATGTGCCGGCGCACCCCGTGCCGGTCGAACCGGGCCAGGCACTCGTTGACCGCCGCACGCAGCCGCTGGTGCTCCCGGCCGTCCTGCGAGACGCAGTCGGGGCGCCAGGCCAGGATCGGCACGAGCGGGGAGTCCGGCCCGATCCGGCCCTCGCGCCAGTCCCGCCAGACCCGCGAGTCCCGGGTGAAGCGGCTCGGGGTGCGCGCGGCCTCCATGTTCTCCCGGTAGCCGAGCACGAGCCAGGCCGGGACGCCGCCCTCGAGCTCCACCAGGGCGACCGAGCCCTGATCGTCGCGCAGCCGCTGGTACAGCCCGGCCGGATCGGTGCGGGCCTCATATCCGTACAGCGCAAGGGAGTCTGGCGCGGCGGCGCCGGCGTGGTGGGCCGGACAGCCCGGCGGCGGCACCGGCACCGAGGCCGACGTCATCGATGTCGTCGATGCCGAGGCCACGGCGCTCCCGCCGGCGCTCGGATCGCCGGCGGTCTGGTCGGCGGGCATGGGTATCGTCACGTTCGCTCCGCGAGGGCTGAGGCGGCCACGCCGGTGGCCGCGTTTTCGGTGGTCGTGGAAAGGGTGTAGAGGTAGCGCACCAGGGCGAGCAGGGCGTTGCGGCTCGACACCCGGCTGCGCGCGTCGCACTCGACTATCGGCACGTCCGCGGGCAGGTCGAGCGCGGCGCGCAGGTGCGCGACCGGGTGCAGCGGGGCCGGCGGGAAGCGGTTGACGGCGACGATGAACGGCACGCCGCGCTGCTCGAGCCGGCCGATCACGTCGAAGCAGGACTCGAGCCGCCGGGTGTCGACGAGCACCACCGCGCCGAGCGCGCCGGCGAACAGGCCGTTCCACAGGAACCAGAACCGCTCCTGCCCGGGCGTGCCGAACAGGTAGAGCACGAGCTGCCCGTCGATGCTGATCCGGCCGAAGTCCATGGCGACCGTGGTGGCGCTCTTCTGCTCCACGCCGCGCACGTCGTCGACGCCGACGCTCTCCTGCGTCATCGTCTCCTCGGTCGTCAGGGGCTTGATCTCGCTGACCGAGCCGACCAGGGTCGTCTTGCCGACCCCGAATCCGCCGACGATCACGATCTTGACGGCGGTGGCCGCCGAGGCGGGCAGCGCGTCCTCGTGCGCCGGCCCGGGCGACCGGTCAGAGCCGCTGAAGTCCATACATCACCGCCTTGAGCAGTTCGGGATCGGGTATGCCGGCCCTGCGCACCGCGCCGCGCACGTCGACGGACCGCTCCGCGAGCAGGTCGGCGACCAGGACGGCGACCGCGCTGAAGGGCAGCTTGAGGTAGGCCGAGATCTCGGCCATCGACAGCGGGTACTGGCACATGCGCAGGATTCCGGCCTGCTCCGGCTGCATCTCGGGGCGCGGCGCGGCGCGGGCGACCACCAGGGTGACCAGGTCGAGGTCGGCGCGGCGCCCCGAGACGTCGCGCCCGCCGGTGATGACGTACAGGCGCGCCGGGCCGCCCTGCTCCCACGAGGACGACGGGTTCGGCGCCCGGCTCACTCGGCCGTCCTCTCCTCCGCCCGCGGCGCGCTGGTGAGGTGTTCGCCGATACGCGCTACGAGGTTGCGCATCTGCTGCCCCATCAGGCCCGCGTCCACGCCGTCGTCGGCGAGGACCGCGAGATACGCTCGTGCGCCGGCCGCCATGAGGTAGAAGAAGCCCCCGCCGACCTCGATCACCACCAGGCGCATCCGCTTGTTCCCGTGCGGGAACTCGGCGGCGACCGCGGCCGACAGGCTCTGCAGGCCGGCGCACGCGGCCGAGAGCCGGTCCGCGGTGTCCACGTCCGTGTCGTACTGCGCCATGCGCAGCCCGTCCGACGTCAGAACGATGACATGCCGGGTGCCCGGAACGCTCTGCGCGAGGTCCTTGAGCATCCAGTCCATGCTGGGATGCAGCTGTTGCACGGCTACTCGCTCTCCTTGCTCGACGGCTCGTCACTTCCGGGGTGCCCGGCGGCGTCAGCGGCGGTGTCTCCCGACACGGCGTTGTGGAACGCGGCGAGCCACAGCCCCGGCGGCGGGGGCAGCACCTCGGATCCCGGCGACGCCGGCGGTCCCGGGACGCCGCCGGCCGGCGCGGCGCGCGAGGGGGGCGGGGCGTCGGGGCCCTCGGCGGCCGGGGCGGCGAGCACCGCGCCGAGCGCGCGCATGCTGTCCCCGATCGGCGTATCCCGCGGGATCGCGGCGCCGGGCGGCTTAGTGACGGCGCGCCGCCGCTGCGGCAGGCCGTTCGCGTTGACCTCGACCCTGTGCGCCCCGTCCGCCCGCCCCGGCGGCATGGACATCACGGGGACGGGACGGGACGGGTCGGCCGCCGCTCCGGCCGTCGGCGCGGGTACCGGCACCATGGTGATCAGGTCCCGCGGTATGACGAGCACGGCGCGCACGCCGGCATATGCCGAGGGGCGCAGCGAGACCTGGAAGCGGTTGGCCTGGGCGAGCCGGCCGACGACGGACAGGCCGAGCCGGGGGCTCTCGCCGAGGTCGGCGAGGTCGAGCCCGGCGGAGACCTGGGCGAGCACCCGCTCGGCGCGGGCCCGGCCCTCGTCGCTCAGCCCCACGCCGCCGTCCTCGATCTCGATGGCGACGCCGGACTGCACCTCGATCGCGGTCAGGTGCACGCGGGTGTGCGGCGGCGAGTAGCGGGTGGCGTTGTCCAGCAGCTCGGCCAGCGCGTGGATGAGCGGTTCGACCGCGGTCCCGGCCACCGCCACCTCGGCCACCGAGTGCAGGTCGACCCGCTGGTAGTCGGTGATCCGGGACATGGCCCCGCGCAGCACGTTGAACAGCGGCACCGCCTGCGGCCACTGGCGGCCGGGCCGGGAGCCGCCGAGCACGGCCAGCGAGTCGGCCAGCCGGCCGATCAGAGCCGTGCCGTGGTCGATGTGCAGCAGGTCGTCGAACACGTCGGGGCTGCCGCCGTGCCGCTCCTCCATCTCGCGCAGGTCCTGGAACTGCTGGTGCACGATCGCCTGGACCCGGCGGGCGACGTTGACGAAGGCGCGCTGCGCGGAGTCGCGCAGGTCCTCCTCGGCCTTGACGGCCTCGAGCACGGAGCGCACGACGGCGTGGTGCGCCTGTGCGGACCGCGGTCCGAGCGCGCGGTCGTGCGCGGTGCCGGCGAGCACCTCCTCGATCGAGTCGCCGTGCAGCAGCCGGCCGATCGCCTCCGGCAGCACCTCGGACGCCAGCCGCGCGGTGTGCGCCTCCTGCAGGGACAGGCGGCGCTCGAGCCCCTGCTCGGCGGCGGCGTGCCGGCGTCTGAGCCCGGTCAGCGCGCGTCCGCGGCGCGCGGCCTCCGCGCAGGCCAGGCCGACGGCGAACACCGCGGCCAGGCCGAACAGGGCGACCGCGGGGCGCGCGCCCGGGGCGACGGCGACCACGGCGAAGACCGTGCCCAGAGCGGCCAGCGACGCGGGAACCAGAGCACTGATGAGGAGGGGGGACCCGGTGTGCGAGCCATGGGGTGACGACCGCGTGCGTATCATCCGCAGAACCTTGATGTGAGGGGGCGAGTGTCGGTGGCTGGCAAGTGAGAGCAGAGCTGGAGACGCAGGCGGGACAGGTAAGGGGCGAGCAGGGTGCGGGCCCGCGAAGCCCGCACCTGCAGGCGGTCCCGGCGGCGGCCCGCACCGTGCACCAGGGCGGGAGCCCGCCGACGCCGCGTCGGTGCCGCGGCGGCCTGGGACCGCGGATCCCGGGGCGCCGCCGCGCCGGGCGATCGGCCGCATGAGGGTGGTGCGGCATGATTACCCGGTGCGATCGTCTCATCACGCGGCCGTCAGCTTAACGGCCGGGCAGCGACCCTGTTCAACGTTCTGACGTATCGCCGCGCGCCGCGCCGAACGGGGTTTGATGTTCTACCAGCTCCGCGCGACCCGCAGATAGCCGCACGCGCCGCGCGCCGCGCCCGGAACGACCGCATCCGGCCTGGTCCGTGGCCATCCCGGGGCGTTCGTCCGGGCTGTGGTGTGCGACGCGGCACTGCCGCACGCGCGACCCCTGCGCCTCTGGCGCGCCATGGCGTGGCGTCGCCCGAATACGGCGCCGACCGGACTCCCCGCGGACGCCGGCTGCGCGGCGCCCCGCCGCCCGCCGGTCCGCCACCCGCCGGCCCGCTCAGGCTCTGAGGGGATCCTTAGGTTCGCCGAAGCGGGGTCGAAGGCTGCGACGGTGGTCTGGGACACGGCGGCGGAACCCTCCGCCGCCGTGCCGCCGGCGCTCCCGGCCGTCACAGAGGGCTTCAACCGTGAACCAGATCAGCCGCATGAATCGCAGAACCCGGACGATCGTGGCCGGCACCGCAGCCGCGGTGCTGCTGAGCGCGGGCGGCGTCGCGGCCGCGGCCACCGCGTCCGGCGGGCCGTCCGCCGCGTCGCCCGGCACCGCCTCCGCGCAGCCGACCAAGCCGGGCGGGAGCGGGGGCCCGACGCCGGTCAAGAGCGGTCCGACGCCGGTCAAGACGCCGTCGGGCTCCCCCGGCGTGCAGGACCCGAACGCCGTCCACGTGCTGGCCGGCATCCTGGGCGTGAGCGACGCCCGGGCCACGCAGGTCCTCGACGACCTGCAGCAGCTGGAGCAGGGCTCGCACTCCCTGGATCCGTCCGACCCGCAGTTCGTCGCCCTGGCCGCGAGCCTGCACCTGAGCGCGCAGCAGTTGCTCGACGACCTGGCGCAGTTCAAGCAGGATCTCGGCGCCGCGGCGCAGTCCGAGCCGCCCGGCAAGAATTGACCGCGCCGCCGGGCGGCGTGCACACCGGCCGGGCGGCGACGGCCGCCCGGCCCCGGCGGCGGAACGCAGGCGAGCGCGACGAGGTGGTACTTCATGCGGGTCCTGATAGCGGACGACGACCAGGCGGTGCGCGACTCGCTCGCGCACGCCCTGCGCCGCGACGGCTACGACGTCGGCCACGCCCCGGACGGCGCCACCGCGCTCGGCGAGGCGGCGCGCGGGCACTACCAGGCGATCGTGTTGGACGTGCTGATGCCCGAGCCGAACGGCTTGGAGGTCTGCCGGCTGCTGCGCGAGCGCGGCGACACCACCGCGATCCTCATGCTCACCGCGCGCGACCTGGTGGCCGACCGGGTCGCCGGGCTCGACGCGGGCGCGGACGACTACCTGGTCAAGCCGTTCGCGCTGGACGAGCTGCGGGCCCGGCTGCGCGCGCTGCTGCGGCGCAGCGGCCTGGGCCGGCCGGACCGGGAGCTGCTGCGCTTCGCCGACCTCGAGCTCGACCCCGCCGAGTGCCGGGCCCGGCGCGGCGGCCGGCTGCTCACGCTGACCCGGACCGAGTACGCGCTGCTGGAGCTGTTCCTGCGCAACCCGCGCCGGGTGCTCGGCCGCACCGCGATCTTCGAGGCGGTCTGGGGCTACGACTTCGGGCCCGGTTCCAACGCGCTCTGGGTCTACATCAGCTACCTGCGGGCCAAGATGGAGCAGGCCGGCGAGCCGCGGCTGATCCAGACCGTGCGCGGCCTCGGCTATGTACTGCGGCAGGAACCGTGAGGCTGGATTCGCTGAGATCTGGAGCCGTGATCCGATGAGCCTGCGCACCCGGATCGGCCTGCTCGGCGGCCTGGTCGTGTTCGGCGTGCTGGCGGCGGCCGCGCTGCTGTTCTACCCGGCCGCGGACCGGGACCTGCACGACCAGCTCGACGGCTCGCTGCTCAACACCGCGGCCAGCGCGCCGACCCTGGCCCCGCGGCTCAAGCTGGAGGCCCGCAGCTCGAACGGCGCGACGCAGCCGGGCGGCCCGCTCGAGGTCGGCGACACGCTGATCGAGTTCGTCAACGGGCCGCTGGGCCGGACCGGGAAGAAGAACCCGTACTCCGCGCTGGCCCCGATCTCGCAGCAGGACCTGGAAGTGGCCGGCGGCCAGGCGCCCGGCTACTTCCAGGACGTCACGTACCAGGACACCGAGTACGTGCTCTACACCGGCCCCTACCAGCTCGGCAGCGACTCGCTGATCCGGGTGGCCCAGCCCGAGTCCGCCGCCACTGCGCAGCTGGATCATCTCAGAACCCTGCTGCTGGTCGCGGTGCTGGCGGGCGCGGCGGGCGCCGCCTTCGCCGCGCGGCTGCTGGCCGGCCGGGTGCTGCGCCCGGTGCGCGGCCTGACCGAGACGGTCGAGCAGGTGACCCGGACCGGCGACCTGGCCGCCCGGGTCCAGGCCGCGGGCCGCGACGAGATCGGTCGCCTGGCCCGCTCCTTCGCCGCGATGATGGCGGCGCTGGACGAGTCGGTGCAGGCCCAGCAGCGCCTCGTCGCGGACGCCTCGCACGAGCTGCGCACCCCGCTGACCAGCCTGACCACCAACCTCGAGCTGCTGGCCGAGCCGGGCGGCCTGGCCGACCCGCAGGCCGCGCGGCTGCTGGCCGCCGCGAGCGTGCAGTGCCGCGAGCTGCGCGGCCTGGTCAACGACCTGGTCGACCTGGGCCGCTACGGCGAGGCGGCGCCGCACCGCGAGGCGGTGCGCCTCGACCTGCTCGCCGAGCGCGTCCTCGACAGGGCGAAGGGACGCGCGCCGGGCCGCCGCTTCACCGCCGACCTCGCGCCGTGCCTGATCGACGCCGATCCGGACGCGATCGAGCGCGCGGTGGGCAACCTGGTCGACAACGCGGTCAAGTGGAGCCCCGAGGAGGGCGAGATCCGGGTGTCGGTGCTGGTCGACCCCGAAGCGTCGCAGGGCACGGTCACCGTCGGCGACGAGGGCCCCGGCATCCCGGCCGCCGACCTGCCCCATGTGTTCGACCGCTTCTACCGCTCCGCCTCGGCGCGCTCGAAGCCCGGTTCGGGCCTGGGCCTGTCGATCGTGCGCCGCATCGCCGAGCTCCACGGCGGCAGCGTCGCCGCACACCCGCTCCCCCGCGGCACGGAGATGCGGCTGTCCCTCCCGCTCGCCGACGAGCGGGAGGGACCACGGCCCTGACCCTGCGCCGGAACTCAGTGGCCTGCGGTTCCGGTGCTCCAGAGGGCAGTGCCACTTGAGCTGTAGATAACGGTGTTGCCATCGTTCTGCACGGACAGGTAGGCGCCGTTGTTGCCCGCCGTGTTGCTCGCCCAGAGCGGGCTTCCGCTGCTGGTGTAGATCACGAAGTTGCCGTCGCCCTGCATGATGGCGTAGGAGCTCGCCTTGCCGGCGGTGTTGCTCGCCCAGAGCGCGGTGCTGCCTTCGTAGAGCACGAGGTTGCCGTCGCCCTGCAGGATGAGGTCGAACCGCCCGTCGCAGGAGACGACCGACTTGTTGACCCCGATCTGCTGGTTGGCGGTCAGCTCGCCGCAGCCGCCGCCTCCTCCGGTGGTGCCGGAGGTGGGTTCGGGTGGGGTGGGTCGGATGTTGGTCAGGGCGATCTGGCCCTTGAGCATCCGCCCGCCGTCGTTGGTCAGGCGCAGGTAGTAGTCCGCCGAGCAGGCCGTACCATCCTGATCCAGCGACTGCAGGCCCGAGTTGGTCGGCACGAACGCCTGGGTCGGGGCGGTGTTCAGGATCTGATTGCCCTCCCCGTACTCGTCGAACATCGAGATGTAGATCCCCTGCGCCCCGACCCGCACCATGTTGTAGAACTGCTCCCAC
>DASYAE010000247.1:0-11962 GCA_036501535.1 Actinocrinis sp. | reverse complement strand
TGTGCCCGCGTAACGACGGCGGCGTGGGACCGGCTGCTCGCGGCGCCTGTCACCGTTACGCCACCGCCCGTCCCGGCGATGGGCATGGACGCGAGCGCGGCGATGGCCGCGATGTACCTGCCGGATTCGGCCGGAGTGGCCGCCGCCGCGACCAAGATCGCCGGAACCGGGTCGAGAAGGTAGCGGGGAACCAAACGCGATGAGCGCAGATCAACAGGCTTACGTGGCCGGGCTGTTCGGCTGCGCCGGCAAGCGGGTGATCGTGACGGGTGCCGCCGAGGGACTCGGCAAGGCGATGGCAACCGGCTTCGCCCGGGCGGGCGCCCGGGTCCTCGTCGCGGACCTCAACGCGGACGGCCTGGCCGAGACCGCCCGGGAACTCGGCGGCATCACCGGCGAGATTGCCTTCTGCCGCACCGACGTCACCTCGATGGATGACGTGGAGACGTTGTTCGCGCTTGCGGCCGATCGGTTCGGCGGCGTGGACGTCCTGGTGAACAACGCGGGCGCGCTGATCTCGTCCGGGGCCCCAGAAACCTATTCGTTCCGGGACTGGCAGGCGACGCTGGCCGTCAACCTGACCGGCAGCTACCTGTGCGCGCAGGCCGCTGGCCGCTTGATGATCACCGCCGGGCAGGGCGGCAGCATCGTCAACATCAGCTCGATCGGCGGCATCACATCGCTCGGCGGCGGCGCGATGGCGTACGACGTCAGCAAGAGCGGCGTCATCCAGCTCACCCGGGAACTCGCGGTCGAGTGGGCCCGCTACGGCATACGCGTCAACTCGATCGCGCCGTGCCATTTCCGCACCCGCGGCTGGCAGCAGGCCCAGTCCGATCCGGCCGGGCGGGCCGCCATCGCGCAGGTGATCAGCGGAATCCCGATGGGCCGGATGGGGGAAGCCGACGAGATCATCGGGGCGGCACTTTTCCTCGCGTCGCCCGGCGCGGCGATGATCAGCGGCATCGTGCTGCCTGTCGACGGCGGCAACCTGGCCCTGAACGCAACCCATGGCGGCGTGCTGTCGCCGTCCACCACCAGCACCGCGGAGGAGACGACGTGACCCGTCAGCTCGATGACCTGCCGGCCTATCGGGACCTGCCCGCGGTCGCAGGCGCGCCCCCCGGCTCGTCATGGGGAGTATTCGGCGCGGATGACCAGGTCGGCACCATCAACCTGCTCACCCCGGAGCGGGTGCTCGCCGCGGCCCGGCTCGTCCGGACGGGCCGGGTGTTCTCACTCAACCTCGACCTCGAGCAGCCTGACCCGCCGCTGTCCGGGCGCCGCGCGCTCAGGCACACGATCGGCCGGGACGCTGTGTCGACCGACGACGTCTACGACGACTTCTTCCCGCAGCGCTCAAGCCAGTGGGATTCGCTGTGCCATGTCGGGCATCCCGAGTTCGGCTTCTACAACGGCTGCCGTCCCGAGGACATTACCGGGCGCCCGGGCAGCCGCAACGGCATCGACAACTGGGCCCGGCGCGGGATCACCGGCCGGTTCGTCCTGGCCGACGTGGCCCGCTACCGCGAATCGATCGGGCGGCCGTTCGACCAGACCAAAGCCGCCGGCGTCGACGCCGGCGAGCTGGAGCGCTGCCTGTCGGCCCAGGGCGTCGCGCTCGAGGTTGGCGACATCCTGCTCATCCGGTTCGGCTGGCTGACCTGGTACGCCTCGGCCGACGACGAGGGTCGGCAGTATGCAGCCGGCGACGTGACCAAGATCGGGACCCCGGGCCTGCTGCCCGCCGAGTCGACCGCGCGCTGGCTATGGGACCAGCACGTCGCGGCGGTCGTCTCCGACAACCCGGCGCTGGAGATGCTGCCGGTCGACATGACGTCGCCCGGCACGTTCTTGCACTTCCGGCTGATCGGGCTGCTCGGCATCGCGATCGGCGAGTTGTTCGACCTCGACGCGCTCGCGGACGACTGCGCCCGCGATGGTGTCTATGAGGGGCTGCTCGCGGCCGCACCGCTGAACAAGGTCGGCGGCAGCGGCTCGCCGGCCAACGCGCTGGCCATCAAATGACGGCCGGACGGCACGAGATCGCACTACCCGCCCTCGGCAACGCCGAGTCGGGCGAGGTGTCGGCCTGGTACCGGGACTCGGGCGCGAGCGTGGCCACGGGCGAACCCCTCGTCGCGGTCGATGTCGACAAGGCAGTACTCGACGTGCCCGCTCCGGTCGGCGGCGTGCTCACCGCGGTTGCGGAGGTGGGTGCCGAGGTACGCGTCGGTGACCTGCTCGGGTGGATCACCGTCCTCGGTGAGGACTGACCGGTGCCGACGAGCTCGCGAACCGCCCCGGCTCGGACGGCCGTCGCGGAAGGGGCACGCTAATGCTGCCGCTGCAGGGAATCCGTGTTGTTGAGTTCGGCTCGATGATCTCCGTGCCGTACGCAGCGACGCTGCTGGCCGAGATGGGCGCCGAGGTGATCAAGGTCGAGCGTCCGACCGGCGATGAGTCGCGAAAGTCGGCCCCGCACTGGCGCGAGGTGAGCGCGTACTTCTTCAACCTCAACCGGGGCAAGAAATCCGTGGTGCTCGACCTGAGCAAGCCGGCCGATCTGACGGCCGCCATGCGGCTGTGCCGGAGCGCCGACGTGGCCATGGAGAACTTCCGTCCGGGCGTCGCCAACCGCCTGGGCCTGAACTTCGCGAAGCTGCGTACCGAGAATCCCCGGCTGATCACCGCCGCGGTGCGCGGTTACGGCGACGACGGCCCGCGCGCCGCCGACCGCGTCTACGATCCCATCATCCAGGCGATGTCGTCGATGGTGGCCGGGCAGGGCGGCAACGATTCGCCTCAGTTCGTGCGCACGTTCTTGCCGGACAAGGTCGCCGCGCTGGCCGTCGTCCAGGGCGTGCTGGCTGCCCTGTATCAGCGCGAGCGTACGGGTGAGGGCAGTGAGATCGTGCTGTCGATGCTGGACTCCTCGGTGAACTTCCTCTGGCCCGAGGGGATGATGCACCACACCTTCGCCGATGCGCCGGTCGACGCGGAACTGGCCGGCCGTCCGCCGCGCGTCGGCCACTTCATCCGGGGCTCGGACGGGCGCTGGCTCGCGTGCGCGTCGATCACCGACGCGCAGTGGGACGCGCTCTGCGCGGCCGTTGGTGCCCGTGGGCTCGCGACCCGCTACCCGACCGGAATCGAGCGGCTGCGCAGCCACACCGACGTAACCGCGGCCCTCAACCAGGCCTGCGCCGATCTGCCCCGCGATGAGGTGCTCGACCGGCTGCGGGCGGTCGACGTGCCGTGCGCGCCGGTGAACACCGTGTCCGACGTCCTGGTCGACCCCCAGGTCGTCCATAACCGCACCGTGCTCACCGCGGACACACCCGACCTTGGTCCGGTGCGCCGGCCGAAACCGATGGTCTCGGTCGGGACGGCTGACACCGAATCGCCGTGGCGGGCGCCGGCGCTGGGCGAGCATACCGCTGAAGTCCTGGCCAGCCTGGCCGAGACACCACGACAGGCGTCATGAGCCGGCGCTTGCATGGCTGTGGAGGAGTGAGATGACCTACCGACCGGTGAGCAGCTTCGTCGGCGTGGCCGAGTCCGAACTCGGCACCGTGACCGGGCAGACCCCGTTGCGGATGATGGCCTCGGCGACGCTCGACGCGCTCGGCGAGGCGGGACTGACACTCGCCGACGTGGACGGGCTGTTCACCGCCGGCATGCCGAGCTGGTCGCCCGCCCTCGAACTCGCCGACTATCTCGGCATCCGCCCGCGCTACCTGGACAGCACCGACGTCGGCGGCAGTTCGTTCGAGTTCCAGGTCGCGACGGCCGACGCGGCGATCGCCGCCGGCCTCTGCACGACGGCCGTCATCACCTACGCGAACACGCCCCGGCAGGACCGGCACATCGCCCAGCCCCCGCGGCCCGACCCGACCTACATCTTCCGCGACACCTATGAACGTCCCACTGGGCTGCTGTCGCCCGACATCGGGCCGTACGCTCTTGCCACCGACCGTTACATGTGGGAATTCGGGGTGACCTCGCAGCAGCTCGCCGAGGTCGCGGTCGCCTCGCGGCACTGGGCGGCGATGAACCCCAAGGCTTTCCGCTACGGGCGGCCGCTCACCATCGAGGACGTGCTGGCGACGCCGCTCATCTGCGACCCGCTCCACACCGGTGACTGCTGCCTGATCACCGACGGGGGAGGCGCCGTCGTGCTTACCTCGCACGAACGGGCGCGCAACCTGCGCACCGAACCCGTGGCCGTGCTGGGGTTCGGCACGGCGATCAGTCACGGCGTGGTGTCGGTATCGGACGATCTGATCCGCACCGGCTCCCGGGTATCCGGTGCCGCTGCGTTCCGTATGGCCGGACTGTCGCCGGCCGACATCGACGTGACCCAGATCTACGATTCGTTCACGAGCACTGTCCTGCTCACCCTGGAAGGGCTGGGGTTCTGCGGTGACGGCGAGGCCGGCTCGTTCGTCGAGGGCGGCCGGATCAGGCCTGGCGGCGCGTTCCCGCTCAACACGTCGGGCGGTGGGATGTCCTACTGCCATCCCGGCCGATTCGGCATCTTCCTGCTGATCGAGGCGGTCCGGCAGTTGCGCGGCGAGTGCGGCGAGCGGCAGGTTGCCAACGCCGAGGTGGCGCTGGCGCACGGCACGGGCGGCAACCTCTCTAGCTCGGCCACCGTAATCATGCGGAAGGGATCCGTTGATGAGTGACTGGCCCTACAACCCGGACGCTGACCCCTACCGCGACGGCCTGGCCCGGGGCGTGATCCTCATGCAGACGTGCGGTGAATGCGGGCAGGTGCAGTTTCCCTCGCGCGTGCGCTGCATCCATTGTGGTGCGGCCGAGGTCAAGTGGACCGAGGTCGACGGCGCGGGCACGGTCTACGCGAAGACGGTCAATCGCCGTCCGGCCGAGGCGGCGTTCGCCGCGCTCGTGCCCTACGCAGTCGCCCTCGTCGACCTGGACGTCGGCGTGCGCCTGATGGCGCGGGCCGGGGTCGGGCCCGAGCAGGTGCAGACCGGTGGGCGGGTTGTCGTCTATCCCGACCCGGACCCGCCCGTCCTGCCCGGCTTGCTGTTTCGCCCGGTCGCCGGGTAACTCACGGGGCCCTAGGACGAGCTCGTGCCACCCCGCCGCTCAGGCCACCGCCTGCCCGGCGATCAGCGCGTACGCGAACCGCATCCGGGGCACCGGTACCCCCGCTGCGGCCGCGCGGTGCACGAGGTCGCCGAACACCTGATGCACCTCGGTCGGCCGGCCCGCGATCACGTCCTGGGCCATCGACGAGTACGACGGGGCCTGCGGCCCGAGCGCCACGCTGTCGCCGACGATCGCGGCGACGGCGACCCCGCGCTCGGCGGAGAGCCGGCTGTTCATCGGAAGGCCCTCGAAGTCGGCGGGGACGACGCCGTTCACCCGCGCCACGTCGGCGGCCTCAGCTGCGAGTGATAGGTACGCGTCCACGAGCTCGGGCCGGGCGAACGCCACGTTCGTCGGCAGACGGCTCAAGGCGGTCACCCCGAACACACCGACCGCGTTCACGCATTTCATCCAGATCGCCGCGTCGGCCCGCCCGGCCGGCAGGGCGGTGGCCGGCACCCCGGCCGCGCCGAGGGCCGCCGCGAACCGGTCCGCGTCGCCGGGTTCGCCACCGGTCGCCCCGACGTACGTGTGCCCCCACCCGGACACGACGACGCAGCGGCCCGACTCGACCCGGGCGTTGAGCGTGGACACCGTCCGCAGCACCGCGCCGGCCCCGAATCCGGCGGCGAGCACGTCATCCTTGAGAACGCCGTTCTGGAGGCCGGCTACCCAGCGCGCCGAGCGTCCCGCGCGCGCCAGCCCTGCGGTGATCATGCCGACGCACTCGTCCAGTTGCGGCCCCTTGGTGGCGAACACGATGCCGCACCGGTCGGGGACCTCGGCCGGATCGGCTATGACTCCGAGCACGCCCGGCGCTCCCGGGCCGGCGGCGGCCGGGACCCGGCCGGCCGCCACGCCGTCCAAGTCGAGCTCACCCTGCTCGATGAGGTCGCGGGCGGTGCGCGGCCGGGCGAACAGGGTCGTCGCCGTGCCGGACGCCGACAGCAGGGCCGCGAGCCCGCGGCCCATGGCGCCGGCCCCAGCTAGCACGAGCGGTGGGCCGTCGGGCCGGGCAGGCGCCATCGAGGTCGGCTCGTTCATCGTTCCTGTCCGCATCTTGCAGGAGCCCGGCGGCAAGCGCATTGCTGCTGGCGGTCAGCACAGCGCCGGTGCTGTACCGGCACAAGACGCCGCGCGTCCGCGTGGACAGCTCACTCGAAATGATCGTATGTTTGTCGTTAATGATAAGTAACCGTGGGCCTGGCTTGAGCGCGGCCGGTAAGCAAGATGGAGATGACTTGGCTGGAGGGCGGCGGGCGGCTGGGAAGGAGTCGTTGCGTCGTTCGCTGGTTGCTGGTCCCGCCCCTCGGACCTCGCTCGGTGATGTCGTCGCCGAGCGGCTGCGTGAAGCCATCCTCAACGACGAATTCTCACCCGGCCAGCACCTGCGCGAAGAAGAGGTCTCCGAGTCGCTCGACGTCAGCCGTGGGCCCGTGCGCGATGCCTTCCTTATTCTCGAACGCGAAGGGCTGGTACGGCTGTCGCGGCACCGCGGCGCGACCGTCGTCGAGTTGAGCCTGGAGGATCTCGGCGAGGTCTACAGCCTGCGCTCGGCGCTGGAGTCGCTCGCCGTCCGGCTGGCGATCCGGCGGCACGAGCCAGACGACATCGAACGGCTCCACGACTCGCTCACCGAGTTGCAGCTCGCGATGCGGCGCAAGCCCACCGAGCAGGCGGCCGCGCGACTGGATGTGAACTTCCACGACTTCATCTTCAAGGCGGCCCACCACGACCGGCTCTACCAGAGCTGGTCGAACATCCGGATGCAGGTCTACTGGTTCCTGCTCTCGCGCAACGTGGCCGGTCCCGACTGGCGCCAGAACATGGTGAAGAACCATGGCCGCATCCTGAGCCTGATCGAGGCGGGTGACGAGATGCGGGCGGTCGATGCGATCGGCGAACACATCCGGGGGGCCTACACCCGCATCTGGTCTACGCTGGCCGAGCCCGCGCCGAGCGTGCAGATGACGCCGAGCCAGCTCGACACGGCCAAGTCGTTCCTGCTTGAGTAGCCGGCTCAAACAGCTTGCCCTCCGTCGCCTTAGCTTGGCCGTCTGCCGTCTGCCGTCTGCCGTCTGCCGTCTGCCGTCTTAGCCTGGCCCTCTCTCGCTTTAGCCTGGCCGTCTGTCCTTTAGCCTGGCTGTCTGCCGCTTTAGCCTGGCCGTCTGCCGCTTTAGCCTGGCCGTCTGTCGCTTTGGCCGGGCCGTAGCTTCGGTCTAGCCTGCTACCGCGCTGCACTCTGGCATACTGTTGACAATGAACGAAATATTCCTGACGATGTAGGGATAATGCATCTCGCGAGGCTCGACGCCGCCCGCGGCCCGGAGGCCGGCATCTGCCCTGACAGGTTCGGCTCCGGCGGGGTGGTAAAGGTGCCCGGATCACGCCGCGGCTCCCGCCGGGCATCGTGGCGCTGCTCGCCGGCGGATCGGTGCCTCGGCTGCGTAGCGTGGTCATTGCGGAGGGAGCGGACGCATGAGCCCGGCCAGCGAGCAGGTGGTCGTCGTCAACGGAGGTGCAAACGGCATCGGCATGGCGATCAGTGAGGCATTCGCGGCGACCGGCGCGACGGTGGCCTTGCTGGACATCGACGCGCCCGCCGCGGCCCGGACTGTCGATCAGATCACCGCGGCTGGCGGCCGTGCGCAGGCGTGGACCTGCGACATCTCCAGCGAGCAACAGGTCGAGGCCGCCTTCGCCGAGATCGAGACCAAGCTCGGCCACGTCGGCGTGCTGGTCAACAACGCCGGCATCAACCCGCGTGCGTTGCCGCTCGAGGTCGACATCGAGGCGTGGCAGCGTGTCCTCGCGGTGAACCTCACCGGCTACTTCCTCTGCGCCCGCGCGGCCGGGCGCGGCATGGTCGCCCGGGGTTACGGCTCGATCGTCAATGTCTCCTCGATCGCTGGCTCGACGGCGCTGGGTCGAGGCAACTTCGCCTACTCGGTGACCAAGGGCGGCGTGGACGCGATGACCCGCGAGCTCGCCGTCGAGTGGGCTCGCCACGGCGTGCGGGTCAACGCCGTCGCGCCGTGCCAGGTGGCGACAGCCGGATTCGTCGCCAACGAGAAGGCGCGGACGCAGGCCGGCGACCCCACCGTGTCCGACTACCGGCGCGGCATCCCGATGGGGCGGGCTGCCGAACCTGCGGACATCGCCGCCGCCGTGGTCTATCTGGCGTCGGACGCGGCGGCGATGGTGACCGGCGTCACCCTCCCCGTTGACGGCGGGAACCTTGCGTTCAATGCGGGGGGAACGCTCGGTTGAGCCGACGGCGCAGCCGGCAAGAGTCGAGGATCAGGAGGATTCGTGGCACGCATTGACGTGACGGCGCCGTGGTACGGAATGACCGAGAGCGACAGCTACATCCAGACGTGGCTGGTCGAGGCGGGTGCGACGGTGCGAGCTGGCACCCCGCTGCTGGTCGTCGAGACCACGAAGGCCGAGACCGAGATCGAGTCGCCGGCCGACGGGATAGTCGGTGAGCTGCTGGTAGCCGCCGACAGCGAGGTCCCGCCCGGCACCGTCCTGACCTGGATCGAGAGCGAATCATGAGCCTGACGGCCGGCCCGGACGCGGAGGCCGCGTCGTTGCAACCGATCGACCTGAGCGGGGTTGACGCCGAGCAGGCCGCAAGCTGGTACCGGTCGATGGCGCTGATCCGCGAGTTCGAGACGACGGCCGAGCCCCTGGTAATGCAAGGCCGGATCCCCGGTGGCATGCATTCGGCGGTCGGCCAGGAGGCCACCGCCGTCGGCGTGGTCGGCGCGCTGGCCGCCACCGACATCGTCACGGGGACCCACCGCAGTCATCACATCACGCTGGCCAAGGGGCTCGCGCCCGACCTGATAATGGCCGAGCTCTTTGGCAAGGCAACGGGACCGCTGGGCGGTCGCGGTGGTCATATGCATCTCGCGGACCTGTCGAAGGGGCACTTCGGATCGAACGGCATCGTCGGGGCCGGACTCGGCATCGCGCTGGGTGCCGCGCTCGCGGCGTCGGTCACCAAGACCGGCCAGGTCGCGGTCGGCTTCATAGGCGACGGCGCGGCCAACATCGGCCGCGTCTGGGAGTTCGTCAACCTGGCAAGTATCTGGACGCTGCCGCTCGTGATCGTCTGCGAGAACAACCTCTACGCCGTCGAGACGCCGTTCGCCCAGGTAACCGGTGGTGGCGACATCGCCGGGCGGGCGTCCGGCTTCGGGCTGCCCGCGTTCAAGGTGGATGGCCGCGACGTGGCCGCCGTGTACCGGATCGCCGCTGCCGCGGTCGCCCGGGCGCGCGGCGGCGAGGGGCCGACGTTCATCGAGGCGCTGACGTACCGGCATGGCGGCCATGACGTGGGCGATCGCGAGACCTACCGCACGAAGGACGAGGTCGAGCGGTGGCGGGCCGAGAGCGACCCGGTGCTGCGCCTGCGCCGGTCGATCGCTGACGCCGCGTTGCTCAGGCCGGCCGCGCTGGAGGGGATCGACGCGGAGGTCGCTGCGCAGGTCGCGGCCGCGGTGGAGTTCGCCGAGTCGTCGCCCTATCCCGACCCGGCCACCGTGCTCGACAACGTGACCGGCATCGACATGAAGATCCGGGGAAACCTATGAGCGAGCGGGCAACCTTGTCGCAGGCATACCGGCAGGGCCTGGCCGAGGAGATGCGCACCGACCCGCGGATCCTCGTCTACGGCACCGACCTGTTCGAGCGCGGTGGCCACTGGGGGCAGGTGCGCGGGCTCGGCAGCGAGTTCGGCCGCGACCGCGTCCGCAACGCACCCATCTCTGAGGCAGCGATGGTCGCGGCCGGCGTGGGCGCGGCGATGAACGGCCTGCGGCCGGTCGTCGACCTCAACTTCATCGACTTCGCCTTCGGCGCCATGGACGAGATCATCAACCAGGCCGCGAAGATTCGCTTCATGTGGGGCGCTCCGATGCCACTGGTGATCCGGGGGACGAACGGGGTCGCGGGTGGCGGCGCGCAGCACAACAACAGTTTCGAGTCGTGGTTCGCGCACACGCCCGGGCTGCTCGTAGCGATGCCGTCGACGCCCGCCGATACAAAGGGGCTCATCAAGTCGGCGCTGCGCGGCGAGGATCCGGTGATCTTCCTGATGCACAAGCTGCTCGCCGGCCTGCGCGGCGAGATCGGCGGGGCCGAGGATCTCGTGCCGTTCGGTCGCGGCACCGTGCGTCGGCCCGGCCGTGATATTACCGTCGCGACCTACGGCGTCACCGTTCCCCGCTCCATCGCTGCGGCCGGGCAACTCGCATCGGAAGGGGTCGAGGCCGAGGTGATCGACCTGCGCACCATTGCCCCGCTCGACCTGGAACTCGTCGAGGAATCGGTACGCCGCACCCGGCACCTGGTCGTCGTCACCGAGTCGCAGCGGCACGGCGGAATCGGAGCCGAGATCGCTGCCGCGCTGTCCGAGTCGCTCTACGACGTGCTCGACGGCCCGGTGCTGCGGGTGGGCGCACCCTCCGTTCCGGCGCCGCACAGTGCGCCGCTGCTCGCCCGGGCCACGCCGTCCGCCGACGACATCGCCCGCTCGCTGCGGGCGGCTACCGCCGCGCGTGTCTCCTGAGTCGCCGCGCCGCGCGGCGATCGTCACGGGCGCCGCGCGGGGGATCGGAGCCGCCGCCGCACTGGCGCTCGACGCGGCGGGTTTCCAGGTTGCGACGTTCGACGTGCTACCCGCCTCCGTCGCCGACTCCGACGACCGGATGCACGTCGTGGCGGACGTCAGCGACGCGGACACGGTGTCGGCGTCGGTGGCGGCGGTGGTGCGCCGCTTCGGCCGGCTCGACGTGCTGGTCAACAACGCTGGCATCCTCGACGTGCACGCCGTCGACGACACGCCCGAGCACGTGTGGGACCGCGTACTGGCGGTGAACGTGAAGTCGGTCTTCCTGATGTCGCGGGCCGTCATACCGCACCTGCGCACGGCCGGTGGCGGCAGCATCGTGAACGTGGCGTCGGTGCACGCCTTCGCCAGCGTGCCGCGGGCGGCGGCCTACGCCGCGAGCAAGGGCGCGGTGGTCTCGCTGACGCGGCAGATGGCACTGGACTATTACGACGACGGGATCCGGGTGAACGCGCTGGTCGTTGGCAGCGTCGACACCGAGATGTCCGCGCAGCACGGCGCCGGGATGGCCCGCGACGGCGTGGTTGTCTCGGCGCCGCCGGGCGCGATCGGGCGCACGGCACAGCCGGACGAGATCGCGCGGGTGGTCGCGTTCCTCTGCTCCGAACAGGCCTCCTTCGTGACCGGCGCCCCGGTCATCGTCGACGGCGGGATGCTGGCCCGCCTGATGTGAGACCGCCTCAGTAGCCTGCCGGACCTGCTGGACCGGAACTTTGCCGCCGCTGAGATCGCCGATGCCGTATGGCGCTGTCCGCCCGGAAAATGCTTTGGCCGCCCGCGGCCGCGGAGGGTCTAATCGGCGGATGGGTGAGATCCTCCGGCACGTGCTCGCGGTGCTGCCGGCGTTCTTGCTGGCCTGCCTGGCCGTGGCCGCGCTGCCGGGGCCGTCCACGGCGCTGTTCCTGCACCGGACGGTGCGCGACGGGCGCGCCGCCGGGCTGGCTGCCGTGGCCGGCAACGAGATCGGCGTCTTCTGCTGGGCGCTGGCGGCTGGCGCCGGCCTGACCGGGCTGCTGCGCGCCAACCGGTGGCTGTACCTGGGCCTGCACGTCGTGGGTGCGGTCGTGCTCGTGTATCTCGGGGTGTCCGCGTGGCGCAGCGCCCGGCGCCAGGACGGCGACGCCGAGTTCGGCGCGGCCTTCGCCCAGCGGCTGCCGTCCGGGCGCACCCCGGCCGCCGCGTTCCGCGCCTCCCTGGTGACGA
>DASYAE010000246.1:0-5965 GCA_036501535.1 Actinocrinis sp. | reverse complement strand
CCCGACCCCGCCAGCCTGCTACCGGGCCTCCTGACAGCTACCCGGACCGGACTTCCACCGGCAAGCGACGACGAGCTTGCGGGTCAGTCATTAACCAGACATTCGATCAATTTCCCTTCCCTACTGGACGCACAGGAGCCCACTGATATGCCGAACCCCCGGCCACGATCCCGGCGCAGGCCGCCACGCAGGTTCCTCGGCACCCTGCTCGCCGCGCTCACCCTCGCCGCGGGCGCCGCCTGCTCCAGCGGCGTCACCCCGAGCGGCGGCCCGACCAGCGGTGTGACCATCACCATGTGGACCCGCGCCGGCACGCAGTCGCAGACGCAGGCGCTCGTCACCGCGTACAACAAGACGCACAGCAACCACGTCGTGCTGACCGTCTACCCGAACGAGCAGTACCCTGCGAAGATCGCCTCGGCGGCCGGCGCGCACGCGCTGCCGGACATCTTCACCTCCGACGTCGTCTTCGCCCCGAACTACGTCGCGCAGGGCCTGTGGGCGGACGTCACCAGCAAGTTCGACGCGCTGCCGTTCAAGAACGACGTCGTCCCCTCGTTCATCCGGGCCGGCACGAGCGACGGCAAGCTCTACGCCATCCCGCACGCGCTCGACCTCTCGGTCATGTACTACAACAAGACCCTGTACCAGCGCGCCGGCCTCAACCCGGACGACCCGCCGAAGACGCTGGCCGAATACGCGTCGCAGGCCCGCGCCATCGCCAAGCTCGGCGGCGGGGTCTACGGCAGCTACGAGGGCGGGAACTGCGGCGGCTGCGTCGAGTTCACCATGTGGCCCTCGATCTGGGCCGGCGGCGGCCAGGTGATGAACGCCGCGGGCACGAAGAGCACCATCGACTCGCCGCAGGCCGCAGCCGTATTCGGGGTCTACCGCAGCCTGTTCGCGGACGGCACGATGGCCCCGGCGGCGAAGCAGGAGGACGGGACCACCTGGCTCGGCGCGCTGGAGAACGGGAACATCGGCATCGCTCCGGGCCCGTTCTCCTGGTACAGCCTGCTCAAGCAGAAGGGCCTGGACATGGGTGTCGCGCCGATCCCCGGCGTGAACGGCGGCCAGTCCACCTTCATCGGCGGCGACGTGGCCGGGATCTCGGCCACCAGCGGGCACCAGAACGCCGCCTGGGACTTCCTGTCCTGGACGCTGAGCGAGCAGGCGCAGGTGGGCGTCATGGCGAAGGGCAGCGAGATGATCGCCCGCACCGACCTGGAGAACAACCAGTACGCGAAGACCGACCCGAACGTGCTTGTGGGCAACGAGATCCTGTCCAAGGGCGAGACCCCTTACGCGCTCAACTTCAACGCCACCTACAACGACCCGCAGAGCCCGTGGACGACCACGCTGCGCGGCGCGCTGTTCGGCCCGGACCTGAACTCGGCCCTGGCCAGCGGTCAGGCCTCGATCACGACCTCGCTGCAACAGCAGTAGCGCCCCGGCCGCGACAACCCGACCAGGACAGGAGTCTCATATGCAGACCACCACGGCCGGTCCGCGCGGGGCGCGCGCACCCGTCGCCCGCACGGCGATCCGGATCCGGCCCGGCCGCTCCCGGCGGTCCCGCCGCCGCGCCGCCGCCGGGCTGGGCTACGCCGCCCCCACGGCCGCCGTGGTGGGCCTGCTCTTCCTCACCCCGCTGGTCCTGGTGGTGTGGATGTCGCTGAACCACTGGCCGCTGCTGGGCAATCCGACGCTCAACGCGCCGCAGAACTACACCGACCTGGCGAACGACTCCCTGCTCGCCTCAGCGGCCTGGTTCACCGTCAGGTACACGGTGATCATGACGGTGGTGCTGTTCGTCGTCGCGTTCGGCCTGGCGCTCCTGGTGCAGAACCCGCGGCCCGGCGTGGGCCTGCTGCGCACGGCGTACTTCCTGCCGGCCGCGGTGGGCTTCGCGACCGCCTCACTGCTCTTCCTCGGCTTCCTGAGCCCGGCCGTCGGCCCGGTCCAGCCGGTGTTGCAGCACATTGGCCTGATAAGCACGCCGGTGGACTGGGTCACCGGCAGCCCGGGCGGCGCGCTCGGCTCCGTGGTCACCCTGGTGACCTGGCGCTTCGCCGGCTTCAACATGATCATCCTGCTGACCGGGCTGCAGGCGATCCCGCTGGAGCTCTACGAGGCGGCCCGGGTGGACGGCGCGTCGCGGCTGCAGGCGCTGCGCCGGATCACCCTGCCGCTGCTGCGCCCCACCATCGCGCTGGTCCTGATCATGATGGTGACCGGCTCGCTGCTCGCCTTCGACCAGTTCTACATCCTGACCAAGGGCGGCCCGGGCGACTCGACCACCTCCGTCGTCATGGTGATCGTGCGCGACGCGTTCGTCCGCTTCGACCTCGGCGCGGCCGCCGCGCTCTCGGTGATCGTGCTGGTGATCCTGCTGGTGCTCAACGTCGTCCAGCTGTCGTTCCTGCGCCGCCGGGCCGACTGACAAGGGAAAGAGGTGGCCTGACATGACCGTGCCCCTGACCGTGCGCGTGCACGTGCCGGCTCTGCGCCCGGGCCGCGCGACCCGCCGCGCCGCGGCCGGCCTCGGCTACTACACCTCGACCGGCGCGCTCGCGATCCTCTTCCTGCTCCCGCTGGTCTGGAGCGGCTGGGCGTCGGTGCGCACGCCGACCGGCTTCGGCCTGACCAACTACCGCAACATGGCGGACTACGGCGACGGGATCGGCACGTACCTGCTCAACAGCGTCGAGGTGACCGCGATGACGGTGGCCGGCACGCTGGCCGTCTCGATCCTCGGCGGCTACGCGTTCGGGCGCTTCCGCTTCCCCGGGAAGAACGCGCTGTTCCTGACCACGCTGGCGATCCTGATGGTGCCGTATCCCACGATCCTGATCCCGCTCTACGTGCTGCTCGGCTGGCTCGGCCTGCAGAACTCGCTGATCGGCCTGGCGGCGGTGCTGGTGATGTTCCAGCTGCCGTTCGCCACCTTCCTGATGCGCAACTCCTTCGAGGCGATCCCGCAGGAGCTCGAGGACTGCGCTGCGGTGGACGGCTGCGGCACCCTGGCCACCCTGCGCAGGGTACTGATCCACGCGGTGCGCCCGGCGGTGGTGACCGTCGGCCTGTTCGCGTTCCTGTCCGCGTGGAACGAGTTCTTCGCCGCGCTGATCCTGCTCAACTCGGCGAACAAGTTCACCCTGCCGCTGGCCGTGGTGGCGATGGAGGGCCGCGACTTCGGCTCCATCGACTACCCGACGCTCCAGGCCGGCGTGGTCTTCATGGCCATCCCGTGCCTCGCGCTGTTCCTGCTGCTCCAGCGCAGTTACGTGCGCGGCTTCATGTCGGGGGCGCTGCGCGGCTGAACCGCGCGGGTCCGGTGGTGGGCCGGGCCCGCGCGGTCAGTGTTAGTCAGCGATGGTCAATCAGCGATAGGACTCACTGTGCGACGGTCCACACGAAGGTGGCCATGCCGGATACTCCCTTCCCGTCGGTGGCGGTGACGGTGACTGTGTAGGTTCCCAGGGTGCTGCTGGAGCCGGAGATGGTGCCGTTGCCGGCGATCGAGATCCCGGATGGCAGTCCACTGGCGGTGAACGTCAGCGAAGCCGCACTGTTCGAATCAACGGCCTGCATCTGGAAGGAGACGGCTGCGCCCTTCGGGCTGCTGTAGCCGAACGGGTTGACCACGCCGACCGTCTCCGCACCCGGCACGCCGGAGTTGGCGGTGACATTCGCGCTGACGGCGGTGTTGGCCAGGGAGACGCCTGCGCTTGAGGCACCCGCCGCGACCTGTCCGGTGAGTTTCTGGGCGAGGCTGGTGGTGCCGGACAGTGGCAGGTTGTTGGATGCGTCGCCGACCTTGATCGAGTACGAGCCGGCTTGTGCTTCCCACGCGTTGTCGCCCGGCGACCACGACGCGAGGTCGTGAATCGTGAGCGGGAAGGAGACCGTCGCGCTCTGTCCGGGTGTGAGGTTCACCCGGTCGAAGCCCTTGAGTTGCTCGGGTGGGTCCTGGCTGGCGGCCGGGTCGCCGACGTACATCTGCGCCACGTCCGCGCCGGCGACTTTGCCGGTGTTGGTGATCGTCGCGGTCACCGTGGCCGTGCCGTTCGCGTTGAACGACCCGACCGACAGGTTGGAGAAGGAGAAGGAGGTATAGGAGAGCCCGTATCCGAACGAGAACGCGGGCGTGATGTTCTGTGACTGGTACCAGCGGTAGCCGATGTCGACGCCTTCGCTGTAGGTCACGCCGGTGGAGGTGCCGGGCCACTGTGCGGTGGTCTGGGCGGGGACCTGGCTCAGGCTGCTGGGGAAGGTGACCGGCAGCTTGCCGGACGGGTCGGCGGTGCCGAAGATGAGCGCGGCCGTGGCGGCGCCGGTCTCACCGCCGCCGTACCAGTTCTCGAACACGCCGGCCACGTTGTTCAGCCACGGCATGACCACCGGGCCGCCGCTGTTGATGACAACGATCGTGTTCTTATTCGCTGCGGCCACGTCGTCGATCATCGTCTCGTCCGTGCTGGAGAGATCGAGCGAGGTAAGGTCGCTCTCCTCGCCTTCCGGGAGGTTGACGTAGACGATCGCGTAGGTCGCGGCCTGCGCCGCGGTGACGGCCTGCGGGATGTCCGTGGTGCCGTTGTCGTCGCCCGCGGTGTACGTGACCGTGACGTTCGCCCCGACCGCGTTCTGGATTCCGGTCAGCGGCCAGACCGTGTTGGCGCTGTCGACGCCTCCGCTGCCGCCGCCGGCGAGCTCGACCGCGGCGCCGCCGTCGGTGCCGATCACCGCGATCGACTCCTTGGTGCTGGGGTTCGGGTTGAGCGGCAGCAGGCCGTTGTTCTTCAGCAGGACCGTGCCCTCCTCGCCGAGCTGCAGCGCGGTCTGCTGGTGCGCCGCGCTGGTGACGGTGTTGGACAGGGAGCCGTTGTCCGGGTTGTCGAACATGCCGAAGGCGAACATCTGGGTCAGGATCTGGGCCACCCGCTCGTTGACGATCGCCGGGCTCAGCGTGCCGGCCGAGAGGGCGGCGGTCACGTCGCTCGCGTTGGAGAACGGCATGGCCACGTTCATGCCGCCTTCGAGGTCGCCGACGGCGGAACCGGCGGCGCCCCAGTCGGAGGTGATGAATCCGCCGTAGTTCGCCTGGTTGTCCAGGCCGTCCTGCAGCATGTCAGCGTTCGCGCATGAGGGCGCGCTGTTGACCACGGCGTAGGAGCACATCATCGCGCCCGGCGCGGACTGCTCCGCGGCGGTCTGGAACGGCGCGAGGTAGAGCTCTTCGAGCGACTGCTGGCTGACCGTCTCGTTGTCGCCGCCGTTCGGGTACTGCTCCTGGTCGTATGCCGCGGCGTGCTTGACCATCGCCATGACGTCCTGGCTCTGCAGCCCCTCGACCTCGGCGGAGGTGATCTGCCCGGCCAGGTACGGGTCCTCGCCGTAGGTCTCGTAGGTCCGGCCCCAGCGCGGATCGCGCACCAGGTTCGTCGTCGGGCCGAGCGAGACGTTCGCGCCCTTACCGGCGAACTCCGCACCCATCGCAGCACCCTCCTGCTGGATCAGCGTCGGGTCGAAGGTCGCGGCTGCGTTCTCGCCGTCCGGGAAGGCCGTCACGCCGCCGTTGCCGTCACCGACGCCGGACGGGCCGTCCTCCATGTTGATCGCGGGCATGCAGAGATTGGGGATCCCCGGCACCTGGCCGATGTAGCTCGAGGTGCCGTCGCCGGAGAGCACGGTGGCCTCTTCGGACTGGTCCATGGTGTTGAGCACCTGCTGGACCCGCTGGGAGACCGGCGCGGTGGAGCCGACCCAGGGACAGTTGCCGTTGCCGCCGGTACCGTTTCCACCCGTCACCGGCGGGGTGCTGGTCAGGCCGTAGACGTCGAACTCGAAGATCGAGTAGCCCCACTGGGTGGCGCGTACGGTTCCGTACATGCGGATGTAGCGGTCGGTGTTGGAGAGGGTGAAGGTCTGGCTGCCGCCGGTGCCGGTGGTGGTGGAGTAGACG
>DASYAE010000245.1:0-38943 GCA_036501535.1 Actinocrinis sp. | reverse complement strand
GCCTCCACCACTGCCTCCAGACACGAACACACTATGACGAACACACGGCCTTCCCCACCTCGGCCACCAAGAATCTCGACCTCGCCGCTTGACACACCAACACCATCGGATGTCTCCTTCCGGTTCGCCGCCCACCTGGCCCAAGCCGGGATCGCGGCGAGCATCGGCACGGTCGGCGACGCCTACGACAATGCCCTGATGGAATCGGCGATCGGGCTGTACAAGGCCGAGTTGATCAACCCGCGCGCCCCGTGGCACGGCCTGGCCGACGTCGAGCTGGCCACCGCGGAATGGGTCTCCTGGTACAACGAGCACCGCATCCACAGCGCGATCAGCGACCTGACCCCGAACGAACTGGAGGCCGCGCACTACGCCAAACAGGCGCCATCCATTAAGGTGGTTAACGACCGGATGTAGAGTCTCCAGAAACTCCGGGGCGGTTCACTAATGCACTGGACAGGGCCGTTTGCCGGGTCTGGTGACAAGCCGGTCGGGGCCTTATGAGTCCTCCCGCTCAGGCCAGTGCCAGGTACCGTCACCCCTGAGTGGCTCGTTCTGTGGGACAGCGTGGATAAACGACATGTCATCGCGGCTCAGTACGCACAGATCGACCTCCCCCATGCGCCGAGTCTCACCCAACATCACAGTGGTCGGGTCCGACGGGTCGGGGTCTTCATGAACGGCAGTGACGATCGCAGCTCGGCATTCCGCTTTGTGCTCGCCGCGTGGCGTGACATTCGCCACGTAGTGAACGATTTGGCCAACAAAAGGGCGCGCGTCGTGCATGATCATCCAATCGCGCAGAGAACGTCGATAAGGGTGCACGCAGAACGCTACTCACTGTGAGCCCTCTCCGTGCAGGAGTCGCGGATATCCAGCTCCCGAGAAGGCTCTCTGAGGTCGAGGTCCACTAACGCCGAAGACCAGGCAGCGCTGCGCCTGTGGGCGCTCGGTTAGGAGGCAACCGCAACTAAGAATGCAACTACACGGCAGAGAGCCGGTAGCCATATCAGCCGGCTACCGGCTCTCATCTGCGGTGACGGAGGGATTTGAACCCTCGGTGGCTTGCACCACAAACGCTTTCGAGGCGTTCTCCTTAGGCCGCTCGGACACGTCACCGTGGAGTACCTTACCGGAGACCTCGGTGATCCGTGAAAAATAAGGCGAGGGCTTCGGAGGCCTCGTCGGCGAGGATGCCGGGGACGACTTCGGGGCGGTGGTTGAGCCGGGGGTCGCGCGGGATGTCCCAGAGTGAGCCGACGGCGCCGGCCTTCGGGTCGAAGGCGCCGTAGACGATGCGGCCGATGCGGGCGAGTACGGCCGCGCCGGCGCACATGGCGCAGGGTTCGAGGGTGACGACGAGGGTGTGGCCGTCGAGGCGCCAGGTGGCGGCGGCGCGGGCGGCCTCGCGCAGGGCGAGGATCTCGGCGTGGCCGGCCGGGTCGGCGTCCGCCTCGCGGCGGTTGCGGCCGCGGCCGACGGTACGGCCGGCGGGGTCGACGACGACGGCTCCGATGGGGACGTCGCCTGTGGCGGGCGCTGCGGATGCCTCGCGCAGCGCCTCGCGCATCCAGCCTGCGTAGCGTTCGGCCAGCCAGGCGGGCAGTGGCGGCGGGCCGGGCGTGGGGGCCGGGCTGACGGTGTGTCGGGTCGCGCTCCCGCTCGCCCCGGCTCCGGCCCTGGCTCTGGCTCCGGTCGCGGCCGCGTCAGGTCCGGCGTCGGCTCCGGCTCGGGCGTCGGCTCCGGGAACGCTCAGCGGACTTCCTCGAGCTCGTCCGCCGCGCCGAGGGCCTCCGCCAGTTCCGCGATCGCGTCCGCGGGCAGCATTCCGCCGAGGCAGAGCTGGGTCAGCTTCGGCCCGGTCACCCCGAGGTCGTCGAGCAGGTCGGGATCGCCGGCCGGGCCGGCCGGCAGCGGCCGGCGTCCCGATGCGCCCAGTCCGGCGGCCTCCTCGGTCTGGACGAACGTGAGCGGCTCGGCGCCCTCCTCGGCCTCTTCCTCGTCGTCGTCCTCTCCGCTCCCGGCCCCTGCCCCGTCCTCCTGCGCCGCCGGATCGAGCAGCACGCCGCCGTCCGGACCTATCGGCGCCAGCGCCTCGGCCAGCAGCAGGTCGGCGTGCGCGGAGCGGGAGACCGCGGCCGCGTCCGAGACGAACAGCCGGGGGTCCTCCTCCACGTCGATCCGCACCACGGCGAACCAGACGTCCTCCTGCTCCAGCAGGAGCAGCCCGGTCTCGGGCTCCTCGTCCTCGTCCGCCCAGGACCGGCGCATGAAATCGGCCAGGTCGGCGAGGTCCTCGATGTCGTCCAGGTCGGCGTCGCGGGCCGACCAGCGGTCCGCGGAGCGCGCCAGGAGTGCGGCGAAGTACGCCACGGCGGGTTCCCTCTCCCCTCGGTTGCGGTGAAGTCGTGCTGTGCGTGGTCCGGCGGTCCGCTGCGCCGACCGGTCGGCTCAGCCGGCGCGCCAGTCCTCATCCGGTCCCTCCCGCCGGGCGGCCCGGGCGAACTGCTCGCCGAACCCCAGCCGGTGCGCGAGCCCCTGCACGGCTTCCAGCAGGCCGAGGTCCCGCTCGGTCTGGAGCCGCTCGCAGGCCACCGCCAGGTCGAAGCCGGCCAGTCCCAGGTCGGCGAAGATCTCCTGGTCGCCGAACGGCACCTCGTCCGCGTCGGCCGGGTCGGCCAGCGGGTCGAGCCGCTCGACCAGCTCGCCGGCGATCCGGTCGTCCGCGGCGACGGCCGTGTTCGAAAGGAACAGCCGCACGTCCCGCCCGACCAGCCGGGCCGCCACGAAGTACTCGTCGCCGAGCCCCACCAGGCCGATGGTCGGCCCCTCGGAGACCTGCTGGCGCAGGGCGGCGAGGAACGCCTCGAGGCTCTCGGCCACGTGCGGGGGCAGGCCTACCGCGGCCCACTGGCCGTCCTCCTGGTAGGCGGCGACGGCGAAGTCCACGAATTCGTCATCGAATTCCAGATAGTCCGCCTGGGGCTCCACGTGTGTCCTCGTCCTCGGTCCGGCCGGCTCCCGCCGGGGTGCGGGCGCTCGCTGTGTTCTCTCCGCAGTGTTCTTTCCACTGTGTTCGTTCCACTGGGCATCGTGGCAGAAAGCGGTGCTCACCGGCAGGGGTTGGCGGGCGGGTTTCGCCCGCGCAGTAGTCCGTACGGCCGAGCGGCGGCAGGCCGCGTGCCTCCACGGGCTGAGGCAGGGCCGCGATCCACGCGGCCCTGCGAGTCGGCGGCCGCGACGGGCGGCGCGACGGTCAGTAGCGGAAGGTCCGCAGCAGCCGGGCGTGCAGCTCGGCGTTGCGCGTGCGGCGCGGCATGACGCGCTTGCGCAGCTCCCTGGCCTCGGCGAGCTCCGCGAGGAACCGGGCCCGGCGCAGCCGCCGCTCGCGCTCGGCCTGCGCCCGGGTCATCGGGGCGGACTGGCCCGCCTGGGCCTGCTGCGACTTGCGGGGCGGCGCGGGCGGGCCGGCCGCGGTGCTCTCGGGGCCGGTTCTGCGCGCGGGCGCGGAATCGGCGGTGGATCCGGTCTGTTTCGAGGTCGGGCGCGTGGTCACGGCTGAACCTCCTGGCCGTTTTCGGACTGTCGGCCTTCCGGCGTTACGACGACTGTTTCGACTGTACCCGCCGGTCCGGCGGCGCGGAGTCGGGACGAGTGTGTGCCCCGGACTTCGCACCCTAAACTCGCCACCATGCGTATCCACGTCGCCGAGCATCCGCTGATCGCCCACAAGCTGACCGCGCTGCGCGACCGCGGCACTGATTCGCCCACCTTCCGCCGGCTGGCCGAAGAGCTGGTCACCCTGCTCGCCTACGAGGCGACCCGCGATGCGCGGGTGGTGCCGGTGCAGATCGAGACGCCCGTGGCGCCCGCCGGCGGGGTGCGGCTGGCCGCGCCGAAACCGCTGGTGGTGCCGATCCTGCGGGCCGGGCTCGGAATGCTGGACGGGATGGTGCGGCTGCTGCCGACCGCCGAGGTCGGCTTCCTGGGCATGGTCCGGGACGAGGGCACCCTGAAGGCCTCCACCTACGCCACGCGGATGCCTGACGACCTGTCCGACCGCCAGTGCTACGTGCTTGACCCGATGCTGGCCACCGGCGGCACCCTGGCCGCCGCGATAAAGCTGCTGGCCGACCGCGGCGCGCGCGACATCACCGCGATCTGCCTGCTGGCCGCGCCGGAGGGGCTGAAGATGCTGTCCGCGGAGGCCGACGGGATGAACATCCCGGTCACTGTCGTCACCGCGGCGGTGGACGATCGGCTCAACGAGCGCGGCTACATCGTGCCAGGGCTCGGGGACGCGGGGGACCGGCTCTACGGCGTGGTCTGATCTCGGGCGGAGGACGGGGCCGCCGGCCCCGCCCCGGGGAACCAGGGCGGGACCGGCGGCGGGCGCCGCCTCGACGAGCCTGCGATCAGCTCTCGGGCATCAGCTGGGCCATGTTGAACTCGTTCACGTTCTTGTTGTCGCCGATGCCGCCGCCCCACTCGAGGTAGCCGTTGCGGACCCCGGTGTCGAGGTTGTTGAGCATCGCCGAGATGGAGAACACGGTGTTCGCAGTGGGCTGGACCGAGGTGAGGTCGCTCCACGGCAGCGCCACCTCGTACAGGGTGGTGTCGGTCGCGTCGTCCCGGGTGACGTTGACGGTGGCGTCGGCGACCTGTCCGGCGCCCTGCGATGGAGAGGTCCACCGGTAGAGCTGGGAGCCGTCCGGGGTGAGCGCCGCACCGTATTCATAGTGTCCGTTCGCAGAGGCCGTGCTCGTGGTGGCCGAGGCGCCCGGCACGCCGGAGGTGGCCGCGAACTGCATGCTGTCGCCCTGCCAGATGTTGGCCCCGGTGGCGGGGTTGGCGAAGGCGCTCTCGGTGATGTCGGCGGTGACGTACAGGTAGTTGGAATCCCAGTCGAACCAGACCTTGCCCGACAGGTACGACGGGCCGCCGTAGGGCAGTGAGTTGTCCAGCGAGCCCCACGTCCCGTCAGCCGTGGTGGCCAGGTCGACGTAGGGGCCGTCCTGGACGTCGGCGACCGTCCAACTGCTGCCAAGGCTCTTATAGACGACGGGCATGAACGTGACGTGCCCGGAGAGGGATTCCGAGGTCAGGTCACCGGAGATGACACTCGTCACCGTGAACTGATAGATGGTGGCGAAGCTGATGCCGCTCACGGGAACGTCCACGGTGGCCGACCCCTGCGGGGCGATGGTCGCGCTGACCGGCTGGGTGCCCGACGCGCTGCCGAGCTTCCAGTCGATCCCCGTCACCGCGGTCGGCGTGTCCGACGGGTTGTTCAGGACCACTTGGAGCGACCCGCCGGGCGGCGACGTCCCGGTCACCACGGGAGTCACCTGTTCAGGAGTGGCGCCCGAGGTGACGGTGAGCGGGCTGACCGCCGCCTCCGAGTAGGCGCCGGCGCCGCCGGTGAACACCGCCGACGCGTCCAGCTCGGCCTGGGTTCCCGGGCTCACCGTGGCGGGGACCGCGACGCTCCAGGTGGCTGTCACCTGCTGACCCGGGCGGACGCCGGACTGCGACACGGGTGAGGTCGCCGTCACCGTCCAGCCGCTCGGCGCGGTCAGGCTCGCCGAGAGGTCCCGGACGGCTGTGGCACTCGTGTTGGTGAATGTCGCGGTCGCGGTGATCGTCGTGTCCGGCTTCACGATGCTTGAGGCCTGCAGGCTGAAGGGGTCCTGCACCACGACCGGGGTAGTGCCGGTGACCCCGTTGACCGTCACCGAGATCGTTGCGACGCCGGGCGCGCGCATGGTGACCACGCCGGTGTCGCTGACCGTCGCCACTCGCGAGTCGCTGGTGCGGTAAGTGACGTGGGAGTGCGAGAGGTCGGCGAACGACTGGTCGTTGTCGGCCGCCTCGATGATGTTGTCCGCGGTGGCGTGGTTCTGTTCGAGCGAGGAGTCGGTGTCCGGCGCGATGAACGGGTTGGTGGCGTTGAGGTTCAGCGTGTCATCGGGCTTGAAGTCCACCTGGTCCGGTTGGACGGTGACCGACTGCACCTTCGGCGTGATGGCGCCGTGCATCTGGACCGTGCCGGAGCCGGCCGCGGTGGCGGAGTCGGGTCCGACGCCGAACTTGTAGGCGCCGTCGTAGACCACCTGCTTCAAGGAGTTCTCGTCCCACTGGCTGAGGTCGGAGACCTTGACGGACAGCTTGATGTGCTGGGTCCGCCCGGGCGCGAGCACCGCCGTCTTCTGGAAGCCGGCCAGCTGCTCCTGCGGCAGCTCCACGCCGGGCACGCTCATCTCCGGCGCCGCGTAGAGCTCGGCGACCGTCGCGCCGGCGGTCTTGCCGGTGTTGGTGACGTCGAAGCTCACGTCGACCGTGCCGTCGGCGGAGACGGAACCGGGCCCGACCTTGACGTCGGAGTACTTGAAGCTCGAGTAGGACAGACCGTATCCGAACGGGTAGGTCGGCTGGCCGGTGAAGTACATGTAGGTGCGGCCGAGCCCGCCGGTCTGGGACGGGGTGAGCCCGTAGTTGTCCATCGGCGCGAGCTGCGAGTCGTCGGCGTACCAGGTGAAGTCGAGGTGGCCGGACGGGTTCTGCTGGCCGAAGAGCACCTGGGCCAGCGCGGTGCCTTGGCTCTCGCCGTTGTAGCCGCTGAAGACGATCGCCGGGAAGTCCTTCTGGGCGTCCTGGATGTCGTAGGGGCCATCAGCCTGCATGACCAGCGCCGTGCGGGGGTTGCCGAGGGCGGAGACCTCGCTGATCAGCGAGTCGTAGTTGCCGGGCAGCGCCAGCGTCGAGCGGTCGGTGCCCTCGTCGGCCACGCTCAGGTCCGAGCCGACGAACACGACCACCAGGTCCGCCGCCTTGATCGCGGTCTGCGTCGCCGTCGAGCACGCCGCGGGCGTCGTGGCGCCGGTCGAGGTGCCGCAGGCGTCGAAGGTGACCGTCGCCGACGGGTTGGCCGCCTTGAGCTCCGCGGTGATCCCCTGCACGGCGTCGACCTGGAGTGTCGGGTCGCCGGAGTAGCCGCCGAGCGTGGTCGTGTTGGCCAGGTCGCCGACGATGACGATGTTGTGCAGCTGCGCGGGATTCGCCGGCAGGAGCGGGGACGAGGTGCCCGAGACGTTGTTGTTCTGCAGCAGCACCAGGTCCTGCGCCGCGACCTGCTCGGCCAGCGCCTGGTGCGCGGGCGACTGGATCTGCGCCGCGGTGATCTTGGTGTAGGCGACCTTGCCCGCGGGATCGAACTCGCCGGTCTCCATCCGGATCGTGAACAGCTTCGTCAGGGCGCTGTCGATCACCCCCGGCGTCAGCAGGCCCAGCGCGATCGCCGCGTCGATGTTCTGGATGTTCATCTCGCCGCCGCTGCAGTTGAGCTGCGTGCCGGCCCGGATCGCGAACGCCTGCCCGCCCGCCGCGGCGGAGATCTGCTGGCCGGTGCTCGTGTTCGTCCAGGTCGTGCCGTCGGTCGTCCACCCCGGCGGAGCCCAGTCGTGGCTGCCGGAGGCGTAGACGTCGCCGATCGCGCCGCAGTCGGAGGTGGTGTACCCGCCGAACCCGTAGGTCGCCTGCAGCAGCTCGTCCACCGTGTAGGTGTCGGCGGGCGACGGCGTGCCGTTCACCGCGTTGTAGGAGGTCATCACGCCGGACACGTGGGCGTTCTGCACTAGGCTGGCGAACTGCTTGGTGTAGTAGTCCCGGATGTTCGCGTCGGTGGTGTCAGCGCTCTGGGTGTGCCGCGAGTCCTCGTCGTTGTTCAGCGCGTAGTGCTTCGCGGTCGCCGCGACCTTCAGGTACGGAGTCGTCTGCTGACCGGTTATCGTCTCGCCCTGATACCCGTCGACGAACGCGTCGGACATCTCGGAGGCCAGGTAGGGGTCCTCGCCGAACGACTCGTTGGTGCGCCCCCAGAGCGGATCGCGGTCCATGTTGACCGTCGGCGCCCAGTAGGTGAGGTCGCCGTAGTCCGAGGCGGCGGGGCCGAGGTTGTTCTGCCCGGTTCCGTAGAGCGACTTGTCCAGGAACCCGCGCGCCTCGTCCGAGATCGCGGTGGTCTCCTGGTAGGTCAGCTGCGGGTCCCAGGACATCGTGGAGGCGAAGTTCACCGGGAAGCTGGTCGCGTTCACGTTGAGCTCGCCCTGGCTGCTCGCCGCGGTGTCGGCGCCGAGCCGGTTGATGCCGTGCTGGCCCTCGCTCCAGTACGTGTACTGCTGCACCCCGAGCCGCGGGATCGCCGGCGCGTTGTTCGTCTGCAGCTGCGCGACCTTCTCGGTCAGCGTCATCCGCGACACCAGGTCGGCCGCCCGCTCGGCGAACGAGTAGTGCGTGTTCAGGTAGATCGGCAGCGCCGAGGAGGCGCCGGACTGCGTCCCGGGCAGCGGGCTCGCCTGCGCCCCCGGCGACAGCCCGGCGACCATCCCTGCTGCTAGCGCGGCGGCCAGCACCCGGCCGGCCGACGATCTGACTCGGAATCGTGCAGATGACAACGTTGTCTCCCTCGCGCACGAAGCACCGCGCCGCGCCGGGCCACGGGACTGATGGGAACCTTGCCCTCGTGTTTAGCTTGCTTTGAGCAAAAGTCAAGCTTCGGCAAGGGCGGTCGCAGCTCCATGCGAAGCGTCTGATTGGCGCAACAACATAGATATACAGCGCCTAGACGGGCCGACTTCGGCACACGTGCGAGAGCTTTGATTTGACTAAATATGGCATCTGCTGCCGGTGCAAACTCCGCGATAGGGACTGGGAACGAGCGGAAAACGAACGGCGGCCCGCCGGCGATCTCTCGCCGACGGGCCGCCCGGAAGCTGCGCAGGCCGTCCGGTCACAGGGCCTTGACCGCGGCCACCACCTTGCCCAGACTGTCCTTCGCGTCGCCGAACAGCAGCGTGGTCTTCGAGTCGTACAGCAGCTCGTTCTCGATCCCGGCGAAGCCCGGGCGCAGCGAGCGCTTGCAGAAGACCACCGCCGCCGCGCTGTCCACGTTGATGATCGGCATGCCGTAGATCGGCGCCCCGGGCGTGGTGCGCGCGGCCGGGTTGACCACGTCGTTCGCGCCGACCACCAGGGCCACGTCGGCGCTGGAGAGCTCCAGGTTCGCCTCGTCCATCTCCAGCAGGCTCTCGTACGGCACGTTCGCCTCGGCCAGCAGGACGTTCATGTGGCCGGGCATCCGGCCGGCCACGGCGTGGATGCCGTAGGCGACCTTGACGCCGCGGGCGCCGAGCAGGTCGGCCAGCTCCCGGATGGTGTGCTGGCCCTGCGCCACCGCCAGGCCGTATCCGGGCACGATGATGACCTTGCGGGCGTAGCCGAGCAGGATCGCGATGTCCTCCGGCGTGCCGGAGCGCACCGGCCGGTTCTCCGAGGCGGCTGCGGGCCCGGCGGCCTTCGCCCGGAAGGCGCCGAACAGGATCCCGGTGATCGGCCGGCCCATCGCGGCCGCCATCAGCCGGGTCAGGATCGTGCCGGAGGCGCCGACCAGGGTGCCGGCCACGATCAGCAAGGTGTTGTTGAGCACGTAGCCGGAGGCCGCCACGGTCAGGCCGGTGAAGGCGTTCAGCAGCGAGATGACGATCGGCACGTCCGCGCCGCCGACCGGCAGCACGAACAGCAGGCCGAGGCCGAGCGAGACCACCCCGAGGCCGACCAGCACGCCGGTGTCGCGGGCCGGCACGTCCGCGACCGCCAGCGCGATCGCCGCGACGAAGGCGCCGATCGAGAGCCAGCGGCCGGCCGGCAGCACCACCGGACGGGTCGTCATCAGCTCCTGCAGCTTGGCGAACGTGATCATCGACCCGGCGAACGAGACCGAGCCGACCAGCACGGTGAACACGGTCGCGGTCTGGTCCGCGATCGAGATCGCGGAGGAGTCGCCGGCCACGCGCAGGAACTCCACCAGCGCCACGAGCGCCGCCGCGCCGCCGCCGACCCCGTTGAACAGGGCGACCAGCTGCGGCATCGCAGTCATCTTCACCCGGGTCGCGGCCGGCACGCCGAGCACCGCGCCGACCACGATGGCCACCAGGATCACCCACAGGTGGTGCAGGTGGCCGGTGGCCAGGGTCAGGATCACGGCCAGGGCCGCGCCCGCGGCGCCGGCCCAGTTCCCGTAGCGCGCGGTCTTCGGCGCGGACAGGCCCTTGAGGGCCAGGATGAAGCAGATCGCGGCTACCAGGTAGCCGAACTGCACACCGCCGCTGATGTTGCCGGTCACTTGCCCTCACCGCCGGGGCGCCGGCCGGAGAACATCCCGAGCATGCGGTCGGTGACCACGAAGCCGCCGACCATGTTGACCGTCCCCAGAACGATCGCGATCACGCCGAGCGTCAGCTGCACCGGCCCGGAGGCCGCGCCGGTGATCAGGATGGCGCCGACGAGCACCACTCCGTGGATCGCGTTTGCCCCCGACATGAGCGGGGTGTGCAGCGTGGAGGAGACCTTGGAGACCACTTCGAAGCCCACGAAGACCGAGAGCACGAAGATGGTCAGCAGGCCCACGCCGCCGGTGGCTGTTCCCACGGTGATCGCCTTTCGTAGCCGGTGAGACTAGCTGTCGGACTTCTCGAGGGCGTTGCGCACCCCGTCGTGCACGATCCGCCCGCCGGCGGTGACCCGGCAGCCGACCAGCACCTCGTCGTCCAGGTCGCCCACGCGCAGGAGCGCCGTGAACGCGGAGACGTTGGCGGCGTACAGTTTGCTGGCGTGCACCGGCAGTTGCGACGGAACGTCCGCCCCGCCCCAGACGGTCACGCCGCCGTGCACCTCGGTCGTGCCGGCCTTGGACAGCTCGCAGTTGCCGCCGGACTGCGCGGCCAGGTCGACGATCACCGAGCCGGGCCGCATGCCGGCCGCCATCTGAGCGGTGATCAGAAGCGGCGCGGCGCGCCCGGGGATGGCGGCCGTGGTGATCACGACGTCCGCGCCGGCCACGTGCGGGGCGAGCGCCTCGTGCTGGCGGGTGGCGAAGTCGGCGGTCTGCGCGGCCGCGTAGCCGCCGGTGCCCTCGCGGGTCTCGAGCCCGAGGTCGACGAAGTTCGCGCCGAGCGAGCGCACCTCGTCGGCGGCGGCGGAGCGCACGTCGTACGCGTTGACCACCGCGCCGAGCCGGCGCGCGGTCGCGATCGCCTGAAGGCCCGCCACACCCGCGCCGAGGACCAGCACCCGGGCCGGCGGGATGGTGCCGGCCGCGGTCATGAACAGCGGGAAGAACTTCGGCAGCAGCTGCGCGCCGACCAGCGTCGCCCGATAGCCGGCGACCAGCGCCTGCGAGGAGAGCGCGTCGAGGCTCTGCGCCCGGGAGATGCGCGGCACGAGTTCGAGCGCGTACGCGGTCGCGCCGCGGTCGCGCACCGCGAAGACCTCGTCCGCCTGCTGGTAGGGATCGAGCAGCCCGACGATCGAGGCGCCCTCGCGCAGCGCGCTCAGAGCCTGCCGCTCCGGCCAGCCGACCACCGCGAGCAGGTCCGCCTGCGCGGCGATCTCCTGCGCGGAGGCCGCGATCCGGGCTCCAGCGGCCTTATAGTCATCGTCGGCCGCGTGGATGTGCTGGCCGGCTCCGGACTGGACGACGACCTCCACGGGGTCCGGCGCGGGCTGTGCCTGGTCCGTCCCGGTCTGTCCGGAATTCTCGGCACTGGGCTGATCGGCGGGGGCGGGGCGGGCGGGACCCTTCGAACGCGCGGCGACCAGGGCGGACACCGCCTCCGGCGTCAGGGCGACCCGCCGCTCGCCCGGACCGGCCTCACTCAGCACTCCGATAAGCATGGTCAGCAACGTACCGATCCGGCCGTGGCAGCGGAAGGGTCCCCCCGGCGCTTCGGGCCCGAGCCTCCCCCGAGAAGACCAGTGGTCGAACCCCGGCCTTTGCGCGGGTCGGCGGGGAAGGGGGCGCGTGACGGTACGGATGCGCTTGCCCCGCTTGGGTTTCCCGCGCACGGTAAACCGGGTACCCGGTAGAGTGAGGCCCAGCTCAGCTCAGGTCGGTTCCGGAGGGTGGCCGAGGATCGCCAGCGTCCGGCCCGGGAAGGAAAGGGCAGGATGAAGTTGAAGGCAAAGCCCGCGATCCAATGGGCGGTCCTGCTGTTCGCGATCTTCTGGATCGTGCACGATCCGGCCACCACGACACAGATGGTGGGTGACGTGTTCACCTTCATCTCCAACTTCTTCCACGCGATCGGCAGCCTGTTCAGCTTCCACGCGACCAGCTGAGCCGGCCGTGTTCCCGACGTACGAACTCGCGGATCTTCCCGATCGCATACGCAAGAACCTGGATCCGACCGAGAAGCCGAAGATCTACCACCGGTTCCACTGGGCCACGCTGCTCAAGCCGATCGCGGTGGTGGTGGTCGGGATCATCGTCAGCATCGCGGTGGACGTGGTGCTGCCGACCAGCGGCCGCGACTCGCACGCGGTGGTGTGGACGCTGTGGGGCCTGTGGGTGATCTGGTCCGCGGACTGCATCTTCGACCTGCGCAAGCAGCGGACCATGCTGTCGAAGAAGCGGGGCTATCTCTGGACGGCCGTCGTCATCGCCGCGCTCGTCGTCTTCGGGCTCGCCCGCCTGTCGAAGGACCACAAGTTCGGCCCCGGCGGCATGCTGCTGGTGGTGCTGCTCGCGATCCTGCTGTGGGCGCTCAACGAGTTCGCCGAGTGGCAGGACCGGTACTTCGTGCTGACCAACAAGCGGATCGTGGTCATCGAGGGCATCTTCACCACCACCGTGCGCTCGATGCCGGTCGCCCGGCTGACCGACATGGCCTACCGCCGCACCGCGCTGGGCCGGGCGCTGGGCTACGGCCTGTTCGACGTCGAGTCGGCCGGCCAGGACCAGGCGCTGAAGATCATGAACTTCGTGCGCGACCCGGAGAACGTGAACCTGCAGATCTCCAGCCTGCTGTTCGGATCCTCGCCGGCCAAGCCGAAGAAGATCATGCTGGAGGGGCAGTCCGGCAGCGGGACGATCATGCTCTCCGGCGAGATGGAGAGCTGACCGCCGCCCACCGCGACGCCGATGCCGTGACCCGACGAGGGCGCCGACCGCTCGGTGCGGTCGGCGCCCTCGTGCGTGCGGCATGCGGACCGGCTCAGGCCGGGTGCCCGGCTCCGCTGTCGGCTTCAACACCCTGCGACGTGGCGGGCGCCGGCGCCGCGCTCAGCTTCAGGTGGTCGGCGATCAGGGCGGAGGCGACGCCGATCCCGTCCTCGGCGCGGATCCGCGTGCCGAGCTCCGCCGCGCGCCGCCGCAGCGCCTCGTTTTCAAGCGCCTCGCGTAGCGCCGCGGCGAGGACGCCGGCCGTCAGCTTGCTCCACGGGATCGCCCGGCCCACCTTGAGCTCCGTGATCCGCTCGCCCCAGAACGGCTGGTCGGCGCTGTGCGGAACGACCACGGAGGGAAGGCCGGCGCGCAGGCCGGCTGCCGTGGTCCCGCAGCCGCCGTGGTGGACCACCGCGGCGACCCGGGGGAAAAGCCACTCGTGCGGCACCGAGCCGATCGTCAGGCAGCCGCGCGGCATGTCGTCGTCGCCGAGGCCGGCCCAGCCGGCCTGGACGAGCAGGCGCGCCCCGGCGGCCGCGGCCGCCTCCGCCAGCAGCTGCGTGGTGCGCCGCGGATCTCTCGTGGTGATGCTGCCGAAGCCGGCGAAGACCGGCGGCTCGCCGTCCTCCAGGAAGTCCAGCAGCTCCTTCGGCGCGGTCCACTCCGGTTCCGACGGCGGGAACCAGTATCCGGTCGTGTGGATGTTGTCCGGCCAGTCCCGCGGGTGCGGGACCACGCTCGGGCTGACGCCCCACAGCAGCAGCGAGCGCTCCAGCGTGCGCTGATACGCCCGCCGGCGCTGCGCCGGCAGGCCCAGCACGTCCCGGCGCAGGTCGTTGGTCACCGCGCCCATGAGCCGCCAGTTGAACGGCTCGATCGCGACCTTGTGGAAGGCGTGGTTGATCGCGCTGTCCCGGTCCTTGAACGGCGCGCTCGGGATCGCCTGGCCGGCCCCGGTTGCCACCGGCACCGGTTGCAGCGAGGTGCTTATGTGCGGGATCCCGAGCTTCTCGGCGATCGAGACGCCGAAGACGTCCGAGGTGTAGCTGGTGATCACCGCGTCGGCGTCGGCGCAGGCCTCGTACGCGGCCCGCATCATGGTCGGCCCGTGCAGCGTGAACAGCCGCTTCATCTTCCTGGTCAGCGTGATGAAGTTCGCGCCGTTGCCGGACTCGATCACGTCGAGGCCGGCCTCCGACATCATGACCTCCTTGAAGTCGACCCCCGCCGAGCCCGGCTCGAGCCCGGCCCGCTCGACGTCCCCGGCCAGGTCCGTGCCGGCCACGACGCGCACCTTCGCGCCGCGCTCCTGCAGGGCTTTGCCGATCGTCAACGCGGGCATCACGTCGCCGCGCGTTCCGATGGCTATCTGAACGATCCGCATCGCAATCTCGATCTCCTCGGATGAGTGGGCATGCTGGGGGCCGCCGCCGGGGCGGCGGTCTCAGGAGACGGTGATCGGCATGCTCTGGTAGCCGCGCAGCACCAGCCGCTCGCGCCGGGTCGGATCGCCCGCGGGCGCGATCTGCGGGAAGCGCTTGAGCAGCCGGGTGAAGCTGACCGAGCCCTCGAGCTCGGCGAGGGCGGCCCCCAGACACCGGTGGATCCCCGCGCCGAACGAGGCGGGCTTGACGTCCTCGCGGGCGGGGTCGAAGGCGTCGGGGTCCGGGTAGCGCGCCGGGTCCCGGTTGGCGGCGCCGATCAGCAGGATGGCGAAGGTGCCGGCCGGGATGACCGATCCGGCGATCTCCTGGTCCTGCAGCACGATCCGGCCGGCCACCTGGACCGGGGAGTCGTAGCGCAGCACCTCCTGCACGAAGTTCTCCGCGGACACCTCGCCCGAGCGCAGGCCGTCGGCCACCTCCGGGTGCTTGAACAGCTGGCCGAGGCCGTTGCCGAACAGGTTGGTGGTGGTCTCGTATCCGGCGACCAGCAGCACGGCGAGGTTGCAGATCAGCTCCTCGTCGTCGAGCCGCGAATCCGGCTGGCCGGCCGCCTGGACCACCGCGCTGACCAGGTCGTCGCCCGGCTCCTTGCGGCGCAGCGCGACCAGGTCCTCGAAGTACTCCTTGAAGGAGAGGAACGCGGCGTCGGCGGCGGCGATGCCCTCCGGGCTCGGGATGACCTCGAACACCTCGGTCCAGTCCGCCCCGAGCCGGCGCAGCCGCGGCCGGTCGCCGACCGGCACGCCGAACAGCTCGCTGATCACCGCGACCGACATCCGGAAGGCGAACTCCTCCATGTAGTCGATCGGGCTGCCGCCGGCGCCCTTCTGCGCGATCGTCTCGATCAGCTCGTCCGCGATCCGCGCGATGCTCGGCTCGAGGTCGGCGACCCGGCGGGCGGTGAACGCGCCGGCCATCGCGTGCCTCATCCGGGTGTGGTCCGGCGGGTTGGAGTCCAGCAGGCTGCGGGTGAGCGAGACCAGCGAGGGGTGGTCGCGCCAGTCGGTCAGGAACGGGCGGTCGAAGCGGTCCTCCCACGGCACCAGCGTCGGCGCGCGGAAGGCCTGGTCCACGGCGTCGTAACCGGTCACGATCCACAGGCCGTCGGCGAGCGGCGCCGCCGGCCCGAGGCCGTGGGCCGCCGCGTAGTACGGGTACGGGTTCTCCCGGCCCTCCGGGCTCATGAGCGCTTCGAGGATGGCGGAACCGTCCAAGGTGGTTTCACTCCCGAGGTGGTTTCTCGACGTAGGCGCCGGCCGCCGGCCGCCGCCGCTAGCTGTGGCCGCTGAGGTTGGTCGCGGTCTCGAGGCCTGAGACGCTCTCGCCGCGCTGCGCCGGGGCCGCGTGGCCGCCGAGGCCGCGGAACCCGAACAGCCCGAGGAGGATGCTGAGCGCGAGGAGTACCGAGAGCGCCGCGAAGGCGTCCCGCAGTCCTGTGTCCATCGCCTGTGCGGTGGACGCTCCGGAGGCGACCAGGCTGCCGGTGCGTCCGTTGAACACGCTGACCGCGAGCGCGATCCCGAACGCCGAGCCGAGCTGGCCGCAGATGTTGAGGATCGCCGAGGTGCCTCCGGCATCCTCCTCGGTCGCCTGGGACGTGCCGATCACCGGCGTGGTGATCAGGCAGAGCACGATGCCGATCCCGAGCAGTGATATAGCCGGCAGAAGGTATTCGGCGTACCCGTGGCCGAGCGGCAGGTTGACCAGGATGGCCAGCATCCCGGCCAGGGCCGCGGTCCCGGCGAGATACGGCAGGCGCGGGCCGGTCTTGCCGATCAGCCGGGAGAGCACCGGCGCGAAGAAGATCAGCGCGACGCTCACCGGCTGGAGCGCCAGCGCGGTTTTCAGGGGGCTGTAGCCGTGCAGGTCCTGCATGTAGATCGGCAGCAGGAAGAAGCACGGCATCATGACGGCCCCGGTCAGGAACTCCCCGAGGGCGCCGGCCACCACCGCGTGCTTGCGGAACAGCGCGGGCGGGATCAGCGGCGCGGTGCTGCGCAGCTCGGCGGTGGCGAAGCCGGCCAGCAGGACGACGCCGGCGGCGAAGGCGGACAGCGGGATCGGGTTGCTCCAGCCGCGCGCGCCCACCTCGATGATCCCGAACACGAGGCTGAGCATGCCCGCGGTGATCGTCACCGCACCGGTGAGGTCGACCCGGGGACGCGAGCCGGCCGGCCGGCCGCCGGGGACCCACCGCAGCGCCGCGGCCGCGGTCGCCAGCCCGACCGGCACGTTGATCCAGAAAGCCCAGCGCCAGTCCCAGTCCGCGATGGAGCCGCCGACCAGGGTGCCGAGCGCCGAGCCGAGGCCGATCACCGCGCCCCACAGGCCGAACGCCTTGTTGCGCTCCTCCCGGTCGGTGAAGGTCGTGACCAGGATGGACAGCGCGCTCGGCGACATCGCGGCCGCGGAGACCCCCTGCACGGCGCGCATGGAGAGTACTTCGAAGGCGTTCTGCGACGCGCCGACCAGCAGCGACGAGACGGCGAACAGCAGCATGCCGAAGACGAACACGCGGCGGCGCCCCAGCACGTCGCACAGCCGCCCGCCCAGCATCAGCAGGCCGCCGATGAACAGCATGTAGATGTCCATCACCCAGGGCAGCTCGGTGGCGGACAGGTGCAGGGAGGCCTGCAGCCGCGGGTTCATGACGTTCACGACCGAGGAGTCGAGGGAGGTCATGAACACCGCGATGGAGAGCACTATGAGTATCAAACCTTTGTGTTTAACTGTACCGGGGCGCGTCTCCGCGTAGACGGTGTCTCCCTCGTCCAACGGAAATGTCCTTTCCAGAGACCGTGAGCGCGCGGCCAGAAGGATGTACGAGATAGGTATATCGGCACAGATATCAATGGAGCGTGGCCGTGTAATGCGTTCGCTTAAGCCAGTATGCCTATGAGGGCCTTGCGGCTGGCTTAAACCATTCATCGGATGGATGACCAGGGGAAAGGCTTGCTGTGGGGTACTAAGTCGCGAGGTAACACGTTAGGCGTGCAAGGTGCCCTTTAGGTCGCTTATGCAGCACTGGTACTGAGACGGGAGCCCTGCCCGCAGCTGCGCGCGGAGATCTCGGCCATCCCCCCGCAACAGCCGGCGCGACCACGAGGTTTGACCATATGCCGTACATCGTGCCCATATCGGGGCGCAGACCACTTCCGCCGCGGCGCCCGTCCGAGACCGGATCCGACCTGTCGGCGCAGGCCTGGCCGGGGACGCATCTGCTGGTGGCGGACAGCGCCCCGATCGTCTACGCCGGAGTCGCCGCGATCGCCGCCGGGACGGACTGGATCTCGGCGGTGACCTACGCCGGGACCGGCCGGGAGGCGATCGAGTCGGCCAGGACGGCTCATCCGAACCTGGTGCTGCTGGGCCTGCGCCTGCCGGACATGTTCGCCCCGGAGATCCTGCGCGGGCTGCGGATCCGGGCGCCGCAGGCCAAGGTGGTGATCTTCACTTCGCAGCGCTCGCACTCGGTGCTGGAGGTCCTGATCGAGAGCGGAGTCGAGGGGGTGGTGAACAAGCACACGGATCCCACTGATCTGCTGGAGATCCTCGGCCGGGTCGAGCGGGGCGAGCGCTTCATCGACGAGGCGGAGGTCGCGCCGACCGGTCCGCGCGACCGGGGCGTGTACGGGCTGACCCGGCGGGAGTACGAGATCCTGCGCCGGATCGCGCTGGGCGAGACCAACGCCGAGATCGCCCGGGTGCTCGGTCTGTCCGCGAATACCGTCAAGACATATATCCAACGGGCCTTGCAGAAGCTCGGCGCGCGCAACCGGGTGGAGGCGCTGAACGTGGCCGGGCGCATCGGGCTGCTGTAGGTGCGGGTGCGATGTCTTGGTTGCCGAGTGGTTTTGCGCCCGGGGCGCCGGCGATGTCAGCAGCCGCGTACTTGCCGGTTGCCTGCCGAATCGGCGGCCCGACCGCTCGGCGCGGTGCTCGGGATGCTTGCCCGGTAGTGCTGAACGGCAGTACCCTGACGTCAAGCAGCCAGTACCCGTCGAGCAGGGCGCCGGATCTTCATCGACGAGGTCTCCACCGCTCTCGGCCCGGGATCGTGTTCCGGTCCGAGGCGCTGCCGTGCGCGCGCGAGAATCGGCAACAAGCTTGTATGTACAGCTGCTTGTGGAGGTATTGGGTGTCCGGGTCTTCGGTGTAGCCGGAATCGACGAAGGTATCGACTCGTTCCATTCGTCTCTTGATATTAAATCGAGGGTTGTGGGTTCGTGGTACTGTTCGGCGTCCTGGGTCCGATCACGATCCACCATGAGGGCGGTGAGCTCGCGCCCACCGCGCCCAAGCTGAGGCTGGTGCTGGCCACCCTGCTGGCCCGGACGAACGAGATCGTCTCCTGCGACGACCTGATCGAGGAGCTCTGGGGCCAGCGAGTGCCCCGCACCGCACTGACCACACTGTACGTATACGTCTCCCACCTGCGCAAACTGCTCGCGGCGCTGCCCGACCGGAACGGCGACACGGGACGGCTGGTCACCTCCTCGCTCGGATACAGCCTGCTGACCTCGCCCAAAGAGTTCGACGTGCAGACCTTCGAGTCGCTGTCCGAGGAGGGTCGCGACGCGCTGGTCGCCAACCGGCCGGACCAGGCCGCCGCGCTGTTGCGCGCCGCGCTCGCGGTGTGGCGCGGTCCGGCGATGGCGGACGTGGCCTCCGCGGCCGGCCCGACGCTCGGCCTGGCCATCGCCCGGCTCGAGGAGAGCCGGATGGCGGTGCTGGAGCACCGGCTCGAGGCCGACCTGCAGCTGGGCCGGCACGCCGAGCTGATCGGGGAGCTGCAGACGCTGGTGGCCCGGCATCCGCTGCGGGAGAATCTGCGCGGCAAGTACATGATCGCGCTCTACCGTGCCGGACGGCAGTACGACGCACTGGCCACTTATCGGGAGCTGCGACGCAACGTGGTCGAGGAGCTCGGACTCGATCCCGGTCCGCAGCTGCAGGCCGTGCACCAGGCCATCCTGGCCGCCGACGCGGACCGGGCCGACGCCGGCATACCGGTCCTGCGGCCCGTGCAGCAGCCGCGCGGGTCCGTGCCCGAGCGGCGTCCGCGGCTGCGGTCGGGCACGATGCCGGTGCCGGTGAAGGTCGCCGACTTCACCGGGCGCGCGGCGCAGATGGACGCCATCAAGGACCTGGTCCGGCGGACCTGTTCCGGCTCGGACGCCAACGTCGTGCTGGTCTCGGTGGCCGGGCTGCCCGGGGTCGGGAAGACCGCGCTGGCCGTGCAGCTCATGTACGAGCTGGAGAACGACTTCCCCGACGGCCGGTGCTGGGTGAGGGCGCGCGAGCCGGACGACGCGCCGGCCGACCCGTTGGCGGTCCAGCGCATGATCCTCGGCGCGCTCGGCGTCGAGAGCGAGCGGATGCCGAACACCGTGCACGAGTTCTGCGAGCTGCTGCGGGCGGAGACCACCGGACGGCGCCTGCTGGTGGTACTCGACGACGTGCACTGCGAGGCGCAGGTGCGGCCGCTGCTCGCGATGACCCCGGGTTGCGCCGTGGTGACCACCTCGCGGCGGGTGCCGGCCGGGATCGAGGGGCTGCGCACCGTGACGCTCGGCCCGCTGGCCCGGTACCACGGGGTGGAGCTGCTCGGCCGGATCGTCGGCCCGGACCGGCTCGCGGCCGAGCCGCAGGCCGCCGAGGGCCTGGTCGACAGCTGCGGCGGCCTGCCGCTGGCGATCCGGATCGCCGGGTCCCGGCTCGCGGTCAAGACGCACTGGAAGATCCGGACCCTGGCGGACCGGCTCGGCGGCGACCGGCCGAGCCTGTCCGAGCTGCGCGCCGGGGACGCCGACGTGCTCTCGGTCTTCGACCAGGACTACAGCGACTGCGACGAGGCGGTGCTCGCCGCGTTCGGCCTGCTCGGCCTGCTGCCGGCCGGCCCCTTCGGGCTCGAGGACGCGCGGGTGGTGCTGCGCACCGGCCGGGAGGCCGCCTTCGACCTGCTGGAGCAGATGATCGACGAACAGCTGGTGCAGTCGCTGCCGGGCGATCCGGGCGACCCGCGGTTCCGGCTGCATCCGCTGCTGCGGTCGTACGCGCTCGAGCTGGCCAGCCGCAAGGCCGGCATGGACGAGAACGGCACGGCCGCCCCGAACCGGTGCGGCTGGGCCGAGACCTGCGACGTGCAGTGAGCCGCCGTCGGCCTGGCTTGTCGGTGCTCGGATCTAGGCCGCCGAGCTCGAGGCCTGGCTCGACGAGGTCACCGCTGCGCAGCTCGCAGCGCCGGCGCCGGTGCCCGACGACGATGTCTGGCCGCCGTACGCCCGAGGCCGCTCGGTGCGCCAGTGCCTCGGCACGGTGCTCAACGAGACCTTCGAGCACCACGGCTTCTGCGTTCGCGACCTCGACCTGATCGGGGCACAGGACGCTGAGTGAGCCCGGCTACGGACTCGGCATTCGAACAGGCGCTAGCGCACCGTGGCCGGCAGCCGGCTGAAGCCGCGCAGGTTGAAGTCGGACCGCAGGGTCGGCTCGCCGGCCAGCGCGAGCCTCGGGAACCGGTCCAGCACCGCGGGGAAGGCCAGCACCCCCTCGAGCCGGGCCAGCGGCGCGCCGATGCAGAAGTGCACCCCGCCGCCGAAGCTGACCACCTTGGTCCCGGTGCGGGTGATGTCGAACCGGTCCGGGTCCGGGAACTGCGCGGGATCCCGGTTCGCCGCCCCCGACAGGGCCCAGATCTCCCGGCCGGCCTTGACCTCCACCCCGCCGATCTCGGTGTCGGCCACGGCGACCCGGCTGGCGCCCTGCACCGGCGAGTCGTAGCGCATGACCTCCTCGACCGCCTGGGGCGCGAGGTCCGGATCGGCGGCCAGCGCGGCGAGCTGGGCGGGATGGCGTAGTAACGCGAACAGGCCGTTGGTGATCAGGTTGGCCGAGGTCTCGAAGCCGGCGACGAACAGCAGGATCATCGACTGGACCAGTTCGTCGTCGGTCAGCGCGTCGGCGTCGCCCTGCTCGCTGATCGAGGCCAGCGCCGAGATGAGGTCGTCGGTCGGCCGGCGCCGCCGCTGCCGGACCAGGTCGGCGAAGTAGGGGGCCAGCACCTCGACCGCCTCGTCGGCCCGCCGCAGCTTCTCCTGCGAGGCGAAGAAGTCGACCAGCGCGGTCAGATCCGCGGCCGGCGTGTTGATGAAGCCGAAGTCCGACTCGGGCACACCGACCAGCAGGCCGATCACGGCGACCGGGAGCGGCAGCGCCAGCATCTCGCGCAGGTCGACCGTCCCGCCGTCGCTGCCCGCGTCGGCGATGGCGTCGAGCTCCGCGTCGAGCAGTCGCCGCAGGGCCGGGCGCAGCGACTGCACCCGCCGCGGCGTGAACGGCTCGCCGAACAGCCGGCGCAGCCGCGTGTGCACCGGCGGGTTCTGGAAGATCATCGACTGTCCCACCACGGCGAGCCCGGGCCGTTCGCGCCAGTCCGGCACGGTGGCGTCCAGCCAGTCTGAGTCGTGCACGGTGAACAGGCGGTTCTTCAGCACCGAGACGCAGTCCGCGTACCGCGTCAGCACGATGTGGCCGAGCTTGCTCGGGTAGACCGGCGCGATTTCGCGCAGCACCGAGTAGCAGCGGTACGGGTCCTCGCGGCCGGCCGGGGATATCAGCTCGCGGAAGGCCGCGTCGGCCTGCATCCACTGTTCGCGCCGCGAGCGCGTCCCCGTCGCCGCCACGCTCATGAGCGGGCCTGCGCGGCCGGCCCGGGAGAGGGCACCACGGTCACGTTCTCCAGCCTGCCCTCGCGAATCAGGTTCCACATGTGCCGGCGCCTCGGCTTGCCGCTCGAGGTCCGCTTGATCAGTCCCCGGCGACCGAAGACCACGGTGACCGGGAAGTCCGGGCCGAGCCGGCTCGCCAGCGCGCCGCGCGCCCGCTGCGCCCAGTCGGCGGACGACCGCGTCTCGGCGAACACCGTCACGCCCATCGTGCCGGCCTCGTACGTGCTCACCACGGCCAGCCGGGCGCGGTCGAGCCCGGTCGCATCGGCCACCTCGCCGTCGAGGTCCTCCACGTAGACGCTGCGGCCGCTGACCTTGAGGCTGTCGCCCATCCGGCCGAGTATGTACAACTCTCCGTCGTGCATGAAGCCGGCATCGCCGGTGCGCAGGACGCCGTCGACGAACCGGGTCGACTCGCTGGTCCGCCCGCCGTGGTAGCCGTCGGTGACGATCGGGCCCTCGACCGAGATCTCGCCGAGCCGCCGCTCCGGCAGCGGCAGGCCCTCCTCGTCGACCACCGCGACGCCGACGCCGTGCCCCGCGGGCGGACTGCCGTGCCCCAGCAGCCAGCCGTCGCCGGCCGAGAAGGACTGCCCGCCGAGCCGCGCCGTCGCGGTCAGCGCCACCTCGCCGCCGAAGCGCAGCGACCCGGGATCGACCCGCACCGCCGTCGCGCCGTCCGACCGGGTGCCGACGCTGACCGCGAGGGTCGCCTCGGCCAGCCCGTAGGCCGGGCGGAAGGTCCCGATGGAGAACCCGGCCGGCGCGGCCAGCCGGGCGAAGGCGTCCAGCGCGGCCGGGTTGATCGCCTCTGCGCCGATCAGCGCAGTACGCCAGTGCGAAAGGTCGAGCCGCGCGATCTGCTCGGGGGACACGCGCCGGGCGATGTACGCGAACGCGAAGGACGGGGAGGCGGCGTGGCAGCCCTTGCCCGGCTCGAAGCAGGAGAGCCATTGCATCGGCCGGCGCATGAACTGTTCGGGCTGCATGAGCCACAGGTCGCCCTGCATGGACACCGTGGTCAGCAGCGAGCCTATCAGGCCCATGTCATGGTGCAGCGGGAGCCAGGAGGCCAGCCCGTCGCCCTCCCGCCAGCCGATCATCTCGCAGATCATCGCGATGTCGGCGGACAGGTTGCGCCACGAGGCCCGCGCCCCGCGCGGGTGCCCGCTGGAGCCCGAGGTGAACTGCAGCAGACCGAGGTCGCGGCCCCGCGGCTCGAAGCCGGCGCCCGCGCCCGCGGGATCGGAGCCGGCGATCCACGGCTCGTCCCGCCGCCCCGCCTTCTGCATGGCGAGCCCGATCAGCGCGCGGTACTCCTCGCAGGTGGCCACCAGGGCCGGCTCGGCTTGCCGTAAGACCTCAGCGACATGCGTGACGTACTCGTCCTTGGACTGGAACGAGGGCGGCACGATCGGGCACGGGGCGCCCCCGGCCGCCCAGGCGCCGAAGAAGACCGACAGGTATGGCAGGCCGGTCGGCATCAGGACCGCGACGATGTCGCCCGCGCGCACACCTGCAGCGGCCATCGCCGCGCCCGCGCCGCGGGCGTCCGCCGCCAGGTCCGCATAGGGCACGCTGGACCATTCTCCGTCGTCGCCGGCGAGGCTCACCCCGCGGCCGGGGCGCGGCTCGGTCAGCCACGCGGTGAGGGGATTCGACATGACCGTGGCAGACCCCTTCCCTGAACCGCCTCGTCGGCAGGGAATCTAACCGCCGCCCGCACCGGCCGTCAGGTCTCCGATCGGCGGTCTCACTAAGGAGACTGACTTCGCAGCTATGGCCGCGCCGCATCCGCGGCCACGATTGGCGGCGCAGGGAACGGTCTGTGCCGCCGAATCCGGTCGGAGAGGTTCCGCATGGTTGATGCATACATCGACGACTTCGCCTATGCGCTCGGCGAGAGGAAGACCCACATCGGCGAGACCGCGGCCGCCGGCCGGCTCTTCTCCGAGCAGGCCGACCTCGAGTCGGCCGGCTTCCGCTGGCACCAGGTCTGCGAGCCGGGCACCTCGGCCTACGACCTCGCCGCCGGCGCCGTGCGGCAGCTCGCCGAGAGCGGGCGGCTCGGCCGCATCGACGCGATCATCTACTCCAACTGCCTGCCGCAGAACGGCAACGCCGGCGACCCGGCGCTGTGGGAGAGCAGCAAGGACGTCAAGTATCTGATGGACTTCCCGGCCAGCCGGATCCAGTCCGAGTTCGACCTCGGCCACGCCGTGGTGATCGGCATGAGCCAGCAGGCCTGCACGGCGATGCTCGGCTCGCTGGACGTGGCCCGGGCACTGCTGGGCACGCAGGGCGACTGGAACCGGGTGCTGTGCCTGACCGCCGACCGCTTCCCCGACGGCGCGATCTACGAGCAGGGCTACAACCTGATCTCGGACGGCGCCGCGGCGTGCGTGGTCAGCCGGCAGCCCGCCGCCCTGCGCCTGGTCTCCTCGCACCACATCACCAACGGCGCCCTCGGCCAGGCCACCGACGACGAGACCGTCGGCAGCTACTTCTCCTTCACCCACCGGGTGGTCGGCACCGCCCTGGAGAAGGCCGGCATGACCGGCGCGGACCTCGACTGGGTGGTGACCCAGAACACGAACGAAAAGGCCTGGCAGATCCTGGCCCGGCTGATCGGCCTGGACCGGGACCGGGTGTGGGCGCCCACGATGCCGGACGTCGGGCACGTCATCTCGGCCGACAACGTGGTCAACCTCTGCGCGCTGCTCGCCTCCGGCCGGCTGGCGCCCGGCGACCGGCTCGCCCTGGTGATGGCCGGATTCGGCCTCAACTGGCACTGCAGCGTTGTCCAGGCGACCGAGGCGGTGGCCCGGTGAGCCCGACCACCGCCTCCGCGGCCCGGCTGGCCGAGGCGCTCAGCGGGCTCGGCGACACCGTCGACCGCCTCAGCATGCTGTCGCAGCGCGACTACCAGAACCCGTACGAGACGGTGCAGTGGCCGGACTCGGTCGACCCGGAGGGCAGCTGGTTCGGCTCGCCCGAACTGCTGAGCCTCCACGGCACCGCGCAGTACGAGCGGCTCGACGAGCCGGCCCGGCGCAGGCTCTCCTTCTACGAGGCGGTCAACTTCTTCAGCCTCAACATCCACGGCGAGAAGAGCCTGATGCAGGGGCTGGCCGTACGGCTGTACCGCAAGGACCTGATGGGCGTCGCGCGCTACCTGCACCACTTCCTCGACGAGGAGAACAAGCACAGCGTCTACTTCGGCGGCTTCTGCACCCGGTACGCGCGGGTCTACCGCAGCCGGCAGCTCGGTTTCGAGCCGGCCCGGCAGCGCGACCTGGACGACTTCCTGTTCTTCGCCAAGACACTGGTCTTCGAGGAGGTCGTCGACCACTACAACCGGCTGCAGGCGGTGGACGAGCGGCTGCATCCGGTCGCCCGGTTCATCAACCACAACCACCACGCCGAGGAGTCCCGGCACCTGGCCTTCGGCCGGCGGCTGGTGGAGGCGCTGTGGAAGTGCTGCTCGCCGGACTGGGACAAGCAGACGATCGCGGACGTGCGCGCCTACCTCAGCCAGTTCTTCGTGTCCAGCTGGCACGAGTACTACAACCCGGACATGTACGCCGACGCCGGGCTGCCGGATCCGCACGCCGTGGCCGAGGCGGCGTGGAACGCGCCGGCTCAGCGCGAGCACCGCCGGACCGCCTCGATCAAGTGCACCCGGTTCCTCGTCTCCGCCGACATCCTGGAAAAGGAGCCGATCGATGCCTTCTGACCTGATCGCGGGTCAGACCGACCAGCCCGCGGCAACTGCGGACGCCCGTGCGCAGTTGCGCGCCTGGGTCCTGGAGAAGGCCGGCGGACTCGACCCGGCCGGGCTGACGGACCAGACCCCGCTGCTCGAGCGGCGCATCCTGAGGTCGGTGCACCTGCCCGAGCTCATCCTGCTGCTCGAACGGCTCGGCGGCGGCGAGATCGACGTCGAGGACATCTCGCCCGGGCAGTTCCGGGACATCGACACCATGATGGCCAACTTCGTGCGGCCGGCGGACGGATCGGAGCCGCGTCCGTGACCGCCCGGCTGAGCGGCGTCGGCCTGCAGTGGCACGCCAGCGGCCAGAGCAGCCTGCACGGCCCGCTGCTGGATCTGGCCGAACGCCTCGACGAGGCCTTCGCGCTGCTCGCCGACCGGATCTGGCGGGCGCAGGCGGAACGGCACCCGGCCACGCTGCCCGCCGCGGCGCTGCAGCGGCTCGACTACCTGTACTCCTTTCCGCACCAGGCGACCTTCCCGATGCGGCTGGACCGCGCCGAGGCCAATCTGGAGGCGTTCCGGTCCGGGCCGATGGTCGGCCTGGACGGCGTGCTGGCGCTGACCGAACTGGCCGCCCCCCTCGACGTGCTCACGCCGGCGGCCTGCTACCACCTCTACCACGGTCACGAGGGCGAGCAGCTCGGCGGTCCGCTGTTCCTGACCACGCGCAACACCTGTTTCCGGCAGGAGGCGGCCTACGAGCCGCTGCGCCGCCAGTGGAGCTTCACCATGCGCGAGATCGTCTGCCTCGGCACCGGATCGGAGGCCGCCGCCTTCCTGGAGAACGCGCACCTCGCCGTCGACCGGCTGCTCAAGGGCGTCGGCCTGCCGGTGGAGTGGCAGGCGGCCACCGACCCGTTCTTCAACCCGCGCTCGGACCCGAGATACCTGATGCAGCGCATGCAGCCGGTCAAGCGCGAGGCCGTCTACGGCGGCGACCTGGCCATCGCCTCGGCGAACCTGCACCACGAGCACTTCGGCGACGCCTTCTCCATCGCCCGCGACGGGGGCCCAGCGCACAGCGCCTGCATGGCCTTCGGCATCGAGCGCTGGCTGTTCGCCGTGGTCGACCAGCACGGCACGGACCCTGCAGCGTGGCCCGATCCGATCGAGGCCGCCGAGGCGGCGGCCGCCGCGCAGGAGGACTCGTGAGGGCCGGCTCGACTCTGATCACCGGCGCCGACGGCTACCTCGGCCTGAAGCTGGCCCGCGCGCTGCTGGCCGGCAGCGCCGACCGGCTGGTGCTGGCCGTTCGCGCCGAGCCGGGCGGCGCGCTGTCCGCCGCGAAGCGCGACCGGATCGCCGGCGAGCTCGCGGAGCTGGACACCAGCCGGATCGGCGTCGTGGCCGCGGACCTGACCGCGCCGGACGCGCTGGCCGGTGTCGACCCGGCCGGCATCACCCAGATCATCCACTGCGCCGCCGTCACCAACTTCAACGTCGAGCGCGACCTGGCCGAGCGGGTCAACGTGGGCGGCACGGCGCGGGTCGCCGAGTTCGCCGACCGCTGTCCGAGGCTGCGCCGTCTCGCGTTCCTCTCGACCCTCTACACCGCCGGCCGGCGGGAGGGCCGCATCCCGGAGCGGCGGCACGAGCAGACCGCGTTCGTCAACCACTACGAGTGGTCGAAGTGGGCGGCCGAGGAGCAGCTGTGGTCCCGGTTCGGCCACCTGCCGATCACCTCGCTGCGGCTGTGCACCCTCATCGCCGACGACGAGACCGGGGCGGTCGGCCAGCACAACGCCTTTCACAATACCCTGAAACTCTACTACTACGGCCTGCTCTCGCTGGTCCCGGGCGACCCGGCCACGCCCTACTACGCGACCACGACCGACTTCACCGTCTCGGCCGTCATGAGCCTGCTGGACCCGGCGGCGCCCGGCGGCGCCTACCACATCTGCCCCGATCCCGACGCGATCGCGCCGCTCGGCACCGTGATCGACACGGTCTTCGAGGTCTTCGAACGCGACGAGCGGTTCCGCCGCCGCCGGCTGCTGCGCCCGATCGTCTGCGACCTGGACAGCTTCGACGACCTGGTCGAGGCGAGCAAAGGCCTGCGCAACGGCCCCATCCACGACGCCATGGACTCGGTCTCGCCGTTCGCCACGCAGCTCTTCCTGCCGAAGGTGTTCGGCAACGAGGCGCTGCGCTCGGCCTGGCCGGGCTACAAGGCGCCCGACGCCGTGGGCATGGTCGAGGCCACCGCCGCGCAGCTGGTCCGGTCGCGCTGGGGCCGCGGCGGGCCGGGCTTCTCGTGACCAGCATCCAGGCCGTCCGCCCGGACGGCGCAGCACCGCGCGAAGACCCGCCCGGCGCGGGCCCCCGGCACAGGACGGAGAAGCCGTGACCGACGAGCTGACCGAGAACGATCTGTGGCTGCTGAACTACTACCGCAGCTCCGAGATCAACGGCGCGCTGTTCTTCGGCCGCGTCGCCCGAATCGTGCGCGGGCCGCTGCAGGTCGACGTCACGCACCACTTCGCCGACGAGTCGAACCACGCCAAGTACTGGACCGAGTGCATCGACGATCTCGGCCATGTGCCGGACCGGCAGCGCAGCGCGTATCAGGACCAGTATCTCGAGGCGGCCGGGATGCCCGCCAACCTCATGGAGGTGCTGGCGGTCACCCAGGTCTTCGAGAAGCGGGTGATCAGCCAGTACCACAGACACCTGCGATTCCCGGGCACGCACCCGCGGGTGCGCGCGACCATCGAGACGATCATGCTCGACGAGCGCTGGCACGTGAAGTACGTGCGCGACGCGCTGCTCGAGATGGCCGCGCGGTATGGCGGGGAGCGGGTCGACAAGACCGTGGAGGACTACGCCCGGGCCGACCGCGAGGTGTACGCCAAGACTATCTCCGAGTACGGCGAGCGCATCGCCTTCCTCGGCGACGCCGCCGGGCCGGACGACGAGCCGGACGACGAGCTCTGAGGCCGGCGCCCGCGGACACCCACATCGCAGGAGCCTGTCATCCGATCGCCGCGCGGCCGCGCGGCCGCGTACCCACTTCAGGAGGAGCACGATGACCGCCGTCACCTTCGACGCAGTGGCGGAGCGTATCAGCGTCATGCTGAGCGTTCCGACGGACGGGCTGACGCCGCAGACCCCGTTCAGCTCGCTGGGCGCCGACAGCTTCAGGCTGGTGGAGCTGGTGGTCGACCTGCAGGAGGAGTTCGACTCGATGTTCACCCAGGCCGAGCTCAAGCAGATCAGCACGATCGGCGAGCTGGTCGGCCTGCTCGGCGGCGAACGGCGCGCCGAGAGCGCCGGCCCGGTTTCCAACGCGTCCGCCAACTAGGAGATACAGGACACCCGCGACATGGACAAGCCCGCACTGGTACTCGCCCTGCTGGTCTTCGCCGCCATCGGCGCGCTGCCGCGGATCTTCTTCCGCCGCGACGGCAGCCTCAACCTCGACTGGTGGCTGACCGCGCTGCCCTTCTTCGCGGCGCCCGTCCTGCTGGTGCTCTCGGCGTGCCACGTGTTCGCCGCCGAGGAGCCGCGCGGCTGGGCCGGCGGCCTGGCCATCGCGTCGGTCGTGCCCTTCTTCCTGTCCGGCTCGCTGCTGTTCTACACGCTCGGCACGCACAAGGTGCGGATCGCGTTGTGGCACCAGGAGAACGACGCACCGGTCAGCATCGTGACCACCGGGGCGTACCGGTTGGTCCGGCACCCTTTCTACGTCTCGTTCCTGCTCGGCGTGCTCGGCACCGCGCTGCTGCTGCCGCACTGGTCGACCGCGCTCATCCTGGTCTACGCCGTGGTGCGGCTCAACAGCACCGCCGCCCGCGAGGAGCGCCGGCTCGGCCAGAGCCGGTTCGGGTCCGAGTACCGCGACTACATCGCCGTCACCGGCCGCTTCGTGCCGCGCTTCGGCCGGCCGCGGGTGGCGTCGCCGGTGTCGAGCCCGTCGGAGCCGGGCAGCGCGCGGGTCTGATTCGAAGCGCAGACCACCGGGGTGGTGACGCCGCCCCGGTGGTCGCGCCGACGGTTCAGACCAGCAGATCGGCCGGTGCCGAGTCGAGGGTGCGCAGGATCGCCTCGGCCAGGGCCCGCGCGGTGTCCGCGGTCAGCTCCACCGCGACCCGCGCGCTCGGCCCGCGGCTCGGGTCGCGGAAGTCGATGTTCAGCGTGTGGTCGGCGTGGGTGTGCACGGGGTGGTCGAAGTAGACCGTCGTCTCGCTCAGTCCGAACCAGCCGTCCGCGCCCTTCCCGCTGCCCGTGGCGGAGATCTTCTCCGTGATGTAGGTGCACATGACGGCCGCCTCAGCTGTTCAGGTAGGTGTTGTAGAAGACGCGCACCCGCTCCCAGCCGTCCTTCGCCGCCTCCGACCGGAAGCCGGGCCGGTCCACCGCGAAGAACCCGTGCCCGGCGCCCTCGTACCGGTGCGGCTCGAAGGTCTTGCCGTACTTGGCCATCAGCTGCTCGAGCTCGTCCACCTGCTCCGGGGAGGGGTGCTGGTCGTCCTGGCCGAACAGGCCGAGCAGCGGACAGCTCAGGTCCGCCAGCTTGTCGTAGAGCGGCGTGACGGTGCTCATCGGGTCGTTCTGCGGCGGCGTGCCGGTCACGAAGGCGCCGTAGCAGTCCACTGCGGCGTCCAGCGGCAGGCTGCACGCGGCCAGCACCGACTGCCGCCCGCCGGAGCAGTAGCCGATGATGCCGACCTTGCCGTTGGCGTTCGGCAGCCCGCGCAGGAAGTCCGCCGCGGCCGCCGCGTCGGTCACCAGGCGCTCGTCCGGCACCCCGCCGCTGGCCCGCACCGCGGCCGAGGCGTCGTCCGGGCTGGCGCCCGGCGCGTCGCGCCAGTACAGGTTAGGCATCGCGGCGTTGAAGCCGAGGGCGCCGAACCAGCGGGTGATCTCCTTGCTGCGCTCGTCGTAACCCGGCATGTGGTGGATCACCACGACGCCGCCGCGCGGGGCCGGGTCCTGGGCTTTGACCGTGTACGCCTCGATCTGCTCGCCGTTGCGAGTGCTGATCATGTCGGTTCCGGAGAGGAATGCATCGCTCATGCCCCCATCTTTTACCTGGGCACACGGATGCGCACCAGCGGGGTGGAAAATGCCGGACCGGACGGGCTTTCGGGCTGTTCAGCTGGCTTGAGCGAGCGGGGACCTCAGGAAGCCGAGGACGACGCCGAGGCCGAGGCGGCCGGCGAGCTCGGCTTGGCCGACTTGACCGCGGAGCGCAGCTGCTTGGCGTCGGCGCGGGCCTTGACCAGGTCGCCGCGGGCCGACTTGGCCGCCGCGGAGACCGCCTTCACCGAGCCGGTCAGCGACGAGGCGTCCGGGCCCGGCTTGAGCCCGAGCAGCGTGGCGATCTGCCCGTTGTCCGCCGACTTCGCGGCGTTGATCTGCGCCTGCATGTCCGAGAGCTCGGACTGCTCGGCCGAGGTGATCCCGCCGTTCTGGGAGAGCAGCGTGGAGAGCTTGGTGTAGGCGTTCTGCAGGGTCGTGGCCGCGGCGGCCTCGGCGTCGAGGGCGTCGGAGAGCCGCACCTGAGGCGCCATCAGAAGGTAGACGCGGTAGTCGTCGACCATGGCGACCGCGTCCGTCCGCACGGCGGCCACTGTCGTCTCGCTGGCCACCTTGCTCTTCAGCGCGGTCAGGCCCGAGGTGTCGGAGCCGATCTGGTTGGCCAGCGTCGTCTTGTCTGCGCTGGCCAGGTACTTCGAGCTGTTGATCGAGGTGGTCAACGCCTGCAGGGTGGAGAGCCTGCCATCGATCCGGGAGGTGACCAGCGCCTGTGCCGCGGACAGGCTGTCCTTGGCGGCGCCCTTGCCAGAGGCCGCGGAGGGCGAGGGGCTCGCCGACGAGGAGTCGGCCTGCGCGGGCAGCGCCGCTACGAGGGCGAGCGCCGCCCCCGCGGCCATCGCGCTGATGCGAACGAGTGCTTTCACGTCATCGACCTTTTTCTGATCTTCGGGATCGCGTTGGGATCGCGCTGTCGTCGGGGGTCCCGGTCGGGCCCCGGTGGGGTCGGCCTGGGGCCGGTCAGCTGCCGTCGCCGTCGGAGGGGCTCTGGGTGGCCTTGGCGACGTCCGAGCCGGCTGCGCCGAGCTGCTGGTCGACCGAATTCAGCTCGGAGTCGACCGCGGCCGCCCCGCTCGGCTCGTTCGCGGCGCCCGGGTTTCCCGCGGCGGTCGGGGACGATGTGCTCTGCGCGCCGCCGGCACCCGATCCGCCTGCCGCCGCGGCCTTTTCGCCGCAGCCGGCAAGCAGCGCGGCGCACAGGAGGGCGCCGACAACGGCCGTTCCGACTGTCTTAATCACGTCATCCGCCTATTCGCGTGTGTCTGTTACCAGACCGACGATCCCATTTGGCCGATAAGGAGCCCGTAAGCACGCTGCAGCCCGGCCCCGATCATGCGGGGCCGGGCCGTGGACTGTGCTGATGTGGGCCAGCTGATGTGGGCGGGCCGATGCAGGCAAGGGGATAGGCAGCGCAGGGTGCCTTAAGCGGCCTCGGTGCGAGGCGCTGCGACTGCCTCAGCGCACAGCGTCTCAAGGTCCTGGCCCAGCTTCTCCAGGATCCGCGCGCCGAGCCCGCCCTCGGCCCGGATGATGCCGACCAGCAGGTCCCCGCTGTCGATCTCGCGGCGGTGGTGCTGCACCGCCTCGCGCAGCGCGAGTTCCAGCGACTTCTTCGCCGGCCGGGTGAACCAGGGGCCGACCGGACGGCGGGCCGGGTTGATCGACCGGGTGAACGGCTGCCGGCCGCCGCCCGGTGCCGAGGACGCCGGAGCGTCCAGCGCGCCGGGCCCCAAGCTCGCCTCGACGGCCGCGCGCACCACGTCGAGGTCGATGCCCAAGGTGGCCAGGGCCTCGCGATCGAGATCCTCGCCGCTCTCGTCGACGATCGCGGCTCGCACCGTCTCCTGGGAGACTCCGTGTGCCTGAAGAACCCTGGTCGCGATCCCGCCATCGCCGGTCAGCAGCGCGAGCAGCAGATGCTCTGTGCCGATGTAGTCGTGATGCAGGCCGTGCGCCTGGTCACGCGCCTGCCGCACGGCGCCGCGCGCCGTGTCGGAGAATCGTTCCAACAACGCTGCTCTCTCCCTTCAGCGGAACCGCCGGCGCAGCGCCGGATCCGCGGTGCCGTGGTGCTTCTTGTGCACCGCCTGCCGTGACACGCCGAGGCAGTCGGCGATCTGCTGCCAGGACCAGCCCCGGCCGCGGGCGCTGGCCACCTGCGCGGCCTCAAGCCGTTCGGCCAGCTCGCGCAGTGCCCGCACCGCCCGCAGCCCGATCGCCGGGTCCTGGCTGCCCGCCTGCTCGGCGAGCTGGACTCCTTCGCTCATGCTGTCAATGTAGGTTGACACGGGACGGTTGTCAACTTTGATTGACAGCTTTGCTCGACAACTGACGGAGCGTCACTGTGATGGCGGAATAACGCAGTGCCGTCCGCTGCTGCAAGCGGGTATGACGACGGGTCTGATCGTGGTGGTCGCAGTGCTGGTGGCGGCCACGGTTTTCGGGCTTGTGCGCAGGAGGACCGACGGGCAGGTGCGGGTGCGTCCTCAGCCCGAGTCGCCGACGCCAGTGCCCGCCGCGGAACCGGCCGACGCCGCCCCCGGCGCCCTCACCGGGGAGAAGATCGGCGGTGCGCTCGGCGAGCGTGCCACGCTGCTGCAGTTCTCCTCGGCATTCTGCGCGCCGTGCCGGGCGACCAGGGTCGTGCTGGCGGACGTCGCCGCCGCGACCGACGGAGTCGCGCACGTCGAGGTGGACGCCGAATCCCACCTGGACCTCGTCCGCGAGCTCGGCGTCCGGCGCACCCCGACGACGCTGATCCTCGACTCGGCCGGCCGGGTGGCCGGGCGCGCCGCAGGCGTCCCGCGCAAGCAGCAGGTCATAGACGTGATCGGAGCCCTTGACGGGCTCGTACGATGAACATATGCCAGGCGAAATAAGGCCGGGCACTGCGCTCACCCGCAGGCGGGCAGTGGACCACTGCCACGTCTGCACCAGTGCATGTCTCGGGCGATTCTGACCGATCACGTCACCGCCGCGACCGACGTCTCTGTGATCGACGCGGCTATGGCGGCCATCGCCCTAGACGTCACATCTCAACTGCTCATCCCTTGTCATGGAGCGCTCCCCGTGTCCTCTGCAACTCCGACCTCCGCAACACCTGCACTCATCGATCCCCGCAGTCCACGCTTCGGCGCGGCTATCACCGCCGTCGTCCTCGTCATCGTCCTGGTGACCAGCAGCGGCTGGCTATTGGCCGCGCAGGCCGTGGTCTTCGCGATAGGCGCCATTGCCGGCATCAGGTACGCGCCCTACGGCTACATCTACCGCTCGTTGATCCGCCCGAGGCTCGGCAATCCGACCGAACTCGAGGACCCGGCCCCGCCTCGTTTCGCGCAGGGCGTCGCTCTCGTCTTCGTGGGCATCGGCGCAGTCGGCTATCTCGCCGGCGTCACCCCGCTCGGCATCATCATGACCGCCGCTGCCCTGGCCGCGGCGTTCCTCAATGCCGCATTCGACTACTGCCTAGGCTGCGAGATGTACCTGAGGCTGCGTCGGCTGGCGCCACACCGCGGCTGACGACCTGTTCCGCGCAGCGCCAATAAGACAGCGCCAATAAAAACCAGCGCCAACAAAACCAGCGGTGGGGAAGCGCGACCCGATCGCGCTTCCCCACCGCCGTGTCTATCGGCGCTGCCTTATCCCAGTCCTAGCTATCGGCCTGAGCCGCTGCCCACCAGGACGTCTTCCGGCTCGCCCTCGTCCCCGGCCGCGCTCTTCGCTCCGCGGTCGCCGAACAGCACCGGGTCGAGCTGCGCGTTCGGCACCGGCTGGTCGCCGCCGCCCTCCACGGACAGGTGCGGCAGGATCCGGTCCAGCCATGCCGGGATCCACCAGTTGGCCTTGCCGACCAGCTGCATGACCGACGGCACCAGCAGCATCCGGAGCACGAACGCGTCCAGCAGGACCGCCGACGCGAGGCCGATGCCGAACTCGGCCACGTCCCGCTGACCCAGGATCAGGAACGAGAGGAACACGCAGACCATGATGGTCGCCGCGGCGGTGATCACCCGTCCGGTCTCGGCCTGGCCGATGCGCACCGCCCGCCGGTTGTCGTGGGTGCGGACCCACTCCTCGTGCATCCGGCTGACCAGGAACACCTGGTAGTCCATCGACAGGCCGAACAGGATGGCCAGCATCATCACCGGCAGCCAGGACTCGACCGGCCCGGCCGCGCCGAGCCCCAGCGCGTTCGAGCCCCAGCCCCACTGGAACATCGCCACGATCACGCCGAACGAGGCGCCCGCGGCCAGCAGGTTCATCACCGCGGCGGCCAGCGGCACGGCCAGCGAGCGGAAGGCCACCAGCAGCAGCAGGAAGCCGAGTCCGATCACCACCGCGATGAACAGCGGCAGCTTGGACTGCATGACCCCGGCGAAGTCCTGGTAGATCGCGGTGACGCCGCCGACGTAGGCGTGCATCGTCGTACCCTGCTCCGCCTGCGGGATGACGCTGCCGCGCAGCTGGTTCACCAGGTCGGCGGTCTGCGCCGACTCCGGCGAGGTCTTCGGCACCACCTCGATGGTCGCCACCTTCGCGCCGTTGGCGACCGGGGCGGCCGCGACGGTCGCCACGTCCGGCACCGCCTTGATCTGGGCGGCCAGGTGGGTCACCGCGGCCGCGTCGCCCGGCGACTCGAGCTGGGCCACGATCAGCAGCGGTCCGTTGAAGCCCAGCCCGAAGCCGTCGGCCAGCAGGTCGTACGCCTGGCGCGTGGTGGTCGAACTCGGGTCGTTGCCCTGGTCCGAGGAGCCCATCCGCAGCGACAGCGTCGGGATGATCAGCACGCCCATGATCACCACGGCGGCCAGGGCCAGCAGCTTCGGCCGCTTCTCCACCACCTTCGCCCAGCGCGCCCACACCCCGATGGGGTCGCCGGTGATCGGGCCGCTCGCCCGCATCTTCCGGCGCTCCCGTCGGGCCATGACCCGCTTGCCGATGAACTTGAACCCGAGCAGCGCCGGCAGCAGCGTGATCGCCGCGACCACCACGGTGGCCACCGCGATCGCGGCGCCCACCCCGACCCCGGACAGGAAGCCCATCTGCGTGGTCAGCAGGCCGCACAGGGCGATGCAGACGGTCGCGCCGGCGAACAGCACCGCGCGGCCGGACGTGTTGAGCGACTGGACCACGGCGTCCTCGTGCGTGAGCCCCGACTTCACCCCGTTGCGGAACCGGGTCACGATGAACAGCGCGTAGTCGATGCCGACGCCGATGCCGATCAGCGCGGCCAGGATCGGGGCCAGCGACGGGATGGACATGCCGTGCGAGGTGATCTCGATCAGCGAGGTGCCGATGCCGAGCCCGAAGATCGCGATGAAGATCGGCAGCAGCGCGCCGATCAGGGAGCCGAAGGCGAGCAGCAGCACGATCACCGCGGCGAGGTAGCCGAGCGACTCGGCCGAGGAGGTCTGGGTCTGCTGGGCCGACTCGATCGCGGTCCCGCCGAGCTCCACGTCGAGCGAGGCCGACTTGGCCGACTGCGCAGTGGTCACGACCTTCTGGACGTCCTGCGTGGTCAGCTGGGCGGCCTGCTCGGCGAAGTCGACCTGCGCGTACGCGGTGCGCCCGTCGGCACTGATCTGCACGCCGCCGTGCGCGGCATAGGGGCTGGCCACGGAAACGACCTCGGGCAGGCCGGCCACCTTCTGCAGCACCTGCGTCATGGTCTGTTCCACGGCCGGGTCGGTCACCTTCGCGGTCGGCGAGGTGACGTGCCAGACGATGGTGTCCTGGTCTCCGGAAGCCTTCGAGTCCTGGCTCTGCAGGAGGTTCATGGCCTTGGTCGAGTCGGTGTTGGGCAATGAGAACGAGGTGGAGTAGGCACTGCCCCAGCTGCGCGCCACGCCGGCAATGACGAACAGCGCGATGAGCCAGAGGGCGAGCACCTTCCCGCGATTGCGGAAACACCACCGGGCGATTGCGGCCACGGTTCCCCCATCGGATTTCGGTGTGATCGGTCAGTCCATGTCAGTCTCAAGAACCGTAGGCTGGCGCTCTGACACGGCGCTGACACGAAGGCGCTATATCGCGAAATTGTGAGCAGCGTCACGGTGCCCGGCGACCGGCCTCGAGCCGGAATCCACCTGCACTCGAGCCGATCCGCTGCCAGGATGAGCGCCGTGCACCTCGCGGACTTCAGCCCCGCGCCCAACCAGGGCGGCGACCCGACGCTCTACGAGATCGAGAACCGGGCAGGGGCCATGCCATCCTCCCGAGTCGAAGTCCTGCACGGCTCGGCCGAGCACATCCCGCTCCCAGACGCCTCCGCCGACATCATCCACGCCCGCTTCGCCTACTTCTTCCCACCCGGCTGCGAACCCGGCCTGGCCGAAGCCATGCGCGTGCTCAAGCCGGGCGGCGCCCTCGTCGTGGTCGACAACGACCTGAACCGTGGCCAGTTCGCGGAACTCCTGCGCGCCTCCACGACCTCCCAAGCCCAGGGCGGCGGCCGGGCCACGGACGACTGGTGGGCCGCCCGATCCGCCGAGCGCACCGAGGTCATGAGTGAATGGCGCTTCACCCGCCGAAGCGACTTCGAGTCCGTCCTGCGCCTGGAATTCCCCGCCGACATCGCGAACGCCTGGCTGGCCGCACACCCCGACGCCCTGGGCCTCAGCTACGGCTACGTCCTCTTCACCACCCGCCGCTGATCCCGCCCGGACCGGCCCGCCCCCGCGCCGACGAAACCCTGCGGCAAGTACGCCGCGCCACCCGGTAGGCTGTTCCCCGGTGACGGCCAACCCACCACACCCGCCCTCGTAGCTCAGGGGATAGAGCGTTCGCCTCCTAAGCGAAAAGTCGCGCGTTCGAATCGCGCCGAGGGCACCGAACCGAAGGCTCGGACCACGTGTCCGGGCCGAGCAATCGGCGCGGGCCGCGATCCTGGTGCCTCAGCCGTCTGTTGACCACCTTGCGGCGTATGGCGAGACTGCGCGCAGGAGCCGGGCTGCCGATACCGAGCAGATGAAACGAACGGCATTGGGCGGTTAGGCTGTCTCATCCAGGGGAGTCGGCAGGGCCCGGGTTGTCATGGCCGCTCTGGCCTTCCACCTCTGGACGTTCACGCCCGCGATGAGGAGCCACACGCAGAGCGATCCCTCGCCGAGGAGCGGGGGCAGCTCGGTCCAGGGGGCTAGGTGGGCGGAGACTCCGGGGGCGAGGACGTTCGTGAAGCCGTTGGCCAGGTAGACGAAGCCGTCGATCGCCAGAAGCGCGCCGATTGTTTTCGGCAGGAACGTCGAGGTGTACACCAGGTAGGCGACGATGGCGATGTCGCAGCCGTAGAAGATCGTGTAGATGCTGTAGTTGATCGGCGACAGATCGGTCGACAGATGCGCCAGGGCCTGCAGCTGCGAGGTCGGTATCGCGCCCGCGTCGGGGCCGTTGTTCAGGAGGAGCAGCGGTGTGAACTGGTTCATCAGGCCGGCGGTCTCGACGGCGGTCGCCACCAGGGTGAAGCACGCGTCCAGCAGGGCGAGGCGGCGGTTGACCACGGCGAACAGCTCGTAGAAGATCACTGCCATCGGGACGTTGGTCAGGGTGACCACGATGTGTGCCGCCAGGCCGGAACGGTACAGGAACTCGTGGGTCTCGATGTTGTGGGCCGTCGTCGCCAGATTGGACCCGATCAGTATCGCCGGGACCAGGCCGAGGGCGAAGGCGCCGAAGACGATGTTGGTCAGGTACAGGCCGCCGGCTGCCCGTGCCAGCCGGCGCGGCGAAGTGTTCGTGATGGTGCTCGTGCTTGCGCTCGTGTTCGTGCTCGGGCTCGTGCTGGCACTCGGGCTCGAACTCGCATCGGAATACATCAGGGGGCTCCTGTGCGTCCAGTAGGGAAGGGAAATTGATCGAATGTCTGGTTAATGACTGACCCGCAAGCTCGTCGTCGCTTGCCGGTGGAAGTCCGGTCCGGGTAGCTGTCAGGAGGCCCGGTAGCAGGCTGGCGGGGTCGGG
>DASYAE010000244.1:0-5822 GCA_036501535.1 Actinocrinis sp. | reverse complement strand
CCGGGCCGCCGTACATACAGAGCCGGAGCCGGTTTCAGAGATCGATGCCCGTCAGCACGAGCACGCGCTCGTACGTGTAGTCCTCCATCGCGTATCGGACGCCCTCGCGCCCCACGCCGGAGCCCTTGGCGCCGCCGTACGGCATCTGATCCGCGCGATAGCTCGGGGCGTCGCCGATGATGACGCCGCCGACCTCGAGCTCGCGGTGGGCCCGGAAGGCCGCCTTCAGGTCGTCGGTGAACACGCCCACCTGAAGGCCGAAGTCCGAGTCGTTGACCGCGGCGAAGGCCTCGTCCGTGCCGTCCACCGGCTGGACCACCAGGACCGGCCCGAAGACCTCCTCGCGCACGACCTTCGCGTCCTTGGGCGCGTCGACCAGCACGGTCGGCGCGTAGGCGGTGCCGTCCCGCCGGCCGCCGGTCAGGACCTTCGCCCCGCCGGCCACGGCCTCGTCCACCCAGGCCTCCACGCGCCGCGCGGCCGCCTCGTTGATCAGCGGGCCGACATCGGTGGCCGGGTCGCCCGGGTCGCCGGTGCGCTGCGCCGCCACCGCGTCAACCAGCTTGGCCAGCAGCCGGTCGTGCACCGCGCGGTCGACCACGACGCGCTGCACCGCGATGCAGGACTGCCCGCCCTGGTAGTTGGAGAAGGCGGCGATCCGGGTGGCGGCCCAGTCCAGCTGCTCCTCGGTGGCGTAGTCGGCCAGCACCACGGCCGCCGCATTGCCGCCGAGCTCCAGCGTGACGTGCTTGTGCGGGGCGGCCTCCTCGATCATCGCGCCGACCGGGCCGGAGCCGGTGAAGGAGATCACCGGCAGCCGCGGGTCGGCGGTCAGCGCGGACATCCGGTCGTTGGGCACCGGGAGCACCGACCAGGAGCCGGGCGGCAGGTCGGTCTCGGCTAGGATGTCGCCGAGCAGCAGCGCGGACAGCGGCGTGCCGGGGGCCGGCTTGAGGATGATCGGCGAGCCGACCGCGATGGCCGGGGCGACCTTGTGCGCCACCAGGTTGAGCGGGAAGTTGAACGGCGCGATGCCGAGCACCGGGCCGCGGGAGAAGCGGCGCACGATCGCGGTGCGGCCGGTGGCGGCCGAATCGGTGTCGAGCCGCTGCATCTCGCCGTTGAACCGGCGCGCCTCCTCGGCGGCCCAGCGGAAGACCGAGACCGCGCGGCCGGCCTCGGCCCTGGCCCACTTGGCCGGCTTGCCGTTCTCCGCCGTGATCAGCGCGGTGATCTCGTCGATCCGCTCGGCGAGCCGGCGAGAGACGTGTTCGAGGGCGGCGGCGCGCACGTGGGCGGGCAGCGCCGCAGTGGTCCGGGCCGCCTCGGCGGCCGCGATGACGGCCTGCTCGACCTGCTCGTCGTCCGGCACGGACACCCGGGCCACCAGGTCGCCGTTGTAGGGATTGGTCACCTTGAGGGATTCCGGCCCGGTCACCGCGGTTCCGGCGAGCCAGAACGGGCGCGGACCGGCGGCGGCTTCGTACGTGCTCAACGGCGTGTCCTCACTTGCTGGAATCGCTGCTATCGGCTCTGATCAAGGGTAAGTCCGGCGCGCCGACGCGTCGCCCTACACCCTGCAGCCGGAAACCGGGCTCCGCCTCCATGCTGCCAAACCGGACTGCGGTGTCCGACCTGACACTGCATCAGGTACAGCATCAGAATCAGATACAGCAGTCAGGCGCGCAGGTTGACCAGCACCGGAGGAGTGCGCAGGCCGTCCGGCGTCGCCAGCGAGACCAGGGCGTGCCCGGTCGGCACGTCGTTGATGATCTCCGAGAGCGACCAGACCGGCCGCTCCACCGCCTGCGTGGCCACCGACCGGTACTGCTCGACCGAGGTGTTGCCGGTCAGCGCCTGCACCAGCGGCTTGGCGCGCCGCTTCTCGCCGGGCGCGGCGCTGTGGCCGGTGTCGGCGCGGTTCGACGCGCCGGTGGTGACAGTGGTCTGCGCCGCCCAGACGGTGCCCCAGTACTCCGCGAAGTAGCGCGCGTCCTGCGGCTCGACCCCGGCGAACACCGCCTTGCAGCCGGTGCCGGTGAACACCGCCGAGCGCAGATGCTCGGGGAACTGCCCCATCGACTGGGCCAGCAGCACTATCCCGGCGTTGGACGCGCGGGCCCGCTGCAGGCCCTGCACCACGTACTCGTCCACGAACCGGCCGGCCTCGTCCACGACCAGGCCCTTGAAGACGCTGCGGTCGGCGTCCGGAGCGGCGACCACCTGGACGAACTGGGCGATGGCCAGCCGCGCCATGATCCGGGCGGCCTGCGGCGAGCTACCTTCCGGCAGCGCGATACGCACTCGGGTCGGCTTGTTGATGGCGCGCATGGAGAATCGCCGCGCGCGCCCGTCGAACAGGTCGATCAGGGCCGGCCGGTCGAGCAGTCGAAGCCGCTCGTTCAGGAGCGTCACCGAGCTGTCCCGCAGCGCCGCGTCGATGAGCTCGCGCAACGTCGGGTATCGGTTCTCCCGCTGGTGGAAACCCGAGATGACGGTGTAGAGGGTGTTGCGCGCGGCCGAGTCGGCCGTCGGGTCGTCGCGCGCCGTCTCCGGCGGCAGCAGTGCGCCGGCCAGCCGGTCGGCCGCCTCGTCCGGGGTGGTGGCGCCGCCGAACAGGTCGAAGCCCCAGCCCGCTTCCGGCTCGGCGGACCCAGACTCGGGAGACGCAGCGTCGGCAGACGCAGAGTCGGCGGCGGCGCGGCGCGGCGCGGGCCGGGTCGGGTCGATGTCGACGTCGAAGAAGCCGGGCAGCACCTCGGGGCCGAAGGCCGACCCGCTCGGGTCGATCACCACCACCGAGGCCAGGCCGACCAGCGTCTGCAGGCCGAGCATCTCGATGATCGGCCGGGCGAAGGAGCGGGTCTTGCCGGCCCCGGCCGGGCCGATCACCAGCATCGAGGTGCGCAGCACCTCGGTGTCGAGGGCGAACCAGCGGCGCTGGTAGCCGGCCGGGTTGCGGGCGGTGTCCGCGGCGATGCCGAGCCGGGCCTGACCGGTGATCAGGTCGTGCTGGACCAGCCGGGGCACCGGCAGGTCGCGCTGCTGCGAGGCGTGCACGAAGGCGGCGCCGCCGTGCTCCTCGATCTGCAGCGCCACCGGGCGCAGCCGCTCGGGCGAGCCGGACCGGGCGGACTGCTTGACCACGCGGGCGACCCGCACGTAGTCCACGTCGGTCAGCTGCCCGCCGTCCACCTCTTCGTCGAGGCGGCGCGCGGCGGTTTCGTAGCCGGCCGAGCGCAGTTCGGCCCACAGGTCGGGGCGCGCCACCGGCGCGACGGTGACCGTGCGTGGCGGCGCGAAGTAACGGTCCCTCAGATGGCGGTACGCGCCGAGCCAATCGCCGTAATAGCCGCAGCCGACGCAGATGAGCAGCGGATAGACCACCCGGACGGGTCCGGACGGAATACCGATCACGCTCGCGAACAGGCCCACCGGAATGAGCAGGACGAGGTAGAGAATCGGCAGCGCGATCAGGGAATTGCGCAGCTTGCGCCACTGGCGCGTCGTCAGCGTGCGGCGGCCCTGGGCCTCCTCGCCGGTGCCGCGGCCGAACGCGAACAGGCCCGGCATGTCGAGGATCCGCCGGCCGTGCACCCAGCCGAGCAGGTCGGGCCGCACCTCGTCGGTCCACTTGGAGCCGTTGAAGTAGCGCAGCTGCGCCGCGCCGCTGGGGCAGGGGTACCAGCCCGGACGCATCCCGTGGCCCTGCGCGGAGGAGGGGAACACGGCGCTCGGATCGATCGCCGGCCTCTCGTCGGGCCCGGTCGGCTGGGCGGGCAGCGGCGAAAGCGAGGACTGCTTCGGCCGGGCCGCCCCGCGCTGTCTCGCCACTGGGCCCTCATCCCCTCCGCGCCGAGGCGGGCCTCGCGCTACGACTCGTCCGACTCGTGTGCGTGCTCTGCTGCGTGCTCTGTGTTCTCCACGCTCTCCACTGCGAATGGTAACGGCAGCGCGGCTCTGGGCCAGACACCACCGGACACTGCGCCCCCGGCCCGCACGACACGTTGCCAGGCAACCACCCGAAAGGTCCGACGGGCTGCCAGGTGCCAGGTGCCGGTTGGTCGGCTAACGTCGAAGCCGCACCCCGACCGCCGTCTCTACGCCTCTCTTAAGGAGCGCCCGGCGATGACCCTCCCCTCCCGTACCGTCGGTGGCCCGTCGGTACCGCAGGAACTGCGCTTGGTGACCGAGATCCCCGGCCCCAAGTCGCGCGAGCTGTTCGCCCGCCGCAACGCGGTGGTCGCGCAGGGCGTGTCGACCACGCTGCCGGTGTTCGTCGATCGCGCCGGGGGCGGCGTGGTGGTCGACGTGGACGACAACTCGCTGATCGACTTCGGCTCGGGCATCGCGGTGACCTCGGTGGGCAACAGCGCCCAGGCGGTGGTGAACCTGGCGGTCGAACAGGTGCAGCGGTTCACCCACACCTGCTTCATGGTTACGCCGTACGAGTCATATGTCGCGGTCTGCGAAGCACTCAACGAGCTGACCCCGGGCGACCATCCGAAGAAGTCGGCCCTGTTCAACTCGGGCGCCGAGGCGGTGGAGAACGCGGTCAAGATCGCCCGCTCCTACACCAAGCGCCAGGCCGTGGTGGTGTTCGACCACGGATACCACGGCCGGACCAACCTGACGATGGCGCTGACCGCGAAGAACCAGCCGTACAAGGACGGCTTCGGCCCGTTCGCGCCGGAGGTCTACCGGGTGCCGATGGCGTACCCGTTCCGCTGGCCGACCGGCCCGGAGAACTGCGCCGCCGAGGCCGCCGAACAGGCGATCGCGCTGATCGAGAAGCAGGTCGGCGCGCACAACACGGCCGCGGTGGTGATCGAGCCGATCCAGGGCGAGGGCGGCTTCGTGGTGCCGCCGGAGGGCTTCCTGCCGCGGATCGCCGAGTTCTGCCGGGAGCACGGGATCGTGTTCGTGGCGGACGAGATCCAGTCCGGGTTCTGCCGCTCCGGCGACTGGTTCGCCTGCGACCACGAGGGCGTCGTGCCGGACCTGGTCACCACAGCCAAGGGCCTGGCCGGCGGGCTGCCGCTGGCCGGGGTCACCGGCCGGTCCGAGATCATGGACGCGGCGCACTCCGGCGGCCTCGGCGGCACCTACGGCGGCAACCCGGTGGCCTGCGCCGCGGCGCTGGGCGCGATCGACACCATGCGGGCGCTCGACCTCCCGGCACGGGCCCGCCACATCGGCGACGCGATGATCCCCCGGCTGACCAAGCTGGCCGCGGAGTACCCGCAGATCGGCGAGGTCCGCGGCCGCGGCGCGATGATCGCGCTGGAGCTGGTCGAGCCGGGCACCAAGGACCCGGCCGCGGCCTTCACCGGACGCGTCGCCGCGGCGTGCCACCGGGCCGGCCTTATCGTGCTGACCTGCGGTACCTACAGCAACGTGCTGCGCCTCCTGCCGCCCCTGGTGATCGGCGACGACCTGCTGAACCAGGGCCTCGACATCCTCGAGCGCGCCTTCGAGGACGTCGCCCGCGGCTGACGGCCCCCTTAAAGCTTTCTGTCGCATCCCGCCGCACCTCAGCGGGATCGGACGGCCCTACCGAGTGCGGCGGTGGGGCCGTCCGGCATTTCCGGCGCCGGTCCGGCCGCCGGCGATCCGAACCCCGCGCCGACTTGCGCGCGGTGGCGTGCTCCCGGAGAGCTGTTGCGCCGGTGGGGGCCGCCGGAGACGATCATCGGGAGCGGCGATATCGTGCGGCGACGCTGGCAGCAACACCCCCGCCCGCCCCACTGCCCTAAAGATAGATCCAGTTTGATTGGGTCTCAGCTAGTTTGTTGGTCGAGGGTTTCAGCTTGATCACGATG
>DASYAE010000243.1:0-1572 GCA_036501535.1 Actinocrinis sp. | reverse complement strand
GAAGGCACCCAGGGACCGGGCCAGCCCGACCCGGTCGGCCAGCGCCATCCCCTCGCGGGCCGCGTCGGCCGCCTCCTGGTGCCGGCCGAGGAGCTCCAGCACGTCGGAAATGTTCACGTAGGCGCGCAGCGCGATGAAGTGTGCGCCGATGTCCGTGGCCAGGGCCAGACCCGCCCGGAGGTCGTCAAGACCGGCGTCGTCCGCGCTCAGGTAGCCCCGGGCCGAACCGAGGGTGATGGACGAGTCGGCCTCCTGCTGGACCGCGCCGACCTCGCGCGCGGCCTGCACCGCGCGGGCGGCCAGGCTCATCGTGGCGTCCATGTCGTTGGCGCGCCAGACGGACATGGCCAGCGAGGAGAGGACGACCGCGTGCGCCCTGGTTACCTGGTCGGCGGGCAGCAGGGCGAGCGCCTCCTCCAGGGCGGTGATCGCCTCAGGCTCGCGCCCGGTGTCCCGCAGCGTGCGCGCGCGCCGGTCGAGCACCAGCGCACGCCGGACGGCGTCGCCTTCGGCCGGGAGTCCGGCCAGGGCCTGGTCGAACAGGGACAGCGAGCGGTCGATGGCGCCCGCCTGGTAGGCGGCCTCGCCTGCCAGGCTCGCCACCTCGGCCTGGTCCAGGCCGGTGCGCTCCTCCGCGTCGGGGACCCGGGGCCAGATCTCCAGCGCCCGTTCCAGGTGGCGCTGCGCCTCGGCTGGGGCGAATGTGGTGAGCGCCTGCCGGGCCGCGGCGATCGAAGCCGGCAGCGCGCGCGGCAGGTCCAGGGCCGCGTACCAGTGGTGGGCTAGCGCGGCGGGTACCGCGGCGTCGTCTCCGGCCAGATCCGGGTCGCGGGTGAGCGCCTCGCCGTAGGCGGCGTGCAGGGCACCGCGCTCGCCCGGGAGCATGTCCTCGTAGACCGCGTCCCTGGTCAGCGCGTGCCGGAACGAGTAGCCCCGGCCGGTGTGGTCGACCACGAGCAGGTGGCTCTCGACCGCCTCGCGCAGCCCGGCGTAGAACTCCGGGTCGCCGACTCCCGCCACCTCGCCGAGCAGTTTGTCGGGTACGCTGCGCCCCGCGACCGCCGCGGTCCGCAGCAGCCGCTGCGCCTCCGGGCTGAGCGCGTCGACCCGGCTGAGCAGCACGTCCGCCAGGGACGGCGGGAGATCGGCCGGATCGCCGCCGCCGCGCACCAGGCCGGCCAGCTCCTCCACCAGGTAGGCGTTGCCGCCGGACCGGTCGAAGACCTGGTCGACGAGCCCGGCGGCGGGCTCGGTGCCGAGGATCGCGCCGAGCTGGGCGGCGACCTCCCCCGGCTCGAACCGGCGCAGCTCCACGTGCTGCACCGTGCGGAGCCGGTCCCAGCTGACGATCAATGGCCGCAGCGGGTGGCGACGGTTCAGTTCGTCGGACCGGTAGGTGGCCAGCAGCACGACCCGGACCCCGCGCAGCGACCTGATCAGGAAGGCGACCAGCTCCCGGGTGGACTGGTCGGACCAGTGCAGGTCCTCGAGCACCAGCAGCAGCGGCCGCCTGGCACTGAGCCGGCCCAGCAGCCCGAGGACCAGCTCGAGCAGCTGGGATACCTGGACCCC
>DASYAE010000242.1:0-4860 GCA_036501535.1 Actinocrinis sp. | reverse complement strand
GCTTGCCCATTCCGGGCCCGTGCTGGTGGACGTGAACGTCAACCCGGACGAGCCGCCGCTGCCCGGCAAGGTCGAGTACGAGCAGGCCAAGAAGTTCACCGAGGCGTTCCTGCGCGGCCAGCCGCGCAAGGCCACGATCGCGACGACGTTGCTCAAGGACCGGATCAACGAGCTGAAGCCGTAGCCGAAGGGGAGGAGCCTGACATGCTGAGAACGTCCAGGCGCACGCGGCCAGGCCACGGCATCGACCGGATCATCGGCGACATCCAGACCGGTCACTTCGAGCGCACCCTGTCCGCGCTGACCGCCGCCGGAGCGCTGGTCACCGCGGCCGAGATCTTCTTCGAGCACGACAGCGCCAGCTTCGGCAACAAGATGATGTGGCTGCCGGTCGCGCTCGGGCCGGTCGGCGCCGCTGCCGGCATCGCCGGGTTCTTCAGCCGGACGATGGCCAAGACCGCGCTGCCCATCACGTCGGCCGTCATCGTGGCGAACGGCCTGCAGGGCACCTACCTGCACGCCCGCGGCATCGCGCAGAAGCCGGGCGGCTGGTCCAACGCCCGCTACAACATGGAGATGGGCCCGCCGGTGCTCGCCCCGCTGCTGGTGACCATGGTCGGCGGCATGGGCCTGCTCGCCGCGATCCTGCGCCGCGAACAGTGAGCGGCGCGGCGCAGGCACCGGGGGAGAGGTTTCCCGGCTTCGACGTGGCGGCGCAGGCCCGGCACTGGGACCCGGTCACCGCGGGCGTCGTGCTGGCCCGGCTGCAGACCCCCCGGGAGGCGCGGTTCTTCAGCTCGGCAGAGGAAGCCGCCGCGATCGCGCTGTGCGACCGCCTGCTCGGCCAGGACGGCGACCAGGCCGACGGCGACCAGGCCGACGGCGACCAGGCCGACAGCGACCAGGAAGATAGCGCGCGGAAGATCCCGGTCGCCACGATGATCGACACGCGGCTGGCCGAGATGCAGACCGACGGCTGGCGGTACGCGGACATGCCCGAGGACCCGCAGGCATGGCGGGACACCCTGCGGTACCTGGACGAGGACGCTCAGGATATGTGCGGCCGCTCGTTCGCCCGGTGCCGCCCCGACGACCAGCGCGCCATCATCCAGGCGGTCCAGGATCTGTCGGGCAAGCAATGGCACGGCCTGGACGCCAGCCACGTGTGGAGCCTGTGGACCCGCTACGCCTGCACTGCCTTCTACGCGCACCCGCACGTCTGGAACGAGATCGGCTTTCCCGGCCCGGCCTATCCCCGCGGCTACAAGAACCCCGGCGTGGAGGCCCGCGAGCCGTTCGAGGTCGCCGACGCGATCCCGGCCCGCGACCCCATCCGCGAGGGGTACTGATGGCCGGCGTCCGCGATCGCAACCAGTCGGCCTGGCTGCTGCCCAACGACGGCACCCGCACCAACCACCGGCTGCGGGCCACCATGCGCCGGTTCGACGACGCCGACGAGGTCGACCTGGCCGTGATCGGCTGCGGCGCCGGCGGCAGCACGCTGCTGCAGCGGCTGGCCCGGCGCGGCTGGCGGGTCGTCGGCCTGGACGCCGGGCCGTTTTGGGACCCGGACGCCGACTGGGTCAGCGACGAGGCAGGCTCGCACCACCTGTACTGGACCGACCCGCGGGTGATCGACGGCTCCGACCCGGTACCGCTGGGCTCGAACAACTCCGGCCGCGGCGTCGGCGGCTCGATGGTGCACTACGCCGGCTACACGCCGCGCTTTCACCCCAGCGACTTCGCCACCCAGACCAACGACGGCGTCGGCGCGGACTGGCCGATCGGCTACGCCGACCTCCAGCCGTACTACCGCGACATCGAGGCCGAGCTGCCGGTGGCCGGCGAGCACTGGCCGTGGGGGGATCCGCACTCCTATCCGCACCGGCCGCATCGGGTCGGCGGCAACGGCGAGGTGTTCCTGCGCGGCGCCCGCAAGGCCGGCATCACCGCGAAGGTCGGTCCGGTCGCGATCGCCAACGGCCGGTTCGGCAACCGGCCGCACTGCATCTACCGCGGCTTCTGCCTGCAGGGGTGCAAGGTCAACGCCAAGGCCTCGCCGCTGATCACGCACATCCCGGACGCGCTCGCGCACGGCGCCGAGGTCCGCGCGAACGCCATGGTCACCCGCATCGAGGTGGACGAGCGCACCGGCAGGGCGACCGGCGTGCACTACGTGCGCGACGGCGTGCAGCGCTTCCAGCGGGCCAGGTCGGTCGCGGTGGCCGGCTACTCGATCGAGACGCCCCGGCTGCTGCTGCTGTCCGCGTCCAAGCGCTTCCCCGATGGCCTGTGCAACGACTTCGACCAGGTCGGCCGCTACCTCATGGTGCAGGGCGCGCCGCAGACGGCCGGCCGGTTCGACGCCGAAGTGCGGATGTACAAGGTGCCGCCGCCCGAGGTCAGCAGCGAGCAGTTCTACGAGACCGACCCGGCCCAGCCGTACAAGCGCGGCTTCTCCGTCCAGAACGTCTCGCCGTTGCCGATCACCTGGGCCGAGCACGTGGCCGCGCAGGGGCACTGGGGCCGGGCGCTGCGCGAGTACATGAGCGACTACGTGCACTGGGCCTGCCTGGGCGCGCTGTGCGAGTTCCTGCCGCTGCCGGACAACCGGGTCACGCTGGCCGACGAGAAGGACCGGCACGGCCTGCCGGTAGCCCGCTTCTCCTACTCCCAGTGCGACAACGACCAGCAGCTGGTCAAGGCCGCCCAGCACGTCATGGAGACGATCCTGCACGCGGCCGGCGCGGACGAGGTGATCACCATCCAGCGCTACGCCCACCTGGTCGGCGGGGCGAGGATGGCCGCCGACGAGCGCAGCGGCGTAGTCGACGGCACCTGCCGGACGTTCGCGGTACCTAACCTGTTCATCACCGATGGCAGCGTTCTGCCCACCCAGGGCAGTGCGAACCCGGCGCTGACCATCATGGCAGTAGCGGCCCGCGCCGCTGATCATCTGGCAGACCAGAGCGAGTACAACTCCCCGTTAAGAAGCAAAGTTCTTTAATTTCTCCGAACGGTGCCCCAGCGGGTCAATTTGCTATAAAGCGAGCCGTTAGTCCTGGTCGGTGCTGGGTAGTGCGAGCTGATGGCATCGATGGCTACCGAGCACCGCGAGACCGAACGCAAATACGAATCCGGCTCGCCGGTCCTGCGGCTGCCGCCGCTCACTGCCCTGCCTAAGGTCGCGTCGGTATCCGACCCCCGGCAGGAAAGGCTGCGGGCGGAGTACTACGACACCGACGACCTGCGGCTGATCCGCGCGGGGATCACGCTGCGGCGGCGCCGCGGCGGGTCCGACGAGGGCTGGCACCTGAAGCTGCCCGCGGGCGCCGATGCGCGCCGCGAGCTATGGCAGCCGCTGGGATCGCCCGAGTCCGAGATTCCCGCGGAACTGGCCGGCCTGGTCCTCGCGTACAGCCGGGGGGAGCCGCTGCGGCCGGTGGCGCACATCACCACCATCCGGCACCGCAGGATCCTGAGCGATGACGCCGGGGTCTCGCTCGCCGAGATCGTTGCGGATGACGTCTCGGCTCAGTCCCTCGGCCGCGCCACGACGATCTCCACCTGGCAGGAGGCGGAGTTCGAGCTGACCGCCGGGGACACCGGCCTGCTCGAGGCGGCGGACAAGCTGCTGCAGCGCGGCGGGCTGCACCGGGCGGGCCACGCGGCCAAGCTGGAACGCGTCCTGGCCGACCGGCTGCCGCCGGCGGTCAGCGCAGACCGGCTGACCAGGAAGTCTGCCACGGCGGAGGTCGTGCTCGCCTACCTCCGCGACCAGGCCGACACGATGAAGAGCTTCGACGTGCTGGTGCGCCGCGGCGAGCCCGACTCGGTCCACCGGATGCGGGTCGCCGCCCGGCGGCTGCGCAGCACGCTGCAGTCCTTCGGCACGATTGTCGGCAAGGCGGAGACCAGGCACCTCCGTGACGAGCTGCGCTGGCTCGGCCGGGTGCTGGGCGAGGTCAGGGACGGCGAGATCCTGGCCGGGCGCGTCGAGGACCGGCTGCGGCAGGTGCCCGCCGAGCTGGTCATGGGGTCGGCCGCCGCGCGCGTGCAGGTCCACTTCGCGCCGCTGCGGGCCGCCGCCGGACGGGCCGTGCTGGACGCCCTGGACTCCGGACGCTATCTGGCCCTGCTCGACGAACTGGACCGGCTGCTGGGCGACCCGCCGCTGGCCGCCGCGGCCGGGCAGCCGGTCGGCGACGAGCTGCCGGCCGCGGCCGGCCGGGCCTACCGGCGGGCGCGCCGCAGGATGCGCCACGCGCGGCGGGCGGCCCCTGGCGCCGGGCGCGAGATCGCACTGCACGAGACGCGCAAGGCGGTCAAGCGGGCCCGTTACGCGGCCGAGGTGCTGCGCCCGGTCTCGGGCTCGCGCGCGAAGCGGTCGGTGAAGCAGATGAAGAAGCTGCAGTCGGTTCTCGGCGAGCATCAGGATGTCGTCATCGCCAGGGGCTGCATGCGCGAGCTTGCCGTGCGGGCCTTCCTGGCCGGGGAGAACCCGTTCGTCTACGGGCTGATGTACGAGCGCGAGGACGCCCGCCTGCGCGAGCTCCAGGAGCGGGCCGCGCGGACCTGGAAGCACACGTCCGCCGCCTGGCAGTAGCGCCGGCCCGGCGCGGAAAACTCGCGGCGGAGGGAGAGGGCGGGCCGCCGGCGTTTGCGCTTGCCAGCGGCGGGAAGACGCGCAGTCTAATAGTTCCGCCTCCGGCTAGCGCCGGGGACGGGCGGGGATGTCTGGAGGAGTGATCATGGCGATTGGCAAGGCGCTGCTGTTCCTGGGCTCGGCAACCGCGGCGGGCCTGCTCATTGCGGGCCAGTGGCCGGACATCCAGCGGTACGTCAAGATCAGGCAGCTCT
>DASYAE010000241.1:0-2946 GCA_036501535.1 Actinocrinis sp. | reverse complement strand
CTCCACCGGGTCGCCGTCGAGGTCGATGAAGTTGAACTTGGTGGCGACCACGGCCTCATCACGCCGTCCGCGTAGCGCCGCGCCGATGTAGCGCTCTGACTCACCGCGGCCGTATCCGATCGCCGTGTCAATGAAGTTGATGCCACGGTCGAGCGCGGCCTGGATGATCTCCGTTGTGGTCATCGCGTCGATGCGGGGCGGCCCGAACGTGTTGCCGCCCAGCCCGAGTACTGACACCTCCAGGCCGCTGCGTCCGAGCGGGCGGGTCTTCACCCCTGCCGCCCGCCGATCCCCATCGCCGACGACAGCGACCGCGGGTCGCGGGTCGGCCACTGGCCGCGCTCGACAGTCTCCACGAAGGTGCGCACGATCCGGTTGTAGATCTCCGGTTCCTCCAGGTTCAGGGCGTGCCCGGAGTTGGGCAGGACCAGCAGCCCGGCGGAGCCGATCGTCCGCTTGAGCAGCAGGCCCGGCTCGAGTACGGCTTCGTCCTCGTCGCCATTGACGATCAGAGTCGGGGCTGTGATCGTCCGCAGCTCGTCGGCGATCTCGTACAGCGACGGCCGGGCCTGCTGGACCCCGAGCACGGTCAGGGCCATGCCCTCGGCCGAGTGCTCACCCAGCTGGCGCACGAATTCGGCCCAGGCGACCGGGTTCTTGCGCTGCAGCTGGATGCGGCTGGGGCCCAGGGCGAGCTTTTCCGCCACGGCCCGTGACCCGTCCCGCCGGAACGATTCGGCGACGGACTCGGTCTCGGTCAGGAACGCGGCCCGGTTGGCCGGGTTCGCGCCGGAGCCGGCGCTCGACACCAGCAGCGATCGGACCCGGTCCGGATAGCGGATACCCAGCTGCAGCGCGCAGAAGCCGCCCATGGACAGGCCGACGATGTGGGCTCGCTCGATGCCGAAGCCGTCGAGCACGTCGATCGCGTCGTCGGCGGCCCGGAGGTAGGAGTAGGCGGACGGCTGCGGCGGCACGTCGGACGGCGGGTAGCCCCGCGCGGAGTACGTGATGCACTGGTGGTCCGCGCTCAGGGCTACTGTTTGCTCCGCCCACGTGCGGTGATCAGCCGCGAACTCGTGGATGAACAGAATCGGCGGGCCGGACCCTTCGCTCTCCGCGTAGAGGATGAAACCGTCGGACGTGGTCACGGACGTCATCACGGCACCTTTCGTCGCTGGGTGTGGTCACTGCGTTGCGCGGTGAATGCTGGCCCGGATCCCGGCGATGGCGGTGTCGTCGCCCATCATCAGGTCAGCGAGGTAGGACGCGGTGGCCGCGGCCACGTCCTCGACTTGCAGGTCGACCAGGCCGATGGCCGCGGCCCGTTCAACGCCGATCCGCTGCGCGGTGAACAGGAAGTGCGCCGCCCGGCCTGACCCGACGAGTTCGACCAGCCGGCGGATTGTCCACTCGTCGTAGACGATCCCATGCCGCACGGCTGGGATCGCGAAGCTGGCCTGCGGACCGGCGATCCGGACGTCGCAGGCCAGCGCGATGTTGCACCCGCCGCCGATGCACAGGCCGTCAATTGCCGCGAGCGTCGGCCGCGGGAAGTCGCGCAGCACGGCGAAGGCGGCCAGCGCGATCCGCTGGTATTCGGCCGCGACCGCCGCGTCGGCGTGCTTCACCGAGGCGAGGTCGGCGCCGGCGCAGAACACGCCCGGCAGCCCCGACACGACCAGCGCGCGAACTTTGGGGTCGTCCGCGGCCGCGCGCAGCTGAGCGGTCATCGCGATCCACATATCGCGGCTCACCGCGTTTCGTTTTTCCGCCCGATTGAGCTGGATCGTCGCCGCACCGTCATGGACGTTGAACCGGACCTGATCAGTTGCGGCGGTCACCACATCTGCCTCCTGTCGTCCCCGGCCAACTGTTGTAGCTGCGCCGCAGCCGGACCAGCGGCGGTTCCAGGGTCCGGAACCGCCGTGATCTCTGCGCGGCGAACTGCGTTTCACTGTCCATGGTCCGGCGAGCCGCCCTCGCCGCCACCGGATGGCTACCTAAGGAGCGCCCGTGTCGTTGCCGAACGAGTCCGCCCAGGCCGATGCCACCAACGGCCGTTACGCCAGTCCGAAACCGTCCTTCGAGCTCGAGCCGCAACTCGACGTCGTCGACACGCAGGTCCACGTGTTCAACCGCCTCGGCCCGTCAGGCCGCCCGCTGGATCTGCCCGCCGCGCTGGGCGCCATGGACGCGCTCGGCGTCACGTCGGTCGTCATCGACGAGTTCTGGTCTCCGGACGCGGACGGCAATACGCTGCCCGGGCACGCCGTCGCCGAGGGCGGTTTCCGGCCGACCTGCCCGGGGGCCGAGCTCGCGTCGATGCTGCACCCCGACCGGTTCTCGATCATGCTGCGGGTCAACCACGACGACCCGGGGCTGGACGCCGTCTTGTACGCATTCGCGGCGAAGCCCGGCGCCCGGGCCATCCGGCTCGACGCCCGGACCCCCGCGCAGATCGCCGCGCTGCGCTCCGGCGGATTCGAGCGAGCCTTCCACAACGCGCAGCGCCTGGGGCTGGCCATCTGCGTGCTCTCCTACGGCCAGGCGCCGCAGCTGGCGCCCTACCTGGAGAAGTTCCGCAACGTCACGGTGATCCTGGACCACTGCGGGCTGGTCGGCATCGACCCGCCGGAGGTGCTGCGGTCCCGCGACGAGGGCGTTCCCGAGCCACCGCCGCCGTGCAGTTTCGAGGATCTTCTCGAGCTGGCCGACCTGCACCCCAACCTCGCCCTGAAATGGGTGCACGGACCGAGGGTGTTCGCTGACCCGTCCTACCCCTTCGAGTCGGTGACGGCCCAGCTGGGGCGGGCGGTGAAGGCATTCGGCCGGGAGCGGGTCATATGGGGGAGTGACACCACCGCGGTCGCACCCGGCTTCTACACCTGGGCCCAGGCGTTGTTCTATGTCCGGCACGCCACCACCCTGTCGGCCGAGGACAAG
>DASYAE010000240.1:0-59669 GCA_036501535.1 Actinocrinis sp. | reverse complement strand
GCGGCGAGCTCAAGGGGATGACCAAGGTGCTGGCGGACAGCCGCAACGAGGTGATGAGCCGGATGATCGCCGAGGCGCAGCAGCGCGGCGCCAACGCCATCCTGGCCATGCGCTTCGACACCTCCGAGATGGGCCAGAACTGGACCGAGATCTGCGCCTACGGCACCGCGGTGATCATTGCTCCGAACGACCGGGCGGTCTGATCCCGAACACGGTCGGACGTGTGGGGCGGCCGGGTGATGGCACCCGGCCGCCCCGGCGGTAATCGGCGCCGCCTGCGCGGCCGCGTGTGAGAGACTGGCGCCCGGAGCGCGGCCCCGCCGCGCCGGGAGGGCTCGCCTAGTGGCCTAGGGCACCGCTCTTGAAAAGCGGCATGACGAGAGTCATCGTGGGTTCAAATCCCACGCCCTCCGCACTGTGTATTTCTGTCGGCGCTGTGTTTCTGCCAGCGCCGTGTTTCCACCAGCGCTGTGCCTATCAACGCCGTGTCTACTCTCTGATCCTGTCCCTCGCCCGGGGGACAGGACGTCACACGCAGGTGTGACGGACACTGACAGGGGCTCGCCGGACTTGGCAGGATGGCCGGGCCCGCGGCGATCATCCCCGCCGCCGCGGGTACCGTCCTCCCCGGAAGGCGGCGCGCCCTGTCCGTCAACGACCTGCTGCCCCGGTTCCCCGTGCCCGCCGCACCGGCTGCTGCCACCGGTGGCGCCGAAGCTCGGGCTGACAAAGCTGCGCCTGGAAACATTGCGCCTGGTAACACCGCATCTGGTAACACAGCGCACTTCAAGCCTGCCGCGGCATCAGGCGCCGCGTTCGCCCTTAACGGCGGGCTGGACAACTTCGTGCACCGCGAGTACTACGGCCTGCTCGCGGCGGTTCCGGCGCTGGCGCTCGGCTCGCTCGCCGTGTTCGTGCTGCGCGACCGAAGCCGCGCTGGCGCAGCAGGCAACGCCGCCGGCGACGAGGCGCGCACCGCTCCCGCGCTGCGGCCCGAGGAGGAGTGGGCGCTGGCCGGCATCGTCCTGGCGCTGATGGCCGACCGGATCGAGCACGACCCCGTCGGCAGTCCGCTGCTCGCCTGCGCCGCCTCCCAGCTGGTCCCGGCGGCTCGGACGGCCGGCGGCCGCGGCGCGGGGCCGTGGACCGGCCTGACCGAGCGGGCCCGGCGCGCGGCGGTCGAGGTCATCCGTCCGGCCGCACTCGACGCGTTGCACAGGGCTATGAAGACCGCGGCGCAGGGCGCGTGACGAGCCATGACGAACACTGCGACAGATGCGCCCGGGCTCGATCCGGCGGCCTTGAGCGCCACGGCGCCCGCTGAGACCGACGGCGCGCTGCCGACCGCGCTCTGGCCTGCGCCGTATCAGGCGGAACCGCCGCTTCCGCTGCTCGCACCGTATTTCGGCGTGGTAGCGGCGATGCTGTGCATGCTTATCGGCGGTTGGCTGCTCTTGGCCCCGTTCGCGTTCGACTACCGACACGCTGCGGCTGCGGTACCCCAGAGCACGACGGTGGACCTTGTCAGCGGAGTCGTCGTGCTTGCGCTGGCGGCGCTGACCGCCGCGCTGTTCGCCGGGTGCATCGCCCGGCGGCTCCGGGCCGGGCGGCAGGAAGCCGAATCGGTCGAGCTCCCGCCATTCGAGGCCGCGTCAGGTGATGCGACGTCAGCTGAGCCTGCGGCGGCGGCCGAGCAGGGAACGCCCGAGGTACCCGCCATGCTCGAGTCCGCGCTCGGACCCGATCCGGACCCGATCCTGGCGCCGCCGCTCGAGGAGTCCTTCTCCCTCGAGCCGCACAAACCCCCGCTCGCCGACCCGGACCCGTCGCCGCCCGAAGCGGAGCCGCGGCCCGCGCCGCAGGATCCCGGCGGCGGCCTGCTCGACCTGCTGGCCCCGCTGGTCGCCGCGCTGACCGCCGACCTGAACAGCCGGGAGCGCGAACGGGACCACGATTACGGAAACGGCGCGTCACGCGGCTCGGCGCCGAGCGGAGGGCACAGACCCGATGCGTGACGGCGGCGGTTCACGTCCGCGGGCCGGAGCCCCGATCGCGGCGCTGGCCGGCCTGGTGCTGCTCGTGCTGCTCGGCGGATGGCTCGCCGCGGCTCCCTTCGCCTTGGGCGAGCAACGTCCCGGTGCTGCATGGGATGCGGCTACGTGCACCGACGTGGCTACCGGCGGCGCGCTGGCGGCGGTAGCGCTGGCCGGGCTGCTCGCCTATCTCGCCGCCGCGCTCAGCTGGCTCGCGCGATACGGTCGCCGGTAAGCGCTCGCGCCCCTGACCAGGTTCGAGGCGTATGGGGAACCAGCCACACGAGAACAAAGGGGCGATCTTCATGGCCAACCCTCAAGCGACGCAGTCCACGGCGGCGCAGCCGTTCCCGCCCGGCGGCGCGGACCGGACCGACCAGGCCTGCCAGGCCGGCCGGCAGTGGGTGCACGAGGCGATCGCGCGGGTCGAGGCCGACGCCAACCGGTCCGCGGACACCCACCTGCTGGTCGTGCCGCTGCCCGCCGAATGGGGGATCGACCTGTATCTGAAGGACGAATCCACTCACCCGACCGGTTCTCTGAAGCACCGCCTGGCCCGCTCGCTGTTCCTCTACGCCCTGTGCAACGGCTGGATCCGCGAGGGGCGCCCGGTGATCGAGGCCTCGTCCGGCTCCACCGCGGTCTCCGAGGCCTACTTCGCCCGCATGCTCGGCCTGCCGTTCATCGCCGTGATGCCTTCATCGACCAGCCGGGAGAAGATCGCGCTGATCGAGTTCTACGGCGGCTCCTGCCATCTGGTGGACGACCCGACGGCGGTCGTGGGCGAGTCCCGGCGGCTGGCCGAGCGATCCGGCGGGCACTTCATGGATCAGTTCACATACGCCGAACGGGCGACCGACTGGCGGGGCAACAACAACATCGCCGAGTCGATCTACGGGCAGCTGGCCAAGGAGCGCCACCCGGTGCCGTGCTGGATCGTGGTCGGCGCCGGCACCGGCGGTACCAGCGCGACCATCGGCCGGTACATCCGCTACCGGCGCCTTGAGACCCGGCTGTGCGTGGTGGACCCGGAGAACTCTGCCTTCTTCACCGGCTGGGCCAACCGGGACCCGCAGCACACCACCGCGCGCGGCTCGCGGATCGAGGGGATCGGCCGGCCCCGGGTCGAGCCCTCGTTCCTGCCCGACGTCGTGGACCGGATGATCCAGGTGCCCGACGCCGCGTCCATCAGCGCGGCGCGGCTGCTGGTCCGCCACACCGGGCACCGCGCGGGCGGCTCCACCGGGACGAACCTGTGGGGCGCCTTCCGGATCATCTCCGAGTTGCGCGAGGCCGGTGTTCACGGATCAGTCGTCAGCCTTCTGTGTGACAGCGGTGAGCGGTACACCCACACGTACTACGACGACGCATGGCTGCGTGAGCAGGGAATCGACCTCGCCCCGCACGAGGCCGCGCTGGACCGGTTCCTCGTCACGGGCCGCCTCTCCTGACATGCCGTCATGCCCGGTTCCACACCCCCCAGCAGGGCTCCAGTCATGACGGGGTAACAGTTCTTCCAACCAGCCGCGAACATTGCCGTCGAATCGGACACACTTCAGCCTGGCTTCAGGCTCAGTCCCAAAAATCCCCGTCTATGGCGCCGTTGAAGTCCCTCCGTGGCAAAACCGGCCTCAACGTCTCCCTGGGGGTGGTCCTGCTCGGCGGGATCGCGCTGGCGGTGGTGGTGGTCGGCCCGAACCGTCCGGCCTCGAACTCGGTCAGCAACATGGCGACGGTGGCGAAAGGCACGGTCCTCGCGCAGGTCAACGCGAACGGCGACCTCTCGCTGCAGCAGAGCGAGGCGCTCTCCTTCGCCGCCGCCGGCACGGTGACCCAGATCAACGTGTCCGTCGGCGAACAGGTGTCCTCCGGGCAGACGCTGGCGACCATAGACCAGACCCTGGCGCAGGACCAGGTGACCGAGGCCCAGGATGCCCTGTCCGCCGCCCAGGACGCGCTCCAGGCGGACGAGAGCGGCCCGACGGCCGAGCAGCAGACCCTCGACAGCGACAAGATCGACGCGGACGAGATCGCGATCACCGACGCGCAGACCGCGCTGGCCAACGCCGAGTCGAACCAGTGCACGGGTAGCACCTCCACCAACTGCGCCACGATCGAGCAGATCGACCAGGACCAGACGGCGCTGGACGACGCCGAGTCGGCGCTGCAGACCGCCGAGGACCAGCAGTCGGTCGACGAGCAGGTCGCGCCGGCCACCGTGTCGAAGGACCAGGAGGCGGTCGACGCCGCGCAGGTCGCGCTCGCGCAGGCGCAGTCCGCGGAGGCCGGCACCGTGATCACCGCGCCGACCAACGGCACGGTCCTCGCCATCAACGGCTTCGTCGGCTCGCAGGTGACCGCGGGTGCCTCCGGTAGCGGCACGTCCGGCACGTCCGGCGGCGGGTCCTCCAACACCGAGACCGGCACGAGCGGCGCCGCGCCGAACGCCTCAGGGCCCTTCATCACCATGTCGAACCTGAGCAACCTGCAGGTCACTGCGACGCTCGGGGAGAGCGCCGCGGCGGCCGTGCAGGTCAACCAGTCGGCCACGGTCTCGGTGACGGCGATCCCGGGCATGGTGCTGCCGGCCCAGGTCGCCGCGATCACACCGACATCGCCGCTCTCGACCTCGTCGTCCGCGCCGGTGCAGTACGCGGTCACCCTCGACCTGACCGGCAACGTGCCCACGACGGTGCGCGACGGCGAGGCGGTCGACATCAACATCACCACCGGCGAGGCGAGTAAGACCACCTACGTGCCTAACACCGCGGTGACCACGAGCGGCGGCAAATCGACCGTCACGGTCGTCGGCTCGAACGGCAGACAGACCGTCGTGCCCGTGACCGTCGGCCTGGTGGGCACCACGGACACCCAGATCATCAAGGGCGTGAACGAGGGCGAGCAGGTGCTGGTCACCATCCCGGGCACGTCCTCCGGCCGTGGCCTCGGCGGCATCGGCGGCAGCGCGAGCAGCGGTCCGGCGGCGGGCGCGCCGGTTGTGGGGCGCGTGGGATGAGCATGGTCCCGGAAGAGGACGGCCGGTCTCCGGCGGTCCCCCGGCGCAGCCCGAGCGTGGTCCAGATGAGCGGGGTGCGGCAGGTCCGCGGCTCCGGGGCCGATGCCCTCGACGTGCTGTGTGGCATCGACCTCGACATCCCGCACGGCGACTACGTCGCGGTGACCGGTCCGCCGGTCGGCCCCGGCAAGGCGGCCCTCTCGGCGCTTTATGGCGTGCTCGGCTGCCTCGAGCCGCCGGCCGAGGGGGAGTACCGGCTCGACGGCGTGGATGTGACCGGGCTCGAGGATCGCAAGCTCGCCCTGGTGCGCAACCGCGCCGTCGGCTTCGTCTTCCAGACACCCGGGCTGATGCCGCGCACCAGCGCGTTCGAGAACGTGGAACTGCCGCTGGCCTATGCGAAGGTCGAGCGCTCCATGCGGCGGCGGCGCGCTCAGGCCGCGCTCGGCCTGGTCGAGCTGACCGGACTCGGCGAGAATCGCGCGGATCGGATGCCTGTCATCGAACAGACCCGAGTAGCCATCGCGCGGGCCTTAGTCACCACGCCATGCCTGATCATCGCCGACGAGCCCACTGGCGAGCTTGACGCCAAATCGGGCTCGCTGATCATGGAGCTGTTCGACCGGCTCAACGGGACCGGCCGCACCATCGTGCTGATGACCCGGGACGAGACCGTCGCGGCGCACGCCAAGCGCATCATCCGGTTGTCCGACGGTGTGATCGCGGAGGACAAGCGGATCGCCGAGATCGACGCACCGCCGCCGCTCGCCGCGGCCCTGCTGCTGCCGAAGTCCGAGCCGGAGCCGGAGTTGCAGCCGGACGCGGAGCAGGATATTGAGACCGACTCGGATTCCGGTCGTGGCGCCGGCCCCGATATCGGCGCGGACATGACGGCCAGGGCGAGATTCGCCGGCAAGTCGAGGCGCCGGCGCGACGCACGCGGCGCCGGCACGGGAGGCAAGCACGCCGGACCGCCGGAGCCCGAGTTCGACAGCGCGGAATTCGACATCTCGCTGCCGGCGCAACTCACCGCCGGCCCGGAGCCCGGCCGCCAAGCCGACCCGACGCGCACGTCCGAGGCCGGCGCCGCCGCGCTGTCCGACAAAGTGGGCGGCTGATGCGGATCCGCGAGTTCTGGGCGCGGCTGCGCGACTCCCTGCGTTCCGCGTGGCGCGGTCTGAGCGACGACACGCTGCGCTCCGGCCTGGCCGCGGCCGGCCTGGTGATCGGGGCCGGCGCCCTGGTCCTGCTGATGGCGGTCGGCGCCGGCGGCTCCGCGTCGGCCGAGGCGAGCCGGCTCGGCGTCGGACCCGACCTGCTGACCGTCACCGGCCAGGCGCCCGGCGCGCCCGCGGCCGGCGCCTCGAGCCTGACCCTGGACGACGCGAAGCTGCTGGCCGACTCGCCGCTCGACCCCGACGTGGCCGAGGTCGCGCCGGTCTCCTCGGCGCCCTCGACCGTGGTGTTCGGCGGGGCGTCGGTCCCGGTCGGCGAGGTCTTCGGCTCGACGCCGGCCTACGTGGGCATGTTCGGGGACGTCGTCACCTCGGGCGCCGACATCAACGACACCGAGTACAACGAGGCGCAGCACGTCGTCGTGCTCGGAAACACCCTCGCGAACGAGCTGTTCGGCGGCTCCGCGAAGGCGGTCGGCGCATCCGTCAGCCTCGGCGGTCAGCCCTACACCGTCGTGGGCGTGCTGGCCGCCAAGGGCACCTCGACCGCGGCCTTCGACCCGGACGACTCGGCCATCGCGCCGCTGACCGCGGTCCAGGGCGCGATCAGCCCCGGCGGCCCGCTGAGCGAGATCGACGTGCAGGCCGTGTCCGGCCAGACCACCGCCGCGCAGGACGAGGTGGCCAGCCTGTTGCAGGAGTCGCATCAGGTGACGGCCGCGAACCAGGACTTCACCATCGGCCCGACCGCGGCGCTCGTCGCGCCGAGCGGCATGAACGCCGCCCCGCCGGTCGCCACGCTGGCCGCGATCTGCATCGCCTCGCTGCTCGCCGGCGGGCTCATCCTCATGATCACCATGTGGGCGGCGGTCTCCGGCCGCTCCCGGGAGATCGGCGTGCGCAGGGCGCTCGGCGCGGCGCGCGGGGTGATCCGGCGTCAGTTCCTCGGCGAGGCCGTGCTGCTCGCCGCGCTGGCCGGCGTGATAGGCGTCGTCGCGGGCGTTATCGGGTCCTACTTCACCATCGACGGTGTCAAGCCGGTGCTGGTGCTCTACTCTCCCCTGCTGGCACTTTGCGCGGCCGCTGTGATAGGCGTGTTGTTTGGTTATCTGCCCGCCAACCGGGCCGCGAGAATCCATCCGATTGAGGCGCTTCGTCATGAGTGATCTGGAGACCGGCTCGAAGCTGCGTCAGGTGTCCGACCCAGAGGAACTCGGCCACGCACCGGTCGACGACCTTGAGGGCGGGGCCGCGCGCGGCACGGACGATATCGGCGGGTCCTCCACCGGTTCCGACGCGACGGCGCAGACGCTGGCGATCACCACGGCTGGAGACTCCGGCGAAGTCGCAGAAGGCGCCGCGGACGGCGAGGGGGCATTCGGCGCCGACCCGGCACTGCTCGCTGCACCGCCGGTGGACGGCGGGCTCGCCGCGGCGCTGGCGCCCAAGCCGGAGCGGCCGAAGATGACCCGGGCGACGGCGGGCTTGGCCGCCGCGGCGCTGCTGTGTGTCGGCTTCCTCGGCGGGGTCTTGGTCGAGCGGCACTACGCCGGGACGTCGAGCCCTGCCGCCAGCGCGTCGTCGTCGCCAGGCGGCTCCTCCGGAGGCCACAGCACGGTCACCGGCACGGTCACGGCGGTCAACGGCAACACGATCTACGTGACGGCGCCTGACGGCACCGTGTACACGATCACCGCGAGCGGCTCGACCACCGTCTCGGTCACCCAGATCGGCGGCATCACCGACCTGCGGCCGGGCCAGTCCGTGACGATCAAGGGCACGAACACCGGCCAGGGGACCTTCTCGGCCTCGTCGATAACCGCCAGCGGCTACGGCAGCGGAGGGCAGGGACAGCTGGCGCCGACCACCTCGGCCTCCCAGGTGGCCAACCCCGGAGCTTCGGGCGGCGTCCCGACCGGCGGCACGTATCCCACGAACATCTCCATCCCGCAGGGGACGGACTTTCCGACCGACTCGCTCGGTCAGTAGTCCTGCGAAACGCGGTGTAGCTGTGGACGGGACGGCCGGTTCAGCTTGAACGATCAAGATGCCGCATCGTCTTTGTTCCCGGTGAATATCGCAGGGCCGGACTCTGCCGGACTCTTAGGCGCCTCTCAGCTGATTACCGCACGCTGAGTGCGGCGTATCGTCGTATCTCGCCGCCGGGACGCCGGATTCCGGCGTCGCCACGTATTCGGATCAGCTCCAGGCAGTGTCTCAACAGCACAGCCAGCCCGCATCAGCATGGGGAGGCCGGCACTGATGGCCGTCAACAACACAGGCGGGGGCGCCCGGGTGCTCGTCGTGGACGACGACCGCGAGGTGCGCGAGGCGCTGGCCCGGGCGCTCAAGCTCGAGGGCTTCACGGTCTCGCTGGCCGAGGACGGCAACGCGGCCCTCGAGTCGGTGCGGGACGGCGCCCCGGAGGTGGTGGTCCTCGACCTGGCCATGCCGGGCATCGACGGGCTGGCCGTGGCGCGCTCGCTGCGCGCGGCCGACGACCGCACCCCGATCCTGATGCTCACCGCCCGCGACGCCATCGCCGACCGGGTGCTGGGCTTGAACGCCGGCGCGGACGACTACCTGGTCAAGCCGTTCGCGCTGCTCGAACTGGTCGCTCGCATCAATGCCCTGCTTCGGCGCGCGGCGCACCAGGGCCCGCCCGAGCCGGACCTGCTCGCCTGCGGCGACCTGGCGCTCGACCTGGCCGCGCGGCAGGTCTGCCGGGGCGGCCGCCGCGCGGACCTGACCAAGACCGAGTTCGAGCTGCTGGAGCTGCTGCTGCGCAACGCCGGCCGGGTGGTGACCCGCGAGCTGATCATCGACCGGATCTGGGGCTACGACTTCGGACCGGGCTCGAACTCGCTCGAGGTGTTCGTCTCGACGCTGCGCCGCAAGACCGAGCCGGACGGGCTGCCGCGGGTGATCCAGACCGTCCGCGGCGTCGGTTACACGATCCGGGAGCCTAGGCCGTGACCGCCATCGATCCGGCCCTGCGTCCTGATGCGCTGGATGCCTTAGACCCGCCGGATGCGTCAGCTACAGACCCGCCGCAGAGCGCCGGATCCGGATCAGACGGCGAGCAAGCCGCGCCGCCTGAGCCGCCTGCGCCGGGCGGACAGAAACCGCCTGCGCGTCGTCGGCCCGCCATTCGCCTCCACAAGCCCGGCTGGTTCGCAGCCGTGGGCACGCGCCGCCTCGCGCACGCCTCCCGGCGGCAGTCCGGTCAGCCCGCTCAGCCCGCCCGGCGGGACCAGCCGGTGCGCCCCAGGCGGGCCGGCAGCCGCGTCTCGAGCCGCGCCGATCGCCGTCGCAGTCTGAACCTGCGCACCCGCATCACGCTGACCGCGACTCTGGCCGTGGCGCTCGGTATCGGCGCCGGGGTGTCCTTCGCCTATCTGGCGGTCCAGGCGAACCTGCGCAACAACATAGACCAGCAGCTCACCCGCCAGGCCGGGTCCTTGACGGGATTCGCCAAGACGGGTGGCGGCAAGCTGCTCGAGCCCTACCCTCCCGGCGGCCTCAAGCACGGCCCCACCTTCTTCGTGAACACCCCGCACCGCAGCTTCGGTGACTCGGTCACCTATTTCCAGGTCATCAACACCGCCGGCGCCGTCTCGCTGCCGCGGTTCCAGACCGCGAAACTGCCTGTGAGCTCGGCCGACGAGTCGATCGCGGCCGGCGCGAAGGAGCAGTTCCGCACGATCGAGTACCAGGGCGCGCCGGTGCGGCTGCTGACCGCGCCGGTCGGCAACGGCTACGCGATCCAGGTCGCGCTGCCGCTCAGCCCGATCGACTCGCAGCTCAACCAGCTCGGCCTGGAGCTGCTGGCCGCGGGGCTCGCCGGGATCCTCGGCGCGGCGGCGCTCGGCTGGTGGGTCACCAGGACCTCGCTGCGGCCGGTCGGCCAGCTGACCGCCACGGTCGAGCGGATCACCGCGACCCGCGACCTGGCGCACCGGATCGACTCCGGCCGCAGCGACGAGCTCGGCCGGCTCGCGGTCAGCTTCAACGCGATGCTGGCGGCGGTCCAGGACGCGACCGACCGGCAGCGCCAGCTGGTCGCCGACGCCTCGCACGAGCTGCGCACCCCGCTGACCTCGCTGCGCACCAACATCGAGGTGCTGCGCAAGATCGAGCTGCTCGACCCGGAGGACCGGGACCGGCTGATCTCCTCCGTGCTGACCGGGATCGACGACCTGACCGCCCTGGTCGCCGACACGGTCGAGCTGGCCCGGGGCGAGGAGCCGGCCGCCGCGGTGGAGTCGTTCCGCTGGGACGAGCTGGCCGAGCGGGTCGTCGCGCGGGCCCGGATGCACTGGCCCGGCGCCGAGTTCGCGGTGGACCGGCTGGAGCCGTGCGCGCTGGCCGGGGTGCCCGACCGGGTGCAGCGGGCGATGGCGAACCTGCTGGACAACGCGGCGAAGTTCTCCGGCGGCCGGGGCGAGATACACGTCGCGCTGCGCAGCGGGGAGAAGCCGGGCACCGCCGTGCTGACCGTGCGCGACCACGGGCCGGGCATCGACGCGCAGGATCTGCCGCACGTGTTCGACCGTTTCTACCGCTCGGCCCGGACCCGGGACCGGCCCGGCTCCGGGCTCGGCCTGGCGATAGTCGCTCAGGTGGCTGAGTCGCACCACGGATGTGTTGCCGCGGCGAATCATCCGGACGGCGGCGCCGTGCTGACGCTCACCCTTCCGGCGGAGCCGATCCGGCCGGAGCAGGCCGACAAGCCCGCCTGAGCCCGCCTGACGACGAATTAGGCCGCGCATGCAGCACAGTCGCCGGCAGCCGGGCGGCAACCGATCTGACGCCGTCTCAGGCGCTCGCAGAGCCCTGCCTGGCTACGCCCCGGCGGCCAGCTCCCGCGACCGGTCCCGGGCCGCCTCCAGGGCCGCCAGGAGCGCCGCGCGCACCCCGTGCCGCTCCAGCTCGCGGATCGCCGAGATCGTGGTGCCGGCCGGCGAGGTGACCGCCTCGCGCAGTTTCACCGGGTGCTCGCCCGAGTCCTGCAGCATCGTCGCGGCGCCGACCGCCGACTGGACGATCAGCTCGTGCGCGGTGGCCCGCGGCAGGCCGAGCAGGAGGCCCGCGTCGATCATCGCCTCGACCAGGAAGTAGAAGTAGGCCGGCCCCGAGCCGGACAGGGCGGTCACCGCGTCCTGCTGCGACTCCGGCACCCGCACCGTCTTGCCCACCTGCTGGAAGATCTGTTCGGCCCGGCGCAGGTGCACGTCGGTCGCGTGCGCGCCGGCGGAGATCGCCGACATCGCCTGGTCGACCAGCACCGGGGTGTTCGTCATCACCCGCACCACCGGGAGGTCCTCCACGCCGAGCCGGTCCGCGACGAAGGCGGTGGTGATGCCGGCCGCGCCGGAGATCACCAGGCGCCCGGCCGGGACCGCCGGGGCCAGCTCGGTCAGCAGCGCGGCCATGTCCTGCGGCTTCACCGTGAGGATCAGCGTGTCCGCGATCTTGGCCGCCTCCGCGGTGGAGACCGCCGCCACGCCGTAACGCTCCGTCAGTTCTGCTGCGCGCTCGGCCCGCCGCGCGGTCACCATCACCTCGCCGACCGGCTTGCCGGCGCGCAGCACGCCGGAGACCAGAGCCTCGCCTATCTTGCCCGCGCCGAGGACGGCGATCCGCCCTGTGTCCGTACGCGCGGTGTTATGCGCCGCCGCCACCGTTGCCACTGCGCCTTACCTCTTCTCTACCTTGCCTGATCCCGTGGCCCGCCCCCGCTGCCTAATCAGACACTGCCTGATCAGACGCTGCCTATTCAGACGCTGCCTAATCAGCCGTGAGCCGCGGCTTGCCGGCGCTGCCGCCGCGGCCGGCCTGGATCGCCGCCGCCCCGGCCAGGTGCCGCCGCGCGAACAGCAGCGCATCGTGCAGATCGGCGTCACGGCCGTCCTGGTCCACCGCACGGCGCGTGTTGACCTCGAGCACCACGTTGCCGTCGAAGCCGTTGCGGCCGAGCAGCCCCAGGATCTCCGAGCAGGGCTGGTTGCCGCGCCCCGGCACCAGATGTTCGTCCGAGTTCGAGCCGCGCCCGTCGGCCAGGTGCAGGTGGGCCAGCCGCGAGCCCATCCGGCCGACCATGCCCATCGTGTCGATCCGCGACGTGGCGGTGTGCGAGAGATCCAGCGTGAAGTGCGGATAGTCCTCTTCGGTCGGGTCCCAGCCGGGCGCGTAGGCCTCCATGCCGCGTTCGCCTATCAGCGGTGTGCGCGCCCGCCACGGATACATGTTCTCCACCGCGAAGCGGATATCGGTCTCATCCTGCATCCGCTTGATCCCGGTAACGAAATCGGTCGCGTACTTGTTCTGCCAGACGAATGGTGGGTGCACGACGACGGTCTTCGCACCGAGCGTTTCGGCGACCTCGCGCGCCTTGACCAACTTCCCCCACGGATCGGTGCCCCAGACCCGCTGCAGGTTGAGCCAGAACAGGCAGGGTGCGTGCACGGCAAGAATAGGCACGTTTAGGCCGTCGCTCAGCCGGCGCAGCGAAACGACCGACTGGCTGACCGGATCGTTGGTGACCATCACCTCGACGCCGTCGTAGCCGAGTCGCGAAGCGGTGGCGAAGCCTGTGGCGGTGTTCTCCGGGTAGACCGAGATCGTCGACAGGGCGACCTTGGGCGGGTAGACCCAGGCCGTCTCACCGCTGCTGCCAACCACCCATGTCACGCCTCGAGACTACAGACTCGGATCGAGCTTCTGGCAAGGCCGGCGGAAACGCAGGTCGCTGGGCAGGTGACGGCGCGGCTACGGTCCGGCGTCACCGTCGCCGGGCGGCCGGGCCGGGGTCAGAGCCGCCATTCGTCCGGCAGGCCGTCCAGCCGGCGCAGGATCACACCCTCGCGCAGCGCCCACGGGCAGATGTCGACATGGTCGGTCTCGAACAGGTCCAGCGCGGCGTCCGCGACGATCGCGCCCGCGAGCAGCTGCCCGGCCCGCCCCTGCGACACCCCGGGCAGCGCGGCCCGCTCGGCCGCCGTGGTGCGGGCCAGCTTCGGCACCCACTCGCGCAGGTCAGCGTGGGACAGCCGGCGCGCCGTGAGCGGGCCCAGCGCGCTCGGGGCGGCGCCGGTGACCCGGGCCAGCTGCCGGAAGGTCTTCGAGGTGGCCACCACCCGGTCCGGCCGGCCGTACCGCATCAGGTCGCCGACCACCTTCGCGATCTGCGCCCGCACGTGCTTGCGCAGGACCCTGACGGCCTCCTCGTCCGGCGGGTCGCCGGGCAGCCAGTCCTTGGTCAGCCGGGCCGCGCCGAGCGGCAGCGACCGGGCCACCTCGGGCAGCTCGTCGAAGCCGGAGGCCATCTCCAGCGAGCCGCCGCCGATGTCCAGCACCAGCAGCCGGCCGGCCGACCAGCCGAACCAGCGGCGCACCGCGAGGAAGGTCAGCTGCGCCTCGACGGGGCCGGGCAGCACGGTCAGCTCGACCCCGGTGCGCTCGCGGATGGCGGCCAGCACCGCCTCGCCGTTGCGCGCGTCCCGTATGGCCGAGGTGGCGAAGCAGATGAACTCCTCGACGCCCTTGTCCTCCGCGGTCACCAGCGCCTCGGCCACGAACGACTCGAGCAGCGTGGCGCCCTCGTCGGTGATCGCCCCGTCCGGCCCGAGGTGCTCGACCAGGCGCAGGTCCATCTTGTGCGAATAGGCGGCCAGCGGCCGCGCGCCTTGATGCGCATCGACCACGAGGAGATGCACGGTGTTCGATCCCACGTCCAGGACTCCGAGCCGCATACATACGACGCTAGTGCAAGGGCTGAGCATGTGCTGGGAGCTGTGGCGGCAATCGCTCTAAAGAACGGCTGTCGCGTACTGAGTCGTGTTCAGTCCGTTACCGGTTCGCCGCGATAAGCGCCGTAGGAGATGAAACCGCGCCGCCTCCGTCCACAGCCTGTGGACGGAGGCGGCGCGGCCTGAGGACTCAGCTGGTGGTCACGTTGATCGGCAGATCGGCGAACTGGATCCCGAGCGGAGCGCCGCTCGATCCGTAGCCGATCGAGGCGTCGATGTCGAAGGTGCCCGCGGAGACGGCGACGGGCTGGCTCGCGGCGAGTGAGAGCTGGAACTTGTACGTCACCGTCTGCCCTGGAGCCAGGTCGAGGTTCGGCACCGCCTGCATCGTCTCGACGTCCGTGCCGCTTCCCTCCACGTCGTAGAAGACCGGCTGCCAGCTCGACGTCGTCGTGTCCCAGATCTGCAGCGTGCCCGCCGGCGCCGTCGGGACCGGCGACTGGATGCAGCTGCAGTGCCCGAGCGAGACGACCAGGCCGACTCCGGAGACCTCGGAGGCGAAGTCGTTCGTGACGCTCACGGAGAACTGGACCGCGCTGCCGCCTGGGCCGGCCGTGGTCCCCGAGACGGCTGTGACCTGGCCCGTGAACGGAGTCGTCCCGGTCGGGCACGACCCCGAATAGGCGCACATGCCTGCTTCTAGGCTGTGCAGCGAGGACAGCGGATTGGCCAGCGTCTCGTCCACGTTCACGATCTCGAGCACGTTGTCGGCCAGCATGAGCTCGTCGCCGTAGTGCGCGGACTCGCTGTAGGCGCCGTTCACCTCCACCGGGTTGCCGGCCGAGTTCGCGATGTCGACCTCTGCCCCGAAACCCGTGCCGACATTCGCCAGCGTGTAGCCGTTCCACTTGACCGTTTGGCCGTTCGCCGCCGTGGCGCCGCCCATCGGACACGCCGTCAGATCCTGCTGCGCCTGGCTGTATGCCGTGGCCGCCGCCTGGGCATCGGCGTAGAAATACATGCTCTGCATCGCGTATACGTCGGCTCCGGAGAACTCGCCCGGCGCGGTCGAGGAGTACTGGATGGTCTGCATGCCTTGGGCGTCCATGACCGTGTCCTGGAAGCCGGCCTGCGACATGCAGGCGTAAGCGAACTGGTACTCGTTCTGCTCGTCGCTTCCGTTGAGGATCAGCGGCGTCGAGGAGTCGGGCTGCCATGGGTATTGCGGGTTGTAGTCGGCCAGCTGGTTCGCCGGAGTCCACGCGGCGGGCACGACGACGTGGTAGTCGCCCGGACCGGGGATAGGCGCGGAGGCGGTGGACGTCCCGCCAACATTCGTGCTCGCGCCGGCGGAGACGCTTGGGTGCGTGCTCGCGCTCTTGCTCGGGTGCGGCGTCGCCGTCCCGCTGTGCGCAAGAGGCACCGGCGTGCCCTTACCCAGGTTGCTCGTGGCCGCGAGCGCTATGCCGCCGGCCCCGGCGACCAGCGCGGTGGCCAATGCGGCTGCCGCGAACCGCCGGTGCTTGCTGCGCTGCCCGGCCCGTGTGCGCGCGGCGTCCGCACCGGCCGGAGTCACGGCGCGGCCCGCGGACTCGGCGATGTCGCCGAGCAAGGTGTCGAAGTTCTCCGACATGGTCGTCGATTCTCCTCTCGCCGCTCAGGCCCCGGACGCGGCGGTCGTGGCCCCGTTGCCGGAGCCTGGGGCGGCCGGCTGGTCGGCGAACTCCGACACCATCGGTGCCAGGGCCCTGCGGCCGCAGGCCAGTCTGGTCTTGACCGTGCCGACCGGCGCGCCGGTCTCCCGGGCGACCTCCTCCACGCTCAACCCGACAAGGTGGTAGAGCACGATGGCCCGCCGCTGCTCCGCCGGGATCTGGCGCAGCGCCCCCACCAGCGCCAGCCGATCCGGCGAGAGGTCCGGCTGCGCCCCTGCGCCGCCGCCGGCCCTCTGGTGCGCCACGAACCGGTTCGCGGCCTTGCGCCAGGCCGAGACCGAGATCCGATAGGCGACGGTGCGCACCCACGACTCCGGCTCGTTGTACTCCCGCACTTTCTTCCATCGTTGCCACGCCCGCGCAAAGGCCTCCTGCACCGCGTCCTCCGCTTCGGCGAGATTTCCCGTCATCGTGTACACCTGGCCCACCACCCGGCGGAACGACGCGGCATAGAACTCGCCGAAGTCGAGTTCCTCGGTCATCCGGGGTTCACCGGACACCGCTGCCTCCCCTCCCGTTTCCGTACTCCGCGCGGTCAGCTGCCCGGAGCGTCGCGCACTTGCACGCCCCGACGCAGGGTACGGTTTCACTCGCGCGCGAGATTTCTCGACGCGATCCGCCGGGCACTCCACGCGATCGCGTGACGGCGCGTCAGCCTGCGCCGGGCGTGCCGGAATATGAGACGGCGCGCCCGGTCATTAGGCTTTAGTGGTGCCTGAAGTACCGCTTGACTTCCCCAGAGCCTGGGTCGAGTTCCCCGACCCGGAAAACGCGGAGCAGCTCTACCGCGCCGACCTGACCTGGCTGTGCTCGCGCTGGCGGTGCATCTGGGGCGCCGGCTGCCAGGGCATCCACGCGGGCCGGGCCGCGGACGGCTGCTGCACCCTGGGGGCGCACTACTCGGACGGCGACGACGAGAAGCGGGTCAAGGACGCGGCGAAGCGGCTGACCGCGCAGACCTGGCAGTTCCACGACATCGCGGTCAAGCGCGGCCGGCTCGCCATCAGCGGGACCGACGAGGACGGCGACCGGCAGACCCGGGTGCATGACGGCGCCTGCGTCTTCCTCAACCGGCCCGGCTTCGCCGGCGGCGCGGGCTGCGCCCTGCACGCGCTGGCGCTGCGCGAGGGACGCCACCCGCTGGAGACGAAGCCGGACGTGTGCTGGCAGCTGCCGATCCGGCGCACCTTCGACTGGGTGGACCGGCCGGACGACACCCGCGTGCTGGTGATCACGATCGGCGAGTACGACCGGCGCGGCTGGGGGCCGGGCGGCCACGACCTCAACTGGTGGTGCACCGGCAATACCGAGGCGCACACCGCGACCGATCCGGTCTATGTCTCGTATGCGCCCGAGCTGACCGCGCTGATGGGACCGGCTGCCTACCACCTGCTCGCCGAACTGTGCGCCGCGCGGATCGCCGAGAAGGATCCACCCGCCCCTCATCCCGCATCGCGTCAGTGACCTGACGGACGGGACGCGCGGGAGGTGCCGGACGGCTTGGTGCGGCTCGACGACGACGCGGCCGACGAAGCCGGAGCGGGCGCGGACGAGGCGGTCGGCCCCGCCGAGGACGGCGTGCTCGACGGTCCGCCGGAGCCGGGCGCGCCCGACCCGCCCGACGGCGAGCCCGACCCGCCCGCCGAGCGGCTCGGCGACGGCGGCTGTGACGGCGGCGGTGTCGACGGCCCGGACGAGCCGTTGGAGGGCGCCGTGGCGGACGGCGAGCCGGCCGACTCGCCGTTGAGCGTGACCACCGCGCCGCCGGGGGAGAACACCACGCTGCTGGTCCACCGGCCGGGCGGTGCCGCGGTGGTCGCAGCGGCGACCACGTCGGTCTCCTGGCCGGCGGCGAGCGTCCCCGAGCTCTGGCTCAGCGTGATCCAGGAGTCGGCGTCCTGCGCGGACCAGGCGACCGGCGCGGTGCCGGTGTTGCGCAGCAGGATCGTGATGCTGTTCGGGTCGCCGTCCCGCTGGTTGACGCTGACGTAGAAGTCCGCGGCGCCCGGTCCGCTCGAACCGGCGCCGCCGGTGCCCGGGACGACGAAGCCGGAGCCGATGCCCGGCTGCGCGCCGCTGCGGAACGGGACGGGCGGGACCGGCTCGGCCGCGCCGACCGGCCCGGGCGAGGAGACGGTGGCGGTGATCAGGGGCAGCGACGAAGTGTGCAGGCCGTGCGGGGTCACGGTGCTCGAGGCCGCGGGGCCGGCCGCCGAGCCGAGCGTCTGGTTCGTGTTCTCGTCCGCGGAGACGCCCAACAGGGCGGCGGTGGCTGCGGCGACGGCACCGACCGCGCCGAGCGCCACGACCGAGACGACCGCTTTCCGCACGTGCCGGGACCGGTGCCGGGCTTGCTGCTTCGCGGCCGGGCTGTGCGGGCGGGCGGTCGTCCGGTGCCGGTGGTGAGCGGACGCGCCGCCGGCGCCGGCCTCGGCGCTCGTGCCGGGGAACGCGGCGAGGCCGGTCTCAGAGCCCTCGTCTGCGAAGAGGCCGAAGGCGGCGAGATCGGAGAGATTGCCGAGGCCGCTCCGGCCGCCCGGCTTCGGCCGCTCCGGGGCGTTGCGGTGGCGACCCTCGGGCTCGGGTGAAACGGCCGCAGTGCGTGCTGCGGATCGGCCGCTGTGCGTTGCTACAAAGGCCGGCGGCTCACCGGCGGCTTTCGCCGGCTGGCGCCGTTGCTGCGCCGCGGGTTCCGCGCCGGGCCCAGGTTCGGCGCGTCGGCGGCCTGATGGCGCGGTACCTGACGGGCGCTCAGGTGCGCGTGCGGTACGTGCGTCAGCGCGTGAGTTGCCGGGCGCAGGGGCGCGCACGCTGTCGGGGCTGGTCGGCGGCAGGACTCGGTCGGCCCAGCTGCCGGGGCTTCGGTATAGGTCTGCAGACTTGCCGTTCGCGGACGGGCCTGGGGCCGGACGGCGCGGCGCTGGGGCAGGCGTCGGGGCTTCGGCGGAGGCGGAGGCAGGAGCAGGCGCGGGTGACGGCGCGCGGTGTTCGGCGCGGCGGGCCGCGCGGCGGCGGACCGGATCGGGTTCGCCCGGCACCGGGAAGCCGTCCGCGCTGAATCGCGCGATGCGGTCGGCCAGCGCGGCGTGGTCGACTCCGGCCCGCTGCGCCACCGCCGGATCGGCCAGCTCGTCGAGCACGATCTCGCGCAGCGCCCGGGGCGCCGCGACGAACGGGAGGATGGTCGGCGCGGCCGGGGTGCCGACTACGGTGTGCAGATAGTGCTGGCAGCGCGTGCAGCCGTCGACGTGGTCCGTCAGCGGCGCGCGCAGCGTCGCGTTCAGGCGGCCGGACCAGCCGAAGGTGAGCTCGGCGAGCTGCGCGCAGTGCTCCCGCGGTCCCTTCGCGACCGCGACGGCGGCGAGTGAGCGTTCGAGTTCCCGCCAGGCGTCGGTCAGCGCGCCGAAGCCGCGCGGGCCGACCGGGCCTTTGGACCCGGCCGAGCCCAGGACGAGGCCCAGCCCCTGGCTGTCCAGGCCGTGCCTGATGGTCAGTTCCAGGATCTCCCGGTGCGCGGGGGCGAGGCCCTCGGACTCCGGCCACTCCAGCGAGTGGAACTCGGCCCGGCGCAGGCTGCGCTCCAGCGAGGCGAGCGAGCCGCCCGGATCGGCCGCGGGCCCGGACGGCGGCCGCAGCCGCAGCGAGACCGGCATCGGTGCCGGATTGCCGCCCGTGGCGCGGGCCAGGCACTCGTGGCGAAGGATCGCGTAGAGCCAGGGCTGGGTGAACTCGGGCTCGCGCAGCTGCGCCACGTTGCGGTCGGCGATCACGAAGGCGGTGTAGAGGGCATCGACGGCGGCATCGTGGTCGTGCAGCGACCAGATCGCGTACGTGTGCAGGCCGTCGGCGTAGGCGTCATAGGCGGCGACCCTGCCCCAGCCGTCCCCGGCCTCGCCGGTCGGCCTTCGCAGCCGCGCGGGGCTCGGGGCAGCGGCGGCGGTGGGGACAGGGCCGGGGGCCGATGATGCGGCAGCGGCAGCAGGTGCGGCGGCTGCGGCGAAGGCGGGTTCCCGCTTCGGCGTCGCGGGCAAGCCACCGCCGTACAGGCGATATGGGGCCACCGGAGGGCGCGGCGGCGCGGACTTCGTCACGGTGGGCCGGGAGGGAGGCGCGGTGAAGGCCGAGTTCGCCCCGCCGACCGAAGTTTCAGCGTTCACAGCCCGAACGTAGGCGGCGCCACGGATCCGGCGCCGCCTACTTGAACTGCTGTCCCTCCACCGAGTGACAGTGCGTCACCGTACGACCACTCAATGGAGTGATATTGCCTGACGCCGCGTAATTACTGGCAGACCTGGTGCGAGTACGGCGAGTTGTACGTGTACGGCGATTCGCTCGTCACCGGCGAGTCGCTTGTCGTCACAGTCGTCGTAGTAGTGGTCGTCGGCGAGGGAGACGCCGAGACAGTGATGGTAGTTGTCACAGTGACCTGCACCGGCACGGTCGTATTGACCGGCGACAGCATCGGAATCGGCGTGGTCGTCGACACTTCCTGGCACTGCTGCGCCTGCGACGTGGTCTGCGCCATCGACGGCGACGAACTGGCCGCCGACGGGCTCGGTCCGGACGGCAGCGGGAGCGCGCTCACACCCGAGCTCGTCGCGCTCGCGCTCGCCGAGATCGACGCCTGCTGCGTCGTGGACGCCGCCGGCGTCCCGTTCGAGCCGCCGCTCATGAACGCGTATCCGATCAGCACGAGCGCCACCACCCCGACGCCGATCCCGGCCGGGACCAGCCACTTGCGGGTCGAGCCCACGCCGCCGCCGGCGATCGGGAATCCGTCCTCGTCGAACCGCCCGGCCCGGTCCGCGATCCGGGTGGCGAAGTCCACCCCGGCCGGGTCGCGCAGGCTCTCCAGCACCCGGGACCGGACCCCCGGCGGCATGAACGAGTGCGGCAGCTCCTCGAACAGCCGCAGCGGGCGCCGGTTCTTCACCGTGTTCGCGCAGACCTCGCACCGGTCGACGTGCTTGCCGACCGACTGCAGCCAGGAGTCCATCTCCTTGCCGTCGAGCCGGTCGAACTTCCGGCCGAGGTCCGCGGCCTCGCTGCACTTCGGGTCGCCGGTGCGCGCGGCGAGCACGACCAGCAGCGTGTTCTCCATGTCCGCCTGGGCCCCGGAGACGGTGTCGCCCGCCTCCGCCTCGGTCACGCCGAGCACCCGGGCCAGGTCGGTGTCCACCAGCCGGTGGCGGAACGCCAGGTCCAGCACCTCGCGGCTCTCCGGCGGCAGCATCGCGTAGCAGTCCAGCGCGAACCGGGCCAGCCGGTCGCCGCGGACCGCGTCGGCCGCGTCGGTGGGTATTTCGTCGCTGATCCCGAGGCGCGTGCATTCCGTGCGGGCCAATGCGTACAGCCATGATCCGAATTCGTCCGCGCGGCGCAGTTCGCGCACGCGGTTCACCGCGACGATGAAGGTGTCCCGAAGCGCGTCGCCGGCCACCTTGTGATCGCCGAGCAGTTCGTGGCAGTAAGCGTAGAGTCGCGTTCCGTATGTGTCGTACATCTGGCCGGCCGCGAGGCGGTCGCCAGCCTTGAGCGCCGTTACCAGTTCGCGGTCAGTCACGGAAGGACGGTAATCCATCCGGTGATCCGAGTTCCACTGAGCCGCCCGCCCCGCAGCTTTTCGTTACCATACAAATCGGCTTAAACAGGGCAAAAATTCGCGGGGCTTGGAGTTTTCGCCGATTTGCGATTCGGATCGGATACCCGCGCAACCTTTTCCCGAATCATGCGTCCCGCGAAGCGCCGATCCGCGCCAGGCGATCCGGCCCGGCGCCGCGGAGCAGAGAGCTTACAGTCAGTCGTTCCGGGTACCGTCGTGACCCGTGGCGACCATCAGCAAATCCGCGCGCAGCACCGCACAGCGCGACTCCTTCCGGTGCACCGAGTGCGGTGCTACTACGACGAAGTGGGTCGGCCGGTGCTACGAGTGCCAGGCCTTCGGCACCGTCGAGGAGATCGGCGTGCCGAAGCCGCGCACCGTGAAGCCCGGCCCGGTCACCGCACCCGCCCGGCCGATCGGCCAGGTCAGCGCGGCGACCGCGAAGGCCCGGCCGACCGGCGTGCCGGAACTCGACCGGGTGCTCGGCGGCGGCATCGTGCCCGGCGCGGTGATCCTGCTGGCCGGCGAGCCCGGCGTGGGGAAGTCCACGCTGCTGCTGGAGGTCGCCGCGGCCGGCGCGTCCCCGGACCGGCCGGTCCTGGTGGTCACCGGCGAGGAGTCCACCGCCCAGGTCCGGCTGCGCGCGGACCGCATCGGCGCGCTCGACCCCGACCTCTACCTCGCCGCGGAGACCGACTTGGCCGCCGTGCTCGGCCACATCGACCAGGTGCAGCCGAGCCTGCTGGTGCTCGACTCGGTGCAGACCGTCGCATCCGCCGAGGTCGACGGTGTGCCGGGCGGCGTAACCCAGGTGCGCGAGGTCAGCGCCGCACTCATCCGGGTCGCCAAGGAGCGCGACCTGACCGTCATCCTGGTCGGCCACGTCACCAAGGACGGCTCGATCGCCGGCCCGCGCGTGCTCGAGCACCTGGTCGACGTGGTGCTGCAGTTCGAGGGCGACCGGCACTCGCCGCTGCGCCTGGTGCGCGCCGCCAAGAACCGCTACGGGCCGACCGACGAGATCGGCTGCTTCGAGATGCACGACAGCGGCATCAGAGGCCTCCCGGACCCGTCCGGCCTGTTCCTCTCCGCCCGCAGCGAGCCGGTCCCCGGCACCTGCGTCACCGTCACCCTGGAGGGCCGCCGGCCCCTGGTCTGCGAGGTCCAGGCGCTGGTCGCGCCGTCCAACATGCCCCAGCCGCGGCGGGCCACGTCAGGACTCGACGGCTCGCGGGTGTCCATGATCATGGCGGTGCTCGAGCGCCGCGGCCGGATCCCGCTCGGCAAGCACGACGTGTTCGCGGCCACCGTCGGCGGGGTGCGGCTGATCGACCCGGCCGCCGACCTCGCCGTCGCGCTGGCCATGACCACTGGAACCGTGGACGACCCGCTGCAGCCCGACGTGGTCGCGTTCGGCGAGCTCGGCCTGGCCGGCGAGGTGCGCCCGGTCACCGGCCTGAACCGGCGGCTGTCCGAGGCCGCCCGGCTCGGCTTCCGCACCGCGCTGGTACCGCGGCTGGCCGAGAGCGGGGATCCGCCGAAGGTGCCGGAGGGTATGCGCATTCTGCAAGTGGCCGACATCGCCGACATGCTGGCTACGCTCCATCAGATGATCAGCCGCTAAAATTTATTGCGCCACCGATACCTATTCAGGAGAGCCGTGAGTAGCCCCGAACGGACCGCGGAGCAGTCGCAGCGCGCCACGCTGGCCGCGCTCGCCCCCGGTACCCCGCTGCGCGACGGCCTCGAGCGGATCCTGCGCGGGAACACCGGCGCGCTGATCGTGCTCGGCTTCGACAAGCTGGTCGAGAGCATCTGCACCGGCGGCTTCGTGCTCGACGTCGAGTTCTCCGCGACCCGGCTGCGCGAGCTGTGCAAGATGGACGGCGGCGTGGTGCTCGACGGCGAGTGCACCCGGATCGTGCGCGCCGGCGTCCAGTTCGTGCCCGACCCGGAGATCCCGACCGTGGAGACCGGCACCCGACACCGCACCGCGGAGCGGGTCAACCGGCAGACCGGCTTCCCGGTCGTCTCGGTCAGCCAGTCGATGCGGCTGATCGCGCTCTACCACGAGAACCGGCGCACCGTGCTGGAGGACTCCGGGGTCATCCTGTCCAAGGCGAACCAGGCGCTGGCCACCCTGGAGCGGTACAAGCTGCGGCTCGACGAGGTCGCCGGCACGCTGTCCGCGCTGGAGATCGAGGACCTGGTCACCGCCCGGGACGTGGCGCAGGTCGCGCAGCGGCTGGAGATGGTGCGCCGCATCGCGGCCGAGATCGAGGACTACGTGGTGCAGCTCGGCGTGGACGGCCGGCTGCTGGAGCTGCAGCTCGACGAGCTGGTCGCCGGAGTCGAGCCGGAGCGGGAGCTGATCGGCCGGGACTACCTGCCCGAGCGGGCCGCCCGCCGCAACCGCACCGTGGACGACGTGCTGCGCGACCTCGACGGGCTCTCCCGCACCGACCTGCTCGAGCCGGGCATGGTCGCCAAGGCGCTCGGCTTCGCCGGCGGCGCCGAATCGCTCGACTCGGCCGCTTCGCCGCGCGGCTACCGGCTGCTGGCCAAGGTGCCGCGGCTGCCCTCCGCGGTCATCGACCGGCTGGTCGACCACTTCGGCGGGCTGCAGAAGCTGCTCGCCGCCTCGGTCGCCGACCTGCAGGAGGTCGAGGGCGTCGGCGAGGCGCGGGCGCGTACCGTGCGCGAGGGCCTGTCCCGGCTGGCCGAGTCCTCGATCCTCGAACGCTATGTGTGACGCCGGCTGACCGGATCCGCTCGCCGTGAACCAGCAGGTGGAGAAGCAGGCGCTGATCGCGCAGATCACCCAGCTGCGCACGGCGATGCTGGACGCGCGCGCCGCGGGCCGTGAGGCGGCGGCCGAGCACTATGCGGGCGTGTGCGCGGATCTCGGCGCCCGGAGCCTCAGCTCGACGGCGGCCCTGCGCTTCAGGCTGCGCACCGACCTCCTGATCAGCACCGCCTACCGCGACCCGCCCGACCTGGACGTCCGGCTGCGCGAACTGGCCGACGAATGCCGCCGCGTCTTCGGCCCGGTCCACCGGACCACCCTGTACGCGCGGCGCGCGCACATACCTCAGGTGGTCAAGGCCGGCCGCCCGCTCCAAGCCGAGCGCGTCGCGGACGAGCTCGCCCAGGATGCCATCCGGCTGCTCGGCCGCGAGCACCCCGAGGCCCGGCTCGCCCGGCAGATCCACGCCCTGATGCTGGCCGGGATCGGCCGCTGCGACGAAGCCCTCGTCGCCGTCGACGCGCTCGGACTGAGCAGAGCGGCGGCCCGCCGCCCGGCTGCGGCCGCCGGGCCTCAGGACGCTGTCGTCCAGGACGAGCCCAGCGAAGCCGAGGCGGCGATCGCCGAGGCGGCGGCCGCGACCGACGAAGTCCGGCTCACCGTCATGGGCATACGGGGCTGGTGGCCCCAGGTCGACACCGTGCTCGCCGGGCGGATCGAACGGCTGCTGCGCCGGCTCGGCCCGCACCACCCGGACTACCTCAAGGCCATCATCCTGCGCGCGCGGGCCCTGGCGTCCGCCGGCGACCCGGAGACCGCGCTCGAGCTGTCCGCGCAGGGCTCCGACGGGCTGGTCGAACAGCGCGGCTTCGAGGCTCTAGCGAACTTCGAGGCCTACATCGTGCAGAGCCGCGCCCTGCAGAGCCTCGACGACCCGGTCCAGGCCGAGACCGCCGCCCGCTACACCCTCGACCAGGCCGCGACCCGCTGGGGCGGCGCCCACACCGTCAGCGCGGCCGCCTCCGTCGCCCTCGCCTCGGCGCTCATCACGCAGAGCCGCCCCGCCGAAGCGCTGCCGCTCGCCGAATCCGCGGCCGCCGCGTACCGGGCCGGCCACGGCGACGCGCACCCCGGCTGGCTGAACGGCCGCTTCACCGCAGCCGAAGCACTCGCCGGGCTCGGCCGCGCCACCGAGGCCCGCGCGACGCACCAAGCGATACTCGCCGACCGCGTCCGCATCCTCGGCGAGGAACACCCTGACACCCGTTCGAGCTACCGAGCACTCGCCGTTCAGCCTCCGGACGCCTCTTAGAGACTGCTTCGGGAATCGATACAATAAGACCATGCGTTTCCCAGACGTGACCGCTTCCGCCGCCCCGGGCCAGCTGCTCGTGTGCCGCCGTCACGTCGATCTCGGCCGCGTGGCCAGCGCGCTGTGTATGACGAGGACTGCATAGCCGGGTTCGGCGCAGCTGACCGCCCCTGAACCCGCGCCCCCGGCACGCGGCTCCGCCGCGCCGGACCGAACCGGCGTCCAGAACACGTCCAGAACATCAGTGCCCACGACCCAGACCGCGCCCGAAGGAGCAGACCACCATGGCCGTCCAGGTATCGATCCCGACCATCTTGCGCACCTACACCGACGGCGCCAAGCGCGTCGAGGCAGCCGGCGCAACCCTGCAGGACCTCATCGCAGACCTCGACGCGCGCCACCCGGGCCTGCGCGACCGGCTGATCGAGAACGGCGAGCTGCGCCGCTTCGTCAACGTCTACCTCAACGACGAGGACGTGCGCTTCACCGGCGGTCTGACCACGCCGCTGTCCGACGGCGACGCCGTCACGGTGCTGCCGGCAGTGGCCGGCGGCGCACGCTGACCTGCGAGGGAACCGAGCCACCATGCGCTACGACTCGCTGCTCGACTCGATCGGCCACACCCCGCTGATCGGCCTGCCGAACCTCTCGCCCTCGGCCGAGGTGCGGCTGTGGGCGAAGCTGGAGGACCGCAATCCGACCGGGTCGGTCAAGGACCGGCCCGCGCTGGCGATGATCGAGGCGGCCGAGACCGAGGGGCGGCTCGCCCCCGGCGCCACGCTGCTTGAGCCGACCAGCGGGAACACCGGCATCGCGCTGGCCATGGCGGCCAAGCTCAAGGGCTACCGGCTGATCTGCGTGATGCCGGAGAACACCTCCGAGGAACGCCGGCAGCTGCTGCGCATGTGGGGCTCGGAGATCATCCCCTCGGCGGCGGCCGGCGGCTCCAACGAGGCCGTGCGCGTGGCCAAGGGGCTGGCCGCCGAGCACCCGGACTGGGTGATGCTGTACCAGTACGGCAACCCGGCGCACCCGCAGGCGCACTACACCACCACCGGCCCGGAACTCCTCGAGGACCTGCCCACCATCACCCACTTCGTGGCCGGCCTCGGGACCACGGGCACGTTGATGGGCGTCGGCCGGTTCCTGCGCGAGAAGGTGCCGGGCGTCCAGATCGTGGCGGCCGAGCCGCGCTACGACGATCTGATCTACGGCCTGCGCAACCTGGACGAGGGCTTCGTGCCCGAACTCTACGACCCCGACGTGCTGACGACCCGTTACTCGGTCGGCTCGGCCGACGCGCTGCGCCGCACGCGCGAGCTGCTGGCCGCGGAGGGCATCTTCGCCGGGATCTCCACCGGCTGCGCCCTCCACGCGGCTCTCGGTATCGCGCGCAACGCGCACAAGGCAGGCGAGCGCGCCGACATCGCCTTCATCGTCGCCGACGCCGGCTGGAAGTACCTGTCCACCGGAGCGTATGAGGGCACGCTCGACGAAGCCGAGGACCGCCTCGAAGGCCAGCTATGGGCGTGACACGAATTGCGCGTCCGTGTCGCCTCCGCGCAACCCAATAACCATCAACAGCAAGCTATGGTGCTTGAGTGGCAGACGCTCCCATCGGAATCTTCGACAGCGGCTTCGGCGGCCTGACCGTCGCGCGAGCCCTGCTCGATCAGCTCCCGCACGAACCGATCCTCTACTTCGGGGACACGGCCCGCGCGCCCTACGGCCCGCGGTCCATCGCGCAGGTGCGCCAGTACTCCCTGGAATGCCTCGACCAGCTGGTCGACCAGGGAGTCAAGATGCTGGTCATCGCCTGCAACGCGGCCAGCTCGGCGGTGCTGCGGGACGCCCGGGAACGCTACTCGCTGCCCGTGGTCGAAGTGATCCACCCCGCCGCCCGCCGCGCCGTCTCCGCCACCCGCAACAACCACGTCGGGGTGATTTGCACTCAGGTGACGGCCACTTCGATGTCCTATGAGGACGCCCTCGCCGCCGCGCCGCAGATCCGGCTGACCACGCAGGCCTGCCCCCGCTTCGTCGAGTTCGTCGAAGAGGGCGTCACCTCCGGCGAGGAGCTGCTCAAGGTGGCGCACGAATACCTCGACCCGGTCGCCGACGCCGGCGTGGACACGCTCATCCTCGGCTGCACCCACTACCCGCTGCTCACCGGCGTGATCTCGTACGTCATGGGCGATCCGGTCACCCTCATCTCCAGCGCCGAGGAGACCGCGAAGGACGTCTACCGCCGGCTGGCCGAGAACAACCTCATGCGCGACGAGACGCTGGCACCGCCCCGGCACGAGTTCCGCACCACCGGCGACCCCGAGCAGTTCAAGGAGATCGGCCGGCGGTTCCTCGGGCCGGAGCTGAGCGACGTCTCACTGGCCGATACCCTCGACGCATGACTCAGGGATCCCCTCCGGCCACACCCGGCTCATCCGCCCGCCCGGGCTCGGCCGCCTCTTCAGTCACACCCGCGGCGTCCGGCGCGAAACAGCCCGCTGCGGATGCGCCGCGCGGCGACGGGCGCGCCACAGGACAGCTGCGCCCGGTGACCATCACCCGCAGCTGGCTCGACCACGCCGAGGGCTCGGTGCTGGTCGAGTTCGGCCGCACCCGGGTGCTGTGCGCCGCCTCCGTCACCGAGGGCGTGCCGCGCTGGCGCAAGGGCTCCGGGCTCGGCTGGGTCACCGCCGAGTACGCGATGCTGCCGCGCTCCACGCACGAGCGGTCCGACCGCGAGTCGGTCCGGGGCCGGATCGGCGGGCGCACCCACGAGATCTCCCGGCTGGTCGGCCGCGCCGTGCGGGCCGTGGTCGACTACAAGGCGCTCGGCGAGAACACCATCGTGCTGGACTGCGACGTGCTCCAGGCCGACGGCGGCACCCGCACCGCGGCGATCACCGGCGCCTACGTGGCGCTGGCCGACGCGGTGACCTGGCTGCGCCGGCACGGCTCGATCCGCGGCGGCCGCGAACCGCTGACCGGCTCGGTCGCCGCGGTCTCGGTCGGCATCGTGGACGGCCGCCCGCTGCTCGACCTCTGCTACGAGGAGGACGTGCGGGCGGAGACCGACATGAACGTGGTCTGCACCGGGGACGGCCGCTTCGTCGAGATCCAGGGCACCGCCGAGGCGACGCCGTTCGACCGGGGCGAGCTCGGCACGCTGCTGGACCTGGCGACCGCCGGCTGCGCCGAGCTGACGGCGCTGCAGAACCAGGCGCTGGGCCGGTGAACCAGGACCCGTCCGCGGCGCCGCCCGGAGCGGCGCCGCGGTCCGCCGAGGGCGGCCGCGCCGTGCTGGCCACCCGCAACCCGCACAAGGTCGTGGAGCTGCGCGCCATCCTGGCCGAGGCCGGCGTCCGGCTCGAACTGCTCGGCGTCGACCACTTCCCCGACCTGCCGGAGGTGGCCGAGATCGGGCTGACCTTCGCCGAGAACGCGCTGCTCAAGGCCCGCGACGTGGCGGCCCGCACCGGCCTGCCCGCGCTGGCCGACGACTCCGGCTTCTGCGTCGACGCGATGAACGGCATGCCCGGCGTGTTCTCCGCACGCTGGGCCGGCCGGCACGGCGACGACCCGGCGAATCTCAGCCTGCTGCTGGACCAGATCGGCGACGTGCCGGACGAGCACCGCGGGGCGCACTTCGCCTGCGCCGCCGCGCTCGCCCTGCCGGACGGCACCGAGGTGGTCCGCGAGGGCCGGATCGAGGGCCGGGTCATCAGGTCTCCCCGCGGGGCGCACGGCTTCGGCTACGACCCGGTGTTCGTCCCGCGCGGCCGCGAGCTGACCACGGCCGAGATGGAGCCGGACGCCAAGAACGCGATCTCGCACCGCACGCTCGCCTTCCGCGCGCTGGCCGAGGACCTGGCCGAACTGGTCTGAGCCTGGTCTGAGCCTGCGCCGCCGTCCCGTCTCTCGAACAGACCGGCAGAAGCCGGTCTGAGCTGCGCCGATACTGCGCCAATGCTGTGTCGATGCTGCGCCGCTCCACTCTCGGACCGAGGAGGTCTCAGGTTCCTCTTATCACAATTTCATAACTGGTATAGACCGCAGATGCCGCTGGTATAGACCAGGCAGCACCACGTCGCTTACGGTGGCGCTCTCCCGATCCACGGGTCCGCCGACACCTTTCCGGTGCGCGGTCACTCGAAAGGCAGCCACGCATGAAGCGACGTCTCGCCGCTGCTACAGCGCTCGGCCTCGGAGCCACGCTGAGCCTCGCGGCCTGCGGCTCCTCCTCGTCCGGCGGCTCGGCCTCCGGCGTCACCACCATCAAGCTCGTGGCCGCCGACTACGGCACCGGAGCGTCGAACACCTCGCAGACCTATTGGCAGAACGTCGTCAACGCCTTCGAGAAGCAGGACCCGAACGTCAAGGTCGACGTGCAGACCATCGCCTGGACCCCGCTGCCCGGCAAGGTCCAGACCATGATCCAGAACAAGCAGTACCCGGACATCCTCGAAGGCCTCACCTTCGCCCAGTACGTCCAGGACGGCATCGCGTACAAGGCCTCCGACGTGCTCGACTCCTCGGCGCTGTCCGACATCAACCCGACCTTCGCCAAGGCCGGACAGGTCAGCGGCACCGAGTACGGCATACCGTGGACCACCTCGTCGCGCGCGATGTTCTACAACAAGAAGCTGTTCGCCGCGGCCGGCATCACCGCCGCGCCGACCACCTGGGCCGAGCTCGAGGCGGACGCCAAGCAGGTCACCGCCAAGACCGGCAAGATCGGCTTCGGCCTGCCGCTCGGCTCGGAGGAGGCACAGGCCGAGTCCCTGCTCTGGTTCCTCGGCAACGGCGGCGGCATCACCAACGCCAAGGGCGACTACGTCATCAACTCGGCGCAGAACGTGCAGACCTTCCAGTTCCTGCAGGGCCTGGTCCAGTCCGGCGCCACCGAGCCCAACCCCGGCACCGTCGACCGCACGGCGCTGTGGCAGCAGTTCGCGCAGGGCGACATCGGCATGATCAACGGCTCCCCGGCGCTGATCCCGATCATCCAGTCGGCCGGCCTGCTCAACAGCTCCGACTACGGCGTGGTCACCGTGCCGGGCAAGAACGGCCCGCTCAACTCCACCGTCGGCGTCGCGGACTACGTCGTCGCGCTGAACAAGGACGGGCACCAGGCCGCGATCAAGGCGTTCCTCGACTTCGCCTACAGCGACAAGAACCAGCTCGCCTTCGACAACGAGTACGACCTGCTGCCCGCCACCACCTCCGCCGGCAAGACCATGGCGGCGAACCCGCTGTTCACCGGCTTCCTCGACAACCTGAGCACGGCCACGCTCTACCCGAGCAGCCTGGCGAACTGGAACACGGTGCTCAGCTCCATCCAGAACACCATCGGCACCGCCGTCACGGGCGACCCGCAGACCGTGCTGGGCCAGATCCAGCAGACCGCGACGACCGGCAGCGGCCAGTAGCCCCGCCCCAGAACGCCGCGCCGGGTGGCGTGCGGCGCGGTACCTAATCACCAACCAACACCACAGACGCCGTCCCTCGGGGCGGTCCCGCCAGCCGAAGGCTTTGCCGGCCCACGGCGGCACGCAAGAACGCGCCGGGGCGCTGCGATCCAGCGCCCCGGCGCGGCCGGGTCCCGCGACGCACCCGAGAAGAGTGGACGACATGCAGCACAACGGCACTCCGCTGCGGCGGATAGCCCGGGCCGCGACACCGGTCGGCTGGGTCGGCCCGGCCGTGGCCCTGATCGCCTTCGCCGTGCTCTGGCCGGTCTACGAGATGTTCCGGATCTCGTTCCGGCACTACGACTCGGACGGCTTCCTGATCGGCTCGGCCGGCTGGCGCAACTACACCGCCCTGTTCCGGGACCCGAACTTCGAGCCGGTGATGATCCGCACGCTGATCTGGGTCTTCGCGGTGGTCGCCCTCACCGTGCTGATCTCGCTCGGCGTGGCGCAGCTGTTCAACGAGCGCTTCCCCGGCCGCCGGATCGCCCGCTGGGCCCTGATCGCGCCCTGGGCCGCCTCGGTGATGATGACCGCGATCATCTTCCGCTGGATGCTCGACCCGAACACCGGCGTGGTCAACGTGTTCCTGCACCAGGTCGGCCTGCTGTCCAAGCTCGGCGGCAACCAGGCGGACTGGCTCGGCCGGCCGGACTCGGCGCTGGTCTGGATGATCGCGGTGGCGGTGTTCGTGTCGGTCCCGTTCACCACCTACACCATCCTGGCCGGCCTGCAGACGGTGCCCGGCGAGGTCTACGAGGCGGCGAAGATGGACGGCGCCTCGCGCATCCGGACCTACCGCTCGGTGACGCTGCCGCTGCTGCGCCCGGCCATCCTGGTCGCCGCGCTGATCAACATCATGAACGTGTTCAACTCCTTCCCGATCATCTGGGAGATGACCGGCGGCGGACCGGGCTACGAGACCAACACCGCCACGGTCTACATGTACAACCTCAAGCAGAACTTCATCGGCGAGTCCGCCGCGCTCTCCGTGGTCGACTTCGGCGTGATCATCGTGATCGTGCTGGTCTTCCTGCGGATCAGCAACTGGCGCAGAGAGGTGGTCTGACCCATGGCCTCCACCACTGCGACCACCACAACCGCGGCCCCGGCGACCCGCGGCACCCGGAGCGGGAGCGGCGCCCCGGCCCGCCGCACCCCGCCGCGCTTGCGCACAATCCTCATCACGGCTGCCGCCTACATCATCGCCCTGATCTTCATCCTGCCGTACCTCGAGATGACGATCACCGCGCTGCGCCCCAAGAGCGAGCTGCTCGAGCAGAACTACCTGCCGCACCGCTTCGCCTGGTCCAACTTCACCACCATCTGGTCCACCGGCGTCGGCGCCGCTCTGCGCGTCTCACTGGAGGTCGCCGGCGGGGCCACGGCGCTCGTCCTGCTGGTCGCCATCCCGGCGGCCTACTACACCGCGCGCCGCAGATTCCGCGGCCGCACCGCGTTCCTGCTGCTGGTCCTGGTCACCCAGATGTTCCAGCCCACAGCGCTCGTGGTCGGCATCTACGGCCAGTTCAACGCGCTCAACCTGATCAACAGCGACGGCGCGCTGATCCTGGTCAACGCCGGCTTCAACATGGCCTTCGCGATCTGGATCCTCAACGCCTACTTCGGCGCCATCCCGAAGGAGCTCGAGGAGGCCGCCCTGGTGGACGGCTGCACCCGGCTCACCGCCATGTTCCGGGTCGTCCTGCCGCTCGCCCTGCCCGGCGTGGTGACCGCGCTGATCTTCACCTTCATCGCCGCCTGGAACGAGTTCATCGTCGCGCTGACCCTGATAAACACGACCGGCAACGCCCCGCTGACGGTGGCTCTGAACAACTTCATCGGCGCCTATTCGGTGGACTGGCAGCACCTGTTCGCCGGCTCGGTCATCGCCACCATCCCGGTGATCATCCTGTTCGCCATGATCGAGCGCAAGGTCGTCTCGGGGCTGACGGCGGGGTCGGTGAAGTGACTCGATGAGCGAAGAACGCCACTGCGCGCGACCTGCTTCGTGCAATACGATGAAGGCCGCGCGCGAGTGGTGGAACTGGCATTCACAACAGGTTTAGGTCCTGTCGCTTTCACGAGCATGCGGGTTCGAGTCCCGCCTCGCGCACCACCTATGAACGTGCTCCCGCCTTCCGGCAGTACGTATCCGTCGTCGCGTGGCAGTTCGGGCAGAGGAACCGCAGGTTCTCCAGGCGGTTGTCCCGGTAGTCGCCGTTGATGTGGTCGATCTCCAGCGTGATACTGCGTCCGCGCCAGACGGTGCCGATCCCGCAGAGCGCGCAGCATTCCTTGACGCCGCGGGCGATCATTGCGCGGTGTAGGAGTTCACGCCGCGGTCGACCTGGCGCGTCCGGGGCGAGGCGCAACACCTTGTCCGGATCGAAGGCCCGCACCGGCCGATCATCCGTCCGGCGCCAGGCTCCTCGCCGGAAGTGCGTGGTGTCGATCCGATGGACGTCGAGCGCCCGGCGAAGCCGCCGGTAGTTGGTCGGGGAGTCGGGAAGCTCGAGCGCGCGGATCATGTCGGCGATGCTGAAGGACCGCGCGGCGATCGCGCCGATGACGGTGGGATCGAACGTGACTCGCCGGTGGCCGAGCTGGCAGGCGTCCAGCCCGCATGCCTCGAGCCCGGCGAGCACGTAGCGCCGCGACCGGGCATTCGCCGGCAGATTCAGCCTTCTGACCAGGTCGGCGGTGCTCCGAGCGATCGCGAACGCGGCTTCCACCTCGGTCCTCTCGAGCGTGCGCAGCGGTGGCGGCGTGCGGCGCAGCAGGGTGAAGTGCGATACGTCGATCTCCAGCGCCCGAACCCGGTGGGCAATGTGGGCCGCCATGCCGCCGGTCTGCGGGATGTCCAGCCTGCGCAGCACCTCCCGAAAGCTCGTCGAGTCGGCGACGATCGGGGCCAGTAGATCGCGCGTGTACTTGGTGTCGCTGCGGCTGCGTGCCATACCACTCCTCGAAAATCCGGTCGAAGTCCGCCTCGTGATCATGGCGAACATTTGAACGATAAGGGGCGGTTTCTGGTGTTGAGCGTGCAGGTCAGCACAAGATCACACGATCGGGAGAATTCTCGGACGGCTACTGGCGTGTTGCCGGGAATGTCTGCTAAGCCAACGCAGCTGATCGATCGTCAGAATCGCAGAGGCCTCAATTGTCCCCACGTTCACCGGCGGTCGGCGAAGCCCCGCGACAGCACCCGCGATGCTCCCGCGACGATCGAGAGGCCGAGTGCCCAGCCCAGATAGGGCAGTACGGTCGCCACCACGGCCGCCAGACCGTGCGACTGGAACTCGTCCGACTGGCCGAAGTGGACGATCGGCACGAACACGTCGGCGGCGTAGAGCACCGGATAGAAGGCCACGTGGTCTTCCGGGCGGATCTGGGACGGCGGGTCGAGGAAGAAGAAGATGCTGGCCACCACCTGGATCACCGCTCCGTACGCGATGGCGCGCATCGGCCGGTAGCCGTAGCCGACGAGCAGGTCGAAGGCGCGGCCGAGGAGCCGCTCGCCTAACCGGTCGGTCGAGCGGCGGGCCCGCTCCTTCTCCAGCAGGATCGCGCGGGCGTCCTCGTCGTGGCCGAGCTCGTGGTAGTAAGCAGCCATGAACTCATAAGGCTGCGCGCGGTACCCGTGGCGCTGGCGGCGCAACAGGTCCAGACGCTCCTCGGCCGGAAGGTACGGGTCGAAGGAGTTGTAGGTGAGCCCGTCGAGCAGCACCTCGCTCGGCCAGGTCCGCGGGCCGTTGTCGCGGATGGTGGCGATGGAGGCGTGATAGAGAGTCAGCGGGCCGCAGACCTTGGCCATGCCGGTCAGGTCGAGGTGGCCGTTGATCGTCGCGCCGATCAGCCGGACCTCGCCCTCGGCGTAGAAGCCGCCGTTGAGGTAGAGGCCGCGCGAGACCAGCATGCCGCCGCAGTGCAGTACCGGGAACGACTTCGCCGGGCCGAGGTGCGCGCCGCGGAAGGAGAGCACGCCGCCGAACCGGGCGCCGATCAGCGCGACGCCGCCCTCGGCGCGGAAGCCGTGCTGGAAGTAGCCGTCGCCCTCGCCGGTGAAGCCCTCGGCGGTCAGCGCGGTGTGGGACGTCTCGGTGATGGCGGCCCGGCTGAAGTGCACGACGCCGCCGCAGTACGTGCTCGGCATGCGCACCTGGCCCCTGAAGACCGCGCTGCCGGCCAGCAGCTGGCGGCCGATCCTGGCGCCGCCGAGGTTGAGCGCGACCTGCCACGGCCGGGAGATCCGCGCCTCGTACAGGTCGAGCACCGCGCCGATGTTGGCGCCGATGAGCGAGACCGTGCCGTCGCAGCGCAGGCGCGGCGCGGACAGGTCGGTGTCGATGGTGATCTCGTCGAGGTGGAGCAGGCCCTCCTCGAACCTCGCGCTGGTCCGCGGCGTGGACGAGAGCGCGTAGGACTCTTCGCCGGTGGCGCTCCCGGGGGCGCCCGGCCCGCCACGGCTCCCGCTCACCGCGCTTCCGCTCGGGATCTCCGCGACGGTGTCGGCTAGCTTCAGCGAACCCCGCACCCGCGTCCCCTCCGCGCGGAGCCGGCCGATGTGAGAGCCCGTCAGGTCGATCGATCGGGTGACCGCTTCGTCCACCCGGATGGTTCCCTCCACCCGGCACCGGCGCAGTGTGAGGGGCACGTCCACGATGCCGTGCCGCAGCTCCAACTGGCCGACGATGCGCGCCCCGACGATCCGCACGCCCGCCGTACGCCCCGGTTCGGCCCTCGACGCTCCCAGCGCGAGCGCCGCTACGACTGCGGCGCGGATGGTCCGCTCCATACCCCAGTCAGCGCTGTTCGAAGGGTCGTCGAGATCGGAGACACCCGTCGCGTAGACGACCGTTTCGCCATGCGGGAAGGCGTTCCACAGCCGCTGCTCGGCGGCCGTGAGCGGTTCCAGCCACATGGGCACGGTCGGCACGGCGAACTCGGCAGGCTCCGTTGGTGCGATGGGCACCGGCTGCGTTCCCGGGGCAGCCGACGTCTCGGATATCTGGGGCGGGTCAGGCGTCGCGGGCACTACGGGTACTCCCTCAGTCACGGCGCTTATCGTGGCGCATGCCGCGCATCCGCGTCGTGTCAGGGTCGTCAATCCGAGGTGCGCAAACGGCGCGTCCGACCCCGAATGCGGGCCCGACTGTGTACAGTCATTGCGAGACCGGGTACCTCTCCGCACGTCGCGCGTAACGCGCACTCCTGCGAGGGAAACCCGATTTCGAGTTGGGTGCCGGTCCGTGTATGGTTTTCCTCGCCAGCCCCAATAGCTCAGTCGGCAGAGCGTCTCCATGGTAAGGAGAAGGTCTACGGTTCGATTCCGTATTGGGGCTCTGTGATCGACGGCCCGCCCGTGAGGTGAACGAGCGCCGACCCGTGGGCTCATGTCGGTCGCCCTGGCGGTGTAGCTCAGTTGGCAGAGCAAGCGGCTCATAATCGCTGTGTCACCGGTTCAAGTCCGGTCACCGCTACCTCCTCCGGGCCGGCGCCTGGCCACGCTCCGCTCTGGCCCGGCGCCGGGGTCGGTGTTTGTAGTGGGGGTACGACCCCCACACCCCCACGCCAAGGGGCTTCGCCCCCTGGACCCCCGGCGCGGCTCGTGTTGTGGAGGAGTTGCGTCGGCCGGTGGGGGTTGCGGGGGGATGTAAGAAGGCGAAGACGTGGCGAGGCTTCCGGTGGGGAGCGGGTCGGGTCGGCGTTGGGATGGGCGGCACCCGTTGAAATCCGGCGGTGCGCCGTGGAACAGAATCTGCGTCAGGGGTGTACTCGGTCGGAGCACTGGCTCTGGTCGGGTAACCTTGTACGGTTGCGCCATCCGAGGTGGCGTTCCGGATTGTCCGATCACCAGTAGGAGTCGCTCCCGTGGCTGCCACAGACGTCCGCCCGAAGATCACGCTGGCCTGCGTGGAGTGCAAGGAGCGGAACTACATCACCAAGAAGAACCGCCGCAACGACCCGGACCGGCTGGAGCTGAAGAAGTTCTGCCCGCGCTGCCGCAAGCACACGGCGCACCGCGAGACCCGGTAGTCCCGCGAGTCCTTTCAAGCCGCTCCGTCCCGGGCCGGGTCGGGGCGGCTTGCCGCGATCAGATGTGTTTGGGAGCGGGTCATGCCGCTTGATCAGTCGTTCGTGGGACGGAGTTATCCGCCCACGGAGCCCTATGAGATCGGCCGAGAGAAGATCCGGGAGTTCGCCGACGCGGTCGGCGACCCGCATCCGGCGTACCGGGATCCGGCGGCGGCCGCCAAGCTGGGCCATCCTGACGTCATCGCGCCCCCGACCTTTGCCATCGTGATATCGATGCCGGCCGCCGACCAGGTGGTCTACGATCCGGCGCTGGGGCTCGACTGGGCCCGGGTGGTGCACGGCGAGCAGCGGTTCGAGCACCGGCGCCCGCTGCGTGCGGGGGACCGGATCTCCTGTGTGGTGACCGTGGAGTCGATCCGCTCGCTGGCCGGGAACGACCTGATCAAGCTGGTGACCGAGCTGATCAATCAGGGCGGCGAGAGGGTCTGCACGGCTCGGGCTCTGCTCGTGGCGCGGGCCGAGGACGAGGAGGGGGCGGCATGACGGCGCCCCGTTACGAGGAGCTCGAAGTCGGCTCCGAGCTGCCCGCCCGGTCCTTCTCGGTGCGGCGGGTCGAGCTGGTCAAGTACGCGGGCGCGTCGGGCGACTTCAACGAGATTCACTGGAACGAGCGGTTCGCGAAGTCGGTCGGGCTGCCGGACGTGATCGCGCACGGCATGTTCACCATGGCCGAGGCGGTCCGCGTGGTGACCGAATGGGTGGATGACCCGGGCGCGGTGGTCGAGTACGGGGTCCACTTCACCCGTCCGGTCGTCGTGCCGGACGACGGTGTGGGCGCGGTGATCGAGGTCACCGGCAAGGTGGGCAAGCTGCTGGGGGAGAACCGGGCGCGGATCGACCTGGTCGCCAAGTGCGACGGCGAGAAGGTGCTCGGCCGGGCGACCGCGGTGGTGCGGCTTCCGTGAGCGGCGGGTTCGAGCACGCGGTCGCGCTCGCTCCCTATACGACGCTGCGGCTGGGCGGGCCGGCGGATCATTTCTTTGTCGCGGACACGGATGCTGTGCTGGTTGCGGCGATCCGCGACGCGGAGAGCCACGGGGATCTCTTCGTGCTCGGCGGCGGCTCGAACATCGTGGTGGCGGACGAGGGGTTCCGCGGGACGGTCGTGCGGGTCGCGACGTCCGGGGTGACCGTTCGGGACGGTCTGGTCTCGGCGGCGGCGGGCGTGCCCTGGGATGACGTCGTGGCCGAGGTGGTCGACGCGGGGCTGGCCGGGATCGAGTGCCTGTCCGGCATTCCGGGGTCGACCGGGGCGACGCCGATTCAGAACGTCGGCGCGTACGGCCAGGACGTGAGTCAGACCGTGGTGATGGTCGACGCGTACGACCGGACGACCGGGGCGATGGCGTTGTTGGACAACGCGGATTGCGCGTTCGGATACCGGCACAGCGCGTTCAAGGCCGATCCTGCGCGTTACGTGGTCACGCAGGTCCATTTCCGGCTGAGCGACAACGGCGGGCTGTCCGGTCCGGTCCGGTATAAGGACGTCGCGCTGGCGTTAGGCATCGAGCTTGGCGCGTGTGCGCCGCTCAAGGACGTGCGCGAGGCGGTGCTCGAACAGCGGCGGCGGCGGGCCATGGTGCTCGATCCGGAGGACCACGACACCTGGAGCGCCGGCTCGTTCTTCACCAATCCGGTGCTCACGGCCGAGCGGTTCGCGGCGCTGGAGCAGCGCTGCGCCCCGCTGGTGCCGCCGCGGTTCGCCGAGCCGGACGGCCGGGCGAAGACCTCGGCGGCCTGGCTCATCGAGCACGCCGGGTTCGGCCGGGGTTTTGTGCTTGGGCGGGTCGCTCTTTCGTCGAAGCACACGCTCGCGCTGACGAACCGGGGCGGCGCCACGACGCAGGAGCTGTTGCGGCTCGCGGTGCGGGTGCGCGACGGCGTGATGGAGCGCTTCGGTGTGGAGATGGTGCCCGAGGTGACGCTCGTGCCCAGGTCGGAGCTTGGCTCCTAGGCTGTGGGCCGGCCCGCTTGACAGGCTAGTTATCAGTCAATAACCTAGTCGTCATGAGCCCACGGATGACTGCGGAGGACCGGCGCGAGCAGGTGATCGACGCCGCGATCGGCGTTTTCGCCCGGCGCGGCTTCGAGGGCGCGACCACGGCCGAGATCGCCTCGAAGGTCGGCGTCTCGCAGCCGTACCTGTTCCGCCTGTTCCCGTCGAAGAAGGATCTGTTCCTCGCGGCGAGCGAGCGGAACATGGACGACACGCTCGGCCTCATGCGCTCCGCGGCGGGCGGCAAGACCGGCCACGAGGCGATGCACGTGATGGCCGAGGCCTACCAGGAGATGCTCGAGTCGAACCGGGACTGGCTGCTGATGATGCTGCAGTCCTTCGCGGCCTGCCACGACGAGGACGTCCAGCGGCAGACCCGCAAGTGCCTGCAGCAGCTCTGGCGCGAGGTCGAGTCGCTGACCGGCCTGCCGGTGGTGGACCGCATGCTGTTCTTCGCCAAGGGCTTCCTGTGCAACGTCATGGCGGCGGCGACTCCGGCCGGCGTCGGCGATTCGGTCCGAGAAGAGATAGTCGCTGCGATGAAGGAAGACTCCGGGATGGAATGCGGCCCGGAAGCCGGACCCGAGGAAATGTTGGCCGACTGACGGCTGGTCAGCCGTTCAGCGCAGCTCTGCCTAAGACTTTTTAACCGACCGCCGAGAATGCGGGCGGACCCGTTTCGCCGATGAAATGAGTGACCGATTACTAACCACCTAAGTTAGTAATCGATAACTATTCGCGAGGGAGTGGACACCGTGTCAACCAGCACTGAGCCGAGAAACCCGAGCACGCATCAGGCAGATGTGTCACCGCCGCAGTCCGGTGTCGCGGCCGCCCTCGTCGGCCATCCGGTGCGCACGTTCGTGATCACCGCGGTCGCCATGTTCATGGTCCAGCTGGACAACCTGGTGGTGACCACCGCGCTGCCCTCCATCCAGCGCTCGCTGCACGCGGGTCTGCAGGGGCTGCAGTGGACCGTCTCGGCTTACACGCTCACCTTCGCCGTCTTCCTGCTGAGCGGCGCGACGCTGGGCGACCGGTTCGGCCGCAAGCGGCTGTTCCTGGTCGGCCTGTCGCTGTTCACCCTGGCCTCGGTCGCCTCGGCGCTCTCCCCGAACATCGCGGCCCTGATCGCGGCGCGGGCGGTGCAGGGCGTCGGCGGCGCCATCGTGCTCCCGCTGACGCTCACCATGCTCTCCGCAGCCGTGCGGCCTGAGCGGCGTGGGGCCGCGATAGGCGCGTGGGGCGGTGTCGCAGGACTCGCGGTCGCGCTCGGCCCGGTGATCGGCGGCGCCGTGGTGGAGGAGTTCTCCTGGAAGTGGATCTTCTGGATCAACGTGCCGATCGGCGTCGTCCTGGTGCCCGCGGCCTGGTTCCTGCTCAGCGAGAGCCGCGGCCCGGCCCGGCGGCTCGACCTGGTCGGAAACGCGCTGATCTGCCTCGGCCTGTTCGGCGTCGTGCTCGGCCTGATCCGGGGCGGCGACATCGGCTGGACCAGCCCGGAGATCCTGGCCGGCTTCGCCGTCGGCGGCGCGCTGATCGCCGCGTTCGTGGTCTGGGAGGCGCGCAGCGACCACCCGATGCTGCCGCTGAAGCTGTTCCGCGGCCGGGCCTTTCCGCTGATCAACCTCGCCGCGATGCTCCTGTCGTTCGGCATGTTCGGCTCGATCTTCTTCCTGGCCCAGTTCCTGCAGACGGTGCAGGGCTACTCGCCGCTGGCCTCCGGCCTGCGGGTGCTGCCGTGGACCGCGATGCCGATGGTGGTCGCGCCGATCGCGGGCATCCTCTCGGACCGGATCGGCGGCCGCCCGATCGTCGGCATCGGCCTCGCGCTGCAGGCCGGCGGCCTGGCCTGGATCGCCGCGGTGACCACCGCGACGGTGTCCTACTCGCAGCTGGTCGGCGCGTTCATCGTGAGCGGGATCGGCATGGCGATGTTCTTCGCGCCGATCGCGAACCTGGTGCTCGGCTCGGTGCGCCGGGAGCAGGAGGGCATCGCCTCGGGCGTCAACAATGCGATCCGCGAGCTCGGCGGCGTGCTCGGCATCGCGGTGATGGGCGCGGTCTTCGCCGCGACCGGCGGCTACGGGCCGACCGCGACGCTGAGTGCCGGTCAGCACTTCGTCAACGGACTGGTCCCGGCGACGTACACCGGCGCGGTGGTCGTCGCGGCCGCCTCGCTCGCCATGTGGCTGGTGCCGCGGGCCCGCAAGGCGAACGCCGCGTCGGCTCAGGCTGCGGACGAGCTGTCCGCCGAGTTTGAGGCCGAGCTGGAGCCGGTGAGCTGAGCCGGTCCGATAAGCAGTCGGCCCCGCCGGGATCCTCCCGGCGGGGCCGAGCGCTGTCTGACGGGCCCTCAGCCGTCCGTGGACCAGCGCCGCACGTAGTCCGCCACGTCGGGCGGCGGTCCGGGCAGCGGCTCGGCGCCGGGGACGGCACGCAGCCCGCCGAGAGCGATGGAAAGCAGGCGTGAGCGCACGCCGTCGTCCTCGTGTTCCGGGCCGGACCGGCCGAACAGCTCGATCAGCCAGGCGATGTCGAGCACTGTGACGTCGGTGCGCAGGGTGCCGCCGCGCTGAGCTCGCGCGACGAGTTCTCCGACCAGCTGCCGCCCGCGCGCGGAGGCCTCCCACATCTCGGGCGTGGTCTCGATGGTCCCGGCGAGCGGCGCGAGGGCGCCGATTCGGTTCGCGACGCAGGCGCGTACGTATCCGGCCAGACCGAGCCACGCGTCGTCGGCGGCGAGCGCATCCTGCGCGGCCTCGATCGACTGCTGCATCGACGCCAGGCACAGGTGCCGGAGCAGGTCGTCCTTGCTCCCATAGCGCCGGTAGAGGCTGCCGATGCCGACACCGGCCTGCTCTGCCACGGCCGCGACCGTCGCCGCGGCACCGTGGCGGCCGAAGACCTCGCGCGCGGCCTCGAGGACGCGGATGTCGTTACGGGCGGCCTCGGCCTGACGGCCGCGGCGCGGGCGGTCGGATCGCTCGTCGCGGATGTGCGTGTGCTCGTTCATCTCATGGCGTGATCGGCCGGGGCGTGTCCAGGACGGGCGAGTGCCCGGCGGCGGCTTCGGTGAGGATACGCCAGACGGCCAAGGGCTCATCCTCGCCGAGGTGTACGTATTCGGCGGGCAGCCACGGAGCGAGCTGCTCGGCCAGGGGATCGCCGGAGCAGTAGTCCTCGCCGACCGCTCTCGCCCTCAGCTCGCCCTCACAGCCCCACGCGTGCTGTTCGGGGGCGACCAGGTCGGCGGTGACGTTCCCGCCGATGGTCAGCATTCCGTCGCTGTTGAAGCACCAGATGACTGCGGCTTCGACATCGCCGAGGGTCAGGTGGTCCGCCGCGCTGGCGAGCGCGCGGGCCCGGATGTTCCCGGAGACGGCCAGATGGGACTCGAAGACGTCGCCGTCGTCCAGGAGGCCCTCCACCTCCAGGTCGCCGAGCACGACGAGCGGAGCGTGCAGGTCCAGCCCGCCGGGCACGTGGTTGGGTCCGAACCAGAAGGTCGGTTCCTTCACCTCCCAGCCCTCGGGGGTGCGCTGCGTGCCTGCCGGGAAGGTCACCGGAGCGAATGCGGGGAACGCCAGACGCCACGCCTGTGCGGCCACGAGGCTGTCGCAGGGATAGACGCCGTGGTGGTAGCCAGCCGGGTCCTGGACCAACTCCGCCAGCCACGAGCGGATTTCCGGCGCCCGCGTCTCCAGTTCGCCGTAGAAGTCCAGCGCACTGTTGTTCGGATGGCTCCGCAGTACCGCTATCGCCTCGTCGACGTGCTCTGCCGCGCTCGCGAAGTCCGTGCCCGTCATCCACATGAGGCCGCATCCTAACGACCCGCACCCGCACCGGCCGAACTAATCGGAGCGTATCGTTCCGACTGTGATAGCTTTTCGGAGTTAACTGCTCCGATAAAGCGGGAGGACGATGTGCGCGCCGTCGTGCTGCAGGAATTCGGACCGCCGGGCCGGCTCGCAGTCCAGCAGGTGCCTGATCCGGTCGCCGGGCCCGGCCAGGCGCTGGTCTCGGTCGTGTTCGCGAATCTCACCTTCGTCGAGACGCAGATCCGCGCCGGCCGCCCGCCGGTGGCGGCGATGGCCCCGAAGCTGCCGGCGGTCCTCGGCAACGGCGTCGGCGGGACCGTCGTCGCGGTCGGTGCCGAAGTCGATCCTGCGCTGGTGGGCCGACGGGTCGTCAGCTCGACCGGCGGCTCGGGCGGTTACGCCGAGCAGGTCGCCGTCGATGCGGCCGGGCTGGTCGAGGTGCCGGAGAAGCTGGAGTTGGCCGACGCGGTGGCGCTGCTGGCCGATGGGCGCACCGCGGTCGGGCTGATGGATATCGCGCAGGTCGCCGCGAAGGATTGCGTGCTGATCGAGGCCGCGGCCGGCGGCGTCGGCAGCCTGCTGGTACAGCTGGCGGTCGAGGCCGGGGCGACCGTCATGGCGCTGGCCGGCGGGCCGCGGAAGATCGCCCAAGCGAGGGATCTCGGTGCCGCGATCGCGGTGGACTACAGCGAGTCCGGCTGGGCCGAGCGGGTGCACGCCGCGGCCGGGCGGATCGACGTCGTGTTCGACGGGGTCGGCGGCGAGGTCGGGTCGGCGACCTTCGGGCTGCTGCGCGACGGCGGGCGCTTCGTCTCCTTCGGCGGCGCGAGCGGCACGCTCATGGCGATCCCCGAGGACGAGGCGGCGCAGCGCTCGATCTCGGTGCTGCGCGGCGTAATGCGTAGTCCGCAAGAACTACGGAACCTCACGCAACGCGCGCTCGACCTTGGCGCGGCCGGCCGGCTGCGGCCGGTCATCGGCCAGACCTTCCCGCTGGATCGCGCCGCCGACGCCCACGCGGCGATGGCGGGTCGCGCGACGATCGGGAAGACGCTGCTGACCGTGCGGCCGGAGCCTTCCTGAGCGCGGCAGCACCGTCCGGACACGCCGAGGGCCCCGAAGCCGGATCGGCCGGCTTCGGGGCCCTCGCGCACCTGGCCTCTACTTCGCCTCGGCCAGCAGCTTCTGCATCCGGGTCACGCCCTCCGTCAGGTCAGCGTCGCCGAGCGCGTACGACATGCGGAGGTAGCCCGACGGGCCGAAGGCCTCGCCCGGCACCACGGCGACCTCGACCTCGTCCAGGATCAGCGCGGCCAGCTCCGCCGAGGTGTGCACCGCGCGGCCGCGGATCTCTTTGCCCAGCAGGCCCTTCACCGACGGGTAGGCGTAGAAGGCGCCCTGCGGCTCGGGGCACGTGACGCCCTCGATCTCGTTGAGCATCCGCACGATCGTCTGCCGCCGCCGGTCGAACGCGGCCCGCATCTCGGCCACGGCGGTCAGGTCGCCCGAGACCGCGGCCAGCGCCGCGACCTGCGCGACGTTCGAGACGTTCGAGGTGGCGTGCGACTGCAGGTTCGCGGCCGCCTTGACCACGTCGGCCGGCCCGGCCAGCCAGCCGACCCGCCAGCCGGTCATCGCGTACGTCTTGGCCACCCCGTTGACCACGATGCAGCGATCGGCCAGCTCCGGCACCGCGGCCAGGATCGAGACGAACTCGGCCGAGCCGTAGACCAGGTGCTCGTAGATCTCGTCGGTCAGCACCCACAGGCCGTGCTCGTTCGCCCAGCGGCCGATCTCGGCCACCTGTTCCGGCGGGTAGACCGCGCCGGTCGGGTTGGACGGCGAGACGAACAGCAGCACCTTGGTCCGCGGGGTGCGGGCCGCCTCAAGCTGCTCGACCGAGACGAGGTAGCCGGTGCTCTCGTCCGCGAGCACGTCCACCGGCACGCCGCCGGCCAGCCGGATCGACTCCGGGTAGGTGGTCCAGTAGGGCGTCGGCACGAGGACTTCGTCGCCCGGGTCGAGCAGCGCGGCGAAGGCGTTGTAGATCGCCTGCTTGCCGCCGTTGGTGACCAGGATCTGGGAGGGCTCGAACACGACCTTCGAATCCCGTACGGTCTTGGCCGCGATAGCCGCCCGCAGCTCCGGCAGCCCGGCCGCCGGGGTGTAGCGGTGGTACCGCGGCTCGCGGCAGGCCGCCGCGGCCGCCTCGACGATGTAGCCCGGCGTCGGGAAGTCCGGCTCGCCCGCGCCGAAGCCGATCACCGGGCGGCCGGCCGCCTTGAGCGCCTTGGCCTTGGCGTCGACGGCGAGGGTCGCCGACTCGGCGATCGCTCCGATCCGGTGCGAGATCCGGGCAGTGGGGGAAGGGCTCGAGGAGGACTCATTCATCAGCACGGGCTCCAGGCTGGGTCTTACGCCGTCGCGCGACTCGCGCGCTCCCGGCGCTGTGGTCGGCCGGCCCGCGGGGCCGGCACCGCCATAGTTTCATCCCGCGCGCAAGCGTTGCAGCCGGGTTTGGGCGCTCCAGCCGGGCGCATTTCGCACGCGCCGCCGCAACGCGCCGAGGGCAGCGCTCGCGTCCTTACTCATTCGACTCTAGGGCCGCGTTCCGTCTAGACTGCCGCTGGTCGTCCTGCGGGACCCGCATCAATAGGGTCGTAGCTCAACTGGCAGAGCACCGGTCTCCAAAACCGGGGGTTGGGGGTTCAAGTCCCTCCGGCCCTGCAACGACGACGTGATTTCCGACCGGCGGGTTTCAGACGGACTCGGTCTCAGAGCCGCGCACGAGGACGCCTTTCTTACGGAAGGTGGCCCCGGCGCGGCTAGCGTCGTACGCTGTGCGGTGCAAAGCGTCACTCGGACAGATCAGGTGAGGTAGCAGGTGAGCCAGACGCGCAGCGACGCCGAGGGCCTGGGAGGGTCCTCCCCGCAGGACGCGGACGAGCGGACGGCCGCCGAGGAGGATTTCGAGGACTACGGCGACGTCGACTCCGACGAGGAGACCGACACGGGCCTGGCCGACGACACCGAGCAGTTCGAGGACTACGGCGACATCGACGATGACGACGACGCCGGCGGTTCCGACGGAGGCTCGGACGGCGCGGCCAAGGGCGCCAAGGCCAAGACGAAGGCCAAGCCAAAGCGGGGCGAGCGGCGCAAGGCCCCGGCCGGCAAGCGCGCCGCGGGCAAGTCGTCCGCCAAGAGCGCGCCGAAGAAGCAGGCCCAGCCGCGCCGCAAGCGCACCTCGCCCGGCCTGTACTACCGCCAGATCGTCGCAGAGATGCGCAAGGTGGTCTGGCCCACCCGGTCCGAGCTGATGACCTACACCTCGGTCGTCATCGTCTTCGTGCTGGCAATCATCGGCTTCGTGGCCCTGGTCGACTTCGGGGTCGAGCGGGCGGTACAGGCCATCTTCGGCTGATCCGGGCGCGGTCCGGCGCCGCCGCGGCGGCGCCGTCCGGGTCTCGGACAGCCTTCGCGTGCCGTTCGTGCCGCGTTCTCCGGCTAGTCTGGGGGCACTGGCACGAGCCGGGCCGGGCCGCCGCGCGGACCGCGGCCCCGCCGTGACGAAGCCGTGAACGCGAAGGAAGAAGAGGCCTCAGTGTCCGACATGACAGAACCCGAGTCGGCGGGAGCCGACGGCCCGGCGGACGCGGAGCCCGGGAGCTGGGACGCGACGCCGGCGCAGGAGCCGGCCGAGGCGGAGCGGGCCGAGCCGCAGGACGACGGGTCGGACGAGCCGGACGGCGAGTGGGCCGAGGCCGGGCAGGCCGAGGCGGCCGAGGAGCCGCCGGTGCCGGCGAGCGCGCAGGAGTTCCGCGAGGCGCTGCGCCGCGCGCCCGGCGACTGGTACGTGGTGCACTCCTACGCCGGTTACGAGAACCGGGTGAAGCAGAACCTGGAGACCCGGATCCAGTCCCTCAACATGGAGGACTTCATCTTCCAGATCGAGGTGCCGATGGAGGAGGCCGTCGAGGTCAAGAACGGCCAGCGCAAGAAGGTCAAGCGCAACAAGTTCCCCGGCTACGTGCTGGTCCGGATGGACCTGACCCCGGACTCCTGGGGCGCGGTGCGCAACACCCCCGGGGTGACCGGCTTCGTCGGCAACGCGCACGAGCCGTTCCCGCTGACCACCGACGAGGTCGTCAAGATCCTGATGGAGGAGCAGCCGCAGCCGGACGGCGCGCCCAAGGCGCCGATCGAGGTCAAGGTGCTCGACTTCGAGGTCGGCGACTCGGTGACCGTGATCGACGGCCCGTTCGCCACCCTGCAGGCCACCATCAACGAGATCAACGCCGAGTCGCAGAAGGTCAAAGGCCTGGTGGAGATCTTCGGCCGGGAGACGCCGGTCGAGCTGTCCTTCGGGCAGATCCAGAAGAACTGAGAGCGTCGCGGGCCCGGCGCCCGCCGCTGGCGTCCCAGCCCCCGCCCCGGCCGTTTTGGCCGGGGCGGGGCCGTTCGGGTAGCCTGGAGCGCCGTGCCTTGACACCGCTGGTCCCGTTGACGGGTCCGCCGCCTGGCGAGGCGGCCCGGCGGTCGCGCGCGCGACGCAGCAATCCCCAGCCAAGCTAAAGGACCCTGGAGCATGCCTCCCAAGAAGAAGCTCGCAGCGATCATCAAGCTGCAGATCAAGGCCGGAATGGCGAATCCGGCCCCGCCGATCGGCCCGGCCCTCGGCCAGCACGGCGTGAACATCATGGAGTTCTGCAAGCAGTACAACGCCAAGACCGAGCAGCAGCGCGGACAGATCGTCCCGGTGGAGATCTCGGTCTTCGAGGACCGCTCCTTCACCTTCATCACCAAGACCCCGCCGGCCGCCCGGCTCATCCTGCGGGCCGCGGGCCTGGACAAGGGCAGCGCGGTGCCGAACAAGGACAAGGTCGGCACGCTGACGCAGGCCCAGGTCCGGGAGATCGCGGAGGCCAAGATGGAGGACCTGAACGCGAACGACATCGACGCCGCGGCCAAGATCATCGCCGGCACCGCCCGCTCGATGGGCGTCACCGTCCAGGGCTGACCGGGCCCCGAGCGCCGCTCGTCCCGAGCACCACGTGGTAGGGCCTCGCGCGGCCCGCAGCGACCACGACCCCGAACAAGCATCATTCCCACGGGAGTAAGAACCATGAAGCGCAGCAAGGGCTACAGAGCAGCCGCCGCACAGATCGACCACGACGAGGTCTACAGCCCGCTCGACGCGGTGCGGCTGGCCAAGTCCACCAGCCGGGTCAAGTTCGACCCGACCGTCGAGGTCGCGCTGCGGCTCGGCGTCGACCCCCGCAAAGCGGACCAGATGGTCCGCTCCACCGTCATCCTTCCGCACGGCACCGGTAAGACCGCCCGGGTCCTGGTCTTCGCCACCGGTGACCGTGCCGAGGCCGCCCGCGCCGCCGGCGCCGACCACGTCGGCGCCGACGAGCTGATCGACCAGGTGTCAAAGGGCTTCCTGGACTTCGACGCGGTGGTGGCCACGCCGGACATGATGGGCAAGGTCGGCCGGCTCGGCCGGGTGCTCGGCCCGCGCGGCCTGATGCCGAACCCGAAGACCGGCACGGTCACCCCGGACGTGACCAAGGCGGTGACCGAGATCAAGGGCGGCAAGATCGAGTTCCGGGTGGACCGGCACGCGAACCTGCACCTGATCATCGGCAAGGCCTCGTTCACCGACGAGCAGCTGGTGGAGAACTACGCCGCGGTGCTCGACGAGGTGCTGCGGATCAAGCCGGCCGCGGCCAAGGGCCGGTACCTGAAGAAGATCACCTTCACCACGACCATGGGCCCCGGCATCCAGGTCGACCCGAACCGCACCCGCGGCCTGCTGGCCGACGCCGAGGCGTAGGGCCGACAGCCGCGCAACGTCCGCACACACGTACACACCACGCTTCGCCCGGCCCCGGCCCGGTTCCCTGGAACCGCGCCGGGGCCGACGCGTTCACACCGCCGCCGTGCCGTAGCGTTGGACCGGCTCCGCACGCGGTTCAGGAAGCTGTTGTAGCTAAGAAAAAACAGGGGAAAGCCGAATTGGAAAGCACAGCGCAGCTGAGGATGACCAGGAGGCTGGCCGCCGCCGTCCTCGCCGGCGCCGCCGCCGTGTCCCTGACCGCGGGGTGCACCGGCGGCGCCGCGTCCTCGCCGACCGCCACCGCCCTGCCGAGCACCCCCGTCGGCGAGGTGCAGGCGGCGCTGGCCGACTCGGCGAACGACCGGACCGTGGACTTCTCCGGCACGCTCTCCAGCCCGGCGGGCAGCGGCACCGTCGCCGGGCAGGCGCAGTTCGGCTCGAACGACGCGGTCTCGGTCACGCAGACGGTCGAGGGCGCCTCGGTCGGCGCCGTGCTGATCGGCCGGACGCTGTACCTGAACCTGCCGCAGCTGGCCGACGAGCTGAACGGCAGGCCGTGGGGCCGGCTCGACCTGTCCTCGGCCGGCGCGAACCCGACCGGACCGGCCGACGGCATCTTCGGCGCGCTGCTGTCCGTCGCGCAGAACGCCGATCCGCGCACCGAGTTCGACGAGCTGCTCGCCTCCGGGGACCTGGCCAGGACCGGCACCGAGACGGTGGACGGGGTCCGGGCCGCGCATTACCGCGGCAAGATCATCCAGGACTCCGACCTCGGCGGCGCCGAGGCGCTCAAATATCTGACGGGCAGCGAGATCGATCTGCTGCAGAACCTGGCCCAGGACGAGGGCATGACCGGCGCCACGGTGGACGTGTGGGTCGGTCCGGACGGCCTGCCGGTGCGCAGCGAGCTGGGGATAGCGAGCATCCAGGGCGACATCTTCATGCAGCTCGACTACACGCACTGGGGCACCGCGGCCGGCGTGAGCGCGCCGCCGGACGGCGAGGTCACCGGCATCGACCAGCTGCTCTCCACCGCGTCGCCCTCGCCGGTCAGCATTCCGTGACCGGCTGGGCCCGGCCCGAAGTGCACTGCCCCGGGCCCGATTTGGAGCGCGGACCAGGGCTCGCGTACCCTGAGCTGAAACCGATGACCGCCGGTCGCTCCCGGTCGGCCGCGGCGCCGTCCCGGACCACTGCGTGAGGCCTCTGCTTCACCCGGTGCCAAGGGCACAGCACCACGGACGAGCCGGAGCCGAAGGTCCTGCCCGCTGACCTCCCGTCAGCCCGCAGGCGGCCTGCGCAGGTGTGTGGAGTGTGTCCCGGACGCCGCGGCTCGTGCTGCGGATGTGCGGTTCGTTGCCCCGTGCGCTTGCGCCGGGGCTTTTCGCGTTCTGCTCGCGCTGCATCTATGTGCACTGTCTATGTGCACTGTGTCCATGTGCACCGTGCGCGGCGGACCGCGGCCCGGCGGTCGAATCCGACCGTCCCGGAAGGAGGGCCATGGCGAAAGCCGAGCGTCAGGCCGCCGTCGAGGAGATCACGGAACAGTTCCGCGGCTCCAGCGCGGCGCTGCTGACCGAGTATCGCGGGCTCACCGTGAAGCAGCTCAAGGAGCTGCGCCGTTCCCTGGGCGCGGACACGCAGTACGCCGTCGTGAAGAACACCCTGACCAAGCGGGCCGCCGCCGAGGCCGGAATCACCGGGCTCGACGAGCTGCTCGCCGGGCCGTCCGCGGTCGCCTTCGTCAGGGGCGACGCGGTGGAGGCCGCCAAGGGCCTGCGTGACTTCGCGAAGACGAACCCCCTGCTGGTGATCAAGGGCGGGGTGATGGACGGCAAGTCGCTGTCCGCCGCCGAGGTCACCAAGCTCGCCGACCTGGAGTCGCGCGAGGTCCTGCTGGCCAAGGCGGCCGGCGCGATGAAGGCGACGCTGGCCAACGCCGCGGCGCTCTTCCAGGCGCCGCTCACGCAGCTCGTCCGCACTGCGGACGCCCTGCGCGCCAAGGTCGAGGAGGACGGCGCGTCCGCCGCGCCCGCAGACAGCGTTCCGACCGACGCCGACGAGTGACCGCGCCGACCGGTTCGGCGCAGCAGATCCGCCCCGCACGCAATTCTTCATCGGAAAGGAACCGCCACCATGGCGAAGCTGAGCAATGAGGAGCTCCTCGAGTCCTTCAAGGCGATGACGCTGATCGAGCTCTCCGAGTTCGTGAAGCTGTTCGAGGACACCTTCGACGTCAAGGCTGCCGCCCCGGCCGCGGTCATGGCCGCCGGCCCGGCCGGCCCGGTCGACGCCGCCCCGGTCGAGGAGAAGGACGAGTTCGACGTCATCCTCGAGTCTGCCGGCGAGAAGAAGATCCAGGTCATCAAGGTGGTCCGGGAGCTGACCTCGCTGGGTCTGAAGGAGGCCAAGGACCTGGTCGACGGCGCGCCCAAGGCGCTGCTGGAGAAGGTCAACAAGGAGGCCGCGGACAAGGCGGCCGCCGCGCTGAAGGACGTCGGCGCCGGCGTCACCGTCAAGTAGTTCGTCAAGTCTTAAGCAAACCCGGCAGGGGGCGCGTCCGGATTACGGGCGCGCCCCCTGCCGCGTGTTGCGCGCCTCTGACACCGGTCCGGGCTAGTCACACCGGGGATTTCGGATCGTCAATCTCGGGTTATCCATGCGCGAATCATTCTGTACAGCCGAATGGACGCGATTGTTCACCCGGCAGAGTGGGTATGCTAAAGGCCTGTCTCGCCATGGATCTTGCAGGTCGGGCGCTGACCGGCGGCGGGACACCCCGAGTGGTCCGCGGCTCTTGACGAACGGCGCCGGGCGCGCAATTCTTCGGTCGTCTGGTTGAACCGTGGCGACCCGTAAAGGCAGCGCAAAGTCGAGGGAACCGCGCGGCGGAACCGGACCGGTCCCGGGCGGTTGCGCGACCGCCGGGCGGGTAGTGAAGACGACGTTGCCGTCGATCCCGTTCCCTCGCTTCTCGGCAACTGTCGGCGGTGAGGAGTAGGTTTCTCCTCAGCGTGGCGGCGCGGCGCTCCCCGGGCGGTTTCCGGGCGCGGCGTTCCGAGGGCACCGCCACGCAGCCTCTGACCCGAGTCGGCGGCAGCGCCGACGGCAGTGTCGGCACGGTGCGGAGACGGCGCGGTGCCGAGGGTGCGGTGTCGGTGGTACGGAGGCGGTGCGACCGCTTCATGGAGCGCGTGCGGCCGCGCTCCGGAGCGTTGACGACCGTCGGTCAAGACCGCTGGTGCGGGGCCGTTCACGCGGCCGCGGCGGCGGCCTGAACATCGGACTGGACAGCAGTTGGCCATTCGGCTACACTGCTCGTTTGCGCTGCCTTCTATTCCCTCTGCACGCCCCGCAACCGGCCGGTCACCTCGTCTCAGGTGTCTCCCCCGACCGGTGTGACCTGACGTCTCCCCAGTTCCGGGGCGGCGGCGGGCTCGGCGGGGGGCGGGGGTCAGACCCGGCGGCGCGCAGTGAGTCCGAGCCCTCGGAAGGACCCCGTCACCTTGGCCACCGTCGCCTCGCGCACCGCCGTGAACGGTAACACCCAGAACACCTCAGCCCCCACCCCCGGCTCGGCTTCGTCCGGCACCGCGCCGCGCCGGGTCTCCTTCGCGAAGATCCGCGAACCACTGGAAGTGCCGAACCTGCTCGCGCTGCAGACCGAGAGCTTCGACTGGCTGGTCGGCAACCAGGTCTGGAAGGACCGGGTCGCCAACGCGCAGGCACAGGGCGTCGACGTGCCGACCGCCTCGGGCCTCGAGGAGATCTTCGAGGAGATCTCCCCGATCGAGGACTTCTCCGGCTCGATGTCGCTGACCTTCCGCGACCACCGGTTCGAGCCGGCCAAGTACTCCATCGACGAGTGCCGCGAGCGCGACTTCACCTATGCCGCGCCGCTGTTCGTCACCGCCGAGTTCACCAACAACGAGACCGGCGAGATCAAGTCGCAGACGGTCTTCATGGGCGACTTCCCGCTGATGACCAACAAGGGCACCTTCATCATCAACGGCACCGAGCGGGTCGTGGTCTCCCAGCTGGTCCGCTCGCCCGGCGTGTACTTCGAGCGCTCGGTCGACAAGACCAGCGACAAGGACGTGTTCAACTCCAAGATCATCCCGTCCCGCGGCGCCTGGCTCGAGCTGGAGATCGACAAGCGGGACACCGTCGGCGTGCGCATCGACCGCAAGCGCAAGCAGAACGTCACGGTCCTGCTCAAGGCGCTGGGCTGGGACGACGCGAAGATCCTGGCCGAGTTCGGCGACTACGAGTCGATGCGGCTGACCCTGGAGAAGGACCACACCGCCACCCAGGACGACGCGCTGCTCGACATCTACCGCAAGCTGCGCCCCGGCGAGCCGCCGACCCGCGAGGCCGCGCAGAACCTGCTGGAGAACCTCTACTTCAACCCGAAGCGGTACGACCTGGCGAAGGTCGGCCGGTACAAGATCAACAAGAAGCTGGGCGTGGACCAGCAGCTCGAGCAGGGCGTGCTGACCGTGGACGACATCGTCGCCACGATCCGGTACATGGTGAAGCTGCACGCCGGCGAGACCGAGATGCCCCCGGCCCGCGAGGACGCCCCCGAGGTCGTCGTCGAGGTCGACGACATCGACCACTTCGGCAACCGCCGCCTGCGCACCGTGGGCGAGCTGATCCAGAACCAGGTCCGCACCGGCCTGGCGCGTATGGAGCGCGTCGTGCGCGAGCGGATGACCACCCAGGACGTCGAGGCGATCACGCCGCAGACGCTGATCAACATCCGGCCGGTCGTCGCCTCCATCAAGGAGTTCTTCGGCACCAGTCAGCTGTCCCAGTTCATGGACCAGACCAACCCGCTGTCCGGGCTCACCCACAAGCGGCGCCTGTCCGCGCTGGGCCCCGGCGGCCTGTCCCGCGAGCGGGCCGGCTTCGAGGTGCGCGACGTGCACTCCTCGCACTACGGCCGGATGTGCCCGATCGAGACGCCGGAAGGGCCGAACATCGGCCTGATCGGCTCGCTCGCCTCCTACGGCCGGATCAACGCGTTCGGCTTCGTGGAGACCCCGTACCGCAAGGTCGAGCACGGCCGGGTCACCGACCGGGTGGACTACCTCACCGCGGACGAGGAGGACCGCTTCGTCATCGCGCAGGCCAACTCGCAGCTGACCGCGGACAACATCTTCGCGGACGAGCGCGTCCTGGTGCGCCGCCGCGGCGGCGAGATCGACTACATCCCCGGCGCCGACGTGGACTACATGGACGTCTCGCCGCGGCAGATGGTGTCCGTCGCCACCGCGATGATCCCGTTCCTGGAGCACGACGACGCCAACCGGGCCCTGATGGGCGCGAACATGATGCGCCAGGCGGTCCCGCTGCTGCGCAGCGACGCCCCGCTGGTGGGCACCGGCATGGAGTACCGCGCCGCGGTCGACGCGGCCGACGTGATCGCCGCGGCCAAGCCCGGCCTGGTCACCGAGGTCACCGCCGACTACGTCACGATCGCCAACGACGACGGCACCAGCACCACCTACCGGGTGGCCAAGTTCCAGCGCTCGAACCAGGGCACCTCCTTCAACCAGAAGGTGATCGTGGACGAGGGCGTGCGGGTCGAGGCCGGCCAGGTGCTGGCCGACGGGCCGTGCACCCAGTACGGCGAGATGGCGCTGGGCAAGAACCTCCTGGTGGCGTTCATGCCGTGGGAGGGCCACAACTACGAGGACGCGATCATCCTCTCCCAGCGCCTGGTGCAGGACGACGTGCTCTCCTCGATCCACATCGAGGAGCACGAGGTCGACGCCCGGGACACCAAGCTGGGCCCGGAGGAGATCACCCGGGACATCCCGAACGTCTCCGAGGAGGTGCTGGCGGACCTCGACGACCGCGGCATCATCCGGATCGGCGCGGACGTGGTGCCCGGCGACATCCTGGTCGGCAAGGTCACGCCCAAGGGCGAGACCGAGCTGACCCCGGAGGAGCGGCTGCTGCGCGCCATCTTCGGCGAGAAGGCCCGCGAGGTGCGCGACACCTCGCTCAAGGTGCCGCACGGCGAAGAGGGCAAGGTCATCGGCGTGCGCATCTTCGACCGGGACGAGGGCGACGAGCTGCCGCCCGGCGTCAACCAGCTGGTCCGGGTGTACGTGGCGCAGAAGCGCAAGATCACCCACGGCGACAAGCTGGCCGGCCGGCACGGCAACAAGGGCGTCATCGCCAAGATCCTGCCGCAGGAGGACATGCCGTTCCTGGAGGACGGCACGCCGGTCGACATCATCCTCAACCCGCTGGGCGTCCCGTCCCGGATGAACCCCGGCCAGGTCATGGAGACCCACCTCGGGTGGGTGGCCAAGACCGGCTGGAAGGTCGAGGGCGACGACGAGGAGTGGAAGGGCCGGCTGCGCGCCATCGGCGCGGACGAGGCCGAGCCCGGCACCAACGTCGGCACCCCGGTGTTCGACGGCGCCCGCGAGGACGAGATCACCGGCCTGCTCGGCAGCACCCTGCCGAACCGGGACGGGGTGCAGATGGTGGGCAGCTCGGGCAAGGCCCGGCTGTTCGACGGGCGCTCCGGCGAGCCGTTCCCGTACCCGGTCTCGGTCGGCTACATGTACATCCTCAAGCTGCACCACCTGGTCGACGACAAGCTGCACGCCCGCTCCACCGGCCCCTACTCGATGATCACGCAGCAGCCGCTGGGCGGTAAGGCCCAGTTCGGCGGCCAGCGGTTCGGCGAGATGGAGGTGTGGGCGCTCGAGGCCTACGGCGCGGCCTACGCGCTGCAGGAGCTGCTGACCATCAAGTCCGACGACGTGACCGGCCGGGTGAAGGTCTACGAGGCCATCGTCAAGGGCGAGAACATCCCCGAGCCGGGCATCCCCGAGTCGTTCAAGGTGCTCATCAAGGAGATGCAGTCGCTCTGCCTGAACGTCGAGGTGCTCTCCTCCGACGGCAACAACATCGAGCTGCGCGACACGGACGAGGACGTCTTCCGTGCCGCGGAGGAACTGGGTATCGACCTGTCCCGGCGCGAGCCGAGCAGCGTCGAAGAAGTCTGAGGCCAGGCTGGTCCCGCCCCGGCGCGTCCGGGGCGGGCCCGGCCCACCTCCCGAGAATGGATTCATTGCTTCCGCGACCGCGGGACCTTCCCCCCGCCGCGGGACGAACCATAAGGATTGACATACGTGCTTGACGTCAACTTCTTCGATGAACTGCGCATCGGCCTGGCCACCGCGGAGGACATCCGTCAGTGGTCCTACGGCGAGGTGAAGAAGCCGGAGACCATCAACTACCGCACGCTGAAGCCGGAGAAGGACGGCCTGTTCTGCGAGAAGATCTTCGGACCGACTCGCGACTGGGAGTGCTACTGCGGCAAGTACAAGCGAGTCCGGTTCAAGGGCATCATCTGCGAGCGCTGCGGCGTCGAGGTGACCCGGGCCAAGGTGCGCCGGGAGCGGATGGGCCACATCGAGCTGGCCGCACCGGTCACCCACATCTGGTATTTCAAGGGCGTGCCCTCGCGCCTCGGCTACCTGCTGGACCTGGCGCCGAAGGACCTGGAGAAGGTCATCTACTTCGCCGCCTACATGATCACCTGGGTGGACGACGAGCGGCGCACCCGCGACCTGCCCTCCCTCGAGGCCAAGATCTCGGTGGAGCGCCAGCAGCTCGAGCAGCGCCGCGACGCCGAGCTCGAGGGCCGGCAGAAGAAGCTGGAGGAGGACCTCGCCGCCCTGGAGGCGGAGGGGGCCAAGGCGGACCAGCGGCGCAAGGTGCGCGAGTCCGGCGAGCGGGAGATGAAGCAGATCCGGGACCGGGCGCAGCGCGAGCTCGACCGGCTCGACGAGGTCTGGGCCCGGTTCAAGAACCTCAAGGTCCAGGACCTCGAGGGCGACGAGATCCTGTACCGGGAGATGCGCGACCGCTTCGGGCTGTACTTCTCCGGCGGCATGGGCGCCGCCGCGCTGCAGAAGCGGCTGGAGACCTTCGACCTCGACGCCGAGGCCGATAACCTGCGCGAGATCATCCGCTCCGGCAAGGGCCAGAAGAAGACCCGGGCGCTCAAGCGCCTCAAGGTCGTCTCGGCTTTCCTGCAGACCAACAACAGCCCGATGGGCATGGTGCTGGACTGCGTCCCGGTCATCCCGCCGGACCTGCGCCCGATGGTGCAGCTCGACGGCGGCCGGTTCGCCACCTCCGACCTCAACGACCTGTACCGCCGGGTGATCAACCGGAACAACCGGCTCAAGCGGCTGCTCGACCTCGGCGCGCCCGAGATCATCGTGAACAACGAGAAGCGCATGCTGCAGGAGGCGGTGGACGCGCTGTTCGACAACGGCCGGCGCGGCCGCCCGGTCACCGGCCCCGGCAACCGGCCGCTGAAGTCCCTGAGCGACATGCTCAAGGGCAAGCAGGGCCGCTTCCGGCAGAACCTGCTGGGCAAGCGGGTGGACTACTCGGCCCGCTCGGTCATCGTGGTCGGCCCGCAGCTCAAGCTGCACCAGTGCGGCCTGCCCAAGGCCATGGCGCTGGAGCTGTTCAAGCCGTTCGTGATGAAGCGCCTGGTGGACCTGAACCACGCGCAGAACATCAAGTCCGCCAAGCGGATGGTCGAGCGCGCCCGCTCGGTCGTGTGGGACGTGCTGGAAGAGGTCATCACCGAGCACCCGGTGCTGCTCAACCGCGCGCCCACGCTGCACCGCCTGGGCATCCAGGCCTTCGAGCCGCAGCTGGTCGAGGGCAAGGCGATCCAGATCCACCCGCTGGTGTGCACCGCGTTCAACGCGGACTTCGACGGCGACCAGATGGCCGTGCACCTGCCGCTGTCCGCGGAGGCGCAGGCCGAGGCCCGCATCCTGATGCTGTCCTCGAACAACATCCTCTCCCCGGCGAACGGCCGCCCGATCACCGCGCCCACCCAGGACATGGTGCTCGGCCTGTTCTTCCTGACCATGGACCGGGAGGAGGTCAAGGGCGAGGGCCGGTTCTTCGGCTCCATCGGCGAGGCCACGATGGCCTTCGACAACCGGGAGCTGGACCTGCAGGCGCCGATCGACCTGCGGCTGGTCGAGGCGGTCCCGCCGCGCGGCTGGACCGCCCCGGAGGGCTGGGAGTCCGGGCAGCCGTTCCGGCTGCGCACGACGCTGGGCCGGGCCATGTTCAACGAGGCGCTGCCGCTGGACTACCCGTACGTCAACGGGCCGGTCTCCAAGAAGCAGCTCTCGGCGATCGTCAACGACCTGGCCGAGCGGTACCCGAAGGTCCAGGTCGCGATGACGCTGGACAACCTGAAGTCGAACGGCTTCTACTGGGCCACCCGCTCCGGCGTCACCATCGCCATCGAGGACATCGTGGTCCCGGCGGCGAAGGCGGGCATCCTCGAGGGCTACGAGGCCAAGGCGGACAAGGTCCAGAAGCAGTACGAGCGCGGTCTGATCACCAAGGACGAGCGGCAGCAGGAGCTGATCGCCATCTGGACCGAGGCCACCAACGAGGTGGCCAAGGCGATGGAGGCCAACTTCCCGCGGCAGAACCCGATCTTCATGATGGTCGACTCCGGGGCCCGGGGTAACTTCATGCAGATGCGGCAGATCGCCGGCATGCGCGGCCTGGTGTCGAACGCCAAGAACGAGACCATCGCCCGCCCGATCAAGGCCTCGTTCCGCGAGGGCCTGACCGTGCTGGAGTACTTCATCTCCACCCACGGCGCCCGCAAGGGCCTGGCCGACACCGCGCTGCGCACCGCCGACTCGGGTTACCTGACCCGGCGTCTGGTGGACGTCTCGCAGGACGTCATCATCCGCGAGGAGGACTGCGCCACCGAGCGCGGCATCTCGATGGTGATCGGCGTGCCGACGGCCGGCGGCGGACTGCGGGTCGCGGACGACGTCGAGTCGTCGGTGTACTCGCGCAACCTGGCCGAGGACGTGGTGGCCGACGGCAAGACGCTGGTGCAGGCCGGCGCCGACCTCGGCGACGTGGTCATCTCCGAGCTGATCAACCACGGCGTGCGCGAGGTCAAGGTCCGCTCGGTGCTCACCTGCGAGTCGAAGGTCGGCACCTGCGCGATGTGCTATGGCCGCTCGCTGGCCACCGGCAAGCTGGTGGACGTCGGCGAGGCGGTCGGCATCATCGCCGCGCAGTCCATCGGCGAGCCGGGCACCCAGCTGACCATGCGCACCTTCCATACCGGCGGTGTGGCCGGCGACGACATCACCCAGGGCCTGCCCCGTGTGATCGAGCTGTTCGAGGCGCGCACCCCGCGCGGTGTCGCCCCGATCGCCGAGGCGGCCGGCGTGGTCAAGATCGAGGAGACCGACCGCACCCGCAAGATCGTCATCGTGCCGGCGGACGGGTCCGAGGAGATCGCGTACCCGGTCTCCAAGCGGTCCCGGCTGCTGGTCTCCGAGGGCGAGACGGTCGAGGTCGGCCAGAAGATGGTGCAGGGCGCGGCGAACCCGCACGACGTGCTGCGCGTGCTCGGCCAGCGGGCGGTCCAGGTGCACCTGGTCCAGGAGGTCCAGAGCGTCTACCGGTCGCAGGGCGTGTCGATCCACGACAAGCACATCGAGATCATCGTCCGGCAGATGCTGCGCCGGGTGACGATCATCGAGACCGGCGACTCCGAGCTGCTGGCCGGCGACCTGGTCGAGCGCGGCAAGTTCGAGGAGGAGAACCGCCGGGTGGTCTCCGAGAGCGGCACCCCCGCCTCGGGCCGTCCGCAGCTGATGGGCATCACGAAGGCGTCGCTGGCGACCGACTCGTGGCTGTCCGCGGCCTCCTTCCAGGAGACCACCCGGGTGCTGACCGACGCCGCGATCCACGGCAAGTCGGACTCGCTGGTCGGCCTGAAGGAGAACGTGATCATCGGCAAGCTGATCCCGGCCGGCACCGGCATGCACCGGTACCGCAACATCAAGGTCGAGCCGACCGAGGAGGCCAAGGCCCAGATGTACTCCCTGGCGGGGTACGACGACCTGGACTACGCGCCGTTCGGCATGGGCTCCGGCCAGGCTGTTCCGCTGGAGGAGTACGACTTCGGTCAGTACTCAGGCTGATACGGCTGACGCGGCCTCAGTCCGCAGCCGGCGCCCCCGGTCTCCGCGAGGAGGCCG
>DASYAE010000239.1:0-52720 GCA_036501535.1 Actinocrinis sp. | reverse complement strand
CGTGGATGAAGCGCAGGTCGCGTTCATGTGCCCGACGATCGGCGAGGACAAGCGGCCCTACGGCGGCTCCAAGGCCATCAGCCGCTACTTCATGGCCTGTCGGAAGATCCACAATCAGGGGCGGGCCGTGAACGTGACCCTGTGGCAGGGCACGCAGGACCCCACTGACCAGAACCTTCCCAAGCTCGTGCGCGAAGGTGCCCACATCCGCGCCGGCCTCGTGCTCGGCACCGAGGCACAAGCTCGGATGGCGCTGGGCGACAAGGCTGTCAACGGCGGCGCCGCCCCGCACAAACTGCGCGTCGGCCTGGACAAGGGGACCGTAGTCGTTGCCGGCGACGGGGCGAAGCTGGACTCGAACCAGTCCGCCATCACGATCCGCACACACTACGTCGACGGCGAACAAGGCGCACAGATCGCCGAGCGGGCCAAGGCCCGGCGCAAGCCGACCGCCACCCGCACCGCGCTAACCGACGACGAGCCGGAAGCACCGCGGGACCTGCTCGACGACCTGGCCGCCGTCCTCGGCGACACGCCCGTGCCGACTGCGGACGTGCCCGGCCTATTGCGCACCCTCGCCCCGACCTGGGCGCCGTATCGCGCACTGAGCGGCAAGGACCTGCGCACCCGGCTCGCCGAGATCGGCATCAAGGTCCCGTCCACCGGCAACCGCTACCCCCTCGACCCGGCCGCCGTGCGCCACGTTCTCGCCCGGCGCGGCCCGGCCGACGGCGCCTCACCCGCCGAGTGAAGTTACGCCGCTCCGAGCCTCGCGCACCTCGGATCCGGAGGTGCGCGAGGCCTGCGGCGCAGCGGCGTAACTCGCCTAACTCGTTCACTTTCCGCAGCTCAGCGCCGCTACGCGGCCTTCTTCGGGAGTGGGTTACGAACCTAACTCCCTTCTGCCCAACTAACTCGCTACTTGATGTGGAGTCGCCATGCCCACACCCACCCGCGCCCTGTATGCCGTGCCTGATTCCGACCAACCGCCCCACCACGACGAGAGCCAGCCGTGCGACCTGGATGCCGAACGCGCCGTGCTCGGCGCGGCACTGCTCGCCGGAACCACGGCGCACGGCCCGGCGGCGCTGGCGGAGATGCGCGCCCTGATCCAGGGCTCTGACTTCTACCGGCCCGCGCACGAAACCATCTGGCAAGCCATCTGCGGCCTGACCGATGCGGGCCAACCTGTCGACATGGTGAGCGTCACCCACGCACTCGGGCGCGACCTCGAACGACTCGGCGGCGCCGCGTACCTGCACACGTGCATGAACGCCGTCCCGATCGCCGCCAACGGCCCGTACTACGCCGAGATCGTGCGCGATCTGGCCTACTCCCGACTCATGATCACCATCGGAACCCGACTCGCGGCCATGGGCCGCACCCGGCTTGAGCCGGATCTCAAGGCCGCCGCACGCGCGCAGCTGCAAGAGCTCATCGACGCGGACTCACGCGGATGGACTGATCCGGTCCCGCTGCGCCGGGTGCACAGCGTGCCGCCGTTTCCGATTGTGGCGCTGCCGTCCTGGGTGCGCGCGAAAGTCGAAGCGGTAGCGCACGAGACGCAGACCCCGCCCGACCTCGCCGGGACCGTCGCCCTGGCCTGCCTCGCCACCGCAGCCGGCGGCGCCGTGCGCATCGCCGTGCGCCCGGAACACGGGTGGATCGAGCCGGTGAACCTCTACACCGTGTGCGCGATGCCGCCCGCCTCGCGCAAGTCCCCCGTGTTCGCGTCGATGACCGGCCCGATTAGCACGACCGAACGCGTCATTGCCGACCAGTTGGCCCCGGTCATCACTGCCGCCCGCATCGACAAGCGTGCCGCTGACGAGTACGCCGAGCGCCTGGCCGCCGAGCTCGCCAAGGCCTCCGCCCAAGAGCGCGACACCGCCCGATACGAGGCGCACGCCGCAGCAGAAGCCGCCGCCGCGATCACGGTCCCGGCCGAGCCGGTGCTGTTCGCCGACGACATCACCCCGGAAGCCGCCGCTTCGATGCTCGCGGAGCAACGCGGCCGGTTCGCCATCCTGTCCGCCGAATCCGAGGTGTTCGCGATCCTCGCAGGCCGCTACTCCGGCTCGCCGAACCTCAACGTGTTCCTGAAAGGGCACGCGGGAGACGAGCTGCGCGTAGACCGGCGCGGCCGGCCCCGCGAGACAGTGCAGCGCCCCGCTCTCACGCTCGGAATCTGCACACAGCCTGCCGCCTTGGCCGAGCTTGCGGCAATTCCGGGCGCCGCCGGGCGCGGACTGCTCGGCCGGTTCCTGTTCTCCCTCCCCAGCAGCAACATCGGCAGGCGCAACACCAAGCCATCCCCCGCCGACCCGGCTGCGCACGCCGACTACGCCCGCAACCTCACCGCCCTGACGCTCTCACTTCGCGACAGGGACGAGCCACAAGGTGCGCCGGATGGGGGAGAGCCGGTCATCACGCTGCGGCTTTCGCCAAAGGCCTCGCAGATCTTGGACGGCGCCGCTGCCGACTTCGAAGCGGCGATGGACGACGGCGGACCGCTCGCGCAGCTGCGCGACTGGGGCGGCAAAGCCGTCGGCGCCATGATGCGCATCGCCGGCCTACTCCACCTCGCCGAACACCTACACGACGGCTACGCCCGACCGATCGGACCGGGCACGATCGCCGCCGCACACAACCTGATCGAGTACTACACCGCCCACACACTCGCCGCATTCGACGCCATGACGACCGACCCGATCACCGAACGCGCCTGCCATCTGCTCGACTGGATCACCAACACCGGCACCGTCCGCTTCTCAGCTCGCGACGCCTTCACCAACCAGTCGCGCAGCCGCTTCCCCAAGATGGCGGATCTCGATCCGGTGATAGCGCTACTCGAACAGCACGGCTACGTGCGGCGCTTGCACGCGCCGCCGTCCGGCGCCCGCGGTGGTCGACCACCCGCCCCGGTCTACGAAGTACACCCGAATATCGACCTCTGATCCCATCCCGGTCCCGCCGGTCGGCAGTGCTGCCGCCGAGCCGCCCCGCGCGTCGCCGCGTCGCCGCAGAAACCTGCACAACTGGTTTTGCAGGTTTCTGCGGCGACGCGGCGGCTGCCTTCCCCGCGCGGCGGCCGGAGCCCCCGCGCTCCGTGCCCTGTAGACGGGAGGCCCTGACATGGCCCGAGAAGAGCTGTTGACCATCGCCGAGGTCTGCGCCGAACTGCGTGGCGCGGACGGCAAGCCGCTTTCGCGCGCGACCTTCTACCGCTGGAAGGCCCAGAACAAGGGCCCGAAGTGCATCAAGCTGCCCAACGGCCAGATCCGCGTGCGCCGCTCCGCGCTCGACCGGTTCTTGGAGCAGTGCACCGTATTCGCCTAGATCATCCGACACCCCAACCAGGGCGCCCGCAAGCTGCGGGCGCCCTTTCCTGTTGTCCACACTCTGTGAGGAACGCTGATGACGCTCACCTATGACGTGCGCATCTGGAAAGTCCGCCCGCACGTCGGCAAGAAGAAGACCACTTACTCACTGCGTTGGATCGTCGCCGGAAAGACCTTCTGCGAGACCTACGCAACCAGCGGACTCGCTGACAGCTTCCGCTCCAAGCTCGTTACGGCGACCAGTGCCGGCGAGGCCTTCGACACGATCGAAGGCCTGCCGGTCTCCCTGCTGCGCGAGCGCCGCGACAGCAAGACGTGGTACGCCCTGGCGATCGAATACGTCGACGTCAAGTGGCCCACCCGCGCGCCCGGCTCCCGGCGCACCCTCGCCGAATCCCTCGCCACCGTCACGTGCGGACTCGTCACCGACGACAAGCGCACCGCCACCGCGCCGGACAACCTTTACGCCGCGCTGGTGCACTGGGCGTTCAACAAGCCCACCCGCGAAGCCGGCCCCGCCCCGGAGCAGTACGCTCCCGCGATCCGGTGGATCGAACAGCACTCGCTCCCCGTCTCGGCACTGCTCGACCCGAAGACGGTCCGCCGCGCCTATCTCGCCATCACCGTCAAACCCGACGGCACGGCCTACGCGGCGAACACCTTCACCAGTAAGCGCACCGCGCTGACTGGTCCGGTCCGGTACGCGGTCGAAACCGGCTTGCTCGACCATGACCCGCTCGGCCGCGTCACCATCGAGCGGCCCCGTAAGCCCACTGGGGTGGATCGTCGGTCTGTGCTGAACCCTGACCAGGCGCGAGCGCTGATCGAGGCAGTACCGCGCTGCGGGTTCAGCGGCCCGCGCCTGATGGCGTTCTTCGCCGTGCTCTACTTCGCCGGCCTGCGCCCGAGCGAAGCCCTCGACCTGCGACTAGAGAACTGCACTCTGCCGGAAGACGGATGGGGCTCGCTCACCTTCGCCAACGCGAATCCGTACAGCGGCGCCGCCTGGACCGACACGGGGGAGAGCCGCCAGCGCAAGGAACTCAAGCACCGCCCGGTCAACGAGTCGCGCACCACGCCGGCCTGCCCCGAACTCGTCGCACACCTGCACCAGCACATCGCGACGTTCGGCACCGCACCCGACGGACGGCTATTCGTGACCGCCAAGGGACGAGTTCCCGCACAGGGCACGTACGACCGGGTATGGAAGAAGGCGCGCGAGGCAGCACTGACCCCGGGCCAAGTCGGCTCTCCGCTCGGCCGGCGCCCGTACGACCTACGCCACGCATGCCTGTCGACGTGGCTCAACGCTGGCGTGCACGCGCCGCTCGTCGCCGAGTGGGCCGGGCACACGGTCGAGATGCTGCTCTCCACATACGCCAAGTGCATCAACGGGCAGGAAGCCGCCGCACGTGCTCGTATCGCAGAGTCCTTGGGCGGCGCCAACCTATCGGCAGCGTGAACCGCTGGGCCGCTGCTCACGGCCTGGAAGCGTTGTCGCGCCTTTGTCGCGAACACCGGCCGATCATGCTCGCGCGTGCGCGATCGTGAGACACCGTGTCGTTCGGTGTGAGGGGCTAAAACCTGCCTCTACCTGGCACAACACGCTCAGGCCAGGAACGCGGGAAGGGCGCCCAACTAGGGCGCCCTTCTACCCGTGGACCTAGGAGGACTTGAACCTCCGACCTCTTCCTTATCAGGGAAGCGCTCTAACCGACTGAGCTATAGGTCCGCGATGCGCTATCGCCTGTTCTCCATCGTCTTGAGCAGGCTGCACGCGCTAGAGCAGGTTACCGCATCGGTGGAGATGGCCCAAACCGATTGTGGCTTGCAGGTCGCCGGGTGGGCGCGCACCCGACGGGCCGTCAGACGGGGTCGCGGCCGGCCGTCACTGGTCCTCCGCGAGGGTGACCTCGAAGCCCCCGACGAAGCCGGAGGCCAGGTTGTACAGGTAGGAGCCGAGGGTGGCCAGCGCGGTCACGAGAACGATGTCCACCAGGACCAGGATCAGCGCGTAGCCCTCGACGTGGGTGAAGGACAGGTAGCTCATCAGGTTGAACGAGCTGGTCGAGGAGCCGTTTCCGCTGCTGGTCAGGTCGCCGACGGTCTTGTTGAGCGAGTCGAAGACGCCGAGGGACTTGAGGACGTTCCACACCACTGCGGTCGCCACCAGGGTGACGATGCCGAGGGCGATGGAGAGGACGAACGAGACCTTCATCACCGACCAGGGGTCGACCCGGGCGATGCGCAGCCGGGCCTTGCGGACCTTCACCTGGCCCGGGCTCACCGGGCGGCCGGAGGCGGCGTTGGTGAGTGCCGAGCCGACCCGGGCGAAGGTGCGGCCGACCGAGCTGGTGTCGAGCCGGCCGACGAAGCTCGAGCCGGGGCCGCCGGTGGAGGCGCCCGAACCGGGGCCCGTGCCTGTGCCGATGCCCGTGCCCGTTCGGCCGAGCGAGTCGGCGGACGCGTCGGGCGGCGAGCTCGGGCCGGCCGGGGTGCGGACGGCGGCGGTGGATGACGCGTAGGAGCGCGGCTCGACCCGCGCGGGGCCGCCCGAGGGGCGCATGCTGCTGGACGGGTCGCCGCCGCCGTAGCTCCTGGAGGAGGACCGGTCCTGCCCCGGATTCTGGCTGTCGGTCACGTCGGTCGGCCCCCTGCGCTAGAAGATTCGTTCATCATCAACTCGCCGTGGTCTCACGCCGCGGGACGACGGGCCGCATCACGCCCACACTCTGCGGCCTATCACCCTCGGTCTCTACTACTACGCTCACGGGCTGGCGGGCGGTTGCGCCGCAGTCTAGTTCGGCCGAGGCGTCGCCGCCCGCGCGCCGCGTCCGCGCGCCGCTCAGTCTTCAACCGTACCGCTCTGCGTGGGCGGCGTCTGCGGTGTGGCCTGGTCGTCCGCTCGGTTTTCCGGGTGATCGTCCACTGCGGCCGCGACGTCGGGAGCCGTGCCGGCCGGCGCGAGGTCGCCGTCCGCGTCGTCCTCGGCCTCGACCTCGGCTTCCGCCTCGCGCTCGGCGTTGCGGGCGATCGCGATGACGGCGTCCTTCTTGCCGAGGCTCATCAGCTGCACGCCCATCGTGTCCCGGCCGGTCTCGCGCAGGCCGGACACCCGCGTGCGGATCACCCCGCCGCCGGCGGTGATGGCCAGCACCTCGTCGTTCTCGTCGACGATCAGGGCGCCGACCAGCCCGCCGCGCTCGTCCACCGTCTTGGCCGCGATCACGCCGAGGCCGCCGCGGCCGCGCAGCGGATAGCGCTCCACCGCGGTGCGCTTGCCGAAGCCGCGGTCAGTCGCGGTGAACACGAAGGTGCCCTCCTTGACCACGCTCATGGTCAGCAGTTCGTCCTCCTCGCGGAACCGCATGCCGATCACGCCGGAGGTCGCCCGGCCCATCGGGCGCAGCGACTCGTCCGAGGCGGGGAAGCGGATCGCCTGCGCCTGTCGGCTGACCATCAGCAGGTCGTTGTCCGGGGACACCAGCTCGGCCGCGATCAGCTCGTCGTCCTCGCGCAGGTTGATCGCGATGACGCCGCCGGAGCGGGGCGAGTCGTAGTCCTTCAGCACCGTCTTCTTCACCAGGCCGCGCTTGGTGGCCAGCACCAGGTACGGGGCGACCTCGTAGTCGCGCAGGTCGAGCACCTGGGCGATGGTCTCGTCCGGCTGGAAGGCGAGCACGTTGGCCACGTGCTGGCCGCGGGCGTCCCGGCCGGAGTCGGGCAGCTCGTAGGCCTTGGCCCGGTAGACCCGGCCCTTGTTGGTGAAGAACAGGATCCAGTGGTGCGTGGTAGTGGTGAAGAAGTGGTCGACGATGTCGTCCTGCTTGAGCTGTGCGCCGCGCACGCCCTTGCCGCCACGCTTCTGCGAGCGGTACTGGTCGGTCCGGGTGCGCTTGGCGTAGCCGTCGCGGGTGATCGTGATGACGATGTCCTCTTCGGGGATCAGGTCCTCGATGGACATGTCGCCCTCGTAGGGCACCAGTTGCGAGCGCCGCTCGTCGCCGAACTTGTCGACGATGACCTGCAGCTCCTCCGAGACGATCTGCCGCTGCCGGGGCTGGGACTCCAGGATTGCCAGGTACTCGGTGATCTTGGCGAGCAGCTCCTCGTGCTCGTCCATGAGCCGCTGCCGCTCCAGGGCGGCCAGGCGGCGCAGCTGCATGTCCAGGATCGCGTTGGCCTGGATCTCGTCGATCTCCAGCAGCTCCATCAGGCCGGCCCGGGCCAGGTCGATGGTCTGGCTCGACCGGATCAGCGCGATCACCTGGTCGATCGCGTCGAGCGCCTTGAGCAGCGCCTGCAGGATGTGGTCGCGCTCGCGGGCCTTGCGCAGCCGGTAGCGGGTGCGCCGCACCACGACCTCCACCTGGTGCTCCACCCACAGCCGGATGAAGGCGTCCAGGGAGAGGGTGCGCGGCACGCCGTCGACCATCGCGAGCATGTTCGCGCCGAAGGAGTCCTGCAGCGGCGTGTGCTTGTAAAGGTTGTTGAGCACGACCTTGGCGACCGCGTCCCGCTTGAGCACGATCACCAGGCGCTGGCCGGTGCGCGAGGAGGACTCGTCGCGCACGTCGGCGATGCCCTGGATCCGGCCGTCCTTGACCAGGTCGGCGATCTTCGAGGCCAGGTTGTCCGGGTTGACCTGGTAGGGCAGCTCGGTGATGACCAGGCAGTTGCGGCCGGCGACCTCTTCGACCTCGACGACGGCGCGCATGATGATCGAGCCGCGGCCGGTGCGGTAGGCGTCCTCGATGCCGCGGCGGCCGACGATCTTGGCGCCGGTCGGGAAGTCCGGGCCCTTGATGCGCTCCATGAGCGCCTCGAGCAGCTCGGCCGAGGTGGCGTCCGGGTGCGCCAGGTACCACTGGACCCCGTCGTTCACCTCGCGCAGGTTGTGCATCGGGATGTTGGTCGCCATTCCGACCGCGATCCCGGAGGAGCCGTTGACCAGGAGGTTCGGGAAGCGGCTGGGCAGGATCAGCGGCTCCTGCGAGCGGCCGTCGTAGTTCGGCGCGAAGTCGACGGTGTCCTCGTCGATCTCCCGCAGCATCTCCATGGCCAGCGGGGCGAGCTTGCACTCGGTGTACCGCATGGCCGCGGCCGGGTCGTTGCCGGGCGAGCCGAAGTTGCCGTTGCCGTCCACCAAGGGCATACGCATCGCCCAGGGCTGGGCAAGGCGGACCAGGGTGTCGTAGATCGCCGAGTCGCCGTGCGGGTGGTAGACACCCATGACCTCGCCGACCACGCGGGCGCACTTGAAGTAGCCGCGGTCCGGCCGGTACCCGCCGTCGAACATCGCGTAAAGCACTCGGCGGTGCACCGGCTTGAGCCCGTCGCGCACCTCGGGCAGCGCGCGCCCGACGATGACCGCCATCGAGTAGTCGAGGTACGACCGCTGCATCTCGGTCAGCAGGTCGACCATCTCGATGCGGTCGCTGGTCGTCTCGGCCTCTGCCGTCGCCAGCGCGGTCTCCGGGGCGGGCTGTCCGGTCGGGTCCGACGCGCCGGCGGGATCGTCGGCGCCGGTCGGGGAGTTCTCTTCGGCCACGGGTGGTAGTTCCTTCTCAGCTTGCGAGGCGTACGGCGGTGCGGATTCGGAGGGCGCAGCGGCGAGTCGTCGGGCGGCCCGCGGTCAGGATCGGGCGCGGTGCGGCCGCGGCCGGTCAGATGTCGAGGAAGCGCACGTCCTTGGCGTTGCGCTGGATGAAAGCGCGGCGTGCCTCGACGTCCTCCCCCATGAGGATGGAGAACAGCTCGTCGGCCTGCGCCGCGTCGTCGAGCGTCACCTGGCGCAGGATCCGCAGGTCCCGGTCCATGGTGGTGATCCGCAGCTCCTCGGCGTTCATCTCGCCGAGGCCCTTGAAGCGCTGGACGGTGTCGTCCTTGACCCGGCGGCCGGCCGCGCTGCCGGCGGCCAGCAGGCTGTCGCGCTCCCGGTCCGAGTAGGCGTAGGCGAAGTCGTTGTTGGTCCACTTGACCTTGTAGAGCGGCGGCGCGGCCAGGAACACGTGCCCGGCCTCGACCAGCGGCCGCATGAACCGGAACAGCAGGGTCAGCAGCAGGGTCGTGATGTGCTGGCCGTCCACGTCGGCGTCCGCCATCAGGATGATCTTGTGGTAACGCAGCCGGGCGATGTCGAAGTCGTCGTGCACGCCGGTCCCGAGCGCCGAGATCAGCGCCTGGACCTCGTTGTTCTGCAGCACCCGGTCGATCCGGGCCTTCTCCACGTTCAGGATCTTGCCGCGGATCGGCAGGATCGCCTGCACCCGCGGGTCCCGGCCGGACTTGGCCGAGCCGCCGGCGCTGTCCCCCTCGACCACGAAGATCTCGCACTCGGCCGGGTTGGTGGACTGGCAGTCGGCCAGCTTGCCCGGCAGCGCCATGGTCTCCAGCAGGCCCTTGCGCCGGGTCAGCTCGCGCGCCTTGCGGGCCGCGATCCGGGCGGTGGCCGCCTGGATCGCCTTGCGCACGATGTCCCGCGCCTCGTTCGGGTTGCGGTCGAAGAAGTCGGCCAGCTGCTCGTAGGCGATCTTCTGCACGAAGGTGCGCGCCTCGGTGTTGCCGAGCTTGGCCTTGGTCTGGCCCTCGAACTGCGGCTCGCCGAGCTTCAGCGACACGATCGCGGTCAGCCCCTCGCGGATGTCCTCGCCGGAGAGGTTGTCGTCCTTGTCCTTCAGGAGCTTCTGCTCCTTGGCGTAGCGGTTCACCGCGTTCGTCAGCGCCGAGCGGAAGCCCTCCTCGTGGGTGCCGCCGTCCGGGGTGCTGATGGTGTTCGCGAAGGTGTACACGCCTTCGGAGTACTGGCCGTTCCACTGCATCGCGACCTCGGCCGAGATCCGCTTCTCGATGTCCTCGGAGCCGAACTCGATCACGGTCGGGTGCACCATCTCGCCCTTGGAGGCGTTGATGTACCGGACGAAGTCGGCGATCCCGCCCTCGTAGCGGTACTCGACCGTGTGCGAGTTGCCCTCCTCGTCCTTGAACTCCGGCCGCTCGTCGGTCAGCGAGATGCGCAGGCCCCGGTTGAGGAACGCCATCTCCTGGAACCGGCGCGAAAGCGTCTCGAAGCTGTAGGTGGTGGTCTCGAAGATCTCGTCGTCGGCCCAGAAGGTGACGACGGTGCCGGTCTTCTCGCCGGAGCCGCCCTTGTCGTCCTTGTGCAGCTCGGCGGTGGGCTCGCCGCGCAGGTATTCCTGGGTGAACAGCGCGTTCTCTCGGCTCACCGCGACGGTCAGCCGCGAGGACAGGGCGTTGACGACCGACAGGCCGACGCCGTGCAGGCCGCCGGAGACCGCGTAGCTGCCGCCGCCGAACTTGCCGCCGGCGTGCAGCACGGTCAGCACGACCTCGACGGCGGGCTTGTCCTGGCCGGGCATGATGTCGACCGGGATGCCGCGGCCGTCGTCGACCACCTGCACCCCGCCGTCGGACAGCAGGGTCACGTCGATGTTGTCGCAGAACCCGGCCAGCGCCTCGTCCACCGCGTTGTCCACGATCTCGGTCACCAGCTGGTGCAAGCCGCGCTCGCCGGTCGAGCCGATGTACATGCCGGGGCGCTTGCGGACCGCCTCGAGGCCCTCGAGCACGCTGATCGCGCTCGCGTCGTAGTCCGCCCCGTTCCGGGAGACGCCGTTGGGCGCATCGAGGGAAAACGGGTCGGAAGCTGGCTGGGAATCGGAAGCGGGAATGTCGGATGCGGCCACAGACGCGAACCCTTTCTCAACGTCGGCGGCCGCCGATCGGCGCGGGAAGTACGCCGCCGGGGCCGCGAGGCGAGGATCTGGAAAGCGCCTTCGCGCCGCCAGCGGCCGTCCGGAGGGGCCGGCGCACAGCGCCCGCGACCCGAACGTCCTCCAGTGCCTGGAACGCTTTCCATCATACCGGTTGTCGGGGACAAGATGCGGCATGCGCGGCCTGTCGGCGCTTCTGAGCTGATCCACCCCTAGTTGAGTGTCCCCCCACGCGAGTCGGGTCCTAGTGGCGCTCCGCGCCGTTGGCCCGTAGCTACCGTCTGGCGTGTGCCCTTACGCAGTACGCCGCCGATAGCTACCCGCGATTGCTGCGCCCGCGCCCTCGATAGCCGCCGTCCTGCGGCCGGTAGCGCTTCCAGCTGGGGGCATGCGGACCAAGCACCATGATCCGCGTTATGCCGGCTTTGCGCGGTAGCGACGCGTTCAGCTTCGCCAACAGTATCCCGGACAGGTTGCGCAACTCGGTGGCCCAGGCCGAGGAGTCCGCCTGGACGGTGAGCACGCCCTCGTCGAACGACACCGGCTCGCAGTGCGCTGCGATCCGCGGCCCGACCAGGTCGGCCCAGCCGTGGATGACCCCGCCGACCGCCGCAGGCGCCTCCCAGCCGGCCTCAGCCAGCAGCCGGGCCAGCGCCGCCTCGAGCGTCTGCGGATCGCGCTCGTCCGCACCGGAGCCGGAGCGGCGCTGTCCGGGCACGCGCCCGCCGCCCGCCTGCCCACCGCGGCGACGCCCGGCCTGCCCCTCCTCGAGCTTGCGGGCGCGAGCCTTCGCCGCAGCCAGCGCCGCGCGCGCCAGGTCGGCGCCCGAGGAGCCGGCCGGCGCCGCGGCCGCGGGATTACCAGGTTCCTGATTCTGCGGCTCGGTCACGCTTTGCGCTCCACTCGCCCGTCGCCCACCGTGAACCGGGCGCCGCCGAGCTCGGCGGGGACGTCCTGCTCCACCGCCGCGGTGATGACGACCTGCTCGGCCCGCGCGGCGACGGCGGCCAGGTGCCCGCGCCGGGAGGAGTCGAGCTCGGCGAAGACGTCGTCGAGCAGGAGCACCGGCTCGATGCCGTCGGAGCGCAGCAACTCGAACGAGGCGAGTTTCAACGCGAGCGCGAACGACCAGGACTCGCCGTGGCTGGCGTGCGTCTTCGCGGGCATCCGCCCGGCGCCGTGGTCGATGGACAGGGCGACGTCGTCGCGGTGCGGACCGACCAGGGTCATACCGCGCTCCAGCTCGGCCGGGCGCGATGCGGCCAGCGCGGCGGCGAAGGACTCGGCGAGCGCGGCGGGCGACATCGCCTCGCCGAGCGCCGACTCGGCGGCCGACGCCTCGTCGGGCGCCCCGTCGGCAGCCTCGGATTCGGGCCACATGGCGCCGGATCCGCCGAGGTCGAACGACGGCCGGTAGGCCAGGTCCGCGCCGGCGCGGCCGGCGATCGCCCCGTAGGCCTTGTCCGCCAGCGGCGCGAGGCCGCGCAACAGGTTCAGCCGGGCCGCCAGCAGCTGCGCGCCGGCCCTGGCCAGATGCGCGTCCCAGACATCGAGGGTGCCCATCCCACGGTTCTCAGAACCCTGCCCCGACTGGTCCGGATCCGCGGCCGGCTCCGCGCGGCTCGGCCGCCGCGGGCCGCCGCGGCGCATCGGCCCGGCCGAGCGGAGCAGGGCATTGCGCTGCTTCAATGCCCGGTCGTAGTCCGCGCGCACCGCGGCGAGCCGGGGCGCGCGAGCCACCAGCAGCTCGTCGAGGAACTTGCGCCGCTCCGCCGGATCGCCCTTGACCAGCGCCAGATCCTCCGGCGCGAACAGCACGGTGCGCAGGTAGCCGAGCACGTCCCGGGGCCGGGTCACCGGGGCCCGCCCGAGCCTGGCCCGGTTCGCCCGGCCGGGGTTGATCTCCAGCTCCACCAGGGCGGAGCGATCCTCGTGCCGGATCGCGCCGCGCACCACGGCCCGCTGCGCGCCGGCCCGCACCAGCGCCGCGTCCTGCGCGACCCGGTGGCTGGCCTGGTTGGCCAGGTAGCCGATCGCCTCGACGACGTTGGTCTTGCCCTGGCCGTTGGGGCCGACCAGGACGGCGACGCCGGGCTCGAGCGGCAGCTCGAGGGCGGCGTAGGAGCGGAAGTCGGCCAGGGAGAGGTGGGTCAGGTGCACGGCTTCCCCCGCTCTCCCTCGGCTCCCGCCGCGCCGGTCACCCGGCGCGGCGCGCTGCTGTCCCGACTTGCGCCAGTGTGTTGATTTCGGTGGCGGCCGGGCTCAGCCGGACAGCCGGATCGGCATGATCAGGTAGCGGTAGGCCGGGTCGTGCTCGGCGTCGAGCGCGGGGCGTCCGGTGAACACCGCGGGCTTGGTCGAGGTGGTGTACGAGAGCTGAGCGTACGGCGCGTCGATCGCGCCGAGCCCCTCGAGCAGGTACCCCGGGTTGAAGGCGAGCGAGATGTCCTCCTCGTCGAACGCCGCGTCCATCGACTCGGAGGCCTGCGCCTCGTCGCCGGAGCCGGCCTCCAGGGTCACCTGGCCCCCTGAGAAGCCCAGCCGGACCGGGGTGTTGCGCTCGGCCACCAGCGCGACCCGCTTGACCGCCTCGATCAGCGGCGCGGTCTCCACCACCGCGGCACCGGTGTACTCGGCCGGGAAGATCGCGTTGTACTTGATGAACTCGCCCTCGAGCAGCCGGGTCGTGGTGCGGCGGCCGCCGGCCTCGAAGCCGATCAGCCCCTCGCCCGCCTTGCCGTCCGCTCCGGACAGCGCGATGGTGACCCACTCGCCGGAGGTGAGCGACCTGGCAATGTCGTTCAGGGTCTTGGCGGGCACCAGTGCGACCGCCTCGTCCTGGTCGTTCTCCGGCTTCCACAGGATCTCGCGCACGGCCAGGCGGTAGCGGTCGGTGGCGGCCAGCCGGAGCGTGTCGCCGTTGATCTCGATCCGCACGCCGGTCAGGAACGGCAGCGTGTCGTCCTTGCCCGCGGCGACGGCGACCTGCCCGACCGCCGCGGCGAACGTGGATCCGGCGATCGTGCCGCTCGCGCCGGGCATCTGGGGCAGCGCCGGGTAGTCGTCGACCGGCATGGTCTGCAGGGTGAACCGGGACGTGCCGCAGGAGAGCAGGACCTTGGAGCCCTCGGTGCTCATCTCGACCGGCCGGTTCGGCAGCGAGCGGGCGATGTCGGCCAGGAGCTTGCCGGAGACCAGGGCCGAGCCCTCCTCGTCGATCCGGGCGTCGGCGACCGCGCGGGCGGAGACCTCGTAGTCGAAGCCGGAGACGGACAGCACTCCGTCCTCGGCCCGCAGCAGCAGGCCGGCCAGCACCGGCGCGGCGGGCCGGGCCGGCAGGGATCGGGCGGTCCAGGCGACCGCGTCGGCCAGGACATCGCGTTCGACGTGGAACTTCACCGGTCTGTTCGCCTCCTGTGCGATCAAGTGCGGCGCGCGCGGGATCGGCGGCTGCGCAGGCAACCATCATGCCGCCCGGGGCCGACAGCGGCGCCGGGCGATCCGTCGTCGCGAATCCTTCCACAGCCTGTGCACGGTTTTGAACCGCGACCGGAAGCCGGATCTGCGATTGGCGAGGACTGCGGCAGGCGGTGTGGGAAGCGCTGTGATTGGACATCATACGAGCATCCGGAGTTTTTCCACAGCCGGTGCGCGAACCGACCGCCGTTCTGGTTCTTGGTCTTTCTCTCTGTAGTAGTAGTAATAGGGGCTGTGGAAATGTGGAAAACGGCCGTTTTTCCAGGTCGCTGCCGAAAACGCCGTCCACAGGGGGTGTGGAGAAGCTGGGGATAACGAGGCCCGGCCTGTGGATGCTCTCGGTTCGTCCACACGCAATCCACAGGAGGCCCGGGGTTTTGCACAGGTTGCCCACAAGACGATCATGGCTGCTGAGGATAACTTTCTCACTCGAACGAGTGGCCAGCGAAAACACCGGGAATTCGTCCACAGAAGTTTTCCACATCCGTCCACAGGTGTGGAAAATTCCGGTGCCCGGGCATGCAGGCATGTGATTTGTCGCTTTTAAGTGCCGATGACCGCCGGGTAAAGCGGCGGTGACTCTTCGGTTATAAGTCGACTTGGTGCGATTTGCGACCAGAAAGGCAGCATGGCGCCATCGCGCTGTCCACAGGCGCTGTCCACAGGCGGCGTGGAGAGCGCATGGAAAGGCCGCGGCGGCGGGCACGAGGCCCGCGGCCGCGGCCGCAACCGTCGGCGGACCGTCAGGAGCGCATCGACTTGATCCGGTTGGTCAGCTCGGTGACCTGGTTGTAGATAGACCGGCGCTCGGCCATGAGCGAGCGGATCTTGCGGTCGGCGTGCATCACCGTCGTGTGGTCCCGGCCGCCGAACTGCTGGCCGATCTTGGGCAGCGACAGGTCGGTCAGCTCGCGGCACAGGTACATCGCGATCTGCCGGGCGTTCACCAGCACCCGGCTGCGCGAGGTGCCGCAGAGGTCTTCCATCGACAGGCCGAAGTAGGCGGCGGTCTGCGCCATGATCGTGGCGGCGGTGATCTCCGGGCCGCCGGCGTCCGGGATGAGGTCTCGCAGTACCGCCTCGGCTAGTGGGAAGTCGACCGGGGCGCGGTTGAGCGAGGCGAACGCGGTGACCCGGATCAGGGCGCCCTCGAGTTCGCGGATGTTGGTGGAGATCTTGCTGGCGATGAACTCGAGCACCTCGGGCGGGGCGTTGAGCTTCTCCTGCGCGGCCTTCTTGCGCAGGATCGCGATGCGGGTCTCCAGCTCCGGCGGCTGCACGTCGGTGATCAGGCCCCACTCGAACCGCGAGCGCAGCCGGTCCTCCAGGGTCATCAGCTGCTTCGGCGGGCGGTCGCTGGAGATCACGATCTGCTTGTTGGAGTTGTGCAGGGCGTTGAAGGTGTGGAAGAACTCCTCCTGGGTGCCCTCCTTGTTCTCCAGGAACTGGATGTCGTCGATCATCAGGATGTCGATGTCGCGGTAGCGGCGCCGTAGCAGGTCCTGCTTGCCGTCGCGGATCGCGTTGATGAAGTCGTTGGTGAACTCCTCGGTGCTGACGTAGCGCACCTTCGTGCCCGGATACAGCGACCGGGTGTAGTGCCCGATCGCGTGCAACAGGTGGGTCTTGCCGAGCCCTGACTCGCCGTAGATGAACAGCGGGTTGTAGGCCTTCGCCGGGGCCTCGGCCACCGCGACCGCCGCGGCGTGCGCGAAGCGGTTGCTCGAGCCGATGACGAAGGTCTCGAACAGGTACTTCGGGTTGAGCCGGACCGCCTCGACTTCCTTGACCGGTACGGCGCGGGCTGCGGCGGCGCGGTCGGCGTCCGGCTGGCTGCTCGGCCACGGGCCGTGCCCGGGCTTCGGCTTGTCGGCGGAGCGGTCTGATCCAGCGCGCGGCCCGGGAAGGCGTGGAGAGCCGGAAGAGGACTCACCGTCGTGCTTATCGTCGCCCCCGTCGGCGAACTCGATCATCGTGGTGGCCGCTGAGGCGCCCTTTGCGGAGGCTTCCGAGAGGGGCGCGCCTGTGTCGTCGTGCCCACCTACGTAGGGGGAGAACGGCAGACGCACCGGCTCGGCGGACTGCTCCGCCGAGCGGGCCGCCACGGTGACCGCGATCCGGATCTCCTGGCCCAGGATCCGGCCGAGCCCGGCGCTGATCAGGTCGCGCAGCCGGGTCTCCAGGACCCCTTTGGAGAACTCGTCGCCGACGCTGAGCAGCGCGGTGTCCCCGACCAGGGCCATCGGGACGACCACGCCGAGGAACGCCCGGTCGCCGGCCCGGACCGAGTCCGTGGCGTCGATGCCGGCGAGGAAGGAGTTCCAGACCGCGGTGAAGTCGCTGGGGGCGCCGTGCAGCGAGGCGGGTTCGGTGTGATCGTCAGGCACGGCTACCACTCAATGATCGGGGCGGGTTGCGAGATCGTTCGTCCACAAGTTTTCCACAGGTCTTGTGGAAAACCCGCCGCCGTTCCGGAAGAGGTCCCCAGTGCCGCCCGCGCACTGTGGCGGACCGGGGACGAGCCCGTGACACCGCCCGAACCGAGGCACGAAACAGCTGTTCGGGCATGGTGGACACCTGACTTCGGAAGGGTCGGCCCAGAGAGGCGACCCGCAAGACGGTAGTCATCCGGCCCGCCCTGTTCAACTCGTTGTCCACAGGCTGTGCCCAGCAATACGCGTCGTCGGGGGATAAAGCGCGCGGGCGACCTGTGGATACACAGGCTGGGGAAAACTCTGCGGCCACTGCGCCGAGTCGGGCATATGGAGCGGTGGGGGCGGTTTGACCCGCTGAGCCTCCGGCGCGTACCGTACGAAGGTCGAGATGTCGACCAGGGCTACCGCATGTCTGTCGCTGGTGCCGGCGGCGGGTGTCCGAACTTCCGAGCGATCGAAGCGGTGCGGTCCCCTCGCGGGCCTCGCGGAGCATCGCGGCCGCCCAAGATCAATCGCTGTGTTGACATTAAAACGTTATGTTGACCGATCGACGAGTTCGAGCACCCGTCTGGAGTTCCAGTGAGCAAGCGCACCTTCCAGCCGAACAACCGGCGCCGCGCCAAGACCCACGGCTTCCGGCTGCGCATGCGCACCCGAGCCGGGCGGGCCATCCTCGCCGCGCGCCGGACCAAGGGCCGGCGCAACCTCTCCGCGTAGGGCACCGTGCTGCCCGCGGACCGTCGGGTGACGCGCGGCGCGGAGTTCGCCCGCGCGGTGCGCGGCGGTCGTCGGGCCGGGCGGCCGACGCTGGTGGCCCACCTGTGGTCGCCGGCCGGCGCGACGTCTCAGCAGTCGTCCATGGAAGCCCGCACGGGTCCGGCCCGTGCGGGCTTCATCGTGGGTAAGGCGGTAGGACCGGCGGTGACCCGCAACCGGGTGAAGCGCAGGCTGCGGCACCTGGTGGCGGCCCGACTGGACCTGCTGCCGGAGGCCACCGTGCTCGTGGTGCGGGCGCTGCCGCCGGCCTCGGCCCCCGGCGCGGACCTGGCGGGCGACCTGGATTCCGCGCTCGCCCGGCTGCTGCGGCGGTGATGCCGTGCCCCGGACGCCCCCTGCGCGACAGTGCGGACAGCACCAACTCCACCCGCGCCGACTTAGGCAGTGCCGATGAAATACATTCTTATGGGACTGATCCGCCTCTATCAGCTGACGGTCTCCAAGATGATCGGGCCGGTCTGCCGGTACTACCCCAGCTGCTCGCACTACGGCTACGAGGCCATCAGCGTGCACGGTGCGGCCAAGGGAACGGTGCTGACCGCGTGGCGGATCCTGCGGTGCAACCCCTGGAGCGCGGGGGGTGTGGATCCGGTGCCGCCCCGCGGCGCGTGGCGGACTGTGGACGCGGAGGCCGCTTCGGCGCACCGTTGAACCTGGACCGCATAGTTTCATAGAGGCGTTGAGTGGAGAGTCGAGCCGAGGAGCCTGACCGTGCAGTGGTACGACAAGTTGCTGAGCCCGCTGATCTGGGCGGTCAGCTGGATAATCGTTCAATTCCATAAGCTCTTCGACATCGTCTTCATCTCCAGCAGCGGCTGGGCCTGGGGCCTGTCCATCGTCTGTATGACCCTTTTGATCCGCGCGGCGCTGATCCCGCTGTTCGTCAAGCAGATCAAGTCGATGCGGGCGATGCAGGCGGTGCAGCCCGAGGTCAAGAAGCTGCAGGAGAAGTACAAGAAGGAGCTTGAGCGTGTCCGGCTCGATCCGGAGCGCAAGCGCGAGGTCCAGCGGCGCCAGCAGCAGGAGACGATGGCGCTCTACAAGGAGCACGGCACCAACCCCTTCGCCAGCTGCCTGCCGCTGATCGTGCAGATGCCGTTCTTCACCTCGCTCTACCGGCTGCTGTACAACGTCGCCAACGGCGCGTCGATGTACTTCATGACCCCGGAGCTGGCGAAGAGCGCCAACCAGGCGAAGATCTTCGGCGCCCCCATCTCGGCCCACATCAACACCTCGGCGGCGAAGCTCGCCCAGGTCGGCGCCAGCCCCACCAACGTCAAGGTCGTCATCATCGGAATGACGGTGGTCTACGTGGTGACGCAGTTCATCACGCAGCGCCAGATGATCCTGAAGAACAGCGCGCCGGACAACCCGATGGTCCAGCAGCAGAAGATGATGATGTACTTCATGCCGGTGGTCATGATGCTGTTCTGCTTCGTGGCCCCGGTCGGCGTGTTGATCTACCTGCTGACCACCAACTTCTGGACGATGGGTCAGCAGTTCTACGTGCTGCACAACAACCCGCTGCCCGGCTCCCCGGCGCACGAGGCGCACATGAAGCGCAGGGCGCAGAAGGAGACCCGGCGGGCCGAGCGCAAGGGCACCGCCGAGCCGGTCGACGCCCCGCCCGCGGCGGTCGCGGCGGCGAACGGCGCTTCCGGTGCGGCGGCGAAGGCCACCGGACCCGGCGGGGCCAAGGGGCCGCAGGACGCCAGGCCGCGGCCGGACCGGGTGCAGCCGGTGCGCAAGTCGCGCAGCGCCAGGCGCAGATAGCGTCCAGGCGAAGATTGTCGGCAGGCCGGCCAGATCGGACGGCACGGGATGGGACCGGGCGGTACGGGTCCCGCGAGGAAGACGAAGTAGGGAGAACACGGTGACCGAGTCGGCCGTCGAAGCCAAGCAGTCCGGGCCAGTCGAGGAGCCCCAGGACGAGCTGAGCGGGTTGGAGGAGGAGGGCGAGATCGCCGCCGACTACCTGGAGGGCCTGCTCGACATCGCCGACCTGGACGGCGACATCGACATGGACGTCGAGGGCGACCGGGCCGCGGTCTCGATCGTCGGCTCCGGGCTCGACCAGCTGATCGGCCAGAACGGCGAGGTGCTCGAGGCGCTGCAGGAGCTGACCCGGCTCGCGGTGACCCGGGAGACCGGGGACCGGACCCGGCTGATGCTCGACATCGGCGGGCACCGGGCGGCCCGGCGGGAGGAGCTGGTCCGGCTCGGCAAGCAGACCGCCCAGCAGGTGAGCGAGACCGGCGAGCCGGTGAAGCTGGCCCCGATGTCCCCGTTCGAGCGCAAGATGGTGCACGACGCGGTGGCCGCGGCGGGGCTGCGCAGCGAGTCCGAGGGCGAGGAGCCGAACCGCCGCGTGGTCGTGCTTCCGGTCTGACGAAAGCCGCTGCGCCGCGAGGCGTCGTGCCGCAGCGCTGCGGACGGCGGGGGAAGAACCCCGCGCACGGATGCTTGCAATCGAGTACAGCCCGGAACGACCCGTACGACAACCCACAGACAAGGCCCCGTCTCCGTCGAGCCGGGGCCGTTGCCTTTGGCCCGGCCCGACGGCTTCGGCCGGGGCTGCTTGCCAGGCCCGGGTCCGGGCACACGAACCACGGCGCCGTCAGGGCGCCCCGGCGACGAGAGCAGGATGGGCGCGCATGCCGAGCGATGTGACACGGTCCCAGGAGCCGGCGGCGCAGCCGCACGCCCGGGAGGTGTCCCCCGAAGCCGACGTCGTCGTCCCCGAGCCGCCGGCCGGCGCGGCCGAGCAGTTCGGCCCTCGTCTGGAGATGGCGCGCCGCTACGCCGAACTGCTCGCCGGTCCGGGTGTTGAGCGCGGCCTGATCGGCCCGCGGGAGGTCGAGCGGCTCTGGGACCGGCACCTGCTGAACTGCGTGGCGCTGAGCGAGCTCATCCCGGACCGGGCGCGGGTGGTCGACGTCGGGTCGGGCTCGGGACTGCCCGGCCTGGTGCTGGCGATCGCGCGGCCGGATCTCGATGTCACGCTGCTCGAGCCGCTGCTGCGCCGGACGGTGTTCCTGGCCGAGTGCGTCGAGACGCTCGAACTGCGTAACGTCGAGGTGCTGCGCGGCCGCGCCGAGGAGTGGGCCCGGCGGATGAAAGCTGATGTGGTGACGGCTCGGGCGGTCGCCCCGATGGACCGGTTGATCGGCTGGTGCCTGCCGCTGCTGCGCGGCGGCGGCGGCATGATGCTGGCACTCAAGGGCGATGCCGCCAGCGAAGAACTCGCCTCGGTGCAGAACGGTCTCAAGGCTCGTGGAGCGCGTTCGTGGCGAGTCGTCGAACTCGGCGCGGGGCCTGATTCTCCGGCCGCTCGGGTCATCCGGATCGACATCGGACCGGCCGGATACAAATCGCCGCCGCTCGGGGGACGACCTCGGCGCGGCGCGCGTGGTTAAATGGCTCACCGCCTCTTTCGCGCGCATGGCATCGCCTTGAACGGGCACTGTGAATGGGCACGGTGGACGGACATCGGATGGGCATTGTCCGGTGCAGCGTCCAGCGCGATGTTTCACGTGAAACCGACCCCTGGAGAGTGAGTTTCACGTGAAACATGACTCGGCCGGCGCCAAGGTTTCTCGGACCGGGGCGGCGAGGGGACATGATGGTCGCGCACGGTCAGAACAGCGCAAGGCCGGGAGGGGATCCCGATGGCACTGGCGGATATCCACGGCAGGGCGGCGCTGAGTCCCGAGGTTCCATCCGAACCCGCGCTGCTTCGATTCAAGCCGTGCCGATCAGGGCCACACCGATCGACGAGGCCGATATGAGCGGCCGCGAACCGGTCGGCGACGACGTCGGCACCGGCGAGATCCTGCCGCGCGGCTGGCGACTCGACGAATCACGGGAAGCGCAGTCCGAGCCACCGGACGGCTTCAGCTGGACCTGGCACCGAGAACAGCAAGAGGCGGCCGCGGCCGCCGCCGGCAGCACCGCGCACAGCGCTGCGTTCACGGCCGCGCCGAGGAAGGAAAGCGTCGAGCCTGAGATCCCCCGCGATTTTCAGGCGCGGCACCGTTCAGAGCGAGTCGTCGCCTCGGCGGCGGAGGAAGAGAGTTGGCCGATGCCCTACGACCAACCGGCAGGAGGGCTGCCCCCGATGGAGACGGTGCGCCCCGAGGTGGACACCGACATGCTGCACGGCGGTCGAAATCGCACTGAGGACACCCCGATCGCGCGCGAGGCGGAGGCGGCGCTCGCCGCGATGTCCCGGACCGGGACGAACCTGCCCCGGCCGGCCCGGACCCGGACCTTCGTGGTGGCCAACCAGAAGGGCGGCGTGGGCAAGACGACCACCACGGTCAACATCGCCGCCTCGCTGGCGCAGTACGGCGCCAAGGTGCTCGTCGTGGACCTCGACCCTCAAGGCAACGCCTCGACGGCGCTCAACGTGGACCACCATGCCGAGGTGCCGTCGATCTACGACGTGCTGATCGAGCGCTTCACCATGGAGGAGATCGTCCAGCCGGTGGGGGACATCGAAGGGCTCTACTGCGCCCCGGCCACCCTCGACCTGGCCGGCGCCGAGATCGAGCTGGTCTCGATGGTGGCTCGGGAGAGCCGGCTGCAGCGCTCCCTGTCCGTCTACCACGGCGAGATGGACTACATCCTGATCGACTGTCCCCCGTCGCTCGGCCTGCTCACCGTCAACGCGATGGTCGCCGGCGAAGAGGTGCTGATCCCGATCCAGTGCGAGTACTACGCGCTGGAAGGACTCGGCCAGCTGCTGCGCAACATCGAGCTCGTCCGCGCTCACCTGAACCCGACTCTGCACGTCTCGACCATCCTGCTGACGATGTACGACGCGCGCACCCGGCTCGCCTCCCAGGTGGCGGACGAGGTGCGCACGCACTTCCCGGAGCAGGTCCTGCGCACCGCCGTGCCGCGCTCGGTGCGGATCTCCGAGGCGCCGAGCTACATGCAGACCGTCATGACCTACGACCCGGCGTCCACCGGAGCACTCGCCTACCGCGAAGCGGCCCGCGAGATCGCCGACCGGTGGCACGCGTCGCACGGCAGCGAGACGGCGCCGCAGGTGCCGGGTCAGCCCGGCGCGGACCGGACTCAGCACGGAACGAACTCCGAGGTGGCGAGATGACCGGAAGACAGGCGCTGGGTCGGGGACTGGGCGCGCTGATCCCGACTGCGGGAACCGTGGCCGGACCGGCCGCGGCTGCTGCGCAGGCGGCCAAGCAGCGCACGGTGCCGGAGCGCCGGCTTCCGCTGGGCGAGGTGTACCACGCACCGGAGACGCCCGAGGACGACGAAGCACAGCAGGACGGCCCGTTCTTCACGCCCTCCTCGATCGTCGCGGACGAGGTGCCGGGAGCTCATTTCGCCGAGCTCCCGGTCGACTCGATCACGCCGAACCAGCGGCAGCCTCGCGATCACTTCGACGAGGAGGCGATGGAGGAGCTCGTCCACTCCATCCGCGAGGTCGGCCTGCTGCAGCCGATCGTCGTGCGGCCGATCGGCCCCAGCGCGGCCGGCAAATACGAGCTCATCATGGGCGAGCGCCGGTGGCGCGCCACCCAGCAGGCGGGTCTCGAGCGGATCCCGGCCATCGTGCGGGAGACCGAGGACGACCGCATGCTGCTCGACGCGCTGCTGGAGAACCTGCACCGGTCGCAGCTGAACCCGCTGGAAGAGGCGGCGGCCTACGACCAGCTGCTCAAGGACTTCTCCTGCACGCACGACCAGCTGGCCGACCGGATCGGACGGTCCCGTCCCTACGTGTCGAACACCCTGCGACTGCTGAAGCTCCCCTACAAGGTCCAGCTGCGGGTGGCCGGCGGGCTGCTCAGCGCCGGCCACGCCCGCCTGCTGCTCGCGCTCGACAGCGAGGACGAGCAACTCAAGCTGGCTGAGCGGATCAACAACGAGCAGATGTCGGTGCGCGACGTCGAGGCGCTGCTGACCGCGCGCCGGCCGGACGCCAAGCAGCGCACGCAGCGGCGGGTGCGCGCCGGGAGCCGCGTCTCGCCGGTGCTCGACCAGTTCGCCTCGCGGCTCTCCGACCGGCTCGAGACCCGGGTGAAGGTGGAGCTCGGAAGTCAGCGCGGCCGGATCGTGGTGGACTTCGCCGCCATGGAGGACCTCGACCGGATCATGAAGGTGCTGCTGCCCAACGCGGGAACCACGGCGGACGGCGACAGCGAGGACTGATCGGCTCGGCCGCGCCTCGGCGGTGGATCCGGCGCTCTGCCGAGCGCGGAGACGAAGGCGGAGCGGACTGCGGCGGCCCCTGTTTCACGTGAAACAATCGCGTGGAACGGGGGCCGCGGGCTTGTTCGGTCGGCCTGGGGACGCCTGGTCGGCCAGGAATAGCCGCCTGCGCCGCACTGTTCCATAGCACAGCCGCCGGAGCGGGCTCGTCGAGCGGGGGTCGACCGAATCGGGTACGGGACGGCGGACCGGGCGGCGGCTCGGCGCGCCGCCGGGATGAGGGCGCAGCACAGCCGGCGCAGCACGATATCCGCAGAGACGAAGTAACCAGGAAGGCATGCCAGCCGTGGCGCAGAACTCGGGCACCTCGCCCCTCCGCAACGTCATCGTCATCGGATCCGGCCCCGCCGGATACACCGCCGCGGTGTACACTGCCCGGGCCGGGCTCCAGCCGCTGGTCTTCGAGGGCTCCGTCACCGCGGGCGGCGCGCTGATGAACACCACCGACGTGGAGAACTTCCCCGGCTTCCCGGACGGCATCATGGGCCCGGACCTCATGGACAACCTGCGCAAGCAGGCCGAGCGGTTCGGCGCCGAGCTGATCCCGGACGACATCCTCGAGGTCGACCTGACCGGCCCGGTGAAGAAGGTCGTCGACGGCAACGGCGACACCCATCTGGCCAAGGCGGTCATCATCGCCACCGGCTCGGGCTACCGCGAACTCGGCCTGCCGGACGAAAAGCGGCTGTCCGGTCATGGCGTGTCCTGGTGCGCGACCTGTGACGGGTTCTTCTTCAAGGGCAAGGACATCGTGGTGGTCGGCGGCGGCGACACGGCCATGGAGGAGGCCACCTTCCTGAGCCGGTTCGCCTCCTCGGTCACCGTCGTGCACCGGCGGGACCATCTGCGCGCCAGCAAGATCATGCAGAACCGGGCGATGGCCGATCCGAAGATTGGTTTCACGTGGAACAGTGAAGTGGTCGGCGTGCTCGGCGAGAACCGGGTCACCGGCGTGGTGCTGCGCGACACGGTCACCGGCGAGGAACGCACCCACGAGACCTCGGGCCTGTTCATCGCGATCGGCCACGATCCGCGCAGCGCGCTGTTCGGCGAGCAGATCGACATCGACGAAGACGGCTACATCCGCGTGGAGGCACCCTCGACGCGCACCTCGCTGCCCGGTGTCTTCGCCTGCGGCGACGTGGTCGACCACGTCTACCGTCAGGCGATCACCGCGGCGGGCACCGGCTGTGCGGCCGCGCTCGACACCGAGCGCTACCTCGCCGCGCTGGCCGATGCCGCGGACGGTGAGCTTGGAGACACGGCGGTCGCCAACACGGCGGCGCAGGACACGGCCGCCGATGCTGCTGCGGCTCACGACGCCGCCGCAGTAGGCGCAGAGGCCTGAATCGGGAGACGGCGAGTGCGGCCCGCTGCGCTCATGGACGCTGTGCTCAAGAAAGACGTACGAGAGGGAGAGAATGGCAGACCTCAGGCAAGTGACCGACCAGACGTTCCAGCGCGAGGTGCTCGACAGCGCCAAGCCGGTCCTGGTGGACTTCTGGGCGCCGTGGTGCGCGCCGTGCAAGATGATCGCCCCCATCCTGGAGCAGATCCACGCGGAACACGGCGACCGGCTCGACGTCGTCGCGATCAACTCGGACGAGAATCCTGAGGTGGCGGCCAAGTACAGCGTGCTGAACCTGCCGATGCTCAGCGTCTACGTGGACGGCCAGGTCGTGAAGACCATCGTCGGCGCCAAGCCGAAGCGGCTGCTGCTCAGGGATCTGCAGGAGTTCATCGGGGCCTGAACCGGGCTCGGCCCCGGCCGGGGCCGTGACGGCGAGACCTCGGCAGTGCAGCGTGCCGGCGGCTCGCATCGATCCGTGGAGAACACGGGTGGATGCGGGCCGCTTCGTCGTGGCAGAGCTCTGGTCGACGGATCAGCTGGGGATGGGCGCCGGGAACGGGCTCAGTACGAGACGGACCCTTGGGCGAGGATCCGGTAGGCGCCGGTCGTGCACGGGAGCGCGAAGGCGACTGCGTAGGCGGTGCCCGAAGTCTGGCCGGGCGTTCCGTAGACGATGAGTTCGGCCGACACGCCGTCGAAGATCCCCTGCTGTTCGGCGATCGGCGTCATGGACTTGTACGCCGGATCGCCTGCGCAGAGTGCTGCCAGGGCCGAGGCGGCGCTGTTGGTTCCGACCATCGGACCCTTGCCCGTCGAGACACCGTCCGACGGGTCGGCCAGGACCGACAGCGCCCAGGCGCCGAGCGAGGACTCGACGCCGGACTGAGCCAGGGCCGAGGATACGGGCGAAGGGACGCCGATGGCCGGATGATTCTGCGCCGGCCCGGATCCGGACGTGGCCTGGCTGCCGGCCGACGGGCTCGACGCGGTACTGAAGACGCCGCCGAGCGCGACCGCCGACAGCGCGATGCAGACCAGCGCCAGCCCCGCGGTCGCCCAGCCGAGACGCCGGCTCACCTCGAAGCGCCGGCGCCGTGCCGGAACCGGGGCGCCCCCGTCGGCGGCTCGCTGCTGCGCCTCGCGCTCCAGGGCGGCGTTGAGACGGATCGCCACGAGCTGCGGCAGGGCGGGACGCTCGAGCCGGGGCAGCACGTCCAGAACCGTGAGCAGATCCTCGACCTGCTCACGACAGGCCTCACAGCCGCCGTCCTCCGGCTCCGGCTGCGCACTGCCCCGGCGGACGGACTCGGCGGTGGCCGACAGCTCGTCGGCGGTCAGGTGGCGGTGCTCCCGCTCCGGATCCGCTGCGCGCGTCATCGTCCACCTCGATTCCTGGGCTCGGTCCCGGTTCCGCGATCGAGGGCGGTCCCGCGCGGCTGCGCCGGACCGGTGCCCTCGGACCCGCGGTCGACCCCACCCGGGTTCCGAGCGTCCGGCCCTTGGACGGCGCCGGGCGCCGTCTGGTTCCGTCCGGAGCCCGGGTCCTCGCCCTTCGGCGTGGAGCCGCGCGGTCCGCCGCGCAGGTCCGCCAGCAGCTCGGCCAGCTTGGCCCGGCCGCGGAAGCAGCGGCTCTTCACCGTGCCCGGCGGAACGCCGAGCGCGAAGGAGGCCTCGTCGACCGACAGTCCTTCCACGTCCACCGCGACGACGGCCGCGCGCTGTTCCACGGGAAGCGCGGCCAGCGCCTGCTCCAGCACCATGCGCAGATCGGTGTTGGCCGCCATGTCGGATGGATCACGGGTCGCCTTCGCCCACCCCGCGGACTGCTCGTCCGGGTAGCTCACGGTGGGCCTGGCGGCCTTGCTGCGCAGCCGGTCGACGCAGGCGTTCACCACGATCCGGTACAGCCAGGTGCCCACCGCCGAGTCGCCCCGGAACCGGCCGGCGGCCCGGAACGCCGAGATGGCGGCCTCCTGCAGCGCGTCCGCCGCGTCGTCGGGATCGCCCGCCGTCCGCAGCGCGACCGCCCACAGCCGGTCCCGGTGCCGCGAGAACAGGACGCTGAACGCCTCGGGATCGCCGGCAACATGCCGGGCAAGCAGGGCCATGTCGTCAATATGCGCTGAATCGATATACGCCGCCTTGGCGTCCTCTGTATCGATATGCGCTGGGTGGGAGTGGACCGCATCGCCGTGTATCGCTGCGCTCGGCTGGGCCGGGGCATCGGCGGCCGTCCGGCCGGCGACCTTCCGGGCCGCGTCCGCCGCTCCTGCGCCAGTCCCGCGCTTTCGGATCACCGCTCCGGCTACACCGACCAGCCGTAGATCTGCACGTGCGAGAGGTTGTCCTTGTAGCCGGCGATGTCGTACTGGCCCGCGTCCTGGTGCGGCAGCACGGTGAACCAGATCATCACGAAGCGGGTCACGACCGGCGCCGGGAAGGTCACCTTGACCACCCCGCCGCCGATGTTGGACTCGGTGTCCTGCACGGTGAATCCGGGCGGCTCCTCATTCGCCAGCGCCGGCAGCGTGGTCATCCCGGTCTGCGCGGCCAGCACCTGGGTCGTCGCCCCGGCGGTGGCCACGTCGAAGGTGAGCGAGCCGATCTTCTGCTTCGAGCCGAGGTCGAAGATCAGCCCGGTGCCCTGCCGGTACGGCGCTATCGACGGCCCGTCGAGGTAGGTCGACGTGGTCCAGCCGGTGCTCGAGCCGTTGTACGCGTTGGTCACGTCCTGCTGGTCGGTGGTCCCGTCGCTGCTGTCCCATATCGACGCGGTGGCGATCGTGAGCAGGGAGGCGGCCGTGGTGGGCACGCCGGAGCTCGCCGCGCCCGAGTGCGGGCTGGTCGAGGCGGGCGTGCCGGCCTTCTTGTCCGACCCGCCGAACTCGACCGCCGCGAAGGCCGCGAACGCCACGATCACGGCCAGCGCGATGGAGAGCAGCCCGCGCCGGACCATGGCGCGCGGCGGCCGGTCCTGCGGCTCGCCGATCCGGCCGGGCACGCCCGGCATCGGCGCGGTGAGCGCGGGGGCGGCCACCGGGTGCACCGGCTCGGAGCGGGAGGCGGCCCGCTGCGCCATCGAACGCGGCACGACCATCGTGGTCTCCGCCTCGTCGCGCAGCCGGGGCAGCCCGGAGATCGCGTTCGCCAGCGCCTTCCCGTCGGGGAACGGCTCGGCCTGCGCGTCTTCGGCCTCGGCCAGCGACTGCATCACCAGCTGGTCGACCGCCTTGGGAATCGCGGCCCTGATCTGGGTGGGGCTGTACGGCCGGCCGTGCGCCTGCGGCGCCGCGTCGAGTTCGTATGCGGGCTCGTCCCCCGGCCACAGCCCGGTCAGCGCCGCATACCAGAGCCGGCCCACCTCGCGGGTGTCCCTGGCCTGTGCCGCCTCGGGCGCGAGCTGCTCCGTGCCGGCCAGCGCGGCGTCGAGCCGCAGGCCGAGGATCTTCACCTGGTCGGTGCTGGTAAGCAGCACCGCGCGAGGTGTGAGCCGGCCGTGCGAGAGCCCGACCGAATGCGCCTGCGCGACCGCCGCGGCCACGTCCCGGGCGATCCGGGTGGCCCGGGCCACCGGCATGGAGCCGGCGGCCAACCGCTGCGCCATGTTCGCCGCGTCGGAGATCCACTCGGTGACGACGTAGACCAGGCCGTCCTGCTCGGCCACGTCGAGCACCTGCACGAAGCGGACGTCCGCGACGGTCGCCGCGTCCCGCGCCGCATCCTGCACGGCCTGAGCCCGGGAGTGCGCGGCGCCGATCAGGTCGACGCCGACCTTCCGGTTGAGCAGCTCGTCGAAGGCGATCCAGCGGCTCGGGCCGAGCAGCGACGCGTTCAGGCCCTCGCCGGATCCCGGGGATCCGTTGGCGGTTGTCAGGACCGCGGTCGCGCCGTCCCACCCCGGCCCCTGCGCCGACCCCTCGTCCGGCCCCGACCCGAACCGCTCGGACTCGCGCTCCAGCCGATAACGCCCGGCCAGCTTCTCGCCGACCAGCTGCACGCTGTGCAGCGCGGGCGGGGCGGATTCGTCGCGGGCGCTCGACCCGACATCCTCGGCGGGCGGTTCGGCCAGGGAAGCCACGGCCCTCCCTCTTTGATTACTTGCTTGGTACCTGCGGAACATCACCGGCGAAGGCGCGTGCCTGGGCTGCGGCCCCCACAGCTTTGAGCATGGCTCTCATGCTAGTGCCAGGTAAGCCCTCCGCGAACCGCGGACGGGCGCGTCCGCGCCCCCGATCCGCCGTCGCGCGCCGCAAAGCGATCGGCGCGTCCGCCCGGCCGGGAGCCCGCGCCGGCCGGTCACCGGCCGAACCTCGCCCGCACCGCGCCCATGAGCGAGTCGACCTCCTCGATCCGCATCTTCCGCGCCGTCAACAGGAACAGCCCGATGAACAGCCCGCCGCCGACGGCCAGCGAGCTGACCGCGCCGACCATCGGCCGGTTGAGCTTCTCGAAGATCTCGTAGCCCACCGGGCCGCCGACCACGGCGCCGATCGCCGCGGCGACGCAGAGCTTGGCGTGCGTCCTGATGACGCGGGTCAGGTCGATGCCGTGCAGCAGCGGGCGCAGCTTGGCCGCGGTGACGACCAGGCCGACCGCATACGAGATGGCGTATGCGGCGCACATCCCGGCAACCGCCCACGGTGTCGTGTGCAGCGCGTAATAGGAGGCGAGGGACAGGACCGAGTTGATCGCCGCGATCACGGCCGAGATGATGAACGGCGTCTTCGTGTCCTCGTACGCGTAGAAGCCACGCAGCATCAGGTACTGCGCCGAGTACGGGATCAGGCCGAGGCCGAAGACCATGAGCATGTAGCCGAGGTTGCGCGCCTCCGTCGCGTCCGTGTGGCCGTGCCGGAAGAGCACCGCCGCGATCTGCAGCCCGAAGGCCACGAAGGCGAACGCGCACGGCACGATCGCGACCGCGGTCACCCGCAGCCCGTACGAGATCGCGTCGCGCACCGCGCCCCGGTCCCCGGCGTGCGCCGAGCGGCTCATCCGCGGCAGCAGCGCCGTGATGATCGACACGGTGATGATCGCCTGCGGCAGGATCCAGATGGTCAGCGCGTTGGAGAAGGCGGTGTAGCCGACCCCGTCGTTCTGGAACTTCCCGCTGTCCATCGCGCTGCCGTACTTGGTCACCACCCAGGTGCTCACCTGGCCGACCAGCACCATGCCGAACGTCCACTTGGCCAGCGTCATCGCCTTGCCCAGGCCCGTGCCGCGCCAGTCGAACCGCGGCCGGAAGCGCACCCCGACCTGGATCAGGTAGGGGAGCATGGCGATGGTCTGCAGGATGATGCCGAGCGTGGTGCCGATGCCGAGCAGCGCCTCCTCGGCGGGGGTGATGGTCGAGGTCGTCGTGGCGAAGCCGGCGATCACGATGTAGGCGCCGAAGGTGGCGATCTGGATGACGTTCGCCAGCACCGGCGTCCACATGAACGGGCCGAAGATGTCCTTCGCGTTCAGGATCTGGCCGAGCATCACGAACATGCCGTAGAAGAAGACCTGCGGCAGGCAGAAGCGGGCGAACACGATGGTCAGCTCGCGGTTGACGCCGGTCGCCCCGGAGTAGAAGTCGACGATCTGCGGCGCCGCGACCACGCACAGCACGGTCAGTCCGCCGCAGACGAGGATGGAGATGGTCAGCAGCCGGTCCATGAACGCCCGGCCGCCGTCCGCGTCGTCCTTCATGGCGCGCACCAGCTGCGGCACGAAGATCGAGTTCACCGCGCCGCCTATGACCAGGATGTAGATCGTGTTCGGCACGCTGTTCGCCAGGTTGAACGGCGTGGCCAGCTCGGCGGTGCCCAGCGCGGCCGCGATCAGCAGGGACCTGAGCATGCCGGTCATCCGGGAGACCAGGGTGCCCAGCGCCATGATCCGGCTGGCCCGGGACACGCTGGTGGCGGCCGGGCGCGCGGCGGTCTCGGGCTCGCCGGCCCGGCCCGGCGCCGACACGGCCCCGGGCCCCTGGACCCGCCCGGTGCGCGCCGGGATGAGGTGCTCCAGCGATATCGGGTCGAACCCGGAGACGCCGATGACCGGCATGTTGAACCGGGTCGCGTCGATCGCGTCGGCGTAGGCGTTGCGCCGTGCGGCGCGTTCTTCCGGCGTCTCGTCCTGCGGTATCGCCGGATACGGGTACCACAGCTCTTCAGGGGGAATCCGGGTACCGGTCCCGTAGGGAGGGTCCTCTTCCGGCCAGCGTGCCATGCTCGGTCCTCGGTACCCTCTCCTGCAGCAGAACTGCGCGCCGCGCGGGCCCGCCCCGCGATCGGCCTTATTCTCTCCGCTCGGGAACCATTGTGCTGTCGTTCCGCGCGGACTCGCCGGGCCCGGCCTCGGCCGGCTGCTCCCGGCGCCTGCGTCGACCACGGTAGATCCGCAACACTACCCCGACGACCAGCAGGGCCGCTGAGAGGGCGAAAACCACGAGGGTGATGGTGCCGATCGAGGAGACCGACACCGTCAGCGATTCCGGTGTGCCGAAAGGCGTCCCGGAGTCCGTCACCAGCTGCGCGGTCACCGTGACGCTCGCTCCGGACACGGTCGAGTCGACCGGCACCTCGACCGTGGTGGAGCCCTCCGGGATGGTCTGCACGGCGATCGAGTGCACGGTCAGCCCGCTGCGGTCCGTGGTCACGCGGATACCCACGCGTACCGAGAGGCTCAACTGGTTCTCGATCGTGAACGGGATCTGGCCGCTCTTGCCCGACAAGGTCACATTCGCCTTGGGCACCAGGTGCACGGCATCGACCGACGTGCTCAGCCGGCCGCCGACGGCCGCGGTGAACTTCTCCTGGGCGCTCGCCGCGCCGCGCCAGGACGTCGAGACCGCGCGCAGCACCGCGGGCGAGTAGGAAGCGGTCGTCTGCTTGGGGTCGGTCAGCACCTGCTCGAGCGACTGCAGGGAGGTGTTCGCCGACTCGGCGGCGGCGAGCTGATCCGCGGTCAGGTTCTCGGCGGCCGAGGCCGACGACTGCGCCGGCGTGTTGGTGCGGGCCTCGGGGTCGGGCGTGGCGGAAAGCAGCGTGGACAGCCCGACCGTCTTGATCCAGCCGCTGGCCTGTCCGACCGCCTGCAGCAGCGGGAGGTTCGGCTGCACCTGCCGCGGCGGCGTCACCACGATCGTGCGCGGCGTGGACAGGTAGGGCCGCTCGAGCGCGATCAGCGCGCTGAGCGCCAGGAAGCGCTGCGAGGCCAGCAGCGACTGGCTCGAGCCGCTGTAGGCCGCGTCGGCCGGGTCGCCGTCGAAGATCGAGTCCAGGTCGGTGTCGCTGATCGCCAGCGGGGTCCCGCCGGACAGCGCGCTCAGGCCGGTGGGCGTGTAGCTGTTCGACGGCGTGCGCAGGTCCACCGAGCCGGAGTCGAGCAGCACCGCGGACGGGCCGGCCGACTGGGCCAGGCTCACCGCGGCGGGATCCGCCTGGCCGTTCGCCGGCCACGCGACCATGCCGGACGGGGTGCGGCCGACCAGGTCCTTGACCGTCGTGCCGGTCAGCGTCTTGGCGTTCTGCACCATCTGGCCCGCGAACGCCGGGTCCGCCGCGGCCAGCGAGTCGAAGTCCGGGTCGGTCGCCGGGACCTGCCACAGCTCCCCGGACGCGCCGCCCAGGTCGGTCTTCGCCGCGGCCAGCCACTGCGCCGCGTCCTGGCTTCCGGCGCCGGTCGCGCCGTTCGGGTACAGCGTGTAGCCGTACTGCTCGTTCGCAGCGGTCTGCAGCAGGTCCGGATCCACCAGCCACGACACGGTCAGTCCCGAGACCTGCCCGGGATCGGCCAGCACCTGCGCGAGCCGGCCGCCCGGCGCGAACTGCTGGACCGCCTGGTCCTGGGACGCCTCCGGGACCCCGGTCACGCTGTGCCCGTCGAGCGACGGCTGCGCCGTGACCGGCCACAGCAGCACCATCTGGGTCGGCTGGAAAGCCGAGTCCCCCGACATGTCGTAGGGCAGGTAAGTGCGCGTCACCCCGATCTCGCCGCCGTCCGACCACGCCTCGACGTCGATCGCGTACACACTGTGCTGGGTCATCAGATTCAACGCGGAGACCGGCACGGACAGCGACCAGGGGACCGTCGCCCCCGCGGCCAGCGAGCCGACCGTGTCGCTGTCGTCGAACACGGGGTTCGAATCGCTGCCCGCGGCGTTGGCCATGTCCGAGCGCACCGAGAGGTCGGCCACGCCGAGCCGGACGGACACCCCGGAGAACGACGACCCCGCCGGCGCGACCAGGCTCCCGGCCAGCTTCAGCGTGTCCCCCGGCTTCGCCGCCGACGGGCTCATCGAGTCGAGCCGCACCGAGACCGGGTTCTGCGCCGCCGCGCGGGCCGGCGCCAGCGGGCCGAACAGCATGGCCGAGCCGAGCACCGCCGCGGCGGCCGCCAACGGCCACAGGCAGCGTTCGATCGCAGTTCGGCTCACGGTTCGGCGCGATCCCACGGGCGGTCATCCTAGTCATCAGACCGGCCGCGCCCGAGCGCCGTCCGGGTGTCCCCGGAAACGGCGCAGGCTCAGTCGGCGACTGCACGTACCCTTGGATGACGTGTCTACTTCGACTTCGGCTCCCGGCGCCCCGCCCCCGCGGGATCTGCGCGCCGCCGCCGTCCATCTGCTGAACCCCGCGCCGGTCGCGTTCGAACTCGCCGAGCGGTTCGCCGCCGCAGGCCACAGCCTCGCGCTGGTCGGCGGATCAGTGCGCGACAGCCTCCTCGGACGGCTCGGCGACGACCTCGACTTCACCACCGACGCGCGCCCGCAGCAGATCCTGAAGATCGTGCGCGGCTGGGCCGAGGCGGTCTGGGAGGTCGGCATCGCGTTCGGCACCGTCGGATGCCGGCGCGACGGGTACAAGCTGGAGATCACCACATATCGCAGCGAGGCCTACGACCGCACCACCCGCAAGCCGGCCGTCTCGTTCGGCGACACCCTTGACGAAGACCTCGTACGCCGCGACTTCACGGTCAACGCCATGGCGGTGCGGTTCACCGGCGACGGCCTCGAGTTCGTCGACCCGCACGGCGGTCTCGGCGACCTGGCCGAGCGCGTCCTGCGCACGCCCGGCACCCCGCAGCAGTCGTTCTCCGACGACCCGCTGCGGATGATGCGCGCCGCCCGGTTCGCCGCCCAGCTCGGCTTCGTGGTCGCGCCCGAGGTCTGCGCCGCGATGGCCGCGATGGCCGAGCGGATCTCGATCGTCTCCGCCGAACGGGTGCGCGACGAGCTGTCCAAGCTGCTCCTCGCCCCCGCGCCGCGGACCGGGCTCAGCCTGCTCACCGACACCGGCCTGGCCGGCATCGTGCTGCCCGAACTGCCCAAGCTGCGCCTCGAGATCGACGAGCACCACCGGCACAAGGACGTCTACGAGCACAGCCTCACCGTGCTCGAGCAGGCCATCGAGCTGGAGGAGGACGGCCCGGACCTCGTGCTGCGCCTGGCCGCGCTGCTGCACGACATCGGCAAGCCGCGCACCCGGCGATTCGAGCCCGGCGGCGGGGTCTCCTTCCACCACCACGAGACCGTCGGCGCCAAGATGGTCCGCAAGCGGCTGCGCGAGCTGAAGTACCCCGGCGACGTCGTCGACGACGTGGCACTGCTGGTCGAGCTGCACCTGCGCTTCCACGGATACGGCGAGGGCGAGTGGACGGACTCGGCGGTGCGCCGGTACGTGCGCGACGCCGGGCCGCAGCTCTCCCGGCTGCACAAGCTCACCCGCTCGGACTGCACCACGCGCAACAAGCGCAAGGCCGCCGCGCTCTCGGCCAGCTACGACGCGCTCGAGGAGCGGATCGCGCGGCTGCGCGAGCAGGAGGAGCTCGACTCGATCCGCCCCGACCTCGACGGCAACCAGATCATGGAGCTGCTCGGCATTCCGCCCGGCCCCGCGGTCGGCCGCGCCTACCGGCATCTGCTGGAGCTGCGGCTCGACCACGGGCCGCTCGGCTACGACGCCGCGGTCACCGCGCTGCGCGAGTGGTGGGCGACCCAGCCGCCGGCCGAGGAGGCGCCGCGGGGGAAGCACTAGCCGGATCCGCCGAGGACGCGCCGGGTTCCGACTCGGCGCTCCCCGGCCGGCGCCCCTCGCGCAGTGCGTACCAGAGGCCTGCGGCGCCGTAGCAGGCGGCGACCACGATGACCACCGTGTACGAGCGGCCGGTCGGCGGGAGGCTCGCCGCGGCGAAGGCGGCGGCGAGCACGAACGCGCCGTTGTAGAGCATGTCGTAGTAGACGAACACCCGGCCCCGGAACACGTCGTCGACCGAGGTCTGCACGAGCGTGTCGGTGCTTATCTTCTGGCTCTGCGAGGTCAGCCCGAGCACCGCCGCGCCGGCCAGCAGCGGCACCGGCCGGAACGGCAGGCCCCCGGCCAGCTCGGCGGCCCCCGAGGCGAACAGGCAGAGGGCCACCCAGGACTGCAGCCGGATCCGGCGGGTCACGAGCGGCGTGACCACCGCGCCGGCCCCGAAGCCCACTGCGGAGACGCCGACCGCGAAGGCGAACTCGGCCAGCCCCCTGTTCGGGTCGGCCGGGTCGTTGAAGTAGTTGCGGCACAGCAGCAGGGTGATGATGGTCACCGCGCCGTAGCAGAACCGCGCGACGGCGATCGCCAGCAGGGCCCGGCCCGCCCGCGGCCGGCCGGCGACGTGCCGCGCGCCCTCGCGCAGGCCCCGGGCCACCGAGCGCATTGCCTCCCAGGCGCCGATCTGCGGTATCCCGTGCGGGCCGAGCAGCGGCCGGGCGATCCCCGTCGCGGCCAGCGCCGCCAGCGCGTACAGCCCGGCGACCGATCCGAGGCTGGCTACCGTCGCCGCGGTGCCTGAACTGAACACCCCGTGCGCGACGAAGCCGACCGCCGCGCCCGCCGTCGATATCAGCGTTCCCGCCGTAGGGCACACCGAATTGGCGGTCACCAACTGCTCAGGTGGCACCGTGTGCGGCAGCGACGCGGACAGGCCGGCCAGCACGAAGCGGTTCACCGAGACCACGACCAGCGCCCCGGCGTAATACGTCCACTGCGGCGCGCCCGACCCGATCGCCACCGCGACCAGCAGCACCAGCGCGCCGCGCAGCAGGTTCGCCCAGACCAGCACCTGCCGCCGCGGCCAGCGGTCGAGGAACACCCCGGCGAACGGGCCCACCACGGTGAACGGCAGCAGCAGCACGGCGAACGCGGCGGCCACCCGGCCCGGCGTCGGCTCGTTCTGCGGCGAGAACACCACGAACGAGGCCAGCGCCGCCTGGAACGCGCCGTCGCCGAACTGCCCGATCAGCCGGGTCGCGAACAGCAGCCGGAAGGCGTGCAGCCCCGGCCCGGTCAGGACGCTGCGCAGACCCGCGGCGAACGAGCCGGAGCGGCGTTCCTCCGGCCGCCGTCCGTCGTCAGAGATCGAATCCGGGGCTGCCACGCAGCCAGCGTAATTCGGGCGACCGGGAAACGCACCGTTCCGCCGCTGGCCGGGCGGCGGGACGGTGCGTCGGTGCGCTCAGCGCTGTGCTCATCGCGCTGTGCTCATGTGCCTGTGCTCATCTCCCGGCGGCGAACTCGTCGGCGACGCTCAGCGCCTTGTCGATCCCGTCCAGGCCGCGCCGCGCGTCCTGGTCCGAGAGGTTCAGCGGCGGCGTGATCTGCAGCCGGTTGTAGTTCGCGAACGGCATCACGCCGTTCGCCTTGCACTCGGCGAGCACCGCGTTCATCGGTGCCGCCGCCGCGCCCGCCGCCCCATAAGGCACCAGCATCTCCCGGGTCTCCCGGTCCTTCACCAGGTCCAGCGCCCAGAAAGCGCCGATCCCGCGCACCTCGCCCACCGACGGGTGCCGCCGCGCGATCTCCCGCAGCGCCGGCCCGAGAACCTGCTCGCCGAGCCGGAACGCCGCCTCGATCATCTGCTCGTCCCGCATCGTCTCGATCGTGGCGACCGCCGCGGCGCAGGCCAGCGGATGGCCCGAATACGTGAGCCCGCCGGGATATACGCGCTGCCGGAAGGTGTCGTGGACCGGATCGGAGATGATCACGCCGCCGAGCGGCACGTAGCCGGAGTTGACCCCCTTGGCGAAGGTGATCAGGTCCGGCGCCACGTCCCAGTGGTCGACCGCGAACCACGCCCCGGTCCGGCCGAAGCCCGCCATCACCTCGTCGGCGATGTAGAGGATGCCGTGGCGGTTGCACAGCTCCCGCACTCCGGCCAGGTATCCCGGCGGCGGCACCAGGATGCCGGCCGTGCCCACCACCGTCTCCAGCACGATCGCAGCGATGGTGGCCGGGCCCTCGAACAGGACCGTCTGCTCCAGGTGGGCCAGCGCCCGCTCGGCCTCCTCCTCGGGCGTGGTGGCGTAGAAGTGCGAGCGGTACAGGTACGGCCCGAAGAAGTGCGCGGTGTTCCCGTCCCGGTGCGCGGCGGCCTCGTTCCCCCAGCGCCGCGGGTCGCCGGTCAGGCTGATCGCCGTGGCCGTGTTGCCGTGGTACGAGCGGTAGGCGGTCAGCACCTTCGGCCGGCCGGTGTGGATGCGGGCCATCCGCACCGCGTTCTCGATCGCGTCCGCGCCGCCGTTGGTGAAGAAGACCCGGTTCAGGCCCTCCGGCGCGTAGGAGGTGATCAGCTCCGCAGCCTCGGCGCGCTTCTCGTTGGCGAACTGCGGGGCGACCGTGCACAGGCGCGCCGCCTGCTCCTGGATGGCGGCCACCACCCGCGGGTGCTGGTGCCCGATGTTGGTGAAGACCAGCTGGCTGGCGAAGTCCAGGTATTCGTTGCCCTCGTAGTCCCAGAAGCTCGACCCGCGCGCCGCGGCGATCGGCATCGGGGTGATCTGGTCCTGCGCGGACCAGGAGTGGAAGACGTGCGCCCGGTCGCGGGCGAACACCGCCCTGCCCCGGTCCGGGTCCGCCGGTGGCGCGATGGATTCGTGCTCGAGGAAGGTGGGGGCGGCTGCATCAGCGGTGTCGTTCATAACCGAAGCGTACGAAAAGCCGCAAGGGCCACTCCATCGTCACTCTGTACGATGCTGCGGCCCCGCTTAATCACAGTGGCATTCGGGTCGGCGGCGCGGACCGCGTTATCGCGGAGCGGCGCCGCGCGCTCACAGGAAGCTGCGCAGCTGGATCGTGGCGTCCCGGGCCGGGCCGACCCCGATCGCCGAGACCGGCGCGCCCGACATCTCCTCCAGCGCGCGCACGTAAGCCTGCGCGTTCGCCGGCAGGTCGGAGAACTCCCGCGCCTTCGTGATGTCCTCGTCCCAGCCAGGCAGGTACTCGTAAACCGGCACCGCGTGGTGGAACTCGGTCTGCGTCATCGGCATCTCGTCGTGCCGCGTGCCGTCCACGTCGTAGGCCACGCACACCGGGATCCGGTCCCAGCCGGTCAGCACGTCCAGCTTGGTCAGGAAGAAGTCGGTCAGCCCGTTCACCCGGGTCGCGTACCGGGCGATCACCGCGTCGAACCAGCCGCAGCGCCGGTCCCGGCCGGTGGTGACGCCCCGCTCGTGCCCCTTGGTGCGCAGCGCCTCGCCGTCCGCGTCGAACAGCTCGGTCGGGAACGGCCCCGAGCCGACGCGAGTGGTGTACGCCTTCAGGATGCCGATCGTGCGGGTGATCCGGGTCGGCCCGATGCCGGAGCCGGTGCACGCCCCGCCGGTGGTCGAGTTGGACGAGGTGACGAACGGGTACGTGCCGTGATCCACGTCCAGCAGCGTGCCCTGGCCGCCCTCGAGCAGCACGACCTGGCCCTCGTCCAGCGCCTTGTTCAGCACCAGCTGGGTGTCCGCGACGAACGGCTTGATCCGCTCCGCGTAGCCGAGGAACTCAGCCACGATCGCCTCGGCCGCGATGGCCCGCCGGTTGTAGACCTTCACCAGCATCTGGTTGCGGTCGCGCAGCGCCCCGTCGACCTTCTTGGCCAGGATCCCCGGGTCGAACAGGTCCTGCACCCGGACCCCGATCCGGTTGATCTTGTCCGCGTAGGTCGGGCCGATGCCGCGGCCGGTGGTGCCGATCCGGTTGTTGCCGAGGAACCGCTCCGAGACCTTGTCGATCGTGCGGTGGTACGGCGTGATCAGGTGCGCGTTGGCCGAGATCATCAGCTTCGAGGTGTCCACCCCGCGGGCGGAAAGCGCGTCGATCTCCTGGAAGAGGAAGGCCGGGTCGACCACCACGCCGTTGCCGATCACCGGGATGCAGCCCGGCGTGAGTACCCCCGAGGGCAGCAGGTGCAGCGCGTAGGTCTGGTCGCCGATCACGACCGTGTGCCCGGCGTTGTTCCCGCCCTGATAGCGCACGTTGTAGTCCACGGAGCCGCCGAGCAGGTCGGTGGCCTTGCCTTTGCCCTCGTCGCCCCACTGGGCGCCGACGATCACGAGTGCCGGCATGTCGGGTTACACCTCTTCCGGACGTGAGTTGCGGCGCACGGCGCGGTCCGGAACGCGTCGGTCCGACCGCCACGCCGCAGAGGCGTACTGCCGTGGCGCGGTTCCGTACGCGCGGTGCAAGTCAATACTCGGTGCCAGTAAATACGCTCGGTGAAAAGCAAGGAGCCCGGCGCAAGCGCGACCGGGCCTCTTGCAGCGAGATTCTACCTGACCAGCGGCGGCACCGCCATACGCCGGACGCCGGGCGAGCGTCGCCGACACCCGCCCGGGGTACCTCGTTCGGCCGAGGGCCGACAAGGCGGCCGGAAGCCGCCGCCCGCTACTTGATCCGGGTGCCCTCAGAGCGCAGGTCCTGGCAGGCGGTGAGCACGCGCGCGGCCATGCCGGCCTCTGCGGACTTGCCGTAGGAGCGCGGGTCGTACGCCTTCTTGTCGCCGACCTCGCCGTCGACCTTCAGCACGCCCGAGTAGTTGCTGAACATGTGGTCGACGATCGGCCGGGTGAACGCGTACTGCGTGTCGGTGTCCACGTTCATCTTCACCACGCCGTAGTCCAGCGCCTCCCGGATCTCCTCCAGCAGCGAGCCGGAGCCGCCGTGGAACACCAGGTCGAACGGCTTCTCCCGGCCGTACTTCGCGCCCACCGCCTGCTGGATCTCGTTGAGGATCGAGGGGCGCAGCTTCACGTTGCCCGGCTTGTAGACGCCGTGCACGTTCCCGAAGGTGGCGGCCATCAGGTAGTGGCCCTTCTCGCCGAGGCCCAGCGCCTCGGCGGTCTTGAGCGCGTCGCCCGGCGTGGTGTACAGCTTCTCGTTGATCTCGTTGGCGACGCCGTCCTCCTCGCCGCCGACCACGCCGATCTCGATCTCCAGGATGATGCGCGCGGCCGCGGCCTTCTCCAGCAGTTCTCGAGCGATCGTCAGGTTCTCGTCGAGCGGCACCGCGGAGCCGTCCCACATGTGCGACTGGAACAGCGGCTCCAGGCCGCGCTTGACCCGGTCCCGGGAGATCTCCACCAGCGGCCGCAGGTAGCCGTCCAGCTTGTCCTTCGGGCAGTGGTCGGTGTGCAGCGCGATGTTGATGTCGTACTTCGCCGCGACGACGTGCGCGTACTCGGCCAGCGCCTCCGCGCCGGTCACCATGTTCTTCACGGCCGTGCCGGACAGGAACTCGGCGCCGCCGGTGGACACCTGGACGATGCCGTCGCTCTCGGCCTCGGCGAACCCGCGAAGCGCCGCGTTGAGGGTCTGCGACGAGGTCACGTTGATCGCGGGATAGGCGAACCGGCCGGCCTTGGCCCGCTCGATCATCTCCGCATAGACCTCGGGTGTTGCGATGGGCATCTCGACTCCTCGATCCGGATTCGGCTCTGTCCGCGCTGCGCCGGGCGCTCGCGCCCTGACGGATCCGCGTACCCGCTACGCGCGGCGCGTAGCTGGCTCGGGTGATTTTTCGGTCTGCCGTCAGTCTCCCAGACGCTCCGGGCAGCCGCCGAGTCGGCCGGATTGTAAGAAGCGCAGCCCGAGAAAGGCAGCGTCGTACCGGGTTCGGGGGTGCAGCCGGGGTCGGCAGGGGCCGCCGACCGCCCTACTTCCGGTGCCGCGCGCTCGAGGCGGCCCGGTTGGACCGCGCCTGGTTCGCCAGCGGCGCGGATCCGTCCGCGCCGTACGTGCGGTAGCCGGACTCGCCCGGCGACTGCTGGGAGCCCTGCGCCGGCCCGTCGGCGTAGCCGCGCCCGCCGCCCTGCTCGTATCCGCCGTTGCGCGCGCGGTGCAGCTCCTCCTGCTCGCGCTCGAAGCGCTGCAGGTCGGTCAGCACGCCGGTGCGCGCGGCCTTGCGCTCCTTGCGGATCTCCAGGCCAAGCGGGATCAGCGTGATCACGGCCACGACCAGCGCCAGCGGCAGGATGATCGTGTCCACGTTGCCCTTGATCCGGCCGCCGAGCTCGTAGCCGGCCACCAGCATCAGCTCGACCCAGAAGACGTTGCCGATCGCGCTCCACAGGAAGAACTGGCCGGCCGGCATCTCCAGCATCCCGGCCAGCGGGTTCACGAAGGTGCGCACGCCCACGATGAACCGGCTGATCAGCACCGCCTTCGCGCCGCCGTACTTGTTGAAGTAGTACTCGGCGTGGACCGCGTACTTCCGCTTGAACAGCCGCGAGTCCGGCCGGTCGAACAGGCGGCGGCCGAAGCGCGCCCCGGTGTAGTGCCCGATCTGCGAGCCGACGACGGCCACGATCGGCACGCCGACCAGCAGCCCGGCGAAGTTCAGATGCGCCCCGACCACCTTCTCGGCCGCGCTGGACGCGGCGACTCCGGCGATGAACAGCAGCGAGTCGCCGGGCAGGAAGAACCCGATGATCAACGCGCACTCGACGAAGATGATCGCGTACACCCCGACGAGCCCGAACGTGCTGATCAACGACGCCGGACTGAGGATGTTCAGGCTCTCTAATGTCACGGGCGCAGACTACCCGGTTTCGGCCGTTCCAGGTCTACAGGCCGAGATCGGCGACCCCGAAGACCGCGTAGTACGGCAGCCCGGCGGCCTCGATCGCCTGCTCGGCGCCCCGCTCGACGATCACCGCGACCGCCACCACCTCGGCGCCGGCCTCCCGCGCCGCGGCGACCGCGGTCAGCGGGGACGACCCGGTGGTCGAGGCGTCCTCGACCACCAGCACGCGGCGGCCGGCGACGTCCGGGCCCTCGATCCGGCGCTGCAGGCCGTGCGCCTTCTCGCTCTTGCGCACCACGAACGCGTCCAGTCCGCGGCCGCCGACCAGGCCCGGGTCGGCCGCCGCCGCGTGCATCATCGCCGTCGCCACCGGGTCGGCGCCCAGCGTCAGGCCGCCGACCGCGTCGAAGTCCAGGCCCCGCACGGTCTCCAGCATCACCCGGCCGACCAGCGGTGCGCTCGAGCCGGCCAGGCCGATCCGGCGCAGGTCGATGTACCAGTCCGACTCGAGCCCGGAGCTGAGCGTCACCCGGCCGCGCACGACCGCCCGGGCCTTGATCACGTCGAGCAGCTGCGCTCGGGCCGGGCTGTCGGACGCGAAGGTGATCGGCATGGCGGGGTCCTCCCGGGCGGTGCTGGCGGCGCGGTCTCGATGCGGCCCCGACGCAGCGCCGAAGCAGCGTTGATGTTCCGCGCTGCGGGGACTCGGCGGGCGGAGGCCGGCGCCGCCCAGCATATTGCGCGGTCACCGAAGATCCGCCGCAGTGCGCCGGACCGCGCCGAGGACCCCGCCACGGCTCTCGATCAGCGTCGGTGTCCTCCGATCAGCACAGTGTCTTAATCAGCACAGTGTCTTAATCAGCACAGTGTCCTGATCAGCGTGCGGCTCCGGCCATCGCGGAGCGCATGTCGCCCGCGCCCGGCCGGCGCAGCTGAGCCGGCCGCGCCGACGGCTGGCCGGCAAGGCCGACCGGGCCGGCGCCTGCCTCCGCCGCCGCCTCGGCGGAGTGCCGCGCCGCCGGACCGCCGCGCAGCACCCGCGCGTAAAGCATCTCCGCGAACTCCTGCGTCCGCACGGCCGTGGCCAACAGATCTGATGACTCGTCACTCGCACTTGGCGCGCCGCCGAGCACGGCGTCGAACGAGCCGGGCATCTCGATCGTCTCCACGACGCACCGGGCCACCTCGTTGCCCGAGGCCTCGGCGAGCACCGCGGCGAAGCTGTGCGCCGCCTCGCGGTAACCCGAGCCGTCCTGCCCGGGGCCGGTGCAGTGCCGCATCCGCAACAGCGCCGCGTCCAGCCGCTCGCGCTGCTCCGGCGTGATCCGGCGCGCGGCCAGGTCGGCCATCAGCAGCTGGATCGCGGTGCGCACCTCGTGCAGCTCCACCGCGAGCGTCGGCGAGCCGCCGTACTCGAGCAGCACGGAGAGCACCAGCGGGTCGAGGATGTTCCAGTCCGACTTCGCCCGGACCGTGGTCCCGCGGCCGTGCCGGATGCGCAGCACCCGCTTCTCCTCGAGCGCCTTCAGCGCCTCGCGCAGGATGGTGCGGCTGACCGCGAACTCCTGTGCCAGCGCGGCCTCCGGGGGCAGGTCGCCGCCGGGCGGGAACTCGCCGTCCAGTATCCGCAGCAGCAGCCGCTCGATCACGGCGTTCGCCAGGCGGCTGGGCCGCACCACGCGGTGGGCGTTCCACGCTTCCATGTACATACGATTCGGCTCCTGACTGGCGCCGCACGCCCGTTCCGGACGACTCCGGGCGGGCGCGGCGACGCTTCGCACTGAACGTGTTGCACACAGTAGGAGTAACGCGCCCGCCCCGGCGCCGATTCAGCTGACAACCACTCGATCCGATGACAAGACTCACTCGTTGGAGAGAAGTTCCGCGCGACGCTGAACGTCCGGCGCAGCCGAGTCGTCCGGCCCCGGGCTGCGAATCAGTCCCCCGGGCCGGCCTGGCGGGCCCGGCGAAGCCGGCGCAGATAGCTGAGAACGGCGACGAGGAAGGCGACCGCCCCGACGAACGTCGCGCCGGCCAGATACGGCAGCCAGCGCGGCAGGAACGGCTTGCGCCGACTCCAGATGTCGGGCTCGTCCGCCGCTTCGTCCCCGTGGTCCGGCTCGCCGCCGGACGGCTGGACGAGGTGGAGCCGGGCCGGTGAGTCCCGGTCCACCGCCGCGGACCCGGATTCGAAGTCGGCCGCACGGGGCCGGCCGGCCGCGCCGCCGGACACGTTCTCCGCCGCCCGCGACTTCGCCGGGGCCGGCGGCTTCTGCTGGTTGCGGCGCTGCGGCAGCGGGGTCTGGTCGCCGGTGCGGCCGGCGGACTCGTCCTGCGCCGGGTCCAGGTCGGGGACGACGGCCAGCGGCGGCCGCGAGGCGAACTCGGCGGGCCGCGCCAGCTCGTCGAGTTCGGGCCCTGTCGGCGCGGCCTCGGCGGACGCCTGCTCCTGCCGCGGCTGGGGATCGGCGGACTCAGGTTCGAGTTCGGGTTCGGGTTCGGCCGGCACCGCTTCGGCACTCAAGGCTTCGGGCTCGGGGTTCGGCTCCAGCTCTAGTTCCGGCTCGGGTTCCGGCTCCACCTCGGCTGCATCCGGCTCGGACGGCTCCTGTTCGATCGTCGCGGGCAGCTCTTCCTCGGCCGGTTCGGCCGCCGCCGCCTCGCCGGACTGCGCGAGCGTCGCGAACCACCGCTTCACCAGCCGGTGCCCCGCGGCCTCGAGCGACTGCGCGGACGGCGGCGCAGCCGTCCCGGCGAACTCCAGCGTCCCGTCGATCACGGCCAGCGTCCCGGCCCCGTCCTCCTGCAGCCGGATCTCCAACCGGCCGTCCACCCCGCCGCCGTTGCGCCCGAACGCCGCCTCCAGCTCGACGACCGCCCGCGCCGCCGCCTCGTCGACCTCCACGATCCGGGCGATGCCGCGAAACGTCACCGTCTGCTGCCCGACCCGCAGCCTCAGCCGGCCCGCCGCCCCGTGCGCGTCCACCGCCTCCACCACGGCCCCCGGGAGCGCCCCGAACAGCCGCCGCGGATCTGCCACGGCAGACCACAGCAGACGACGGCGGACCGGAACCGCGGCCTCGTAAGGCATGGGCATCCTCGCTGCTAGAACCTCCTGTACGGCGCGCCACCACGCCAGGACGGCGGCATGCTGCCGTACCCGCACGTCAGCGTACGCCGCTGCCGCGCGGTAGGCATCGGCGGCGTGGAACCCGTCAGTAGCGCAGATATGCACCACTCCGCAACGATTTGCCTATTGGCAGACCTGCAGGCAGCTCAGCGTCGTCGCGATCATGCCCTGCTGCGGATACGTATGCCAGGTCAGCCAACGAAGACCGCCGGCCCAAAGGCGCACCGCGATGGCCGTGATCGCCCCAGGCGTCCCGGGATACCTACCAGCGATCCCCGGCCACTGTGCCGATCGCCGCTCAATCCTGGCCAGCCGCGCCGCGAAGTCCGCGCGCGGCAGGGTGCGTACAGCTGACTCGATCGTGTAACGCCAACCAGCCAAGTCACACACCGCCGCCTCAGGCAGCGGGGTCGTCCGCCCCGGCAGACAAGCCACCGTCTCGCGGCACAGAAGCGCGCCGCGCTCGGTCGAACGGTGATCGGCACAGTGATGATCCGCACAGTCATGATCGGCACAGCGAACCGCGTCCGTGCCGCCGGCTCCGGCCGGGCCCGCAATCCAGACCGCCGCCTGGTGCGAAGCGCCGAGCAGCCGCAGATCGACGGTGAACGGCGGCAGCACCAGCCAGGTGCGCGCCAGCGCCCGCAGCGGCTCGATCTCCACCGACCAGCCGAGATCCTCGGCCTGCGCGTCGCAGTACCCGGTCGCCAAGTCCACCAGCATCGGCAATCTCCCACCGGTTCGACGAGTTAGAGTCACCAGAGCCCGGCCCGCGCGCGGCGCGACCGGACGGCACCGGCCCGCGGGAAGCCCGGCGGGCCCATCACGGTCAAACGACTGGAGGGCGCGTGGGACATCACGCGGACACGACGCGAGATCACTCGAACGTGGCGGCTCAGGTGCCGGCCGCCGGAGCCCCTGTGGCACCCGGCGCCGAAGCCCTCGCCGCCCGCCTGCGCGGCACCGGCACGACGGTGTTCGCCGAGATGTCCGCCCTGGCCCTCGCCACGGGATCGGTCAACCTCGGCCAGGGCTTCCCGGACAGCGACGGTCCCGAAGCCGTCGCCGAGGCCGCGGTCCGCGCCATTCGCGAAGGCCGCGGCAACCAGTACCCGCCGGGTGTCGGCGTACCCGAACTGCGCCACGCCGTGTCCGCCCACCAGCGCGAGTGGTACGGCTTCGACTACGACCCGGACACCGAGGTCCTGGTCACCGCCGGCGCCACCGAGGCGATCGCCGCGGCCCTGCTCGCCCTGGTCGACCCGGGCGACGAGGTCATCGCCTTCGAGCCCTACTACGACTCCTACGCCGCCTGCATCGCCATGGCCGGTGGCGTACGCGTGCCCGCGACGCTGCTCGCCCCGGACGACAAGGCGCCGCGCTGGCGCCCCGACCTCGACGCCCTCGCCGCCTCGGTCACCCCGCGCACCCGCGTGCTGCTGGTCAACTCACCACACAACCCCACCGGCATGGTGCTGACCGAGCCGGAGCTGCGCCGCCTGGCCCGGATCGCCGTCGAGCACAACCTGATCGTCATCGCCGACGAGGTCTACGAACACCTCGTCTTCGAAGGCTCCCACACCCCGCTCGCCACCCTGCCCGGCATGCGCGAACGCACCGTGGCGGTCTCCTCCGGCGGCAAGACCTTTTCCTTCACCGGCTGGAAGATCGGCTGGGTGACCTCGACCCCGCCGCTGGTCACCGCCGTCCGCACGGCCAAGCAGTTCCTCACCTACGTCAGCGGCGGACCGTTCCAGTACGCCATCGCCGAAGCCCTCGCCCTGCCCCGCGCCTACTACGACGAGCTGCGCGAGAGCCTGCGCGCCCGCCGCGACCTGCTCGCGGCCGGCCTCGCAGACGTCGGATTCGGCGTCTACCCGACCGAGGGCACGTATTTCCTCACCACCGACATCAGGCCGCTCGGCGAAACGGACGGCATCGCCTTCTGCCGCTCGCTGCCCGAACGCTGCGGCGTCGTCGCCATCCCCAGCGCCGTCTTCTACGACGACCAGGAAGCCGGCGCGCCCTTCGTCCGCTTCGCCTTCTGCAAACAGCCCGCAGTGCTCGAAGAAGCGCTGCGCCGGCTCAAGAAGCTCAGCCCACTGCCGTGACGGACAGACTGTCCTCCGCGTCCGCCACGTCGACGCGCACCGCCGAACCGTCGCGCACCTGCCCGGCCAGGATCTCCCGGGCCAGCTGGTCCCCGATCGCCGACTGCACCAGCCGGCGCAGCGGCCGCGCGCCGTACGCCGGGTCGTAGCCGGTCAGCACCAGCCAGTCCCGCGCCGCCGGGGTCACATCGAGCGTCAGCCGCCGGTCCGCCAGCCGCGCCTGCAACTTGTCCACCTGCTGCTCCACGATCCGGCCGAGCTCCTCCGTGCCCAGGGCGTCGAACAGCACGATATCGTCGAGCCGGTTCAGGAACTCCGGCTTGAACGTCGTGCGCACCAGGCCCATCACCAGCTCGCGCTTGCGGTTCTCGTCGGTCGCCGGGTCCACCAGGAACTGCGAGCCCAGATTCGAGGTCAGGATCAGGATCGTGTTGCGGAAGTCCACCGTGCGGCCCTGGCCGTCGGTCAGCCGGCCGTCGTCCAGCACCTGCAGCAGGACGTCGAAGACCTCCGGGTGCGCCTTCTCCACCTCGTCGAGCAGCACCACCGTGTACGGCCGGCGCCGCACCGCCTCGGTCAGCTGGCCGCCCTCCTCGTACCCGACGTAGCCGGGCGGTGCGCCGACCAGCCGGGCCACCGAGTGCTTCTCGCTGTACTCCGACATGTCGATGCGCACCATCGCGCGCTCGTCGTCGAACAGGAAGTCGGCCAGCGCCTTGGCCAGCTCGGTCTTGCCGACCCCGGTCGGGCCGAGGAACAGGAACGACCCGGTCGGCCGGTCCGGGTCGGAGATGCCGGCCCGGGCCCGGCGCACCGCGTCCGAGACCGCCCGCACCGCGTCGACCTGCCCGATGAGCCGCTTGCCGAGCTCCTGCTCCATCCGCAGCAGCTTCGCCGTCTCGCCCTCGAGCAGCCGGCCGGCCGGGATCCCGGTCCACGCCGCCACCACCTCGGCCACGTCGTCCGGCCCGACCTCCTCCTTGACCATCGACTCGCGGCTGTCCGCGACCTGCGAGGCCTCGGCCAGCTCCCGCTCCGCGGTCGGGATGTCGGCGTACATCAGCCGGGAGGCGGTGCCGAAGTCGCCGTCCCGCTGCGCCCGGTCGGCCTGCCCGCGCAGGTCGTCGAGCCGCTTCTTCAGCTCGCCGACCCGGTTCAGCCCCGACTTCTCCCGCTCCCAGCGCCCCGTCAGGGCATTGAGCTGTTCCTGACGGTCCGCCAGCTCCCGGCGGATCCGCTCAAGGCGTTCGACTGACGGAGCATCCGACTCCTTGGCCAGCGCCATCTCTTCCATGCGCAGCCGGTCCACCGCGCGCTGCAGCTCGTCGATCTCCACCGGCCGCGAGTCGATCTCCATGCGCAGCCGCGACGCCGCCTCGTCCACCAGGTCGATCGCCTTGTCCGGCAGGAACCGCGCGGTGATGTACCGGTCCGACAGCGTCGCCGCCGCGACCAGCGCCGCGTCCGAGATCTGCACCTGGTGGTGCGCCTCGTAACGGCCCTTCAGCCCGCGCAGGATCGCGACCGTGTCCTCCACCGACGGCTCGCCGACCAGCACCTGCTGGAACCGCCGCTCCAGCGCCGGGTCCTTCTCGATGTGCTCCCGGTACTCGTCCAGCGTCGTCGCGCCGACCATCCGCAGCTCGCCGCGGGCCAGCATCGGCTTGAGCATGTTGCCCGCGTCCATCGCCGAATCGCCGGTCGCGCCCGCGCCGACCACCGTGTGCAGCTCGTCGATGAAGGTGATCACCTGGCCGCCGGACTCGCGGATCTCGCCCAGGACCGCCTTCAGCCGCTCCTCGAACTCGCCGCGGTACTTCGCCCCGGCCACCATCGCGGCCAGGTCCAGCGACACCAGCCGCTTTCCGCGCAGCGACTCCGGTACGTCGCCGGCCACGATCCGCTGCGCCAGCCCCTCCACCACCGCGGTCTTGCCGACGCCGGGCTCGCCGATCAGCACCGGGTTGTTCTTGGTGCGCCGGGAGAGCACCTGCACGACCCGGCGGATCTCCGCGTCCCGCCCGATCACCGGGTCCAGGCCGCCCTCGCGGGCCAGCTCGGTCAGGTCGACGCTGTACTTCTCCAGCGCCTGGAACGTCGCCTCGGGATCCGGCGAGGTCACCCGCGCGCTGCCGCGCACCTTGACGAAGGCCTCGCGCAGCGCCTGCGGCGTCGCGCCGGACTCGCGCAGCAGCCGGGCCGCCGGCTCGTTCCCGGCCGCGATGCCGACCAGGATGTGCTCGGTCGAGACGTAGTCGTCGTCCAGCCGGCGCGCCTCCTCGCCCGCGGCGTTCAGCGCCAGCAGCGTCGGGCGGGCCAGCTCGGGCGCGGACACCGTGGAGCCCGAGGCGCTGGGCAGCTGCCCGCGCACCCGCTGCGCCGCGGCGGCCAGCCGCACCCGGTCGACGTCCACCGACTCCAGCAGCGGCCGCGCGGTGCCGTCCACCTGGTCGAGCAGGGCCAGCAGCACGTGCACCGGCTCGACCTGGGGGTTGCCCGCCGAGGCCGCAGACCTGATGGCGGAGGACAGCGCCTCCTGCGAACGGGTGGTCAGTTTGCCGGCGTCCATGGCGCCGCCTCCTCGGGATTTTCGGGCACGCTAAGCGGAACTCGTGGTGCGAACTGCGGTTTATACGATGATGTGCGCTCGGCGTCGCGGCCGCTCGCCGAACTGAGCGCAGAAGCGTGGTGCGGCAGCGCTCAGCGCGGCTGCGGCTTCCACACCACGAGCGCGGTCGAGCGCCCGAAGGCCGGCAGCGCGGGCAGCAGGTCCGAGCGCCGCAGCGGGTTCGGCGCCGGCTGCTGGGGCTGGGCGGACTGGCCGCCCTGGCCCAGCGCCGGCTGGCTCGGCACCGCCACCGGGATCGAGGTGGCCAGCGCCGCGGCCAGCTGCTGCTCCAGCACCGAGACCTGCGCGGCCAGCTCCTCGACCTGGTCCTGCAGCTCCCGGATCCGCTTGATCCCGGCCAGGTTCACGCCCTCGTCCTGGGACAGCCGCTGCACCTCGCGCAGCAGCTCGATGTCCCGGACCGAGTAGCGCCGCCCGCGGCCCGGCGCCCGGTCCGGGCTGACCAGGCCGAGCCGGTCGTACTGGCGCAGCGTCTGCGGGTGCAGCCCGGACAGCTCCGCGGCGACGGAGATGACGTAAATCGGCGTTTCGCTGCCCACCGCGGGCGCGCCCAGCGGAGCTTGCTGACGGGGCATCATGATCAGGTGTCTCCCTTCGCGGCCGCCAGCAGATCGGCCCGCACATCGTGGTCGGCCGTGGCCTCGCGGTACTTCTCCAACGCGGCGGCAGCCGCGTCGCTCAGCTTCGTCGGGACAGCGACCTCCACGGTGACCAGCAGGTCGCCCTTCAAACCGTCCTTGCGCGGCGCGCCACGCCCGCGCAGCCGCAGCACGCGGCCGTTGGCGCTGCCCGCCGGCAGCTTCACCGTCACCGGCAGGCCGTCCAGCACCGGCACCTTGATGTCGGCGCCGAGCACCGCCTCCGGATACGTCACCGGAACGGTCACCGTCAGGTTGTCGGCGTCGCGGCCGAACACCGGATGCGGCTTCACGTGCACCACCACATAAAGGTCCCCCGCCGGGCCGCTGCGCTCACCCGGAGCGCCCTTGCCCTTCAGACGGATCCGCGAGCCGTCGCCCACCCCGGCCGGGATACGCGCCTGCAGCGTCCTGGTCGACGCCGCCCGCCCGGACCCGTGGCAGGTCGGGCACGGCTCGTCCACCACCAGGCCGCGGCCCTTGCACTCGCGGCACGGCTCGGAGAACGCGAAGCCGCCCTGGTTGCGGCTCACCTGCCCGGTGCCCGAGCAGTTCGGGCACACCCGCGGCGTCGTGCCGGCCTTCGCCCCGGTGCCCGAACAGGCGGTGCACGGGTGCTCGCTGGTCATCCGCAGCGGGATCGTCACGCCGTGCATCGACTGCATGAACGTGATCGTCGCCTCGGTCTCGACGTCCGCGCCGCGCCGCCCCGGCGCCTGCGACGTGCCGGTGCCGCCGCCCGGCCGCCGGAAGATCCCGCCGAACAGGTCGCCGAGCCCGCCCTGCCCGGCGCCGCCGTTCCCGGCGCCCCCGAAGAGGTCGCCGAGGTCGAACGGGAAGCCCCCGTTCTGTCCCGCGCCGGCCCGCGGACGGAACCCGCCGAACAGCGACCTGGCCTCGTCGTACTCCTTGCGCCGCTTCTCGTCCGACAGGACGTCGTAGGCCTCGGAGATCTCCTTGAACCGCTCCTCGGCCTTCGCGTCCCCCTTGTTGGCATCCGGGTGGAACTGCCGGGCCAGCTTCCGATAGGCCTTCTTGATGTCCGCCGCCGGAGCGTCCTTGGGGACGCCGAGCACCTTGTAGTAGTCCTTCTCGATGTAATCCTTGGTGCTCATCTACAGTCCGCCTCTGCTCGTCGCGCTTTCCCCGATGCCGCGGGTTCTACTCTTCGGGGTCGCCGTGCTGGGCGACCGTGACCCGGGCGGGGCGCAGCACGCGGTCGCCGAGCCGGTAGCCGGGCTGCAGGATCTCCACGCAGGTGTCCTCCTCGACGTCCGGGGAGACACGGTGCATCAGGGCTTCGTGCACGTTCGGGTCGAAGGCCTCGCCCGCCGCGCCGAACTGCTCGAGCCCGAGCTTCGAGACGATCGACTCCAGCGACTCGCCGATCCGGCGGAACCCGCCCTCCAGCTCGCCGTGGTCCCGGGCCCGGCCGATGTCGTCGAGCACCGGCAGCAGCTCGGCCAGCACCTTGCCCAGCGACTGCTCGGCCTGCGCCGCCCGGTCCCGCTCGACCCGGCGCCGGTAGTTCACGTATTCCGCCTGCAGACGCTGCAGGTCCGCGGTGCGCTCGCCGAGCTCGGCCTGCGCCCCCTGCAGCTCGTTGGTCCGCTCGGCCAGTTTCGCCAGCAATTCAGCCACCGCCAGGTTCGCCGTCGGGTCTCCGGCCTCGCCGCCGATGGCGTCGTTCACCCGCTCGGCGAAGGCCTCCTCATCGTCGTCCTCACCGGCCGGCCCGTCCGGGTCCGCGCCGTTCCCGGCCGGCTTCGAACCCTCGACTCCGTCGTCGTCCGCGGCCGCGCCGACGACGGTGTGCGCGCCGCTCTCGTACAGGGCGTCCTCGGTGTCGGTCTCCGCATCGGCCGGCCGGCCCGGGCGGTAGAGCTCCTCGCTCACGGGTGTCTCTCTCCTTGGATCACATGCGACCGCTGGGCGCGGGCGGCCGGGCGGCGGACCGTGCCGCCGCCCCGCCGCCCGCGGGAAGGGCTATCTGCGCCTGCTCTCAGCCGTTCTTGCCCTCGTCGACGATCTCCGCGTCCACCA
>DASYAE010000238.1:0-32973 GCA_036501535.1 Actinocrinis sp. | reverse complement strand
GGGTGTCGAACACGCCCCGGAACGCCCGCCGGTTCCAGCCCCGCGGGCCGGCCCACAACCGATGATACGGCCCCCGACCGACCAAACTACCGTTCAGTAATGTGTCCTGAGCCACATTCCAGCGCCATTCGAGTGAGGCTGACGGCTGCCACTTGATTCGGCCCTTTGCCAATGAAGTTGCTCCGTACCGTGAAGTCCTGACTGGTGATGCGGCCTCGCGCTGGTCACTGTCTCCGCTCGTCCGGGTGGTTTGGCATGCGTAGATCCATCTTCGATGGCACAATCGGCCCGCGCACCGCAGCCGCCAATCTGATCTGCCTCAGTTCAAAGCTGCGCCGTCCGCGCAAATCGACTGGCGCCTGACACTCAGCCGTGCAGGCTAGGCCGGTAGACGAGCTCCTGGATACGGCCGTCGAGCGTCCGGTGCTCGATCAGCTCGAGGTCGAAGTCGGCCGCTCCGCGGAAGATCGGGCCCAGTCCGGTCTGACCGGTGATCACCGGGAACAGCGTGATCTGGACTCGGTCGACCAGGCCGGCGGCCATCAGCGCCCGGTTCATCGACAGGCTGCCGTGGGAGCGCAACGGCACCTCGGACTCCTCCTTGAGCCGGGCGACGACGTCGACGGCGTCGCCGCTCACGACGGTCGCCGGCCAGCCGAGAGATTCCCCGAGCGTGGTCGACACCACCGTCGCCGGCAGGCTCCTCATCCGGGTGACCCACGGATCGTGCACTTCGGACGCCTCAGTGCTCGAGGCCAGCATCTGCGCGAACGCCCGATACGTATTGGCCCCGAAGACCATCCGCTGCTCCTCGCTGTACTGGGCGAGACGGTGGTCGAGCAGTTCGGGGCCCTGCTTGCCCCAGTAGCCGGTCCAGTCGCCGCCGGCGGCGCCGAAGCCGTCGAGGCTGGAGAAGACATCGAACGTGTAGGTGGCGGACATGATGCCCTCCTCGCGTGCGGTTGATCGCTTATGTGGATACAGACTGGCAGCCACGGCGAAACTCATCGTTCTTGGACACCCTGTGGACTACCATCTAGTCCGGTCTCCAGCCAGTGAGGTTGGTCCGTACCGTGGAGTCCCGCCACGTGAGAGATCGCACTCGGCTGTCGGTCGCAGTCTCGTACGGCGCGTTCGTGTTGGTCGGCATCGTCGCCGGGGTCTCCGGGCCGCTGCTGCCCGCCCAGATGGCCGATTACGGAGTCGGCCGCGCGACGATCGGCATCGTCTTCTTCACCTTCTCCGCGGGCTTCATGTCGGCCGGATCGACCGTCGGGGCGCTGATCCACCGGTTCGGCACCCGCGTCACGCTGATCGCCGGCATCACCGCCGTCGTGCTGGCGGCGCTGTGCATGGGCATCCGCCCGGCGTTCGCCGGACTCGTGGGCGTCGAACCGGTCCTCGGCTACGGCTCCGGCGTGATCGAGTCGGTGCTCGACACGCATCTCACCCGGCTGCCGCAGACGGCGCAGCGCCTCAACCGGCTGCACGCGTTCTTCGGGGTGGGCGCGCTGCTCGGGCCGCTGCTCGCCACCGGGATACTGCGCTCGGGGCCGTGGCCGCGGGTCTGGCTGATGATCGCCCTGCTGCACGTGCCGCTACTGTTCGCCGTCCAGCTCACCTTCCCGGGCGCGGGTCGGCGCGTGGCGAGACCCGCACCGCTGGCCGCCGCCACGGCGGCGGCGCTGGAGCCACCTGCACCCGCCGACACGCCGGGCCGCGGTCTGATCGCCGCCGCGCTGCGAAACCCCGGCATCCTGCTGGGCGCGCTTTTCCTCTCGGTCTACGTCGGTCTGGAGAGCAGTCTCGGCAACTGGGGCTTCAGCTTCCTGGTGGCCGGGCGCGACCAGTCGGAGCTGCTCGCCGGCTACATGATCAGCGGCTACTGGCTGGGCCTGACCATGGGCCGGTTCGTGATCGCCCCGCTCTCGGCTCGGGCCGGGCTGCGCGAGGTCGGCATGACGTACCTGTGCCTGGCCGGCGTCTTCGCCGCCTGCGGGCTCGTCTGGCTGGGGTCCGGTCCGGCGGCCTCGAGCGCCGGCTTCGCGGTGCTGGGCTTCTTCCTCGGACCGCTGTTCCCGACCACGATGGCCCTCACGCCGCAGCTGGCCGAGCCGCGCCTCGTGCCCACCGCGATCGGCGTCATCAACGGCGTGTCGGTCATCGGCGGCTCCGCGCTGCCCTGGCTGGCCGGCGCCATCGGCCAGTCCTCCGGAATCAGTACGCTGCTTCCCTACTGCATCGGTCTGAACGCGGTGCTCCTGCTGCTGTGGTGGCGGACGGCCAGGCACGTGCCCGCGTCGCGCGCCGAGCCGACCGCGGAAAATCGGTACGCCCCTGCGCGGCGGTGCGGTTAGCATCGCGTTATGACCGCGTTCCCGCTCCCGATGATGCCCCGCCGACGGGGCTGCTGAGTCGGACGCGTGACCAATCCGAGGCCCCGAGTCGGGGCCTCGTTCGCGTTTCCGCACGGAATCGCACGGACCGGAGCCCCGCCTCGCATGAGGAGGATCCGATGACCGCGAATCCGCGCTACTACATCACCACGACGATCCCTTACGTCAACGCCCGGCCCCACCTGGGTTTCGCGCTCGAACTGGTGCAGGCCGACGTGTTGGCGCGCCATCGCCGCCATCGCGGCGACCAGGTCCGCTTCCTGAGCGGAACGGACGAGAACTCGCTCAAGAACGTGCTGGCCGCCGAGGCCGAGGGGATCGCGGTCCGGGAGCTGGTCGACCGGAACGCCGCCGCGTTCTCGGCGCTGCGCGGGCCGCTGGCGCTCTCGCTCGACGACTTCATCCGCACCGGCAGCGACCCGCGCCACCGGGTCGGCGTCGAGCGCCTGTGGCGGCGGTGCGCCGAGGCCGGCGACCTCTATCGCAAGCACTATGAAGGGCTCTACTGCGTCGGCTGCGAGCAGTTCTACGCACCCGAAGACCTGGTCGACGGGCGTTGCACCGAGCACGGGACCGAGCCGCAGCGCATCGCCGAGGAGAACTGGTTCTTCCGGCTCTCCCGGTACACCGACGAGCTGCGCGGGCTTATCGAGTATGACCGGCTGCGGATCCAGCCGGCCTCGCGGCGCAACGAAGTGCTCGCGCTGATCTCCGGCGGCCTGCACGATTTCTCCGTCTCCAGGTCCGCGGCGCGGGCGCGCGGATGGGGCATCGCGGTGCCGGACGATCCGAGCCAGGTCGTCTACGTGTGGTGGGAGGCGCTGGGGAACTACGTCTCAAGCCTCGGCTACGGCGGCGGCGACGAGACCGAATACGAGCGCTGGTGGGTCGGCGGCCGACGCCGCGTGCATCTCGCGGGCAAGGGCGTCCTACGCTTCCACGCCGTCTACTGGCCGGCGCTGCTGCTCTCCGCCGGCCTGCCGCTGCCGACGGACATCCTGGTCCACGACTACCTGACCGTTGACGGGCACAAGATCAGCAAGTCGGCGGGCGCCACGGTGGATCCGGTGCGTCTGGCGGCCGAATGCGGTACCGACGCGGTGCGCTGGTGGCTCATCCGCGAGGTGCCCAGAGTCGGCGACGCGGACTTCACCCGGGATCGGCTCGTCGCGCGCGCCGACGCCGACCTCGCCGGCGGTCTCGGCAATCTGGTCCATCGCGTGGTGACCCTCGTCCACCGCTGCCACGGCGGGCGCGTCTCAGAGCCCGGCGATATCGGGCCGGGTCGGGTCGAGGCCGCCGTCCGGCCGCTCACGGACGCTTGCGACAGCGCCCCGGCGCAGATCGACGCCGCGCTCGAGGACTTCGACTTCCGCGGCGCCGCGTCCGCGCTCTGGACGATCGTCGAGCAGGCCAACCGAAGTATCGCCGCGACCCGGCCCTGGGAGCTGGCCAAGGCCGCGCGCGCCGGAGATCCCGAGAAGGAGCGCCACCTGGACGCAGTATTAAGCACACTCATTCACGCATGCCGTGTGCTCGCCGACGAACTGACGCCGTTTCTGCCTGGTGCCGCGGCTCGCATCGCGCGGCAGTGCACCGCCGTCGGCGGCGTCCTGGCGGCGGCGGAACCGCTGTTCCCGCGGATCGGCCCGAACCGATGACGCGCTGCCTGCCCGGCGCGCCGGGCTCACCCGGCGAGAGAATCAGTCAGACGCCGCGCGCTGATTCCGGACTGCTCCGCTCGGCGGACTGGTCGCGGCCACGAACATCTGCCGCCCCAGCAACGGCCACACCCACCGTGCGTGGAGATATGCCTTCACGAGCAACGGACGGACCTTGATCGGCGAGTCCTTGACCGTGTAGGGCAGAAATCTCGGAATCACGCGATAAGGCACGAAGTTCGCCATCCGCATGCCCTCGACCAGGCTCCGGTCCGTGAGCGGCAGGTGGTGGTCGAAGTAGTCCCAGTAGCGCCCCGGCAGAAAGCGCAGATTCGGCATCAGGACGAGCAGCCGGCCGCCTGGTTTGAGCACCCGGGAACACTCCTCGAGTGTGCGCAGGCAGGTCGGCTTGTCCGGAAGGTGCTCGAAGAAGTTCGACGAGAACACCACGTCGACCGACGCGGTCTCGATCGGCGACAGATCGTCGCTGCTCGTCAGGACCACCTCGGCCCCCTGCGCGAAATGCCTGGTCTCCGGGTTCAGGTCGACGGCGATCTTTCGGGCAGCGCGACAGGCGTTGATGAACTCGCACGAGCCGGCGCCGAGATCGAGAACCGTATCACCGGGCTCGATGTACTTGTCGAGGAAACTACGGCAGAGCGTTTCCCACAATGCGCGCTTGGCCGCCAGTTCGGCGTCCGAGAAGCGATCCTTGTAGAGCTTCGCCAGCTCGGTGCCCGAGAACAGTTCCGGCTCAGTCGTCGCGTCCATGCGGCAGATCATCCCGGAGGTCACCCCGAGTATCAAGGACACTTCACCCGGTAGTGGGAGCCGGTCGTCGGACCGCGAGGCGGGCCGGGCCGTTCAGGCCGTCAGGCCGCCGCCGTGCCGCTGCTGACCACGTCCCGCACCTCCGGGAAGTGGCACGCGACCTGCTGCCCCGCCGCGGTGGAGACCGTGGACTCCAGCGGCGGCTCGACGGCGGCGCAGATCTCCTGCGCCTTCCAGCAGCGGGTGCGGAACCGGCAGCCGGACGGCGGGTTGATCGGCGACGGGACGTCCCCGGTCAGCAGGATCCGCTCGCGGCTGCCGGCCTCCTTGCGCTCCGGGTCCGGGATCGGTACCGCGGAGAGCAGCGCGTGCGTGTAAGGGTGCAGCGGCCGGGAGTAGAGATCGTCCCGGCTGGCGACCTCCACTATCTTGCCGAGGTACATGACCGCGACCCGGTCCGAGATGTGCCGGACGACCGACAGGTCGTGCGCGATGAACACGTAGGCCAGGTTGAACTCCGCCTGCAGGTCCTCGAACAGGTTCACCACCTGCGCCTGGATCGACACGTCGAGGGCGGAGACCGGCTCGTCGGCGACGATCAGCTTCGGCCGCAGGGCCAGCGCGCGGGCCAGGCCGATGCGCTGGCGCTGGCCGCCGGAGAACTCGTGCGGGTAGCGGTTGTAGTGCTCCGGCGAGAGGCCCACCAGCTCCAGCAGGTCCTGCACCGCGCGCTTGATGCCGTTCGGCGTCTGGATCTTCTGGATCTGGAACGGCGCGCCGACGATGGTGCCGATGGTGTGCCGCGGGTTGAGCGAGGACTGCGGGTCCTGGAACACCATCTGCACGTCCCGGCGCAGCGGCCGCAGCTGGCCGGTGTTCAGGTGGCTGATGTCGACGCCCTCGAACACGATCTGCCCGGCGGTCGGCTCCTGCAGCCGGGTCAGCAGCCGGCCGGTGGTCGACTTGCCGCAGCCGGACTCGCCCACCAGCCCCAGCGTCTCGCCGGGCAGCACCGACAGGTCGATCCCGTCCACCGCCTGCACTGCGCCGACCGTCCGGCGCAGCAGGCCGCGCCTGATCGGGAAGTGCTTCTGCAGGCCGGAGGCCGACAGCAGCGGCTCGGTGCCGCCGGCGGCCGAACGCTGCGGGTCGAACGAGGTGGTGCTCACGGATGCTCCCGGAAAGTGGAGTCGGGGTCGGGGTGAGGGTCGGTCGCGCTGGCCGGCGGGCCGGCTCAGAGGCGCGGGGCGATCTGCTCGGCGAAGATCTGCTTGCGCTCGGACGCGCGCAGGTGGCAGCGCACCAGGTGGCCGGGCTCGGCCTCCACCAGCTCGGGGTCCTCGTTCTGGCTGGCGCCGTTGGTGAGTTCGGCGAACTTGCAGCGCGGGTGGAACGCGCAGCCGGAGGGCACGTTGATCAGCGAGGGCGGGCTGCCGGCGATCGGCAGCAGCCGCTCCTGCACCGGCCGGTCGAGCCGCGGCATCGAGCCGAGCAGGCCCCAGGTGTAAGGGTGCTGCGGCTCGGAGAAGACGGTCTTCGCCGGCCCGTACTCGACCGCCCGGCCGCCGTACATCACCATGATGTCGTCGGCCAGCTCGGCCACCACGCCCAGGTCGTGCGTGATGATGATCAGCGCGCTGTTGAACTCGCGCTGCAGGTCCCGCATCAGGTCCAGGATCTGCGCCTGCACGGTCACGTCCAGCGCCGTGGTCGGCTCGTCCGCGATCAGCAGCTGCGGGTTGCAGACCAGGGCCATCGCGATCATCGCGCGCTGACGCATGCCGCCGGAGAACTGGTGCGGGTAGTCGTCGACCCGGGACTGCGGCTGCGGGATGCCGACGCGGTCGAGCATCTCGATCGCCCGCTTGCGCGCCTCGCCCCGGGAGACCTTGTTGTGCACCAGGTACGCCTCGGCGATCTGGGCGCCCACCTTGTAGTAGGGGTGCAGCGCGGAGAGCGGGTCCTGGAAGACCATCGCCATCTTCTCGCCGCGCAGCTCCTGGATCCGGTGCGGCGAGGCGGAGATGAGCTCCTCGCCGTCGAGCCAGATCTCGCCGGTCATCCGGGCCCCGCCGCGGCCCCGCCGGTCCGGCCGCTTGTGCAGGCCGAGCAGGGAGAGCGAGGTGACCGACTTGCCGGAGCCGGACTCGCCGACGATGCCGAGCGTCTTGCCGCGCTCGAGCCGGAAGGAGATCCCGTCGACCGACTTGACCAGGCCGTCCTCGGTCGGGAAGTGCACCTGCAGGTCCCGCACGTCGAGGAAGGACTGCGCCGCGCCGGCCGGCGCGCCGTAGCCGTGCTGCCCGCCGGGCTGCTGGTCCCTCGGTCCGCTGCCGTCGTTCGTCACCGTGATGTCCAGCTCGTCGTTGTTGCCCGGGTGGTTGCCGAACGGAGTGCTCACGACAGCCTCACCCGGGGGTCGAGCGTCGCGTACAGGACGTCCACGACGAGGTTGGCGATGATGATGAACGTGGCGGCGAACAGCGTCACGCCCATGACCGTGGGGAAGTCCTGGGCGTGGATGGAGGTCAGCGCCAGGGTGCCGATCCCGTTGAGGCTCAGCGAGTTCTCGACCAGCACCGCGCCGCCGAGCACGCCGCCGAGGTCCATGCCGAAGATGGTCACGATCGGGATGATCGCGGCGCGCAGCGCGTGTTTGAAGGTCACCTTGTACTCGGGCAGCCCCTTGGCCCGGGCGGTGCGGGTGAAGTCCTCGCCGAGCGCGTCGAGCATCCCGGCCCGGGTGAGCCGGGTGTAGAGGGCGGCGAACCCGAAGGCCAGCGCGAGCCACGGGATCAGCATGCCGCCGGCCCAGGACAGCGGATCGGTACCGATCGAGGTGTAGCTCGGCACCGGCAGGATGCTGTTGTTGTACGCCAGGACCAGCGCCATGAGCGGGCCGACGAAGTACACCGGGACCGAGACGCCGGCCAGCGAGACCGTCATGAACAGCCGGTCCCAGATCGTGCCCTTGCGCAGCGCCGAGACGACGCCGGACATGACGCCGAAGACCAGCCAGAAGAAGCCGGCGCCGACCGCGATGGACAGGGTGACCGGGAAGTCGTTCAGGATGGTCGGCCAGACCTGGTCGTAGTTGCGGAAGGAGTAGCCGAGGCACGGCGCGTTGCACTGGAGGGTGTTGACGCCGTCGCTGTACTGCGTGCCGGCGACGATGCCCTTCACGTAGTCGAAGTACTGCACGAAGAACGGCTTGTCGAAGCCGAGCCGGTCGATGACCTGCTGCAGCTGCGCGCTGCTCGTGGTGCGGCCGACGTACGAGCGCGCCATCTCCTGGATGGTCTCGCCGCCCCACTGCGGCAGGATGTAGAAGATGAAGAACGTCGCCAGCGACACCAGCAGGAGCAGGCCGACTGCGGCGAGCAGACGCCGAATAATGAATGTGAGCATGAGTTATGCGGCGCCGGTGTGGCCGGCCCGTCCGCTCGCGCGGGAGACCGGACCGGCCACACCCAACCCGCCTTCACCTGCCTTCTGAAAAGGTAAGAGCGGCTGGTCGTACTGTCACTGCAAATTCCACTGCGGTGTCACTGCGGGTCCCGGGACGCCGGGGTCCGGCTTTTCAAGCCCGGCCCCCGGCCGTCCCGGTCGATCAGCTGGCGCCCATCGAGGCGAAGTCGTACATACCGTAGGCGGCCATGAAGTAGACGTTCGTCGCGTTGGTCGAGTAGATGTCCAGCGCCGCCTGGTCGGACAGCGGCACCATCACGGCCTGCGACATCGCGTACTGGTCCGCCTTGGCGTAGTCCGCGTTGCGGGTCGTGACATCGCTGGCCTGCAGCGCCGTGGTCAGGTCGCCGTCGAAGGTCTTGTTGTCGAAGTACGAGAAGTTCGACGAGCTGCCGGTCATCGATACGCCCGCGCTGCCCAGCACGTACTGGAAGAAGCCGTTGCCGTCCGGGAAGTCGGCACCCCAGGCCGCGTTCACCAGCGCCATGTGGTTCGTGGTGACGAAGGAGAACGAGCCGGCGTTGCTGCCCCAGTTGGCGAACGGGGTGGGCTTGGAGCTGGCGTTGAAGCCGACCGCGTTGAGCTCCTGGACCTCGGCGTTGGCCGCGTCGACCGTCTTGGGCTGGTCGGAGTACGCGCCGATGGTGATGGTCAGCGAGCCGCTGGTCCACTTGCCGGCCGTGGTCTCCTGCTGCTTGCAGGTGTTGAGGTACTGCTCGGCCTTGGTCGCGTTGCCGTCGTTGCCGGCGGTGGACCAGACGTCGGCCGGCGCGTAGCCCTCGACCGTCGGCGGCAGGACCGTGTTGGCGATCGGACCGGCGCCGACCGAGCCGCCCATGACGCTCTGGACCTGCGTCTTGTTGATCGCGTACTCGACCGCGATCCGGCAGTTCAGGTTGTCGAACGGCTCCAGCTGGGTGTTGATCGACAGGTAGTTCAGGAAGCCGTTGGTCGGGTCGGACGAGTACTTCTTGTTCTGCGGGTTGTCCAGGACGATGCCCTGATCGGACGCGTCGGTGCCCACGCCGCCGATGTCACCCTGGGCCCTGCCGTGCAGGATGTCCTGGTCGATCGTCGTCTGCGACAGGCCGAGCTTGATCGTGACCTGCGAGGCGTGCACCTTGTGCAGGCCGTTCGGGTCCGAGGCGGTCACGAAGTTCGGGTTCGGCACCAGCACGACCGTCTTGTTCGGCGTGTACGACTGGATCTCGTACGCGGCCGACGAGACGATGTGGTTGGCGTAGGTCAGGCCAGTGTCCTTGGCCGGCTCGACCGGCGCCGTGTCCGGCAGGGTCATCAGGTAGTCGAAGTCGGCGACCGGCTGGTTGAGCGTGAACTCCAGCGTGGTGGCGTTCACGACCTTGATGCCGGACGGGCCGTCGTTCGGGTTCTTGTCGACATACGGGCCGGCGTAGTTGTTGGTGTTGTCCACGTACTCGGCGAAGTACGTCGGGCCGTTGGACAGGATCGCGTGGCCCCAGTTGGAGCGCTTGATCGCGTAGGCCACGTCGGCGGCGGTGATCGTGCTGCCGTCCTGGAACTTCGCGTCGTTGCGGATCGTGTAGGTCCACACGGTGTTCGCCGCGTTGTGCGTGCCCGGCCCGGTGGCCAGGTCGCCGACGACCTTGTTGCTCGCGGTGCCGGGCGACTCGCTGTAGGCGAGCATCGTGCGCGCCCAGAGCCGGGAGACGTCCCAGTCGGTCGCGTCGTAGGTGTTGCCGGCGTCCGTGGACTGGAGCGACGCGGCGTCCTCGAGGACGACGTTGCCGGTGGTCGACGAACTCGGGTTCACCACGGAGGTGAGCGAGGCATTGTAGGACGAGTTCGAACCCCCCGAGGAGTTCGAACTCTTGCCGCAGGCGGTGACCGTGAGGCCTATCGCCGCGGCGATCGCGGCGCCCGCGATGAGCTTCTTCTGTCGCATTGCTGGTTGAGCCCCTCTGAGCCGATTTGTGCGGACAAGGATGCGTGTACTGCTGGTCAACGTGAAGCCTTCGGGTCGAAGGCGTCCCGCAGTCCGTCACCGAACAGGTTGAAGGCCAGCACGGTGAGGAAGATGCAGAGCCCGGGCACGAGCAGGAACTCCGGGTCGGCCTGGTAGTAGGCGATGGCCCGGTTGAGCATCAGTCCCCAGGACGGGGTCGGCTCTTGGATGCCCACGCCCAGGAAGGACAGCGCCGCCTCGAACAGAATGTTCGCCGGGATCAGCAGCGTGCTGTACACGATGATCGGCGCCATCAGGTTCGGAAGGATCTCCTTGACCATGATCCGGCTCGGGCTCGCGCCGAGGCTGCGGGCCGCCTCGACGAACTCCCGCTCGCGCAGGGCGATGACCTGGCCCCGGATGATGCGGCCCATGTAGGGCCAGGAGAAGAACCCGATGATGATCCAGAGCGTGCCCACCTGCAGGGTCAGGCCGGTGAACCCGAGGAACTTCGGCTGCTCGTTGATCACGGTGGACAGCGAGATCGCGAACAGCAGCAGCGGGAAGGCCAGCAGGATGTCCATCGTGCGGCTGATGACCGAGTCGATCCAGCCGCCGAAGAAGCCGGCGATCATCCCCATCGTGATGCCGATGATCACGCCGAGGACGGTCGAGCCGCCGGCCACGATCAGCGAGATCCGGGCCCCGTAGACCACGCGCGCGAACAGGTCGCGGCCGTCCGGCAGGTCGATGCCCAGCCAGTGCTGGCCGCTGATGCCGCCCTTGCCGCCGACCGGGATCGACAGGTTGGCGTCGATCAGGTTGGTGTGCAGCGTGGTCGGGGTCTGCCCCTCGAGGCCGGCCAGGACCGGGGCGAAGATCGCCACCAGGATGAGCAGGACGACGAATACCCCGCCGGCCATGGCCACCTTGTCCTTGCGCAGCCGGTTCCAGGCGATCCGGGCGAGGGAGCGACCCTCGATCGGCACGGCTCCAGCGCCGATGGGCTCTTTCGCGGGTATTGACGTCCCGTCCGGAGCCATGCTCATCGTCATCGCGTCTTGTCCTTCTGGGCGTTGGCATGACAGGCGAGTCACGGTGCAGTAGTTGCGGGGTCTCTGCGAGCGCACGACGTCTTCGGCTCACCGCCGAAGCGTGTGGTGACGCTGCTCGACGGCGTCTTGGTAGGCCCCGCCGAGACTGGACCCTTCCGTAAACACACGGCGGAAGGAAGGGTACAGCTGTGTCCGTTGTTCAATCGTGATCAGTCGGCCATCCAGCTGTTTTCACCATCTACGTGCAGTGACCGGCTGTAGCCGCACTGTTTCGGATCTTTGGTGGGATTACGGGCATCCCGGCGATCAGCCCGAAAATTCTGCGTAGCGGAGCTTTCAGGCCGGAAGACTCGCATCTCACACGCCGACGTCCGCCGAATATTGCCATACGGTTGACATCGCCCGGAATTCGGCGTGCAGCGCGATACTTTATCGCGGCCATCCACATGTCGGGACGCCGCCCCCTCGCGGGGGGCTCGCGAGGCGCTGGAGACCGCGCCGACGCGGTGCGGCGCACGCGGCCCGCACACGGCATTCCGGATGGGAGAATGCGGCCATGCGACCTTCGTTCTCGATGTCCGGCGTGGTTGACCTGTCCGCGCTGAAGCAGCCGGCCGGGCCCGCCGGCGCCGCCGACCCGAATCCGGGCGCGAGCGCGGGCAGCGACGCGGCCGCCGAGGCGGGCGGCGGCTTCGTCGTCGAGGCCGGCGAAGCCGACTTCCAGGCCTCCGTGCTCGAGCGCTCGCTGCGCACGCCCGTCGTCGTGGTGTTCAGCGCCTCGTGGTCGGACCAGAGCAAGCAGTTCGACGCGACGCTGGCCCGGCTGGCCGAGCAGTTCGCCGGCGGCTTCGTGCTGGCCCGGGTCGAGGCCGAGGCGAACCCGCGGCTGGTGCAGGCCATGCGGGTGCCCGGCGTCCCGGCGGTGCTCGCGATCGTCGGCGGGGAGCTGGTCGGGCAGTTCAGCGGCATCCGCCCGGAGGCCGAGGTGCGCCAGTGGCTCACCGAGCTGCTCGCCGTGGCCCAGCGCGAGTTCGGCATGGCGCCGGGCGCAGCGGTGGCGGGCGAGGCCGAGCCGGACGAGCCGCCGATGGACCCGGCGCTCGAGGCGGCCTATACCGCGATCGAGGCGGACGACCTCGACGGCGCGGCCCAGGCGCTGCAGAACGTGCTGAACCAGGACCCGAACCATCCCGAGGCCAAGCCGATGCTCGCCCGGGTCGAGCTGATGCGCCGGACCCGCGGCGCGGATCCCGCCTCGGCGCTCGCGCGGGTGGAGCAGAGCCCGCAGGACGTCGAGGCGCGCTGCACTGCGGCTGACGTCCTTCTCGAGGCCGGGCGCGAGGACGAGGCACTCACCCTCCTGCTCGACGCGGTGCGGGACTTCTCCGGCGACGAGCGCGAGCGGGCCCGCCGGCTGTTGCTCGACTACTTCGAGCTGCTCGGCCCGCAGGACCCGCGGGTCGGCAAGGCCCGGGCGCGGCTGACCTCGCTGCTGTTCTGAACACAGCTGTTCTGAACACAGTCGGCCGGCCTGCGGCCGCGGGCCCGGTCCGGCGGCCGCCGGGCCGGCCCGCCGCTGCGGGCCGCCTTCGCGCGCGAAGTCGGATGCGGGCAGCCGGCTTTCCGCCGCCCGGCGCCGACGCGTGCGCGTCGCGCCGGCCGGCCCGAGCGGCCGGGCGCCCTTTTTTCTACTACTACTGTCTCTGCTGTGTCTGCGCTGCTTCACGTTCGTCGCACCATCTCCCCGGTCTGCGCCGAACAGGGACGGGCGCCGGGACCGGCCCGACCGGCCGTCGCGGCATCAAGCAACGCGGGCGTCAGTGCGAGAGCGCCTGCATTGGTTGACAGTAGATAATGAGCGCCAACGGGCCGAAGAGGTTGCACGCCGCGCCATGTGTCCGGCACGGAGCGGGGCGGGCAGCGAACAGACCGACCAGACGGTCTCTGTCCCTCGTTCGAGTGATTGAAATTTGCACATTACTCACTCTTTACTATTGCGCACTTACCCGGAACCGGGCGCCGGACGTGGCGGCACAGGAACATGCGAGCGACGCGCCCGCCGTCCACCAGCGCGTTTCGGCGCCTCGTCACCCATATGGCGTCGGGTGGGCGGGGCGAGGGCGGGAAACCCGCCGAGTCATCCAGGTTACCGGTCGGTAACGATCCTCTTGTGCTGACCAACGGCTTGAACCACGATCGCTCCTACCCGGCCGACCCAAGGTCGGCGCCGAACGGGAATACGCGACCACCGGGGCTCACCCTCCACGACCGGAAGCCGCGCCGTGAGGCACCGCACGGAAAACGCAGCACCGAACAGGGCGGCGTAAGCTGCGGCTCTCCGCCGCCCGCCGGCCCGGTTTCCGCCGCGACCGGACCCCCCGGTCTCGCATCGCATCAGGAGTGGACGTGAAAGACAGCTCCGGCGCCCAGGTACTCGGGCGCACATCGTGGAAGCGACTCGGCATCGTCATGGTGCCCACCGTGGTCGCCGCAGGCGTATTGACCGTCATGATCAGCCAGGGCGCGGTCGCCGCCTCGTTCGCCGTCTCGGGCCAGCAGTTCAAGCTCACCGCCGGAACGCTGACCGGCACCGGGTTCGCGAACTACGGCACCGTGGACAAGGAGGTCGACGGCACCGAGGTGCCGGTGGCTGTCTCCGCGTTCAGCTCCGCCCAGATCACCGACCTGTGCCAGTCCGTCGTGACACCGCTGCCGGTGATCGGCGACGTCACGCTGACGATCAAGGCCGGCGCCTCGGGCACCCCGGTCTCGGCGACCAACCTGGTCATCGACATGACGCAGCTGAACGCCGGCACCGCCACGTTCACCAACATCAACATCGGCCAGGACGCCTCGACGCTCACCGGCACCGCGAGCGGCGCGGTCGGCACACCCGGCCTGTTCGGCCAGCAGGCCTCTGAGGCGGTGCTGGACAACGTGCAGCAGGTGGCCGTCGCCACGAACGCCGGCAGCTTCACGCTGAGCAACATGTCGATGGGCGTCTCCACGGGCGACAAGCCCTGCTTCTAGCCGGGCCGCCGCTGTCCCGCGGCCGGCCGCGGGACAGTCCGGACCGCAATAGGCACATCCCGCCCAAGCACGGGTGCGGGCAGTACCCCGCACCCGCCGCTTATCCCTCCGGAGCAGTCCGAATATGAGCACGCACATCCTGGGCGAAGAAGCCCCCGCTCAGCCGCCCCCCGCCCCGGGCGATACGCATCGCCGCCCCCCGCTGCCGATGCGCTGGATGCAGAGCTTCCGGCACTGGCGCAAGGGCAGGCCGTTCGTCGGCGGACTGCTGGCCATACTCGCCGGCGTCGAACTGCTCGCCGCGCCGATCACCTCGCTAGGCGTGATGATCCACGAAGGCGTCGCCGGGTTCTCCGCGTCCTTCTTCGGCCCGCTGCTGATCGTGTTCGGGCTGGCCGTGTGGTACGCGCCGGCCTACCGGCTGTTCGCCGGCATCGCCACGATCCTGCTGGGCCTGATCGCGCTGCCCACCATCAACCTCGGCGGCTTCTTCATCGGCACCCTGCTGGCCCTGATCGGCGGCGGGCTCTCCGCCGCCTGGACGCCCCGGCCCGGCTGGGAGGCGCCGACCCGCCGGCAGCGGCACCGGGACGAGCTCGCCGCCGCGGCGTCGGGCGACGCGACGGAGGCCGGCACCATGAACGCACAGACGGGTGAGATCAGCTCGCTCGAGACCGAGCCCGTGAACGGCATGCCCGACTACGAGCCGGCAGCGCCGGTCGAACAAGCCGACCCGATCGCGCAGACAGCGGCGGACCAGTCCGGAAGCACGGAGGAGTCCGGTGCTCGCGTGGAGGAATAGGTACAGCAGGCGTTCCGGGCGAGTCATCGTCGCGATCGCGGTACCCGCCGTCGCACTCTCGTTCGGCGCGACGCTCGTGCTGGCCGGGCCGGCCACGGCCGCCGGCTCGTCGAGCAGCCCGCCGCCGTTCCCGACCTCGATCTGCGGCACGGGCTCGCCGAGCGCGAGTCAGGACTCGTCGTCGCCGACCGCGTCGACGAGCACGCAGCCGAGCCCGTCGGCGAGCAGCCCGAGCCCCAGCGCGAGCTCGTCCGCCTCGTCCTCGCCCTCGGCGACCTCGTCCACCACGGCGGCGAACTCGTCGAACCAGACCGCCTCGCCGTCCTCGACGCCCTCGGCGGCGTCGTCGGGGTCGTCCTCCGGCGGGTTCTTCGGCTGGCTGAACGGCATCTGGACGTGGATCACCGGGGACGCCAAGCTCCTGCACGTCGGCGCGGCACCCGTGGTCCACGCGGGCGGCGTGGCCCTCGGCCAGGCCGGCTCGTCGGATTCGTCGAGTTCGTCAAGCGACCCGAGCGCGTCTGACACCTCGTCAGCCGGGGCGACCTGCGTGCCCTCCTCGGATCTGAACTCCTCGTCGGCGAACCCGGCCGGCTCGTGCGCGGCGCAGACGCCGTGGGTCATGCAGTCGCCCTCGGTCGTGATGTACGACTTGACCTACCACGGCGTGACGACCATCGAGTCCTACGACGCCTCCGACGGCAGGTGCGACACGCCCGTGTCGGTGCTGAACTTCACCATGTCGAAGATCACCATCGACAGCATGGTGACCTTCTCGCACGTCGGCGCCGGCATGCTGCAGTACAACAACGGCGGCAAGGGCGAGACGAGCACGCTGACCAACGTCCAGCTCTACGTCACCTCGATGCAGGCGAACGTCCTCGGCCTCATCGGCCTGACCTTCACGCCGACCTCGACGCCGACGCTGCTGCTCGGCCTGCTGCAGGGTTTCACCGTGCCGATCCCGCTGCTGTTCACCGACGTCAACACGAACATCGCGTTCCTGAACTCGGGCTCGATCGCGGTGCCGGACTTCGCCGGCTACGGCACGCCGGACTCCTGAGGCGCCGACAGAAGACCGACGGCCGAAGAGAACCGACAGCGCAGCACAACTCGACAACTTCAGACTCGCGGGCCCGGACAATGGCGTCCGGGCCCGTGTCCGTCCGCGCTCAGCCGCTGAGCAGGCCGCCGATGATGCCGCCCGCGATCGCCGCGCCGCCGGCGGCGTCCGCGGGGCCCGGGTTGAAGTAGCCGGACTGCAGCCCGACCCGGCCGGGCCCGGTGAACCGGTTGAACACCAGGTTGCCGCCGCCGCCCAGGATGCCGGTCTTCAGGCCGAACACCTGCTGCGAGTAGCCGACCTGCGGATCGCGGTAGATCCAGGAGCCCGGCTCGACGTCGATCATCTCGCCGGGCTGGAGCACGACCTCGAAGGCGTTGCCGTAGGCGTGCAGCCAAAGCACGCCGTCGCCCTGCATCGCGTCGAACCGGTCCTGCCAGAAGCCCTGGTGCCCGAACAGCATCGAGCCGATGCCGCGGATCCGCTCGAAGGTGTAGCCCAGGTTGGCGGTGGCCGCCATGAACTGGTGCTCGCGCACCAGGATCGAGGTGCCGTGCCGCATCTCGAGCGGGAAGACCTGCCCGGGCGAGTCGCGGGAGAACGCGATCTCGCCGTAGCCGCTCGCCTGGGTCATGAAGATCGGCATGCCGGCGACCAGGCGCCGGAACGCCCCCTTGAGCGGCATCACGCCGACGTTGACCTGAGGCTGTTTCCAGAGCACGACGTGGTGCTCGAAGTAGACCGGCATCTGGCCGTTCATGGCGAGGTGCAGGACGGGCAGCAGCTGCCCCTCGATCCGGAACGCCATCCCGGGGGCCTGCCCCTGGGTGATGTTCGTGGGCAGCAGGGCGACCTGAGCGGTCACGTGCAGGACCTCCCCCTCCAGGCGGACCCGCGTCGCGAGGCGCGGGCCGCGCACCCGGCCTCGCTTGGCCTGCCGGGTATTTTCGCCCATGGTGGCACAATGCGGAGATCAGAGCACCGGAAGGCCGGTCATATCGTCCGACCGGCCTGCCCGGCCGCGCCGCGCAGCGGAGGTCAGGAGAGCTCGAGATCGCGCCTTAGCTTGGCGACGTACCCGGTGGCCTTGACGTTGTACTGGGCCAGCGCGATCTTGCCCTCCTCGTCGATCACGAAGGTGCTGCGGATGACGCCGACGACGGTCTTCCCGTACAGCTTCTTCTCGCCGAACGCGCCGTACGCCTGGAGCGTCGTCTTCTCCGGGTCCGAGAGCAGCGGGAAGTTCAGCGAGTCGCGCTCGCGGAACTTGGCCAGCTTCTCCGGCTTGTCCGGCGAGAGGCCGAGGACCGCGTAGCCGGCCGCGGCGAGGGACTGCAGGGAGTCACGGAAGTCGCAGGCCTGCTTCGTGCAGCCCGGCGTCATCGCGTTGGGGTAGACGTAGACGATCGTCTTGCGGCCGGCGTAGTCGGACAGGGAGACCGGCTTCCCGTCCGCGTCGTTGAGCGTGAACGCCGGCGCCGGGTCGCCCGGCTTGAGTTGCACCGTCATCGATCGTTCTCCTTCGTCGCTGCCGCCCGGGCCCTGGCGGCCCGGCGGGTCTCAAGCGTAGGAGACCTGCCGGACAGTCCCGCTCGGGCGGTCCGGGCCGCCGCCGCGGCGCCGCCGGCGATCGGCTGTCCGAATGAACCCTGGCCGGTCGCCCGGTTGCTTCCGGAAAACGGGGTACTGGCTGGGGAGTTCGATTCGGCGCGGCAGGCTGCGGCGCCGCGACGGCCGAGCAGGGCGAAGGGAGCCTCCGATGCCGGGCAGGAAGAGCACCGCGCAAGCCGAGCGGCGGGGCGGCGAGGGCAAGTGGACCGTGCCGGGTCCGATCGACGAGCAAGAGGCGCGCAAGGGCACGGCTGCGGCGAATCCGGTCCTCGTGGCGACTCCGTCGGGAGTCGTCGCGGACTCGGGCCCGGTCGACGAGGTGATCGCCCGTCAGACGCAGCAGGCTCCGCGCGATACGCGGTCGCCGGCCGAGATCGAGGCGGAGATCGACCAGACGCGCACGCACCTGTCGGACACGCTCGACGAGTTGACCGAGCGGCTGAGCCCCGCGAATCTGGCGCGGCTCGGCGGGCGCAGCGCCAAGGCGCAGTTCGTCGATCCGGAGACCGGGAAGCTCAAGCGCAGCCGCACGGCGGCGGTCGCCGGATCGGCCACGGCGGCGGTCGGCGGGCTGGCCGCCTTCAAGTGGCTGCGGCGGGGCCGGCGCGAGGCGTGACGGCTCCGGTCGCGCAGTCTTTTCCGCCAGCAGTGTCTTTCTCGCCGGCAGCGCTGTGAGCACGCTTCGCCGAGCCCGATTCACTCCTGTGGCCGAACGCGGACCACTGGTTTGGTACGGTCGTCAGCGTGAGTCCCACTGCCCCGCGCGCCGGTGAGAGGCCGGGCCCGAAGGTCGCCGAGGTCGGCCTCGAGAAGCTTCCGATCAAGATGCTGCACGACCGGGTCCTGGTACAAGCCGACTGCGCGGAGGGCGAGCGCCGCTCGTCCGGCGGAATCCTCATCCCGGCCACCGCGCAGGTCTCCCGGCGGCTCGCCTGGGCCCGCGTCGTCGCGGTGGGCGGCAACGTGCGCACAGTCGAGGTCGGCGACCGAGTGCTCTACGATCCGGACGACCGCGCGGAAGTCGAGGTGCGCGCGGTCGAGTACGTTCTGCTGCGCGAGCGCGATATCCACGCGGTGGCCGCAGAACGCCTCGCCGACTCCGGCGAAGCGACCGGCTTGTATCTGTAGCTGCGGTCAGCGCACATCGTCGGAGACGGCCGTCCTATTAGTCTGTCTCTCGGGCGAACCCGGTCGGACGGGCGAGGGGCAGGATTTTGAGCGGATCGGCCTTGGCGGGCGGCGGCGCGCCGTCCGATGAGGGACGGGACGCCCGCGGTGCCCTACCCGGTGCCGGCGCCTCCGGCCCGGCATCGGCATCTGCATCGGTAGGACCCGGCGCCCCGCCCGGGGCGGACGGGCAGGGCCGGGGCGCGCTGCCGTTCCCGCACTCGTACTTCACCTTCGCCTTCGGGCTGGCCGCCGGCGCCCTTTCGGCCTACTTCCTGGTGCGCCTGGCGGCACACGCCGGCTCGGTGCTGACCCTGATGCTGCTGTCCGCGTTCTTCGCGGTCTCGCTCAATCCGATCGTGACCGCGCTCGAGCGGCAGAGCAGGGTGCCGATGCGCCGCGGGGCGGCCGTGCTGATCGTCGGGCTCGGCGTGCTGTGTCTCGTGGGCGGTTTCCTGGCGGTCATCGTCCCGCCGGTGGCGACCGAGGTGGGCGACCTGATCAAGGCGATCCCCAAGGTGCTGCAGGAGATCCAGGACCGCTCGACCTTCCTGGGCCGGATGGACGCCAAGTACCACGTCGTGCAGAAGGTCCAGTCGGCCCTGTCGAGCGCGGAGACCGGCAGCAACGCGCTCAACAGCCTGCTGGACGCGGGCAAGTACGTCCTGTCCACGCTCACCTCGATCTTCGCCGTGGTGGCGCTGACCATCTACTTCCTGGCCGGGCTGCCGAACATCGTCAACGTGGCCTACCGCACCGTGCCGGCATCGCGGCGCGAGCGGGTGCGCGGGCTCGGCGACGAGATCCTGTCCCAGGTCGGCCGGTACATGCTCGGCTCCGCGCTGAACGCCTCGATCGCCGGGACCGCGACCTTCGTGTGGACCGCGCTGTGGGGCGTGCCGTATCCCGCGGCGCTGGGCCTGCTGGTCGCGCTGATGGACATGGTCCCGGTGGTCGGCTCGACGATCGGCGGCGCGATCGTCTCGCTGATCGCGCTGACCGTCTCGGTGCCGGTGGCCGTCGCGACACTCGTCTTCTACATCGGCTTCCGGCTGACGGAGGACTACCTCCTGCTGCCCAAGGTGATGCGCCACGCCGTGAACGTGCCGCCGATCGTGACCGTCGTCGCGGTCCTGATCGGCGGAGACCTGCTCGGCGTGGTCGGCGCCCTCGTCGCCATCCCGACCGCCGCCGCGCTCAAACTCGTCGCGGTCGAAGTGCTGATCCCGCGGCTGAACCGGCACTGACGCGGCGTCGGACGACGCCATGGCCGCGCGTGACCCCGCGGCTGCGTACCGTGTGGGTGACAATCCGACGGCATCGCTTGACGAGCACTAGGCTAAGCCTCACCGCACCCGGCACCTCTACCTGAAATCGGGTCTAGGCCACTTTGAACAGCAGTGCAGATCTCGTCGTCCTCGGCGCGGGCCCGGCCGGACTCGCCGCCGCGTGGCGGGCGGCCAGGCGGGGCCTGTCCGTGGTCGTGCTCGACCGGGCCGACTCGGTCGGCGGGATGGCCGCGTCGTTCGATGTGGCCGGTGTTCGCGTCGACTTCGGCAGCCACCGGCTGAACCCGGACATGCCCGCGTACGTCCTCGCGGACCTGCGCTATCTGCTCGGCTCGGATCTGCAGACGCGGTACCGGGACGGGCGCCTGCTGCTCGGCGAGAAGTGGATCACCTACCCGTTCAAGCCGCGCGAACTGGCCCGCGCGCTGCCCGCGGTGCCGATGGCGCGCGCCGCGTTCGACGCCATCTCGACGCCGTGGCGCCGCTCGAAGGCGCCGGAGAATCCGAACACGTATGCCGAGCTGATGCGGGCCGGGTTCGGGCCGACCATGTACGAGCAGGTCTATGAGCCGTACGCGCGCAAGCTGTGGGGCCTGACGGGTGATCAGCTCGACGCGGACCAGGCGCGGCGCAAGGCCGGCTCGCCCAACGCGCTCGCCGCGCTGGTGCGATCGGTGCGGTCGGCGCTGTCGAACGAGTCGCTCTCCTATCTGTATCCCCGGCGCGGTTTCGGACAGCTGTGCGAGTCGCTGGCAGACGCCGCGGTGACCTCGGGGGCGAAGCTGCGGCTCGGCGCGGTCGTCGAAAGGCTCGACGTCGGGGACACCGACGTCGCCGTGCGGCTCGGGCGCAGCGAGTTCCACTCCGCGGCGGCCGAGCGGGGCGGATGGTCCGGCGCCTCGTCGTGGGAGGCCAACGGATGGCTCAGGGCCGGCCACGTGTTCTCGACCCTGCCGCTGCCGCTGCTGGCCCGGATGACCTCGCCCGGCGCGCCGTACGAGGCGGTGGACGCCAGCGGCAACCTCCGGTTCCGCGCGATCGTGCTCGTATACGCCGTGCACCGCGGCGGCCGCTGGACCAAGCACGACATCCACTACGTCCCGGACGGCCGCACCCCGGTCTCGCGCATCTCCGAGCCGACCAACCACCGGATCAACCCGGAGGACCCGGAGGACCGCTCCGTGGTCTGCTTCGAGCTGCCCTGCGACATAGGGGACGACATCTGGAACTCCTCCGACGACGATCTCGCCGCGCTCGTCGTGGATGCGGTCACCCGCACCGGCCTGCCGCCGCTCAACCTGGACTGGGCGCAGGTGAAGCGGCTGCGCAACGTGTATCCGGTGTACCAGCGCGGCTATCGGGAGCACCTCGCAGTGCTCGAAGAGTGGGTCGAGCAGCTCGGCGGGATCACCACGTTCGGCCGGCACGGCCTGTTCACCCCGGACAACACCCATCACGCGATGCTCATGGGGTACGAGGCCGCGGACGCGCTCGGCTCCGGCCGGTTCGACCAGGAGTACTGGTCCGCCGCCCGCAGCCGCTTCTCGGATCACATTTCGGAGACGTGACCCAATAGACAGGCGCCGACACGGCCACGGCTGACCTGCGCGCGGCGTCGATTATGAATCCAACGCTTATCCGGCCCTTAGCTTGTCCCCAGGAAACTGGAGGACAGTAAACGAATGCAGGCGCTGACGCCGGGACCGGATGGCTTCGCAAGCAACTGCGGGCCGGCTGTCACCGGCGGGCCCGCGGCCCGATACCGAGCCCCGGCGGCGCCTGTCCAACGTCGGCGGCGGCAGCGCGGCAGAAGGGCCTGATCATGTCGGCATCAGAGGCGTACGGAGTGGGCGCCCGGTCCCAGTCCGAGCGCGCGGTCGGCACCCCGGTGCGGCGGCGCCCCCGCGCGAAGGCCACCTCCTGCGGCCGGTGGGTCCTGGTCGGCGGCGGGCTCGCCGAGGTCAGCGCGGGCGAGAGCCGGCTGCGGCGGCTCGGCGGCCTGTGGCGGCTGCTCGATGCGCGCCGGCCGACCCGGACGCTGCCGCTGCTCTCCGGCGCGCTGACCGTGGCCGACCCGATCCACCTGACCGTCGGCGAGGTCTCCGCGGCGGTCGGCAAGACCTCCGCGGTCCGGCTGACGCTGGCCGAGGTCGTCGCGCTGGGCAACGACAGGTACGTGGTCGACCTGATCGTCTCAGCGCTCGGCGACGACGCGGGCCCGGACGAGATCACCCGGCTGGAGGGCTACGCCGCGTCCGAGCGCGACGGAGCGCTGCGGGTCGTGTTGAGCGGGCCGGCGCCGAGAGCGCTGGAGTGGCCGGACGAGGAGGACGGGACCGCGCCGACGGGCCGCCGGCCCCGGTCGCGCGGCACCCGGCTGCGGCTCACCGCGGTGTTCGAGCACTGAAGATCGGCCGGTTTCACCAGGCCTCACTTGCGCCACTTGCGCATCCGCCGCGGCAACCAGCGTGCACAGTTAACACGCGAGTGTGCCGTCGTTCAGCCGGAATTCGCCTCTGCCTGCGAGAAAGGTCGGGTCACGGTCGCGGGTCGAACCCGGAACGGCCCGCCCACATCCTGTGCGAGACGAGGGCTGGTGCGATGACGCGGTTCTACCGTCCGGACCGGATCGACTACGACATGGTGGTCCTGGACGAATCCACGCGCTCCAACCGGTGGCACACCGCCGCCGTCGAGGTGGTCGATCCCCCGCAGGCGCTCGTCGAGGGCGGCGGCTCCCTGGACGGCGAGGGCCTGCGCAGCTATGCGAGCACGATCGCGCCGCGGCTGCGGGACTTCGCCGACCACGTCGCCGGGGCGGAGGTCGGCATGACGGCCCACCGCTACGAAAGCTACCAGGCGGTCCGTGCCGCCGTGCGCGACGCCCACGGCGTGCTACTCGCCGAAGTCCGGTGCGACGGTTCTGTCACAATTCCCGGCGAGCTCAACCAGGAGGTGCGCCGGCAGTTCATCGGAATGATCAACGGCTGGCTCCCGATGACCATCCGCGAGGTCGACCGCAGCTCCTACGAGAACGCGCTCGCCTCCCTGGTCAAGGCGCGCCGCGTGGTGGACACGATGCTGCGCGAGGTGGTCGGGCTGGCGGCCGGCGGCGTCGACCCGATGCCGTGGGAGAAGGTCGCCGCGGCGATGTCCACCCATCCGGACACACTGGCCTCGTGGTATCGCTCGCCGGACGGTTTGGCGCGATAGCGCGCCGCGATAGTCTTTTGCCGCGCCGTGGCCCTTACGCGCAGGCCCGGGCTTGAAATCGCACATCCGAGTCCGCCCCACGCCTAAGGATCTGCCGTGTCCGGTTCCGTGACGTATCTCGAAGCGATCGTGATCGGCCTCGTGCAGGGGGTCACGGAGCTCTTCCCGGTCTCGAGCCTCGGCCATGCGGTACTCATCCCGGCCTTCATCGGCGGCAGTTGGGCCTCCACCATGAGCCTGACGGCGAAGCAGTCGCCGTATCTGGCGCTGGTCGTCGCGCTGCACGTGGCGACGGCAGCCGCGCTGCTGCTGTACTTCCGCCGGGAGTGGGTCCGGGTCGTCAAAGGGCTCATAAGCTCGATACGCAACAAGCAGATCAGCACACCGTACGAGAAACTCGCCTGGCTGCTGGTGATCGGCACCATCCCGGTGGGGATCGCCGGGCTGGTGCTGGACAAGGTGCTGCAGCAGTCGCTCGGCAAGCCGGAGTTCGCCGGGGTGTTCCTGGCGCTCAACGGCGTGCTGCTGTTCGCGGCCGAGCGGATGCGCGGGGACCGCGACCGCGGCGCACGGCCCTCGCGGACCGGGCGCGCCGCCGGCGGGGGCGGCGAGCGGCGCCGGAGCCAGCCGGCCGCCCCGGTCGCGGAGCTCGACCGGCGCGGCCGCGAGCTGCCGCCGGAGATCGCCAGCGACGTGCGGCTCTCCCGGCTCGACCGGAAGACCGCGGCCGTGATCGGCGCGGCGCAGATCCTCGGCCTCTTCCCGGGCCTGAGCCGGTCCGGCTCGACCATCGTGGCGGGCCTCTTCAAGGGCCTGCACCACGAGGACGCGGCGCGGTTCGCCTTCCTGCTGGCCACGCCGGTCATCCTGCTGGCCGGCCTGTACAAGCTGCCGGAGCTGGCCGAGCCGGCCAACAAGGCGGTCGTGGGGCCGGCCATCGCGGGCTCGATCACGGCGTTCGTCGCGGCCTACGTCTCAGTGCGGTTCCTGACGAAGTACTTCGAGACGAGGACGCTCACGCCGTTCGCGATCTACTGCGTCGTGGTGGGCCTCGTCTCGGTCGCGTACTTCGCGTAGGCCGTCGGCCGGGACGTTGGCCGGAGCGTCGGCCGAGTCCGCCGGTCAGTCCCGATCCTTCGGCGCGTAGGTCATGCTGACCACGCCTGTGTCCAGCGTGCGGGCATCCGTCAGCCGCAAGGTGGCGCGCACGCCGTCCTGTGGGAACAGCCGTGTCCCGCTGCCGAGCACGATCGGGTGCACCGCGACCCGGTACTCGTCGACCAGGTCGTGCCGCATCAGGGTCTGGACGAGCGTGACGCTTCCGTACACCTCGATGTCCCCGCCGGCCTCCTGCTTGATCCGGGCGATCTCGGCGGCCACGTCGCCGTTGACCGCCGTCGCGTTCCACGGCAGCGCTCCGGTCAGCGTGGTCGAGGCCACCAGCTTGGGTATCTCGTTCATCCGGTCGAGGTACGCGCCACCCTTGATGTCTCCCCACGCCTTGTACATCAGTTCGTACGAGACCCGTCCGATCAGGAAATAGTCGGCTGCCTGCATGTGCTCCAGCGCGTCCTGCTCAGCAGCCGCGGAGAAGTACAGGTTCGCCCAGCCGCCCTGCTCGGTCTCGCCGAACCCGCCCGGGTCCTGCACGACGCCGTCCAGGGACACCAGGGTCGACACACTCAGCTTGCGCATGGCGTTTCCTCCTCGCTCGGGTTGGACGGGCCGTGCGGCACCGTCATCAAGGCAGACCCGGCGCGCCCGGAAAAGGAATCGGTGCATCCGCCGGCCGGTTCACAGCCCGCCTCGGATCAGGTAACTTCTGATCTTCGAGCGACTCGAGGGATGAGGCGGGCATGTCAAGCGCGATCGGGGCCGTGGCGTCCAACGACGAGTTCATCCGCCGCACCGAGCGCTACCGGCCCGAGTTGCTGGCGCACTGCTACCGCATGCTCGGCTCACTGGCCGACGCCGAGGACGTGGTGCAGGAGACGTATGTGCGCGCATGGCGCTCGTTCGACTCGTTCGAGGGACGATCGTCAGAGCGGACCTGGCTCTACCGCATCGCCACCAACGCGTGCCTGACCGCGTTGCAGCACCACAGTCGGCGAGTACTGCCTTCCGGGCTGGGCGCTGCGTCCGATGACCCGTCAGCTCCGCCGGGCTCGGCGGATCCCGGCGTCGCGTGGCTGCAACCGATCCCCGACACGATGATCACTTCGGACGCGGAAGACCCGGCCGCGATCGTCGCGACGCGCGACAGCGTCCGGCTCGCCCTGATCGCCAGCCTGCAGCACCTGCCCTCGCGGCAGCGCGCCGTGCTGATCCTGCGCGACGTGCTGGCGTGGCCGGCCGCCGAGGTCGCCGAGCTGCTCGACATGTCGGTGGCAGCGGTCAAGAGCGCGCTGCAGCGGGCTCGTGGCCGCCTCGGCGAGGCCGCTACGACGGCGGATGACGTTCCCGAGCTGACCGAGCCGGAGCATCGCAAGCTGCTCAATCGGTACATCGCCGCGTTCCAGAAGGCTGACGCCGCGGCCCTGGAACGGCTGTTGCGCAAGGATGCGACGCTGGAGGCGCCGCCGCTGCGCACCTGGTACGCCGGCATCAGGTTCTGCATGCCGTACATGGCCACGCATGTACTCGGCTCGCCGGGCCACTGGCGCATGCTGCCGACCAGCGCCAACGGCCAGCCGGCCGTTGCCGCTTACTATCGCGGCGACGGCACCTATGTACCCTATGGCATCGTGGTGCTCACCGCGACCGCCGAGGGCATCTCGCGCATCACCGCGTTCGGCGAGCCCGAACTGGTCGCGGCGTTCGGCTTTCCGGCCGTCCTGTCGGCAGACGAGGGCGAAGGCTGATGAGGGTGGAAAGCCGGCTCACTGCCCGGCCAGGCCCTTGTTCCGGACGGCCGGGAGGAACACGGCGCCCAGGACGCCCGCGGCGCTGATGCCCGCGACGACGGCACCGGTGAGGTGCAGGGCCGCGACCGGCCCGGCCGAGCGTGCGTGGGAGGCGTAGAGCGCGGAGATCAGGCCGACGCCGAAGGACCCTGCGATCCGCTGCCAGATGTTGAACAGGGTATTGGCATCACCGAGGTCGCCCCCGTCCAGCGGGTCCGTCACCAGGACCAGCAGGGGGCTGATGACGAGGCCGATCGAGGCGGCGCGCGCGGCCAGCAGCGCCGCGGTGAGGTACAGCGGGGTGCCCGTGCCGATCGCGAGCAGGCCGAGGCTCGCCCCGGCCAGCAGCGCGAAGCCGGCCAGGACCGTCGTACGGACGCTGATCCGCTTGAGCAGCCCCTGCCCGAGCATCATGCTCAGGCCGGTGATCACGCCCTGCGGCGCCATCGCCAGGCCGGTGGCCAGCGCGCTGCGCCGCTGGACCTCCTGCACGAACACCGGCAGCAGGAACACGACGGCGAAGGTGACGACCGAGGCGAGCGCGCACAGGGTGAGTGAGAGGGCTGGGACCGCGCGGCGGACCAGGGACAGGTCCAGCGCGGGGTGCTCGGCCCGCACGGACCATCCCGCGTAGCCGGCCAGCAGGCCCGCGCCGATCGCCAGCGGCGTCCAGCAGGCAGCGGAGTTCCAGCCCTGGTTCCCTCCCTCGGTCGCGGCGAGCAGCACCAGGGTCAGCCCGCCGCCGAGCAGGCCGAGCCCGGGCAGGTCGAGCCGGGTGCCGGGTATCCGGCCGGGCGCGAGGCGGCCGGGGATCGCGCGGGCGCAGAGCGCGGCGGCGAGCCCGAGCGGAAGGTTGATCAGGAAGATGGAGCGCCAGCCGCCGGCGCCGATGAGCGCGCCGCCGACGGTGGGGCCGAGCGCGGGGCCGAGGAAAAGCAGCACGCCGGCGGTGTTCGACATGGAGCGCCGCGCTCCGCCGCTGCCGAGCGTCATGCGCATCGAGAGCGGCACCATCGGCGCCGCGACGAGTCCCTGGACCACCCGGGAGGCGATCAGGGCACTGACGTTTGGGGCGCCGGCGCAGGACGCTGACGCGAGGGTGAACGCGGCCATGCTGGCGGAGTAGAGCGGCAGCGTGCCGAAACGGCGGGCGAGATAGGGCGTGGCGGCAAGCCCTGTGCCGAGCGCGAGCAGGTAGCCGCTGACCGCCCACTGCACCGCGGACAGGCTCGTGTTCATCTCCCGGGCGATCGGCGCGATGGCGACGTTGACGATGCTGGAGTCGAGCATCGACAGCAGCGGCCCGGCGAGCAGCGCGTACTGCACGATCGGACCGAAGCGCGCGGCGGCCGGGGCGTGGATCTCGTCGGTCGCGGTCATGACGAGGGCCCGCGCCCGCCCTGCGGACCGTCCGAATCCGCGGCACCGTACGGTGCGTCGGCGAGCGCGTCGAGTTCGGCCAGCCACGCCCGCTCGTCCTCGGCCTGCTGGATCAGCCGTCTGATGGCCGCCTCGGCCCAGAGCTCGCCGGCCGCCCGGCCGTGCTGGCGGCGCAGGTGTTCGAGCCGTGCGACGAGCGCGCGCTCCCGCGAGGCCAGCACGCCGCGCCGCTCCTGTGGTGTGAGCAGCCCGAACTGGCCGAGCCTCGCGTGGAACTCGACGTCGTCGCCGGCCTGCTCGACGTCCAGCTCGGCGAGCATGTCGTGCAGCAGCTCGCGGCCGAGACCGGTGAGCTCGTAGACGTGCTTCGGCGGCCGCCCCTCCTGCAGCTGGGCCGTCTTGGTGACCGCCCCCGCCTCCTCGAACCGGCGCAGCGCCGGATAGAGCGAGTTGTTGTGCAGCAGCACGCCGGTCGTCTCCTCGACCCGCTTGCGCAGCTCGTAGCCATGCGCCGGGCGCGACCGGAGGTGGCGCAGGATGAGGATCTCCACATAGGACACATAGTCCAGCCTGACCTATGTCATGCTGGACTACAACTAGGGCGGTCGTGCTTTCAGAGCGGATTTCCGGCGGACCCCGCACCCTCCGGCCATGCAGCAGCTTTAGGAACAATCACCGAAAGTTTCGGCAAGTTACAGCCCTGAGATTGATCATCGAACACGACTTCGTTGGGCCGGATCCGCCATGGGGCGATCAAGAAGCATGTCAGCCTGGACCAATGTTTCCGGCGACGTCCGAGAAGGTTTCCGAAACATCTCCGAAAGTTGTTGACGTCCCGGCCGAACCGGATCAATACTGACGCCATCGACAGGCCTCTGCCACTGTCGATCCGGATTACCCGCCGAGATCCGGACCGGCCCGGTCGCCGCCGCTCTGCACGGCGCCCCGCCGACCCTCGCCGCGTTGCCTGACGCCGACGCGCGGCCGCAGTCACTCCTGCCCCGGCAGCCCGCCCGGCCATGCCCCGGACGCGCCGCCGGTCTTCAACGAGGAAGAAACCACGCACATGATCGAAGCTGTCTTGCGCCCAGCGCGTCACAGACACGGCCGCATCAGGCTGCTCATCAGCATCGCCGCCACCGCGGCACTGGCCGCGGCCACGGCGCTGCTGCCCGCAGGCGCCGCCCAGGCCGCCTCCATCTGCTCGAGCCAGACCGGCACCGACGGCGGCAACTACTACCAGATGTGGACCAACGGTCAGGGTTCCGCCTGCATGACCCTGAACTCGGGCACCAGCTACTCCAGCACCTGGAGCGGCATCGGCGACTTCGTCGACGGCGTCGGCTGGAACCCCGGCAGCACCAGCCGGTCGATCAGCTTCTCCAGCAGCCTGAGCGCGTCCGGCGGCACCTCGCTCGTCTCGCTCTACGGCTGGTCGACCAGCCCGCTGGTCGAGTACTACGTCATGGAGAACTACAGCGGCTCGCCGAACACCGCCGGCACGTTCGAGGGCACGGTGTCCAGCGACGGCGGCACCTACAACATCTACGAGCACCAGCAGGTCAACCAGCCCTCGATCCAGGGCACCACGACCTTCGAGCAGTACCTGGCCATCCGCACCTCGCCGACCAGCAGCGGCACCATCACCTTCGGGAACTTCGTCAACGCCTGGGCCAGCCACGGGATGAACCTCGGCTCGATGAACTACCAGATCCTGGCCACCGAGTCGTACGGCGGCGGTAGCGGCAGCGACAGCGTCTCGATCGGCAGCGGGTCGAGCGGCGGCGGTGGCGGAGGCGGTGGAGGCGGAGGTGGCGGCGGCAGCAGTGGCTGTACCGCGACGCTTTCCGCCGGGTCGTCCGGCAGCAACTGGTACAACCTGAACGTCGCCGTCACCGGCTCCAACAGCTGGACCGTCACGGTGAACATGGTGGCCCCGGCGGTCGTCTACTCGACCTTCAACGTCACCGCCACATATCCGAGCCAGTACGTCATGAAGGCCACGCCGAACGGCAACGGCAACAACTGGGGCTTCACGGTCTCGCCGAACGGCACGTGGACCTGGCCGTCGGTCTCCTGCAGTACATAGCGTCCTGACAACCGGACGCTGATACGTCGCACACTGACACACATCACGCCTGGCGCGGCGGCCCCGAGCCGCCGCGCCACCGTGCCGTTCGAGGAGGTCCGATCCTGATGCGTCCCCTGAGAAACCCGCGCCGCCTGCTGGGCCTGACCCTCGGCATGGCGGCACTGGCGGCCTACACCGCCGCGGCGAGCCCGCCGGCCGCCCAGGCCGCGCAGGCCGTGCCGATCTACCTCAACCCGGCCTACCCGCCGGCCGAGCGCGCCGCCGACCTGGTGTCCCGGATGACGACGGCGGAAAAGGCCGCGCAGATGGACAGCACCGAGGCGCCCGCCATCCCGAGCCTCGGCGTGGCCGCGTGGGGCTGGTGGAACGAGTCCAACCACGGCGTCAGCTACCTGACCCTCAAGCCGACCGGCAACGCCACGCAGCTGGTGAACACGACCGTCTACCCGACCGACCTGGCGATGGGCAGCACCTGGAACCCCAGCCTGGTCTACCAGCAGTCCAGCCAGATCGGCGCCGAGGCGCGCGAGGTCTCGCCGGACAACACACTGAACCTCGACTTCTACGCACCGACCGTGAACCTCTCCCGCGACCCGCGCTGGGGCCGCAACGACGAGAGCTGGAGCGAGGACCCGCTGCTCACCGCGGACCTGGCCTCGCAGTACGTTGACGGACTCCAGGGCGAGACCCCACAGGGCCGGTTGCCGAAGTCGGCGAACGGCTACTACCAGGCCCTTGCCACGCTCAAGCACTACGCGGCGAACAACGACGAGGACGAGCGGCTGACCGGCAGCTCGAACATGGACCAGGCGACGCTGCGCGAGTACTACACCGCGCAGTTCGCCGGCATCATCGAACAGAGCCATCCGGGCTCGATGATGAGCTCCTACAACGAGGTCAACGGAATCCCGTCACCCGACGACGTACAGCTGAACCAGGAACTGGCTCGCGAGACATACGGCTTCGACGGATACTTCACCTCGGACTGCGACGCGGTCTACATCTCACAGGCCGGCCACGACTGGGTCCCGCCGAACTCCACCGACCCGCTTAACCCGATCACCCGGGTGGCCTACGCGAACTCGGCCGGAGAAGACCTCGAATGCAACGCCGGCTACCAGGACGGCAACAACTACGGCAACAGCGTCCCGACAGCTCTGACACAGAACATCCAGACGCTGACCGACACATATAACATCGGCGACGTGGACACCTCGCTCGTACGGCTGTTCACCGCGCGAATCGAGACCGGCGAGTTCGACGCCGAATCACAGGTGCCGTGGGTCGCCACGGCCCGCAAGGCACTCGGCGGGACAGCATGGGTCAACAGCAACGCCAACAACGCCATCACCGAGACACCGCAGCGGCTCCAACTCGCGCAGGAAAGCGCCGATCAGAGCCTTGTGCTGCTGCAAAACTCAGCGCCGGCCGGCGGCGGCAACCCACTGCTACCACTGAAGATCCCGTCATCGGGAACGTACAAGCTCGCCGTCATGGGCTACTTCGCGCACCCGCAGTCGCTGCCGCTCGGCGGCTACGCCAGCGCCCAGGGCGCGGCGGGCACGGCGAACAACGTCGACGCGTACGAGGGCATCAAGGCCGCGGTACAGGCAATCAACCCCGATGCACAGGTGGACTTCTACCCCGGCGTAACCGGAGGTACGACCGCTGCGACACTGACCACGGTAGACCCGGCCTCCGTCGCAGCCGCCAAGAACTACAACGCCGTCGTCGTGGTAGCCGGAACCGACTCCAGCACCGGCACCGAGGGCGTAGACCGCAGCACGCTCGCACTACCCGGCGCCCAGGCCTCGATGATCAGCCAGGTCGAGGCGGCAAACCCCAACACGATCGTCTACCTGGAAACCATGGGCGACGCGGACACCAGCCCGTTCCTAAGCACCACCCCTGCCCTACTGTGGAGCTCCTACAACGGCCAGCGCCAGGGCGCAGCACTGGCAGACGTGCTGCTCGGCAAGACCGACCCCAGCGGCCACCTGCCCTTCACCTGGTACGCCAACGCAAATCAGCTCCCGCCCACGTCCGATTACACCCTCCAGCCGGAGAACGGCACGGACGGCCGGACCTACATGTACTTCACCGGCAACGAGACCTGGCCCTTCGGCTACGGACTCAGCTACACGAACTTCCAGTACTCGCACATGACCGTCAACCACACCGACGCCGACGCGAACGGCACGGTAACCGTCACCGCCGACGTCACGAACACCGGCACGACACCGGGCGCCACAGTGGCCCAGCTATACACCAGCGCACCGGACGCCCCCGTCGCACTACAACTGCCGGACCAGCGGCTCGAGGACTTCCAGAAGGTGGACCTCGCACCGGGCCAGACCAAGCGCCTCACCTTCACGGTCAAGATCCCCGACCTAGCCTTCTACAGCGACGCGGCCGGACGCTACCAAGCCTACGACGGCACATACGGCCTCGAACTCGGCACTTCGAGCGAGGACATCAAGCAACAGGCCACGATCCGGGTAACCGGCGCGCTCCACCCGACACCCTCCATCGTCACAGTGCAGCCGGTGCTCCCAGGCGACGCCGCGGCAGGCGTCGCGCAGCGCGTCGACTTCCCCACCGGCAGCACGATCGTCCCGCAGCTCACCGTCTCGCTCAGCGATCAGAGCCTTTACGGCTACATCACCAAGGGACAGAGCACCCCGCTGCCCGCCGGCATGACCGTCCGCTACTCGAGCAACAACCCGCACGTGGTGAGCGTCAGCCACCACGGCACCGTCCTACGCGCCGTCGGAGCCGGACCGGCGACGATCACGGCAACCGTGTCCTACCACGGCAGGAGCGCCACGGGGACCGTCGTCGTCGACGTCCAGAGGTGATTGCTGATTTTGCTGTCACGGCGGCGCGCTGAGGACAAACCGGTAAGACCTCTGATGGGCAAATGTCCATCAGAGGTCTCACGCATTGGGGTGAGGTGGGGCAGGAGGGCAGCTGGCGGTCTCAGCGGGCAAGGGCGAAGATCAAAGGCGCGGCTGCAACCCTAATGGCGGTGTAAGGGGATCCGGCGGCGAGGCCTTCAGTACACCAGCACCGATCCAGGGCTCGATTGAGACGGGCTGGCCGCCGGGTTCCGTCACCGTGGGCGAGGGGTTGGTGCGAGATGGAACTG